>JBFWNN010000031.1:0-67057 GCA_050251035.1 Parvibaculaceae bacterium
CACCTCGGGATCGTCGGCGAGGAGGAGGTGCAGGGGCTTGGTCGTCTTGAGGCCGCCGATCTCGAGCTCGGCCAGGGCGCGCTTCAGGCGGTCGATCGCGCTCGCCCGGGTCTCATCCCAGACGATGAGCTTGCCGAGCAACGAGTCGTAGAAGGGCGGCACCTGATAGCCGTCATAGAGCATGGTGTCGAAGCGCGTGCCGGGGCCGCCCGGAACGCTCAAGCCCGCCACCGTGCCGGGGAAGGGCATGAAGTTCTTCGCCGGGTCCTCGGCATTGATGCGCACCTCGATGGCATGGCCGGTGCGCCGGACGTCGTCCTGCCGGTGGCGCAGGCGCTGGCCGCCGGCGATCAGGATCATCTCGCGCACCAGATCGAGGCCGGTGATGAGCTCGGTCACCGGATGCTCGACCTGGATGCGAGTGTTCATCTCGATGAAATAGAAGTCCCGGGTCTCGTCGTCATAGAGATATTCGATCGTGCCGGCGCCGCGATAATGGACGGCTTCGGCCAGCGCCACGGCGGAGGCGCAGAGCTTCCGGCGCACCTCGTCCGGCAGGACCGGGGAAGGGGCTTCCTCCCACACTTTCTGGCGGCGGCGCTGCAGCGAGCATTCGCGCTCGAAACAGTGTATGGCGCGCTCGCCGTCGGCCAGCACCTGCACCTCGATATGGCGCGCCTTGCCGATGACCTTCTCTATATAAAGTCCGCCGTCGCCGAAGGCGGCGAGCGCCTCGCCTTGCGCCTGCGGCAGCAATTGCTCGAATTCCGCCGTGCTGGCGGCGATGCGGATGCCGCGTCCACCGCCCCCGGCCGCGGCCTTGATCATGACGGGAAAGCCGATGCGCCGGGCGATTTCCGTCGCTTCGTTCGGATCCTCGATGCGCCCGCCGCTGCCCGGCACTACCGGGACGCCGGCCGTCTCGGCGGCGATGCGGGCCTGGACCTTGTCGCCCATGGTGCGGATGGCCTGGGCCGAGGGGCCGACGAAGACCATGCCGGCTCTGTCGACGGCTTCGGCGAAGCCGGCATTCTCGGCGAGGAAGCCATAGCCCGGATGGATGGCGTCGGCGCCCGCCTTCACGGCGGCATCGATGATGGCGGGGATATTGAGATAGGATTTCGCCGCATGCGGCGGACCGATATTGACGGCCTCGTCCGCGAGCCTCACCGCCAGCGACTGGGCATCGGCGGCGCTATGGGCCTGGATGGTGCGAATGCCCAATTCGCGCGCCGCCCTGATGATGCGCACCGCGATCTCGCCGCGATTGGCGATGAAGAGGGATTTCAGCATGGGAGGGCCTTGAAACCCTCGCCCCGCTCCAGCGGGGAGAGGGGAGGGACCCGCCGCGAAGCGGTGGGAGGGGTGAGGGGCTTCTCGAAGTCATCCTGCCACAGGCCCCTCACCCTTCCCATGGCTGCGCAATGGGCCCCTTCCCTCTCCCCGCTGAAGCGGGGCGAGGGGTATTTGGCGATAACGATCTCCTTCGTCATCTCAACCGATTTCCACGAGCGGCTGGCCGGCCATCACCGGTTCCTCATTGTCGGCGAGGAATTTGACGATCTTGCCCGCCACCTCGGCCTTGACCTCGGTGAAGGACTTCATGACCTCGATCAGGCCGATGACGTCGCCGACCGCGACCGCGTCGCCTTCCGTCTTGTAGTCGGGCTTGTCGGGTGCGGGCTTGCGATAGAAGGTTCCGGGGAGCGGCGACAGAAGGGTATTGGACATGGGCGCTCTTTCGTTGGTCAGGCGGCGTCGAGATAGGGGTGGACCGCTTTACGGACGGCCGCGGCGATGGCAACGGCATTGGGCGTGTCGGAATGGATGCAGATCGTGGCGGAGCCCACCGTCACATCCTTGCCGCCCACGCTCTTCACCTTGCCTTCCGTGATGGCGCGCAGGCATTTGGCGGCGGCCTCGTCGGGATCCTTCGCCTCATGCTCGCGCGTGATGATCAGGCTGCCGTCGTCGCGGTAGTCGAGGTCGGCATAGAATTCCGGAATGAATCTGTGGCCGCGCGCCGTGTAGATCTTCTCATGCAGCGTGTTGACCATGCCGAAGAGCGGCACCTTGAAGATGTCGGCCGCGTCGCACACGGCATGGGCCATGTCCTCCATGCGCGCCGCCATGCCATAGAGCGAGCCATGCGGCTTGATGTGGTTGAGGGTCATCTTCTCGGCTTCGAGAAATCCCTTGAGCGCGCCGATCTGATAGATGAGGCAATTGGCGAGCTCATCGCGCGAGATCTTCATCTCGCGCCGGCCAAAGCCCTGGAGGTCGGGCAGGGAGGGGTGGGCGCCCACCTTCACGCCATGCTCTTTGGCGAGGCGGACGGTGGCGCGCATGTGGTTGAAATCCGAGCCATGGAAGCCGCAGGCGACGTTGGCGACGTCGATATGGGGCATGAGCCCTTCATCGTCGCCCATCTTATAGAGGCCGAAAGCCTCGCCCATGTCACAGTTTATGGCTGTCACCCTGATCCTCCCGATATGTTCACGGTCTGGCGCCGTCCTTGCGAGTTCAAATATTGCGTTGCACAAGCAATATTGTAAAATCGGAAAATCTGCTGTCCGGTATTTGAAAATCAGATAATGCCCCTTTCGATCAAGCAGGTCAGGTATTTCATCGCCGCCGCCGATGCCGGGCAGGTAAGCCAGGCGGCGATCGAGCTCAATGTCTCGCAGTCGGCCATCACCGCGGCGATCAAGCAGCTCGAAGGCGACCTCGCCGTGCGCCTGTTCGACCGCCAGTCGACGGGCGTCGCGCTCACCGCCGAGGGCACGCGCTTCCTGCAGCATGCGCGCATCATCATGGCGGCGGTGAACGAGGCGATGAGCGCGCCTCTGACCGAGGACATGGCGCATGCCGGCCATGTCCGCATCGGCGTCACCTATACGGTCGCGGGCTATTTCATGCCGCGCCACTATGCCCGCTTCCTGCGCAACTATCCGCGCATCAGCGTCGAGCTGCGTGAACTGCCGCGCGAGGCGATCGAGAGGGGGCTCGTCGACCGGACCCTCGATATCGCGGTGATGCTGGTCTCCAATCTCGCCGATACGATGCGCATCGCGTCGGAAACCCTGGTCAAATCGCGGCGGCGGCTGTGGCTGCCGGTCGAGCATCCGTTGCTCACCAGCGAGAATGTGACGCTCGCCGATATCGCCGAGGAGCCTTATGTGATGCTGACCGTCGACGAGGCGATGGACACCGCCGGCAAATATTGGGCGAAAGCCGGGCTCGAGCCGCGCATGATCGTGAAGACCTCGTCCGTCGAGGCGGTGCGCAGCATGGTGGCCGCCGGCATGGGCGTCACCGTTCTTTCCGACATGGTCTACAGGCCCTGGTCGCTCGAAGGCCAGCGCATCGAGACGCGCAATGTGATCGGCGACATCCCGACCATGGATGTCGGCCTCGCCTGGAACCGGGCGGTGCAGCAAGGCCCGGCGACGCGCGTTTTCCATGATTTCATGAGCATGACCTTCTCCGGCGCTGCGGCGATGTGAGCGAAGGCGACACGGAGCAGCGGACCGGCCAGTTCACGAATGCACGTCAGAAGCGGACGTTCACGCCCGCCCTGACGATATTGCCGCGAAACTCCGCCGAATAGCTCTGGGTGAAGCGCTCGTCCTGGGCCGCAGCAGCGGTCGAGGACAATCGCCCCAGATCGTAATAGAGATATTCGAGCCGCAAGGTGGTGGCGTCCAGGATGGCGTATTCAAACCCGCCGCCGAGGCTCCAGCCCAAAGCGGTGTCCGACTTGCCGCCGGCAAAAGATGCGGGGCCCGATGTCGTGGCAAAGCGGAACTCTTTGTCGCCATAGGCCAGGCCGCCCGTCACATAGAGCAAAGTCCGATCCAGGGCATAGCCGAGCCGCAAGCGCGCGGTGCCGAGATAATCGAGGCTCTGTCGGACAGAAGCGGTGCCTGGCTCGAGCAACACATTCCCTCCGATGCCGCCGGGAAAGGCCGTGCTCTCCTTCTCGTCCATGCCCAGATAGGAAAGGTCGGCTTCGATGCCGATGACCAGCCTGTCGGTTTGGATATTGTAGCCGACCTGCCCGCCGCCGAGCATGCCCTCGAGGTCTTTGCCGATGGTCTCCGGATAGCCCGCCGCAACGGCACCATCCCCGATTTCGCCGAAGCCCGGGGCGAAGAACTCGTCGAAATCGACGCCGCCGCCGTCGCCCCAGCCATAGCCGGCATGGACGCCGGCATAAAAGCCCGACCAATCGTAAATGGCAGGCGCCTCCACATCGGCCGCCTCGGCCGTGGTGCCGGCCGTCAGAACCGCGCCGACGAGCAGTAGTCTTCGCAACACGTGCATTCCCCCGGGTTCCGCGTGAATCCCACGAGCACCTTGCCATGACCGCTGCGCCGGGACAGCCGTCAAATGACGGTAGGCCGACCTCCGTTGCCGAGGCTGGCGCATGGTCTCGAGCCTGGCCGATCTCATCTGGATCCCCGTACAGATGAACATTGATCAGGTCCCCTGAAGCGCTGTAGTCCTCTTGCCAGTCCGACGCTTCCGTGACAGGCGACCCTCGTGCACCAGACCGCCCCGCCACCCGCCAGTTCCGCGCCGCCACCCGAGAGCGGCGAGCCCGTGCCCGCCGACAAGGCTCAGGCCGAGACCAAGACCACCTATTCCATGTCGAGCGGATTCCCGCGCCTTTTGAACCGCCTCGATCTCTCGGTCGGCTTCACCTCCTACCAGTCCGGCAAGCTCTATCTGCTCGGCCGCAACCCGCATAAGGGCGGGCTGATGGTGGACGAACGGCTGTTCCCCAAGGCCATGGGCCTGGCCGCCGAGGGCCGCACCCTGGTGCTGGCGACCCTGTTCCAGATCCAGCGCTTCGAGAACGTCCTCGAGACGGGCCAGGCGATCAACCACACGCAGGACGCCTGCTATGTGCCGCGCGTCACCTACACGACGGGCGTCCTCGATGCGCATGAGGTCGGGCTCATGGAGGACGGGCGGATCGTCTTCGTCAACACCGCCTATAACTGCCTCGCCGTCCCTTCCGAGCGGCACAGCTTCACCGCCCTGTGGATGCCGCCCTTCATTTCGAGCCTGGTCGAGGAGGACCGCTGCCATCTCAATGGCCTCGCCATGGAGAAGGGCCGGCCGCGCTATGTGACGGCGGTGTCGCGTTCCGACACGATCGACGGCTGGCGCGACCGGCGCGCCAATGGCGGCATCGTCGTCGATGTCGAAACGGGCGAGATCGTCTGCTCCGGCCTGTCGATGCCGCATTCGCCGCGCGTGGCCGACGGAAAATTATGGGTGCTGAACTCAGGGACCGGAGAGCTGGGCGTGGTCGAACGCTCATCCGGCACGTTCCGTCCGCGCGCCTTCTGCCCGGGCTTCGTGCGCGGCCTCGCCATCCATGGGCGGCATGCCTTTGTCGGCCTGTCGAAGCCGCGCTACAAGCGCTTCGAGGGCCTGGCGCTCGACAACCGGTTGAAAACCACCGATTCCGAGCCCTGGTGCGGGGTGCAGGTCATCGATCTCGACAGCGGCACCTGCGTCGAATGGTTCCGCATCGATGGCGCGGTGGCCGAGATCTTCGACGTCACGGTCCTGCCGGGCGTCGCCTGTCCCATGTCGCTGGGCTTCGCCTCGAACGAGATCAAGACGCTCATCACCTATGAGGGACTGAAGCCGCAGACCGCGGCCGCGACGCCGGCCTGACCGCCGGCTGCGCGGCAATGACGGGTTCGCCGGAGCTACGTTCCCGGCATTGCCCTGGCGCGATCGTTCATGGTGCGCAGACGCGCGCTCATGACCTTCATGACCCGCAGCGCGAAATAGGGCGTCTGCGCGACCATGAACAGGAACCGCTTCTCGTCGAGCGGGATAACCTGGCTCGCGGTGACGGCTTTAACCGTGGCGCTGCGCGACCCGCCATCGACCAGCGCCATCTCGCCCAGGATGCCGCCCTTGCCGACCGTCTCGAACGCGTGGTTGCCGTTGAGGATCTGCAACTCGCCCGATTTGACGATATAGAGGCTGTTCGCCGGTTCGCCCTGTTCAAAGAGCACCTGGCCGGCATCGAGCTTGATCGTCTCCGCATCGTCGCCAAAAAGGCTGAGAAAGTCGTTCGGCATGATCGGCTCCCCTTACGCAATCAATGACACTTGCGACGGTTCGATGACAGTTTGATGACGGCACCTGATGCGCCTGGTCGACGATTCGGCCGGACTGTCATCAAGCCTTCGCAAAAGTCGCAAAATCTGATGGCGCTCCCCGAGGGAGCCTTCTCCCTCTTGTTGGACCTCGTCTCGCCCCCCGGAGGCCAAGCCGGGCGGCGAGACCTTCCTTCGCGGGTCGCGTCCCCCGCTACCGCCGCTTCACGCCGGGCAGCACGCAGAGCATCTCGAACAGCAGATTGGCGCCGGTGAGCGCTGTGTTGCCGCTCGGATCATAGGGCGGCGACACTTCGACCAGGTCACAGCCGACGAGATCGAGGCCCCAGGCGCCGCGGATGATCTCGAGCCCCTGGATGGTGGTGAGGCCGCCGATCTCGGGCGTGCCGGTGCCGGGCGCGAAAGCGGGGTCCAGGCTGTCGATGTCGAAGCTCAGATAGACCGGACCCTTGCCCATCTGCTGGCGCACTTCCTCCATGAGAGGGGTCAAGGACTTGTGCCAGCAGTCTTCGGCCTGGACGACGCGGAAGCCCTGCTGGCGCGGCCAGTCGAAATCATCGGCGGCATAGCCTGTAGCCCGGAGCCCGATCTGGATGCAGCGCCTCGTGTCGAGCAGCTTGTCCTCGACTGCGCGGCGGAACGGCGTGCCGTGGGCGATCTTCTCGCCGAACATGTTCTCGTTGATGTCGGCATGGGCATCGACATGGATGAGGCCGACGGGGCCGTATTTCTCGGCGATGGCGCGCAAGATCGGATAGGTCAGCGTGTGGTCGCCGCCCAGCGTCAGGGGCCGGCAGCCCTTGGCGATGATCGCGCGATAGGCATTGGTGATGATGTCCATGCATTTCGGCAGGTTGAACGTGTCGATCGCCACATCGCCGATATCGGCGACCATCAAGCTGTCGAAGGGCGCCGCCCGCGTCGCCATGTTGTAGGGGCGGATCAGGCAGGATTCGGCGCGGATCTGGCGCGGGCCGTAGCGCGTGCCGGCGCGATTCGAGGCGCCGATGTCCATGGGGATGCCGACGAAGCAGGCATCGAGCCCGTCGGTCCCGGTCTGCATCGGCAGGCGCATCATGGTGGCCGGACCGCCGAAACGCGGCATCTGGTTTCCGCCCAAGGGCTGATTGAGATTTCTGGTCATGACGCTCCTCGCAGACGTTATTCCGGGCCACAGGTGACACGCTGCCCGAGGTTAGGCAAGGGGTTCCCCTCCACCTAGACTTTCGGTCAGCCCGGTTGAAACACAGGCCATAATCCTATTTGCTGGCCGTGGGAGGATTTGCGATTGACCAGGCTCACGCAAAGCTATGTGCATGGGGCGAGCAGCGTGCCGCTGATCGGCCAGACATTGGGCGCGTTCTTCGACGAGGCGGCGCGCCGCTGGGGCGATTGTGACGCGCTCGTCGTGCGCCACCAGGGGGTGCGCTGGACCTATGCCGAGCTCAAGCGCAAGGTCGACGACTTCGCCGCAGGGCTCCTGGCGCTGGGGCTCGCGCCCGGCGACCGGGTCGGCATCTGGTCGCCCAACAACGCTGAATGGGTGGTCACCCAATTCGCCACCGCCAAGGCCGGACTCATCCTGGTCAACATCAATCCGGCCTATCGCCTCGCCGAGGCCGACTACGCGCTCAACAAGGTCGAATGCAAGGCGCTCGTCACCGCAAGCCAGTTCAAGACCAGCGACTATGTCGGCATGCTGAACGAGCTCCGCGCCGGCAACCGCCTGCCGCATCTCAAGACCATCATCCGCATCGGCGGCGAAGGCGCAGGGATGCTCGCCTTCGACTCGGTCCCCGGCCGCGCCGGGCCGGAGCACCATCAGCTTCTGGCCGAGATCGCCGCCACGCTGCAGTTCGACGACCCGATCAACATCCAGTTCACCAGCGGCACCACCGGCTACCCCAAGGGCGCCACGCTCACCCATCACAATATCCTGAACAATGGCTATTTCATCGGCGAGACGATGCGGCTCTCCGAAAAGGACCGCATCTGCATCCCGGTGCCGCTCTATCATTGCTTTGGCATGGTGCTGGGCAACCTCGCCTGCGTCACTCACGGTTCGGCCATGGTCTATCCGGGCGAAGGTTTTGACCCGCTCGCCGTGCTGCAGACCGTCGAGGCCGAGCGCTGCACCGGCCTTTATGGCGTGCCGACCATGTTCATCGCCGAGCTCGGCCATGCCGAGTTCAAGAAGTTCAATCTCTCGTCCTTGCGCACCGGCATCATGGCGGGCTCGCCCTGTCCGATCGAGGTGATGAAGCAGGCGGTCAGGGACATGCATATGAACGAGGTCACCATCTGCTACGGCATGCCCGAGACGCGCCCGGTGAGCTTCCAGACCTCGGCCGACGATCCGCTCGAGCAGCGCGTCGGATCGGTCGGGCGCATCCATCCCCATGTCGAGGTCACGGTCGTCGATGCCGACGGCCGCATCGTTCCGCCGGGCGAGCCCGGCGAGCTGTGCACTCGCGGCTATTCGGTGATGCGCGGCTATTGGAACGACGAGGAGAAGACCCGCGAGGCGATCGATGAGGCGCGCTGGATGCATACCGGCGACCTCGCGACGATCGACGCGGAGGGCTATTGCAACATCGTCGGGCGCATCAAGGACATGGTGATCAGAGGCGGGGAGAACATCTATCCGCGCGAGATCGAGGAATTCCTGTACAAGCACCCGAAAGTGGCCGACGTGCAGGTGATCGGCGTGCCCGACAGGAAATATGGCGAGGAGCTGTGCGCCTGGATCAGGCTGAAGGCCGACCAGAGCTGCACGGACGAGGAAATCCGCCAATTCTGCCAGGGACAGATCGCGCATTACAAGATTCCGCGCTATGTGAAGTTCGTCGACGCCTTCCCGATGACGGTGACCGGCAAGATCCAGAAATTCCTGATGCGCGAAGAGGCGCGCAAGGAGCTGGGCCTCGAGGAAGAAAAGACGGCATGATGGGATTGGACTAGCCATGGCAGACAGCAGCAATTTCGGCCTCAAATTCGATCTCGACGAAACCGCCGAGATGATCCGCAACACGGTCTCGGTCTTCGCCCAGGCCGAGATCGCGCCGCGTGCGGCCGAGATCGACAAATCGAACGAGTTCCCGCGCGATCTGTGGCCCAGGCTCGGCGAGCTCGGCCTCCATGGCATCACCGTCGAGGAGGAGCATGGCGGCCTGGGGCTCGGCTATCTCGATCATGCGATAGCGGTCGAAGAGGTGAGCCGGGCGTCGGGCTCGGTCGGCCTCTCCTATGGCGCTCATTCCAACCTGTGCATCAACCAGATCCGCCGCAACGGCTCGGACGAGCAGAAGAGGCGCTATCTGCCGAAACTGATCTCGGGCGAGCATGTGGGGGCGCTCGCCATGTCGGAGCCGGGCTCGGGCTCGGACGTCGTCTCGATGCGCACCAAGGCCGAGAAGAAGGGATCGAAATACATCCTCAACGGCAACAAGATGTGGATCACCAACGGTCCCATCGCCGACACGCTCTTCGTCTATGCCAAGACCGATCCGCAAGCCGGGGCCAAGGGCATCACCAGCTTCCTCATCGAGAAAGGTTTTAAAGGCTTCCGCACCGCGCAGAAGCTCGACAAGCTCGGCATGCGGGGCTCCGACACCGGCGAGCTCATCTTCGAGGATTGCGAGGTGCCGGAAGAGAATGTCGTCGGCGAGGTGAACAAGGGTGTGCGCGTGCTGATGTCGGGCCTCGACTATGAGCGGGCCGTGCTCGCCGCCGGCGCCATCGGCATCATGCGCACCGCGCTCGACGTCGTCCTGCCCTATGTGCATGACCGGAAGCAGTTCGGCCAGCCGATCGGCACCTTCCAGCTGGTCCAGGGCAAGCTCGCCGACATGTATGTGCTGATGAACGCGGCGCGCTCCTATGTCTATACGGTGTGCAAGGCCTGCGATCAGGGCCGCGTCACCCGCGAGGACGCGGCGGGCGCCATCCTGTTCGCCGCCGAGAAGGCGACGCAAATAGCGCTCGACGCCATCCAGCTCCTGGGCGGCAACGGCTATATCAACGACTTCCCGACCGGGCGGCTCCTGCGCGACGCCAAGCTCTATGAGATCGGCGCCGGCACCAGCGAGATCAGGCGCATGCTGATCGGCCGCGAACTGTTCGAGAAGTCGATCTAGATGGCTCAATTGGCGAGAGCGGATTTCCCTCCCCCTTGCGGGGAGGGATTAAGGGTGGGGGTCGGGAAGTCTCTCGAGACTACACTTCCTTCGTACTCACAGAACCAAAAATTGAGGGACCACCAGACCCCCACCCCAGCCCCTCCCCGCAAGGGGGAGGGGAAGTGGAGCGTGTATCGTCCATGACCGTCCTCAAAAGCGACATCGATCCCGGGTCCGACAAGTTCCGACGCAATGAGGAGCATATGCGCGGGCTGGTCGACGATCTGCGCAAGGTCTCGGCCCATATCATGCAAGGCGGGCCCAAGGCCTCGCGCGACCGGCATGAAGCGCGGGGAAAACTGCTTCCCCGGGAGCGGGTGCTGCGGCTCCTCGATCGCGGCTCGCCCTTTCTCGAGGTCGGCCATCTCGCCGCCCACAAGATGTATCACGGCGAGGTGCCGTCCGCCGGCATCATCACCGGCATCGGCCGGGTCGCGGGGCGCGAATGCATGATCGTGTGCAATGACGCGACGGTGAAAGGCGGCACCTATTATCCGATCACCGTCAAGAAGCACCTGCGCGCCCAGGAGATCGCCGAGCAGAACCGGCTCACCTGCATCTATCTGGTCGATTCGGGCGGCGCCAACCTGCCCAATCAGGACGAGGTCTTCCCCGATCGCGACCATTTCGGCCGCATCTTCTTCAACCAGGCCAACATGTCGGCCAAGGGCATCCACCAGATCGCGGTGGTGATGGGCTCCTGCACCGCGGGCGGCGCCTATGTGCCGGCCATGGCGGACCAGAGCATCATCGTGCGCGAGCAGGGCACGATCTTCCTGGGTGGCCCGCCTCTGGTGAAGGCGGCGACCGGCGAGGTGGTGAGTGCCGAGGACTTGGGCGGCGCCGATGTCCATACCCGCCTCTCCGGCGTCGCCGACCATCTCGCTCAAACCGACGAGCATGCGCTCGATCTGGCGCGGCGCGCCGTGGCCAATCTGCAGATCAGGAAGCAAGCTGACATCATCCTGCGCGAAGCCAAGGCGCCGCACTATGATCCGGCCGAGCTCTATGGTGTCATGCCGCCGACCTCGCGCGAGCCCTTCGATGTCCGCGAGGTGATCGCGCGCATCGTCGATGACAGCGTGCTCGACGAGTTCAAGGCGCTCTATGGCAAGACGCTGGTCACGGGCTTCGCCCATGTGCAGGGCATGCCGGTCGGCATCCTCGCCAATGACGGCATCCTGTTCTCGGAATCGGCCGTCAAGGGCGCGCATTTCATCGAGATCTGCTGCCAGCAGCGCATCCCGCTCTTGTTCCTGCAGAACATCACCGGCTTCATGGTGGGGCGCAAATACGAGAATGAGGGCATCGCCAAGCATGGCGCGAAGCTCGTGACCGCGGTCGCGACCGCCCAGGTGCCCAAGGTCACCGTCATCATCGGCGGCAGCTTCGGCGCCGGCAATTATGGCATGTGCGGACGGGCCTACTCGCCGCGCTTTTTGTGGATGTGGCCCAATGCGCGCATCTCGGTGATGGGCGGCGAGCAGGCCGCCAATGTGCTGGCCACCGTCAAGCGCGACGGCCTTGGCGCCAAGGGCGAGACCTGGAGCGATGCGGACGAGGAAGCGTTCAAGGCGCCGATCCGCGAGCAATATGAGCAGCAGGGTCATCCCTATTTCGCCTCGGCGCGCCTGTGGGACGACGGCGTCATCGATCCGGCAGAGACGCGCCGCGTGGTGGGCTTGAGCTTGTCGGCCGCGCTCAACGCGCCGATCCCCGAAACCCGCTTCGGCATATTCAGGATGTGATCATGCTGAAATCGGTCCTCATCGCCAATCGCGGCGAGATCGCCTGCCGGGTCATCCGGACGGCGAAACGCATGGGCCTGCGCACCATCGCGGTCTATTCCGACGCCGACGCCGATGCGCTGCATGTGGCACAAGCGGATGACGCGGTGCGTATCGGCGGACCCCTGGCGCGCGACAGCTATCTCAAGATCGACGCCGTCATCGAGGCCGCGAAGAAGACGGGCGCCGAGGCGATCCATCCGGGCTACGGCTTCCTGTCCGAGAATGCCGCTTTCGCCGAGGCCTGCGCCAAGGCCAAGGTCACCTTCATCGGTCCGCCGCCGGCGGCCATCCGCGCCATGGGCGGGAAGAGCGAGGCCAAGGCGCTGATGGCGAAGGCGCAGGTGCCGCTGGTGCCGGGCTATCATGGCGAGGACCAGTCGCCTTCGGTGCTCGAGACGGCGGCCGACAAGATCGGCTATCCGGTGCTGATCAAGGCCTCGGCCGGGGGCGGCGGCAAAGGCATGAAGGTCGCGCAAGCCAAGGCCGAATTCCGCGACCAGCTCGCCTCGGCCAAGCGCGAGGCGCAATCCTCCTTCGGCGACGACCGGGTGCTGATCGAAAAATATCTGACGAAGCCGCGTCATGTGGAGATCCAGATCTTCGCCGACGCCCACGGCAATTGCGTCTATCTGTTCGAGCGCGACTGCTCGATCCAGCGCCGGCACCAGAAGGTGATCGAGGAGGCGCCGGCGCCCGGCATGACGGCGGCCCTGCGCCGGCGCATGGGGGAGGCGGCGGTCACGGCGGCCAAGTCGATCGGCTATGCCGGCGCGGGAACCGTCGAGTTCCTGCTCGACGGGGACGGCTCGTTCTATTTCATGGAGATGAACACGCGCCTCCAGGTCGAGCATCCGGTCACCGAATTCATCACCGGCCTCGACCTGGTCGAATGGCAATTGCGCGTCGCCGCGGGCGAGACGCTGCCGCTCACTCAGGACCAGCTCGCCATCGACGGCCACGCCTTCGAGGTCCGGCTCTATGCCGAGGACCCCGACCGCGATTTCCTGCCGCAGACCGGCACGATCAGCCATCTCGCCTTTCCGGCGGAGAACGGCCATGTGCGGATCGACACCGGCATCACCCAGGGCAAGGCGATCAGCACCTATTACGATCCGATGATCGCCAAGCTCATCGTGTGGGACCGCGACCGATCCTCGGCCCTGGCGCAGTTGCGCCGTGCCCTGACGCAGACGGAGATCGGCGGCCTCGTCACCAACACCGCTTTCCTTGCCAGGCTCGCAACGAACAAGGCGTTCGCCAAGGGCGACGTCGATACGGGCTTCATCGGCCGGCACGAGAAGGAGCTTCTGCCCAGCGTCCCGCCGGCCTCCGACGATGTGCTGGTGCTGGCGGCGGCGGGCCTGCTGCTCGGCGAGCGATTGGCGGGATCGGGCGACCCCTGGTCGCAGCGCGATGGCTGGCGTCACTATGGCGGCGGCCACGACCACCTGACGCTGATCGATGTGAGCGGCGGCCAGACGGCGCACAAGCTCGTCTTCGATTATGTGAAGGACGGCTTCCTGTTCCATCTCAAGAAGTCCGCTTTGCCGGTCAACGCCGCGCTCTCCCCGTCAGGCAGGCTCACGGCCGATCTCGGCGGGCGGCGCCTTTCTGCAGGCTTCGCCGCGGCGGGCGACGACGTGACCCTGTTCCTCGATGGCGTCGGCTATCGCCTGAAGCGTGCCGGCCTCGATCTCGGCGAAGCCGATGGCGAGGCGGCGGCGCTCAGGATCACCGCGCCCATGCCGGGCCGGATCATCGCCGTCCATGTCGCGGCGGGCAAGATGGTCGAGAAAGGCGCGCCGCTCATCGTGCTCGAGGCGATGAAGATGGAGCACACGCTGAAGGCCGGCCATGCCGGACGCATCGAATATGTCGGCTGCAAGCCGGGCGATCAGATCCGGGAAGGTCAGGAGCTCTTACGTTTCGCGAACCCCTCCTGATCAGCCGCCGTGGCAGGCGGTACAGTGATCGATCGGCCCACTCTTGCGGCCGGCGAGCCTCTCGCGCCGATGGCAGTCGCCGCAAAAGGCATGGAACAGCCGGTCGACGCGCATCTTCTCGCTGGTCGATAGTCTTTTATGGCAGGTGATGCAGTTCTCCGTGCCCGTCCGGTCGGTGAAATTGTGATGACAGGTGGTGCAGACGAAGCCGGTATGGTCGGCATGCAGGAAGCGCGCGTGGTCGACGGGGGATGAGCGCAAGGGGGCCAGCCGTGCTTGCGCCAAGGGTCCTACGGCGAGGGCCGCGGCCATGCCGGCGAGGATGGCCGGAAGAGCAAGGACAACGAGCTTGCGCCGCTCCGGCACCAGGGCCGCGGCCATGGTCAGAAGCAGGCTCGCGAGGAGGAGCGCGAAGAGAACGGGGCCGGTGCCGGCGATGAGGGCGACATGGGCGCTCGCCGCGATGACGACGGTAAAACCGGCAATGCGGTGAAAGAGGAGCGCCGTCGGCGAGCCCAATCCTGAGCGCAGGCTGCGCGAGCGCCGGACGGCCAGGGTCGCAAAAAGGGCGAGCGCCGCCGCGATACCGCAGGCGATCTCGACCGGTACCGCCCGGTCGAGCCAGCGCCAGAAGGAGGGCTCGAAAGCTGCAACCAAAAGGACATGCAGGCTCACCGCGACAATCGCGAATGAGCCAAGGCGCCGATGCCAGGGGGCGGCATCCGGCGCCGGCGGAAGGAGCAGGGCCAGGCCTGCCAGAAGCAGCGCCAGGACCCCCGGCACCCGGACGAGCCACCACCAGCCATCGGTCGGCTGAAGCACCAGCCAGAGGAGGCCCGCCGCCAGCACGCCGCCGCCCAGCCGACCGCTGCGGGACAAGATCGTCCGCATGCTGTGCTTTTCCATCTCGTCCGACCAAAGGTATCAGTTGAAATCGCCGAAAGCCTGCCGGATAGTATGATCAACAGTGCGCTCCACGCCAGAGCGCGCATCTAGGGAGAGGAACCGTGCCCATGCTTCGCACCGGACTTTTCGCCTGCGCCTTCGTCGCGCTTCTTCCCTTCATCGCCCAAGCCCAGGAGCCGCTCCAGCCCGAGCAGATGACGATCGAGGCTATTCCGGCGGGCACTCCCAAGCTCTTCGTCGCCGACCTCGCCATCGAGCATATCGTCGACGGCCGCGTGCGCGTCTTCGACGCCACCAGCATGAAGCTTCTCGGCATGGTGGGCACGGGGTTCCTCGGCCAGATCTACATCCCGCCCAAGCAGGACGTGTTCTATGTGGCGACGAGCTACATCGAGAAGATCACGCGCGGAAAACGTTCGGACTGGCTCGAGGTCTATGACTCGAACACGCTCACCCTCAAGAGCGAGATCCCGATCGCCTCCACGCGCACGCAGGCGCTCAACTACCGTCCGCTGCTGCAGGGATCGACCGACGATCGCTGGATCTTCGCGCAGAATGCGACGCCCGCGACCTC
Source organism: Parvibaculaceae bacterium (assembly GCA_050251035.1). Taxonomy (GTDB): domain Bacteria; phylum Pseudomonadota; class Alphaproteobacteria; order Rhizobiales; family Aestuariivirgaceae; genus Taklimakanibacter. The sequence continues at coordinate 15,541 of JBFWNN010000031.1, forward strand.
GGTCAGCGTCGTCGATCTCAAGGCGCAGAAGCAGACGGCGGAACTGCCCAATGCCGGCTGCTACGGCATCTATCCCGCGACCGGCAACAGCCTGCGCTTCGCCACCATGTGCGGCGACGGCACCTTCGGCAGCTACACGCTGAAGGAGGACGGATCGGACGCCGAGCGCAAGGCGTCGGAGGCGATCTTCGATGCCGACAACGACGCGCTTTTCATCCATGGCGAGCGCGACGGCACCAGCCGGATCTTCATGTCCTTCACCGGCAACATCTACATCGTCGACCTGGAAGGCGAGACTGCCAAGCTCGTGGAGAAGATCGAGATGACCAAGGGGGTCGAGGGCGACTGGCGGCCGAGCGGCTACCAGACGCACGCCTTCCACCCGAAATCGGGCGTCGTGTTCGTGCTGATGCACAAGGGTGGTGTCGAAGGCTCGCATAAGAACCCGGCCGAAGAGATCTGGGCCTATGACCTGCGCAACAAGAAGCTCCTGTCGCGCTCGCCCACGACCACCGCCTTTTCGGTGACGGTCGGACAGGGCGACGACCCGGTCGTCTATGCCATCGACCTCGTCGGCCTCAAGGTGATGCGCTACACCGCCGATGCGGCGAAGGACTATGCCCTCACTGCCGCCGGCGAGCAGAAGGCGGGGAATACCCCGATCCAAGCCGAGACCCAGTGATGCAGCTCGATCCGCTCGTCATATTGATCGCCTGCGGCGTGCTCATCGCGGTCTTCGTGCGCGCCATCTGGCACAAGCTCAGCGACTTCGACGTGTTCAAGGCCTCCTTCGCCGATTATGAGATCCTGCCGCAGAACCTGATCCCCGCGGCGGCGCTCGTCCTGGTGCTGGCCGAGGCCGCGATCGTGGCGGGCCTTGTGATACCGTTGACGCGGCCCGCCGCCGCCATCGGTGCCATCCTGCTTCTCGTCCTCTATGGCGGCGCCATTGCCGTCAATCTACGGCGCGGCCGCTATCTCATCGATTGCGGCTGCGGCGGTCCGGGACAGGGCCTCTCCTGGTTCCTGGTCGCGCGCAATGCCATCCTCGCCGGGCTCGCCGGGCTGGCCGCCGCTCAGCCTATGGCGCGCGCCATCTCCGTCACCGATGCCCTCATCCTCGCCCTCTCGGTCGTCACCGTGTGGCTCCTGATCCTCGCCAGCGAGCAGGCGGCCGCCAATGACGCGCATCGCCAGTTCATCCGCAACAGCCGGAACAAGGGATAGACCATGGACGCGTTCACCATCGCCCTCATCCTGCTCTGGGCCGTCGTCATCGCGCTCGGCATCGTGGTGGTGGCGCTGGCGCGCCAGATCGGCATCCTGTTCGAGCGGGTGGCGCCGATGGGCGCGCTCATGACCGACTCCGGCCCCAAGATCGGCGAGGCCTCGCCCAAATTCGCGCTTGCTGCCTTGGGCTCGGGCAAGCCCGTCTCTGTCGGCGCGCAGACCGGGCGCGCGCTTCTCATCTTCTTCCTGTCGCCCACCTGCCCGGTCTGCAAGAAACTGCTGCCGGTGCTCAAATCGGCGCAGAAGACGGAGAAGGGCTTCGACATCGTGCTCGCCAGCGACGGCGATCAGCCGAAGCACGAGGCCTTCGTCGCCAGCCACAAGCTCGACGGCTTCCCCTATGTGCTGTCGAGCGATCTCGGCATGGCCTATCGCGTCAGCCGCCTGCCTTACGGTGTGGTGCTCGACGGCGAGGGCACGGTGCGCGCCAAGGGGCTCATCAACAATCGCGAGCAGCTGGAGAGCCTGTTCAACGCCAAGGAAATGGGTGTCGCCTCGATCCAGGGCTTCCTGGATCAGGTCAAGGAAGCTTGAGGAGGGTTTGACATGATCGGATCATTGCAAAGGCTCGTGGAAGGCTTCGACCGCTTGAGTGAAGCGGCGACGCGCCTCGGGGCGCAGCGTATCGGGCGGCGCAGCGCGCTGTCGGCGCTCGGTACCGCCATCGCCGGCAGCGCCATCCTGCCGATGCTGCCGTTCGACCGCTCGGGCGGCGCGGCGCATGCGGCGAGCACGCGCGACGAAGGCGACGAGACCTGCGAATATTGGCGCTATTGCGCCCTCGACGGTTTCCTGTGTACCTGCTGCGGCGGCTCGCTGGCCAGCTGCCCGCCGGGCTCCGAGGCCTCCAAGGTCACCTGGGTCGGCACTTGCCAGAGCCCCAAGGACAACAAGGCCTATCTCATCAGCTACAACGACTGCTGCGGCCAGGTGTCCTGCGGCAACTGCTTGTGCAATTACAATCTGCGCGAACGGCCCGGTTACCGCATGGGCGTCCACAACGACATCAACTGGTGCATGGCCAACAGCCGCGGCCTCTATCACTGCACCGTCGCCGCGGTGATCGGTACCGGCTGATGCGGCATCGGACTGTCCTCGCCGCCACGCTGCTTGCGCTCTCCTCCGGCCAGGCGGCGGCGGATGGTGCGTCGCTCTATTCCGAGAATTGCGTCGCCTGCCATCAGGTGGACGGGGCCGGCACGCCGGGTCTGGCGCCGCCGCTCATCTCCGAGACGCTCAAGAAGGCGGGCAGCGTGCAGCGCGATTATGTGGCGCTGGTCGTCATCCACGGGCTCTCGGGGCCGATCAAGGTCAAGGGTCAGCTCTATGTCAGCGCCATGCCGCCGCGCGATGATTTCAGCGACGACGACGTCGCCGGCCTGGCCAATTACGTGACCCAGGAGCTGAACGGCCTCACGGCCGACCAGTACAAGCCGCTCGCCACCGCCGATGTCGCCCTCCTCAGAAAGACCACAGTCGACCATCAGACTCTGCGCGACATGCGGTCGAAATTCGGAGAATGAGATGCGCCGCTGCGCCATCGTCATCTTCGCCCTGACGCTCACGGCGGCCGCCGCGCCGGCGGCGGAGCCCAATTACAATTATGCCCTCCATTGCACCGGCTGCCATACGGCGGACGGCGTCAGCCCGGAGCTCGGGCGCATCCCGCCGCTCAAGGGGGTCGTCGGCCATCTGGTGCGCGGGAAGGAGGCGCGGATCTATTTCGTCAATGTGCCCGGCATCGTCAATTCGGGACTCGACAGCAAAGACACCGCGGCCCTGCTCAATTGGGTGGTGAAGATCTATGGCGGCAAGAGCACGCCCGAGAGCTGGACGCGTTTCGATGCCGCCGAGATCGAGGCGCTGCGGCTGAAGGCGCCGGCCGACGTGATGGCCTATCGCAAAGAGGTCCAGGATCGGCTAAGTGCCGATGGTTACTCCATCGGCACTTACCCTTGAGGCAAGTGCGCGCAAGGGCCGTTGCATGGATTTCTCGCTGACCGCCGACCAGACTGCCATCAGGGACATGGTGAAGGGCTTCGCGGCCGAGAAGATCGCGCCTTTCGCCGCGCAATGGGACGAAGAGAAGGCGATCCCGCGCGCCGTGCTGAAGGACGCGGCGGGGCTCGGCCTCGCCGCCATCACGGTCCGTGAGGATCACGGCGGATCGGGCCTCAGCCGCGTCGAATCGGCGCTCATCTTCGAGGAGCTCTCCTACGCCGATCCGGTGGTGGCGAGCTTCCTCTCGATCCACAATATGTGTGCCTGGATCATCGATACCTATGGCACCGAGGAGCAGCGCCAGGCCTGGCTGCCCAGGCTCTGCGCCATGGACATCATCGCCAGCTATTGCCTCACCGAGCCTGGCTCGGGATCGGATGCCGCGGCGCTCAAGACCAAGGCGGCGAAGGACGGCAACAGCCACTATCGCCTCTCCGGCTCCAAGGCCTTCATCTCGGGCGGCGGCTATTCCGACATCTATCTGGTGATGTGCCGCACCGGCGAGGAAGGTCCGAAGGGCATCTCCTGCATCCTGGTCGAGAAGGGCACGGAGGGCCTCAGCTTCGGCGCCAATGAGAGGAAGATGGGCTGGCACGCACAGGCGACCGCCACCGTCAATCTCGATTCCGCGCGTGTGCCGGCGGCGCAGCTCATCGGCGGCGAGGGCAAGGGCTTCTCGATCGCCATGACCGGGCTCAATGGCGGCCGGCTCAACATCGCCGCCTGCAGCCTGGGGGCGGCGCAAGCGGCGCTCGACAAAGCCGTGACCTATATGAAGGAGCGCAAGGCCTTCGGCAAAAGCCTCGCCCACTTCCAGGCGCTGCAGTTCAAGATCGCCGACATGGAGACCGAACTGCAGGCGGCGCGCGTCTTCCTCTATCAGGCGGCCTGGAAGCTCGACCGCAACGCGCCCGACGCGCGCAAATTCTGCGCCATGGCCAAAAGGCTCGTCACCGATACCGGCTTCCGCGTCGCCAACGAGGCGCTGCAGATCCATGGCGGCTACGGGTACCTCGCGGATTTCGGGATCGAGAAGACGGTGCGCGATCTCAGGGTGCATCAGATCCTCGAAGGCACCAACGAGATCATGCGCGTCATCGTCGCGCGCGACATGCTGGCAGACGATTAACGGGACTTGATGACAGAAGACGTTCTCATCCGCCGCGAAGGCGCCGCCGGCCGCATCACGCTCAACCGGCCCAAGGCGCTCAACGCCCTCAACCTGCCCATGACCGACGCCATCACGGCGGCGCTCATCCAATGGCGCGATGACGACCGTATCAAGCATGTGGTCATCGACGGGGCCGGCGGGCGCGCCTTCTGCGCCGGCGGCGACATCCGGGCGGTCTATGACATCATCCCGACCGATCCCGAATACCCGCGCGCCTATTGGCGCGCCGAATACCGGCTCAATGCCATGATCGCGCGCTACGGCAAGCCCTATGTCGCGCTCATGGACGGCTTCTGCCTCGGCGGCGGCGTCGGGCTCTCGGCGCATGGCTCGCACCGCATCGTCACCGAGCGCTCAGGCATAGGGATGCCGGAGACCGCCATCGGCTTCACGCCGGATGTCGGCGGCTCATGGCTGCTGGCCCGGGCGCCCGGCCATGCGGGAGAATATATGGCGGCGACCGCCTATCGCATGAACGCGGCGGATGCGATCCATGCGGGCTTCGCCGACACCGCGATCCGGGCCGACGACATCCCCGCCTTCGTCGCGGCGCTGTGCGCGGGGTGCCAGGCGAGCGAAACGGCGCAGCGTTTCGCCACCTATCCCGGCGCCAGCGACCTCGCGGCCCGGCAAGCCGATGTCGATCTCGTCTTCGGCACCGAGACCATCCAGGAGGCAGCGCGCCGGCTCGAGGCGAAGAACGGGCCCTGGGCGGAAGAGACACTGAAGAAGATCGTCGCCCATTCGCCGATCGCGCTCGCCGCGGCGCATTATTCGGTGCGCAAGGCGCGTGGGTTCAGCAGGGTGGAGGAAAGCCTCGACCACGAATACCGCTATGCCCACCGCGCCGTCGGCCTGCATGATTTCCGCGAAGGGGTGCGGGCGCTGCTCGTCGACAAGGACGGCAAGCCGCATTGGCGCCCGGCCGGGCTCGATGATGTGCGCATCATCGACGTAGTGGCGCTGTTCGCGCCGCTCGGCAAGGATGAGCTGGGTCTGACCTCCGGGAGTGCGTCGTCATGAAGATCGCTTTCATCGGCCTCGGCAATATGGGTGCGCCCATGGCTGGCAATCTCGCCGCCAAGGGCTTCGCGGTCTCCGGCTTCGACATCGTCCCGGCCAATATCGAGACGGCGGCCGGGCACGGCATCGCTGCGGCGGAGAGCGCCGAAGACGTGGTCACGGACGCTGACGCCGTCATCACCATGGTGCCGGCGGGCCAGCATGTGCTGGAGCTCTACCGTGGCATCCTCACATCCGCGCGGCCCGGAACACTGTTCATCGACTGCTCGACCATCGACGTGGCGAGCGCCCGCGAAGCGCATGGCCTGGCGCGGACCGCGCGCATGCAGAGTCTCGACGCGCCGGTCTCGGGCGGCACGGCGGGTGCCGCCGCGGCGAGCCTCACCTTCATGGTGGGCGGCGAGACAGGCGCCTTCGCGCGCGGCCAACCCATCCTCGCCGCCATGGGCAGGCGCATCGTCCATTGCGGTGAGGCGGGGGCAGGGCAGGCCGCCAAGATCTGCAACAACATGATCCTCGGCATATCGATGATCGCGGTGTCGGAGGCCTTCGTGCTGGCCGAAAAGCTCGGCCTCGACGCCAAGGCGCTCTATGACGTGGCCTCGGCCGCCTCCGGCCAATGCTGGTCGCTCACCAGCTATTGCCCGGTGCCGGGCGTCGGGCCCACATCGCCGGCCGACAACGACTACAAGCCCGGCTTCGCCGCGGCGCTCATGCTCAAAGACCTGGCCCTGGCGCAGCAGGCAGCGGTGGAAACAGGTGCCGCGACGCCGCTCGGCGCCCATGCGGAAGCGCTCTATCGCCGCTTCAGCGAAGCCGGCGGCAACACGCAGGATTTTTCCGCCATTATACGCCACCTCGCGGCGGCGACGCGGGAATAGCAGGCTTCCTTCTAAGACGGTTTGGACTCACGCGTTCCAGCTCGGGCGCTGGCGCAGGCGCTGGTTCCAGCGCTGCACATGAGCCAAATCGCCCGGGACCTCGAAGCCGAAGACCTCCGACAGCCACAGCGTGACCATGCCGGAGATGTCGGCCATGGAGAATTCCTCGCCCGCGAGGAAAGAACGGCCATCGCTCATCTCGCGGTCGAGCCAGGCCCATTTCCCGGGAATCGCTTGCTTCTGCGCGGCGGCGAATTCCGGCACCTGGGTCAGGCGCTCCTTGAAGAACTCGTCGGTGTGCAAGGTCACATTGCCGATGGTGGCGAAGACCTCGTTCTCCATGCGCCGGTTCCACATGTCGATCAGGCCGATGCTCGCCGCATCCGATCCGAACAAGGACGGTGTGGGATGGATGGCCTCCAGATAACGGCAGATGGCGACACTTTCGGTGATGACGGTACCGTCGTCGAGAACGAGCACCGGCACCTGGCCCAGCGAGTTGAGCTTCAGGAATTCGGGTGCCTTGTGCTCGCGCTTGCCGTAGTCGAGCTCGGTGAGCGGCAGCGTGACGCCCTTCTCGGCCAGGAAGATGCGCACGCGATAGGAATTGGGGCCGGGGGCGACATAGAGCTTCATGCTCGTTCTCCTCTAACTAGTTGTTATTTGCAACTAGTTGTAAGATACTTTAACCGATGCGATAATGCAACCAGTTTCTTGGAGATTTTTCATGAACGATGCGCATCGCTCGGGCTGTCCCATCAATCTCAGCCTCGAGATCCTGGGCGACAAATGGAGCCTGATCATCATCAGGGACATCGTCTTCGGCAATAAGCGCCACTTCCGCGAATTGCTCACCCAGTCCTTGGAAGGCATCGCCTCCAACATCCTCGCCGACCGGCTGAAGAAGCTGCTCGAAGAGGGCATCCTGTCGAAAGCGGACGATCCGAGCCACAAGCAGAAAGCCGTCTACAGCCTGACCGAGAAGGGCATCGACCTCGTGCCGGTGCTGGCGCAGATGGCGGTGTGGGGCCGCAAATACCTGCCGGTCAGCGAAGAGCTCGGTATCAGGGCGCAAGTGCTGGAAGAGGGCGGCCCGGCTCTGTGGCGGGACTTCGCCGACGAGTTGCGCGAGCTGCATCTGGGCCGGCCTCCCGACAAGAAGCGCCGCGGCCCGTCGGCCACGGAACGGTTGCGCGCCGCCTATGAGGACGTGGTCGCGAAGAAGAAGGCCGCCCGATCATGAGGCATGCGCGGCCGGGCTGGCGCGCCGCAGCATGAGGACGGCGAGCCCGGCCGCCACCACCGCGATCGCCGCGCTGATGATCGCCGTCGTCGCCAAGGCGTCGGTGAAGACGAGGCGCGCGGTGGCGAGCATGGCGGCGCCGGCCTCAGCCGGAAGGTCGCCCGCCACGGCGACGGCGCCGCCCAGCGTGCCGAGCGCCGCTTCCGCCGCATCGGTCGGGGTGCCCAGGGGGATGGCCCCCGTCATGCCGCCGCGATAGATGGCGGTCATGATGCTGCCGAGGAGCGCAATGCCGAGCGCGCCGCCGACCTCGGCGCTGGTCTCCGAGATCGCCGCGGCGGCGCCGGCGCGTTCAGGTGGTGCCGCATTCACGACGAAATCGGTCGCCAGCGTGAAGACCGGCGCCAGGCCCAGCGACAGAATGACGAAGCCGGCCACCAGCCAGGCAAAGCCGTGCTCGGTGCCGATCAGCGACAGCATGAGGCAGGCGGCCGCCGCGACCGTGAGTCCGCCCGTCATCACATATGCCGGATGCAGCCTGCGCACGAAGCGCGGCGCCAGCATCGAGCTCAGCATGAAGGCGAGGCCGGACGGCGCCGTCCACAGGCCGGCTTCGAGCGGGCTCATGCCGAGGACGAGCTGCAGATATTGCGAGATGAACAGGAAGAAGCCGAAGGCGACGAGCACGCCCAGCATATAGACGGCGAGCGAGGCGCTGAAGGCCGGGTTGCGGAAGAGCGTCAGGTCGATGAGCGGATCGGCGAGCTGGCGCTGGCGGTGGGCGAAGGCCAAGGCCAGTACGACGCCGATCAGCACCGACAGGACCGGCCGCCAGCCCGCGCCATATTCGGCGAACTGCTTCAGCCCGTAAATGACGGCGAGCACGGCGACGAGCGACAAGGCCGCGCTCAGGAGGTCGAGCCGGGTCGCCGCCGGATCGCGGAACTCGGGCAGCAGGATCGGCGCCAGGACGAGCAGCAGGACCATGATCGGCACGTTCACGAGGAAGACCGATCCCCACCAGAAATGCTCGAGCAGGACGCCACCGAAGAGCGGGCCGACCACGCCGCCGATCGAATAGCTCGCGACCCAGATGCCGATGGCGGTGGTGCGCTCCGCCGGATCGTGGAACATGTTGCGGATGAGCGAGAGCGTCGAGGGCGCGAGCGTGGCGCCGGCGACGCCGAGGACGGCGCGCGCCGCGATCAGCATCGGGGCGGTGGTGGCGAAGGCGGCGAAGATCGAGGCGAGGCCGAAGGCCAGGGCGCCGATCATCAGCAATTTGCGCCGGCCGATGCGGTCGCCGAGATTGCCCATGATGATGAGCGAGCCGGCGACGAAGAAGCCGTAGATGTCGATGATCCACAGGAGCTGCGAGGCGGAGGGCTTCAGCTGCTCGCTCAATTGCGGCACCGCCAGGTTGAGGACCATGAGGTCCATCGAATAGATCAGGCAGGGGAGCGCGATGACCGCGAGGCCGATCCATTCGCGGCTGCCGGCCTTGGGTGGCGCTTCGGAGGTGGTGGTCATGTCCCTACCTTGTCATAGCGTGATGGTGATACCTGTCAGGAGCTAGTCGAGGAGCGCCCCGCAGGTGAGATTGGCGACGGTGCCGGTCATGGCGCCGGCCTTGTCCGAGGCCATGAAGGCGGCCGTGCTCGCCACCTCGTCCAGCGTCGGATAGCGCTTGAGCAAGGTCTCGGCGGGGCCCGAGAGCATCGCCTCGACCGTCGTTCCGGCCTTGTCGGCGGACGGCTGGAACACCGCGCGCGCATGCGAGCCCTCGGCCAGCGCCTGCGGCAAGGCATGCGGCCTCAGGCAGATCACGCGGATGCCGGAGGGCGCCAGCTCACAGGCGAGCAGGCGCGAGAAGCCTTCGATCGCGGCGCAGGCGACGCCGAAGCCGATATAGCCGACCCCGGGCAGGTTTCCGCCGGGCGTGGAGAGCGTCAGGATGACGCCAGATTTGCGTTTCGCCATGTGCCAGGCCACCGCCTTGGCGGTGATGAAATGCGCCTGGGCATAGGCGATGATCGGGAAGGCATAGTCGTCGAGCGCGAGCTCGGCGAAGGGCGTGCCCTGGACGTGGAACAGCCCGATCGCATTGAGCGCGATGTCGATGCCGCCGGTCTTGGCCGCGACCAGGTCGGCATGCGCCTTGACCGCTTCCTCGTCGAAGGCGTCGATCTCGGTGACCTCGACCGCGCCGCCCTCTCTCGTTATGTCGGCCGCGACCCGCGCCAGCCTGCTCAAGGTGCGGCCGGCGAGGAATATTCTGGCGCCCTCGCGGGCGAAGGCGCGCGCCACTGCGCCGCCAATGGCGCCACCGCCGCCATAGACGATGGCGGTCTTGTTCGCGAGCATGAAGAACTCCTCAGATGTCGACGATGACCTTGAAGCCGCCATAGATCATGCGTTTGCTGTCGAAGGGACTGTTCTCCGGACCCATCGCGCCGAGGCGCGGATCGGCCATCACCTTCTTGTTGATGCGATCGCGGGCGGCCCGCGACTTGTAGGTGATCCAGGCGAAGATCACGGTCTCGTTCGGCTTCCGCTTCACGCTGCGCGGAAAGGACGTGATCTTGCCCATGGGCACGTCGTCGGCGACGCACTCCTTGTAGTCGAGCGCGCCATACTCGCGCCAGATCTTGCCGGCGAGCTTCGCCAGCTTCTTGTATTTGTCGAGATTCTTCTTCGGAACAGCGACGATGAAGCCATCGACATAAGCCATGATGAGTCTCCTTGAGTTGCAGAAAAGACTATTGACGGCAGGCTGCCGCACGCTCGAGCAGCAAGGATTTTTCGCGGGCGTTCTGCGTCAGGTCCGCGGCGCGGCGGAATTCCACTTCGGCTTCGCCCAGGCGGCCGAGCTTGACGAGAAAGTCGCCCCTGACGCTGGGCAGCAGATAATAGGTTTTGAGCGCCGCCTCGCCCAGCAAGGGATCGACGAGGTCGAGCCCGGCCTGCGGACCCTTCACCATTGCATGCGCGACGGCGCGGTTGAGCTCGACGACCGGCGATCCCGCGCGGGCCGCCAGCGCATCGTAGAGGGCCGCGATCCGCGCCCAGTCGGTCCGCGCCGCCTCGGTCGCGCGCGCGTGACAGGCGGCGATCGCCGCCTGGAGACCATAGGGTCCGAGCATGGGGCGCAAGGCTTCGGCGCGCGCCAGCGCCGCCAGGCCGCGGCGGATGAGAAGCTGGTCCCACAAGGAGCGATCCTGATCGAGAAGCAGGATCGGCTCGCCTGCGGGGCCGGTCCGGGCCGCGATGCGCGAGGCCTGGATCTCCATCAGCGCCGTCAGCCCGAAGACCTCCGCTTCCGCCGGCATCAGGCCGCACAGGATGCGGCCCAGCCGCATGGCCTCCTCGCACAGCTGCGGACGCATCCAGTCGTCGCCCTGGGTCGCCGAATATCCCTCGTTGAAGGTGAGATAGATGACCTCGAGAACCGAGGCGAGCCGCGCCACGAGCTCGGGCCCGCGCGGGATCTCGAAAGGAATGCGCTTCTCCGCCAAAGTGCGCTTGGCGCGCACGATGCGCTGCGCGATCGTCGGCTCCGCCAGCAGGAAGCCCTTCGCGATCTCCTCGGTGGTGAGGCCGGAGATGAGGCGCAAGGTCAAGGCGGTGCGCGCATCGGTCGGGAGCACCGGATGGCAGGAGACGAAGATCAGCCGCAACAGGTCGTCGCCCACCGGATCGTCGAGCGCTTCCTCCAGCGCCGCGAGCGCGGTTTCCTGTTCGGCATCGCGCTCGCGCCCAATCTCGGCATGCTTGCCTTCGGCCAGCTTCGCCTTGCGCGCTCGGTCGATGGCGCGGTTCCTGGCCGTGGTCATCAGCCAGGCGCCGGGCTTGTCGGGAATGCCGGTCTTCGGCCATTGCTCGAGAGCGAGCAGCAAGGCGTCCTGGGCCAGCTCTTCCGCCTGGCTCAAGTCGCGCGTGAAGCGGGCGAGACTCGCAATGAGCTTCGCCTGCTCGATCCGCCAGACGGCGTCGATTGCCTGATGGGCCCCGGACATGATGTCCGATCACACCATCTTCGCTCATCTGCCGCAAGGTCTCGCGCCGCATGCCATCCTCGAAGGTGAGGGCCCGCGACAGACTTGTGTCGCGGGCCGGTTTCCGTTTACGTCCTGGAGAGCTTCTTGGTTTCCGCCATGATGCGCTCCTCCTGAGCGCGCAGCTCGGGCGTGAAGGCTTCGCCGAAATCCTCCGCTTCGAAGACCGGGCGGATCTCGAGCACGTCGCCGTCCTGCATCGGGCAGCGCTTGACCCAGTCGAGGGCTTCCGCCATCGACTTCACCTGCCAGATCCAGAAGCCGGCAACGAGCTCCTTGCTCTCGGCGAAGGGACCGTCGATGACGCGCGGCTCCTTGTCGGAGAAGCGCACGCGCTTGCCCTTGGAGGAGGGATGCAGCCCTTCGCCCGCCAGCATGATACCGGCCTTGACCAGCTCTTCATTGTAATTGCCCATCGCCGCCAGGAGCTCGGTCGAGGGCATGACGCCCGCTTCCGTGTCCTTGTCGGCTCTCACGAACACTACGACTTTCATGATGGCCTCCTCACGGCGCCTCGGGCGCCACGACCATCCAGCTCACCCCGAACTTGTCGGCGAGCACGCCAAAGCTCGTGGCGAAGAAGGTCTTGATCAGGGGCTGCTGGACCTGGCCGCCGGCGGCGAGGCCCTCGAAGATCCGCTTGGCCTCGGTGTCGTCCTTGGCCTGGATGGCGAGCGAGATGCCGCCGAAACTGGCCTTGCCCGAGCAGAAGCCGTCGGAGGCCATGATCAGCGATTCGCCGATCTTGAATTCCGAATGCATGATCTTCTCGCCGGCATCGGCCGGAGGCCCGCCCATGTCGCCGCAGCCTTGGTCGGCGGGGTCCATGGGGGGCGCCTCCTTGAAGCGCATCTTCACATTCACCTGGGCGCCTACCGCCTTGGTGTAGAAATCGAGAGCCTCTTCGGCCCGGCCCTCGAACGACAGATAGGGTTGAACACGCATGGTCTCACTCCTCTTTGGTTGATCTGGGGGAACTCACTTCCTTGCTGCCGCAACCCCCATGTCGCGGAATCTCTCGATCGCCTCGCCCTGGGTGAAATCCTCAAGCTCGAATAGTTGGCGGACTTCGATCTCGCAGTCCTCGGCATGCGGATTGGGGAAGCGGCGGGCCCATTCGAGGGCCTCGGCGCGCGACTTCACCTGGATGATGGTGTAGCCGGCGATCAGTTCCTTGGTCTCGGCGAAGGGCCCGTCGATGACGCTGCGCTTGCCGCCCTCATAGCGGATGCGCCAGCCCTTGGCGGAAGGGTGCAGCCCATTGGCGTCGAGCAGCACGCCGGCCTTGGCCAGCTCCTGATGATAGTCGGCCATGGCGGACAGCATGTCCTCCTCCGGCATGACGCCCGCTTCCGAATCCTTCGACGCCTTGACGATGATCATGAATCTCATGGGTTTCCTCCGTTCTTCTCGATGGCGAGCCGCACCGGCTGCACCAGGACGACGAATGAGCGGCGACGAAATCGACAGGCCTTCCGAAAAAAATCGAAGAATCTTCTGACCTGGCGGCAGAAGAGGGCGGCTTAAGCCCCTTGCCGGCCCAAGGGCGTCAGATCGAGATAATGCAGCACCGGCACCATGGTTTCGACGCCGCGCGCATAGGTGGAATAGGTGTGGAACACCGTATCGCCCCCGCGCAGGAACACGCTGACGCCGTGATGCTCGCCATCGGCGAACCAGGGCTCGCCATTGGCGAGATGCTCGGCGCGCGGACGGTAGTTGTATTCGGAGGGCGCGACCGTCTCGTCCGTCGTGGCCTGGAAGTCGTAGTTGAAGTCGCTGCCGAAGGACGAATAGAGCGGGATGTCCCAGCCCTGAAGCTTGCGATAGGCTTCGAGCTTGGCCTGCGGCGCCCGCCCGATGACGGCAAAGGACGTGTCATGCTCATGCAGCCCGGCGAGATTGGGGAGGTCCCTGACGAAGCCGGTGCAGCCCGAACAGGCCTTGTCCCAGGCCGGATCGTACATGAAGTGATAGACGATGAGCTGACGGCGTCCCTGGAAGAGATCGCGGAGCTTGACCTGGCCCTCGGGGCCCTCGAAGACATAGTCCTTCTCGATCTTGACCATCGGCAGCCGGCGCCGCGCCGCGCTGAGCGCATCGCGCTCGCGCGTCAGGTGCTTTTCCTTCTCGAGAAACTCCTTGCGCGCGGCGATCCATTCGGAGCGCGTGACGGCCCTGGGCAGGGCTGTTGGGTTATCCGGCATGACAGTCCTTCCTGTTCCCGTTAGCGGCGGCATGCGCCTTGGGCCAAGTGTTGCGATTCGATTGATTGAGCGAAGCGTCCCGGATCCGCACGATCGATGATCTTGACAAATAAGTTGATATCAACATAATACATGCATGTCAACTCCGAAAATCCTGCCCTTCGCGGCGACGCTTCAGGTGCGCGACCATTGCCTGTGCCTCGCCGTGCAGCGGGCGGCGCGGGCCTTGGCACGGCGGTTCGACGATGCGATGCGCGCGATGGATCTCACCCATGGGCAGTTCTCGCTCTTGATGAGCCTCAACCGGCCGGAGCCGCCGAGCATCGGCGAGGTGGCGCATTTCCTGGCGATGGACCGCACCACACTCACCGCCAATCTCAAGCCGCTGGCGCGGCGCGGCCTCGTCAAGGTAACGGTCGACAAGGAGGACCGGCGCAGCCGCCGCCTCACGCTGACGGCGGCGGGCCATGCGCTGCTCATCAGGGCGCTGCCGGTCTGGAAGGCGACGCATGCCGAGATCGACGCGCTGCTCGCGGGCCAGAAGCCCGATCATCTGCGCAAGGTGCTGGCGCTCTTGTCCTAGACGCATCGTCATCTCCTCACGATGGTTCCGGCCGAGCCGGAACCCTTAGCCCGATTTCCGCAAGACCGGCGTTGCCGATATTGCTTTCTAGGCGCAGCAACCTCCGGCCTTGCCCTTTGCCGCGTAGCGGTCGTGCCGCCTGACCCAGTCGGTGAGGTCGTGATTGGGCCCGGTCTCGTTGCGGCCCTTGGGCGTCATGTCGAGATAGGCATAAGCGGTCAGCGCTTCCTCGCCGCCGCGTCCATAGGTGGAGTAGGTGTGGAAGATCTCGCCCGCATCATTCTTATAGAAGATGCTGATGCCGGAGAGATCCTCGATGCCCACTTCGGTCATGCGGTAATTGTAATAGGCCGTGCCGCTTTCGACCGCCTCCGGCGTGAAGGACACGTTGAAGTCATAGTTGAAATCGCTGCCGAAGGACGAGACGAAGGGAAATGTCCAACCCATGCGCCGGCGATAGGCGTCGATCTCGGCAAGGGGCGCGCGCGCCACAGCGACATAGGCGACGTCGTGATGCGCGATATGCATGAGCGCGCCTGCGACCTGGTCGACCTCGAAGGAGCAGCCGACACAGCCTTCGATCTCGCCGGGGGCCATCATGAAATGCTTGACGATGAGCTGGCTCTTGCCCTGGAAGAGCTCAGCGAGTGTGCGCCGGCCTTCGAGCGTGTCGAAGACATAGGTCTTCGCGACCTTGACCCAGGGCAGCTCGCGGCGCTCGGCGTTCAGTTCGTCGCGCAGCTTTGTGAAGGCCTTTTCCTTCGTGAGGAAAGCCTTGCGCGCCTCGGTCCATTGCTCGCGGGTGACGACGGTGTGATGGTTCATGGCGGTTCTCCTTGACTGACAAACTCAAGCCGTCCGCAAATTGGCGACATAATCCCCGAGCTTCTCGAAGGCCTCGCTCCAGCCGCCGTCATGGCCGTCGCGCTCCTCGACCGACTGGAAGGGCGCCTGCGTGAAGGTCATGCGCGTCTTGCCGCCTTCCGCCGCGAAGGTCACGGTCACCAGGTTCTCCTGGCCGCGCTCGCCGTCCTCTTCCCAGGCGAAGGTGAAAACCAGGCGCTCGTTCTCGACGACCTCGCGATAGGTGCCGCGGAACCAGTAATCCTTGCCCTCGGCCGAGCGGATCAAGGCGCGATACTGCCCGCCCGCGCGCACGTCGAGCTTGGCCGAAGGTGCCGAGAAGCCCTTGGGCCCCATCCAGCGCACCATGTGCTCGGGCTCCGTCCACGCCTTGTAGACGAGGACCGGCGGCGCATCGAGGACGCGAGTGATGACGAGCTCCAGCTTGTCCCGGCGGACATCGGTGTCGTTCGCGGCGATCATGGCGTTTCCTTTCGCAGCGCCAGCAGGCGCAGATAGTCGTCGATGAGATCGAAGGCGCTGTTCCAGCCTTCCTCATGGCCGTCGCGGTCGTCGGCCGTGTCGAAGAGGCCTTGATGGAACGTGAGCCGGGTCTTGCCGTTCTCTTCGAGGAAGCGCGCGGTGACGAGGGTGGACGGGCCCAGGGGCTGGCCCGGAAAATCGAAGCTGTGGGAGAAGACCAGCCGCTCGGGCGGTGAGACCTCGTGAAAGACGCCATAGGAGGAGAACGTCATGCCGTCCGGCGTGCGGCTTCTGATGCGCCAGGCGCCGCCGACCTTGAGGTCGATCTCGCAGGCGAGCGTGGGGAAGCCCTTCGGGCCCCACCAGTGGATCAGGTGGTCCGGATCGGTCCACAGCCCGAAGACGACATCGCGCGGCGCCGCGAACAGGCGGCTCATGCGCAATTCGAGGCGCGGGGCGTCAGCTCTGGGAACCATCGCCGCCTCCCTTGGCCTGCAGCATCTTCAGATAGGCGTCGAGACGGTCGAAGCTCTGCTCCCAGAACTGCCGGTAATAGTCGAGCCAGTCCGACGCCTCCTTGAGGGCCTGGGGCTCGAGCCGGCGCGGGCGCCACTGCTTCTCGCGGCTCTGGGCGATCATGCCGGCCTGTTCCAGCACCTTGAGATGCTTGGAGATGGCGGGAAGGCTCATCGCGAAAGGCTCCGCCAATTCCGTGACCGTCGCCTCGCCCAGAGCCAGCCGCGCCAGTATGGCGCGCCGGGTCGGATCGGCGAGAGCGGAGAAGGTGGTGCTCAGGCGGTCGGTCATTGGTATTGAACCGATAAGTTAATTAACATTCTGGTTAAGTAATGGACGGCATCGCTCCTGTCAAGGGGAGGCGTCTTATTGCGAAGAGGCGGGGCTTCTAACGCGGCAGGCCGACGCCACCCACGGGCTCGACGGGGATCGAACTGTCGAAGCCGGCGATGATCGGCATCGCCCGGGCAATGGCGGCGCGCACCTCGGGCAAGGTCAGCGACGCCTTGTGGCTCGCCTCGGTGTCCCACACTTCGGTGACCCAGATCGCATCGGCATCGGCCGGATCCTTGGCGACGACATAGCTGAGGCAGCCCGGCATGGACTGGATGCCCGCGAGCAGGATGGCCAGCAGATCGTCGCGCTTGCCGGGCTTGGCCCGCATCTTTCCGATCAGTCCATACATGAGTGGTTCCTTCTCCGGATCATGCGCCCGATCATGCGGTCCTGGCCGATGCCTGTCGAGATGGGTCAGTCCCGATGCCCTATTTAAAAACAAACGCTTGTTTGTTTCCTGGCGTGTGTTAGTCTCCTCCGAAAGGACAGGTCGAACGACCGCGAGAGCGAGGGAGGACCATGGCACGGACCCGGGGATCGGTCGGCGCCGAGACGGAAAAAGCCATTCGCAAGGCGGCCATCGAGCTCACCGCGAAGCACGGCTTCGAGGCCATGACCTTGCGCGATCTCGCCGACCATGTCGGCCTGCAGCCGGGATCGATCTATCGCTACATCGCCACCAAGGATCAATTGCTCGCCGACATCATGGCCGAGCACATGGAGGCCTTGCTCGCCGCCTGGCGCAAGGCCGACGACCCCACGGCGGGCCCTTTGGCCAGGCTCGAGAATTTCGTCGACTTCCATATCCGCTATCACTTCGCGCGCCAGAAGGAAGTGCTCATCGCCAATCTGGAACTGCGCAGCCTGACGCCCGATTCGCGCCGCGCCACCGTGGCCTTGCGCAAGGCCTATGAGAACGAGCTGCGCCGGATCCTCGATGCCGGCATCGCCAAGCAGATCTTCCCGCCCGTCGACAGCGGCATCGCCACCTATGCGATCATCTCGATGCTGACCGGCGTGTGCTTCTGGTACAGCCCCAAGGGCCGGCTCGCGCCCGACGAGATCATCGCCATCCATAAGCGCCTCGTGCTCGGCAGCCTCCACGGCGCGCCGCGCGGAGAGGCCAAGGTCGTCGCTCTGGCCGGGAGACGAAAGCTGACATGAAACGGGAGGAGGCCATCATGGACCATTCATTCGCGGCGACGCAGCGCATCCCCATCATGCTCGACGGGCTGCCGGCGGGGCCGCGCCTCAGCCGGGTGATGAGCGAGATCAGGTCCTATGGCTACCGGCCGACGCCCGCCAAGCTCACCGGCCAGCAGCTGCTCATCGCCCAGCTCACCGCATTGGGCCTCGCCAACAAGGAAATCGCCTATCTCGCCGATATCTCGGAGACGACGGTCAAGGCCCATATCAGCGCCGCCCTGCGCAGCCTCAACCTGAAACGGCGCACCCAGCTCTGCCGCTATGTCTTTGAAGGCGGGCTGCTCGGCGACGCGTAGCGGCCGATTTTCCCTTCTCCCGCTTGCGGGAGAAGGTGAGTTGGTCGGCATCATCACGCGCCTTGCCGCTTCCGCGCATAATGCCGCCTGGCCTTGGTGCGGCTCGAACAGGTCGGCGTGCACCAGCGCTTGTTGGCGTTGCGGGTCTGGTCGAAGAACAGCCAGCCGCAATTGCCGCAGATCCGCACGCGCGCCTTGGCGGGCGAGAAGGCGAGCGCCATCGCCGCATGCAGGATGGTCGTGAGGAAGGGATCGTCATCGTCGGCGAGGGCTCGCGCATAGAGCGAGACGAGCCCAGGCCAGTCTTCGCCCCGACGGAAATAGCGATCGATCGCCTCCCGCACCGTCACGCAATGATCGACATCGCCCAGGGGCTCGGCCAGGCCCGCATGCGCCGCCCAGCCTTTCAGGTTGGCAAGCGAGCGGCCGCGGTCCTCCTCGCCCGCCTGGCCCCGCCACACCACCATATTGGCGAAATCCAGTGCTGGATTGCGATTGATGAAGTGATGATCGTGCCAGGGAAAAGACGGGGTCATCGTTGCAATTGACAGGGAGAAGCCGGAACGTCATTCTTACTAGCAAACTATGGTTAGCCCGTCAAAATGGATCGGTCCCGGCCTCGTCGGCGCCGGCGCCTTTCTCCTCCTGTCCGAGCCCGCACTCGCCCAGAGCGCGCTCCGGTCGACGGGCTATGCCGTCCAGCAAGTGGTGAATGCCAGCCTCGTCGGCGCCCTCTACAGCCTGCTCGCCGTCGCCTATGCGCTGCTCCACGGCATCACCAACCGCATCGTGCTCTCCTTCGGCGATCTCGCGACCTTCGGCGCCTTCGCCACGATCTATCCGATGATGTTCATGCTGTTCGCCAACTGGCAGACGGGGCTCGCCATCGCCATGGTGTTCGTGATGGCGGCGGCGGCCGCCGCCGCCTTGGGCGCGGTGCTGCAGGTCGGCGTCTTCACCCCGCTGGTGTCGTCGCCCACCCAGGCGATCATGATCGCCTCGATCGGCGTCTCGATCACCTTGCAGGAGAGCCTGCGCGTGCAGTCGGGCGGGCGCGAGCAATGGCTGTCGCCGATCTTCGCCGAGCCCCTGGTCGCTCTCGATTTCGACGGCTTCGTCGTCCATGTCAGCGGCATGCAGGTCATCATCCTGGGCCTTGCCGCGGTGCTGCTGACGGGCCTCGCCATTGTCCTCGCCAGGAGCCGGGCCGGGCGGCTGTGGCGCGCCTGCTCGCAGAATCTCGCGCTCGCCCGGCTCTGCGGCATCGACACCGGCCGGGTGCTCACCTGGACCGGGGTCGCGGCGGCGGCGTTCGCTGCGGCCTCGGGCTGGATCATCGCCATCGGCTATGGCGGGGTCAGCTTCTATATGGGCCTGGTGCTCGGCCTCAAGGCGCTGTTCGCCACCATCATCGGCGGCTTCGGCACGATCGGCGGCGCCATTGTCGGCGGCTTCCTCCTCGCCGGCGTCGAAACCCTGTGGAGCGCCTATTTCCCCATCGTCTATCGCGACGTGGCGGTGTTCCTCGTCGTCATATTGATCTTCATCGTCAAACCGGATGGGCTGTTGAGCGTCGGCTTGCGGCGCGACAGCGAAGCATGAGGTGGCATCATGATGCGCAAGATCCTTCTCCTCGCCTTTGGTCTCCTGCTCGCCGGCTGCGGCGAGGACCCGAACGCGCCCTATCTGTCCTTCGCCGGCGGCGGCTTTGTCTTCAACTACCGCAATGCCGAGGCCTTCTATGGTTTCGTCGCCAAGCCGCTGCGGACTCTGCCGGAAGGCGGCGTGATCGAGGCGCAGTTCGAGGTGCCGGGCAATCCCGAGCCCGTCCTCAGCAGCGAGAAGGTCGTCCAGGGCAAGGTGCAATACAGCTTCAAGTCGCCCAATCTGACAGGCATCGTGCCCAATCACGGCTACAAGGCGGTGATGCGGCTGATCGATGCTCAGGGCAAGGAAGTTGCACGGTATGAACGAAATTTTCACACCGATGTCGACCAGGCGAGCCTGCCGAACCAGCCGTTGGTGGTCGGACCCGGCTATCAGAAGAATCCCGACCTCAAGTCTGGGACGCTCAATTAGAATGTTAGTCGGATGTGGTTAAGTGTCCGCCCTATTCCTGTAGCTCTTCTGTCGCAATGCTTCTAAAGAGTGGGCAAAAGCCGGGCCGACCCGGCCCGCTGTCGCCTCTTGATGGGAGTTTTTCGCGATGTCCCCGCATGATCCTCTGGTCGCCTTGATCAAAACGACGGAGGGCAAGGCAAAGGGCGAGCGGGAAAAGACGCTGACGCGCCAGCTTCTCGAGAAGGCGCCGCCGGAGGACCTGCAAGGCTATTCCCCCGCCGATCTGCATGAGCTCGTCGCCGGCCGGCTCGCTTTCCTCAGCGAGCGCAAGCCCGGCCGCAGCAAGGTCGCCGTGACCAACCCGGACGCCCCCTTCACCGACCTGACGGTCATCGATATCGTCAATGACGACATGCCGTTCCTGGTTGATTCGACCATCGGCCTCCTGACCGAGCGCGGCCACGACGTGCGCCTGGCGCTCCACCCGGTCCTGTCGGTGAAGCGCGACGGTACGGGCAAGCTCACCGGGCTCGAAGCCAAGCCGAGCCCTGATTCCCAGGCGATCCGCGAAAGCTTCCTGCATATCCATCTCGCGCGCATCGGCGCCGATGAGGCCATGGCGCTCGAGGCGGATCTCAAGGGCGTCTTCGCCGATGTGCGTGTTGCCGTGCTCGACTGGCGGGCGATGCAGCAGCGCCTGCGCGAGGCGATCGCCGCCTACCAGAAGAACCCGCCGCCCATCCCGATCGAGGAGCTGACCGAATCGATCGCCTTCCTGCAGTGGCTGCTCGACAACCACTTCACTTTCCTCGGCATGCGCGAATACAAATTCGCGGGCGGCGCCAGGAAGGGCGTGCTCGAGCCGATCGCCGACACTGGCCTCGGCATCCTGCGCAAGGCGGAGATCGAGGTCTTGCGGCGCGGCAGCGAGCTGGTCGCCATCTCGCCGCAGATCCGCGAATTCCTCAACGAGCCTGCCGCCCTCATCATCACCAAGTCCGACGTGCGCGCCACGGTGCACCGGCGCTCGGCCATGGACTATGTCGGGGTCAAGCTGTTCGACGCCGAAGGCGATCTTTCGGGCGAATTGCGCGCCATCGGACTTTTCACCTCGTCCGCCTATACGCAGAACCCGAGCGAGATCCCCCTCTTGCGCAAGAAATTGCAGCGCGTGGTGGCGGCCTCGGGCTTCTCGCCTTCGGGCCATTCCGGCAAGGCTCTGGCCGCCGTCCTCGAAAGCTTCCCGCGCGACGAGCTGTTCCAGATCGATGCCGATGTGCTGGCCGAGATGGCGCAGGGCATATTGCGCCTGGAAGAGCGGCCGCGCACGCGCCTCTTCGTCCGGCGCGACAAGTTCGACCGTTTCGTCTCCGCCTTCGTCTTCATCCCGCGCGACCGTTTCGATTCCGATGTGCGCCGCAAGGTCGGCGACCAGTTGGCGGAAGCCTTCGACGGGCGCGTCGCGAGCTTCGCGCCGTCCTTCGGCGAAGGCACGCTGGTGCGCGTCCACTTCATCGTCCTGCGCAACCCGGGCAAGGAGCCGAAGCCCGATATCGTCGCCCTCGAGCAGCGTATCGTCGAGACGGTGCGCAATTGGGACGACAGGCTCGAAAGCGCGCTGACCGCCAAGGGCACGGAGCAGGCGCTGGTCGCGCGCTGGCGCGGCGCCTTCCCGCCCGGCTATCGCGATGAGACCGATCCCCGGGCCTCGCTCAAGGATATCGAGGAGATCGATGCCTTGAGCGGCGATGAGGTCGGCGTCGAATTCATCAAGGCGGCGGGCGATGGTCCCCATGAATTCCATTCGCGTCTCTATCATCAGGGCGAGGCCATAGCACTCGGCCGGAGGCTGCCCATTCTCGAGAACCTCGGCCTGCAGGCGATCTCGGAAACCACCCATATCCTGTCGCCCCGCTCGGGCTCGGGCCGCGCCGTCATCCACGACGTGCTGCTTCAGGCGCCGGCCAACGCCACGATCGGACCGGAGACTTTCGCCAATCTCGAGGCCGCCTTCCTCGCCGTATGGACGGGCATGGCCGAAAACGACGCCTTCAACGGGCTCACCTTGCGCGAAGGCATCGGCTGGCGTGACGTCGCACTGCTGCGCGGGCTCGGCCGCTATATCCGCCAGTCGGCCGCGTCCTTCTCCTCCGACTACATGGCGCAGACGCTGGTGAAGTATTCGCCCATCGCGCGCCAGCTCGTCACCTTGTTCTACGCGCTGTTCGACCCCAAGGCGCATAGCGAGAAGGACGTGGAAGCCGCCCAGTCCAAGATCGAGAAGGCGCTGGTCGACGTCTACAATCTCGACGAGGACCGCATCATCCGCCGCTATGTGAACCTCGTCACCTCGATCATCCGCACGAACTTCTTCCAGCCGCCGAAGAACGACGGCGAGCCGCCGCTCATCAATTTCAAGATCAACTCCAAGCTGGTGGAGGGCCTGCCCGAGCCCAAGCCCTTTGCCGAGATCTTCGTCTACGCGCCCGACGTCGAGGCCGTGCATCTGCGCGCCGGACATATCGCGCGCGGCGGCATCCGCTGGTCGGACCGGCCGGAGGATTTCCGCACCGAGGTCTTGGGGCTGGCCAAGGCACAAAACGTGAAGAACGCGGTGATCGTGCCGGTCGGCGCCAAGGGCGGCTTCGTGCCCAAGCGCCTCAAGATCGGCGACAGCCGCGAGGCCATCCAGGCCGAAGGGGTCAGGGCCTATACGCGTTTCATCTCGAGCCTGCTCGACATCACCGACGATCTGAAGGGCGACAAGGTGATAGCGCCCGCCGCCACGGTCAGGCGCGACGGCGATGATCCCTATCTGGTCGTCGCCGCCGACAAGGGCACGGCGACCTTCTCCGACACCGCCAACGGCATCGCGCGCCGCCACGGCTTCTGGCTCGACGATGCCTTCGCCTCGGGGGGCTCCGCCGGCTACGACCACAAGAAGATGGGCATCACCGCCAGGGGCGCCTGGGAGGCGGTCAAGCGGCATTTCCGCGAGATCGACGTCGACATCCAGTCGACGCCCTTCACGGTCATCGGCGTCGGCGACATGTCGGGCGACGTCTTCGGCAACGGGATGCTGCTGTCGCGCAAAATCAGGCTGCTTGCCGCCTTCGACCATCGCGACATCTTCATCGATCCCGAGCCCGACGCGGAAGCCTCCTTCAAGGAGCGCGACAGGCTCTTCGCCCTGCCGCGCTCGAGCTGGCAGGACTACGACAAGTCGCTCATCAGCAAGGGTGGCGGGGTGTTCTCGCGCACGCTCAAGGCCATACCGCTGACCCCCGAGATCAAGGCGCTGACCGGCCTCGAGGCCGCCACGGCGACGCCGCAGGAGCTCATGCATGCGCTGCTCCTCGTCTCCGCCGACCTCCTGTGGTTCGGCGGCATCGGCACCTATGTGAAGGCGTCGAGCGAAACCCCGGCCGATGCCGGCGACCGCGCCAACGATGCCTTGCGCGTCGATGCCAGCGAGCTCAAGGTCAAGGTCGTGGGCGAGGGCGCCAATCTCGGCGTCACGCAGCGGGGGCGGATCGAGTTCGCCATCAATGGCGGGCGGATCAACACCGATGCGGTCGACAATTCGGCCGGCGTCAATTCCTCCGACATCGAGGTCAATATCAAGATCGGCTTCTCGCGGGCGGAAGCGGCGAAGCGGCTCACCCGCGAGGACCGCGACACGCTCCTCGTCGACATGACCGACGACGTGGCGGCGCTCGTCCTGCGCAACAACTACCTGCAGACCTTGTGCCTGTCGCTGGCGCTCGAGCAGGGCACGACGGAGAACAGCTACGCCATCCAGCTCATGCAGCAGCTGGAGAAATCGGGCGAGCTCGACCGCAAGATCGAGTACCTGCCGACCGACTCGCAGATCATCGAGCGCGACGTGAAGGGCGGCGGGCTGACGCGCCCGGAGCTCGCCGTCGTCATGGCCTATGCCAAGATATCGCTCTACGGCGAGATCCTGGCCAGCGGCGTGCCCGACGATCCCTATCTCTCGCGCGAGCTCAAGCGTTATTTCCCCAAGGCGATGCAGGAGCGCTTCGCCGACGACATCGAGCACCACAAGCTCAGGCGCGAGATCATCGCCACCATGCTCGCCAACAGCATGATCAACCGTGGCGGCCCGAGCTTCATCGCCTATGTCATGGGCGAGAGCAGCGCCGAGCCGGCCGACATCGCAGCGGCCTTCGCCGCGGCGCGCGATTCCTATGATTTCCTCGCGCTCAACACGGCGATCGACGCGCTCGATGCGAAGATCCCCGGCATCCTGCAGAACAAGCTCTATGCCGAGCTGCAGCTCCTCTTGCGCTGGACCACGGTGTGGTTCCTGCGCCATGAGAAGCTGGACCAGGGCCTGCAGCAGCTCATCGGCAAATATCGCGACGGCCTCGCCAAGGTGGATGCCGTGCTGGCGAAGGCCGTCCCCGCGGCCGACCTCGAGGACATGCAGCAGCGGCAAGGCGAGCTCGAGAAGCAAGGCGTGCCGGCGGATCTCGCCCGCAAGCTCGCGAGCCATCGCTTCCTGCAGCGCGCGCCCGACATCGTGCGGATCGCGGACAAGACCGGCGCCGGCATCGAGACGGTCGCTGCACTGCTGTTCGCCACCTCGTCCGACCTCGGCGTCGAAAGGCTGATCGAGGAAGGCAATGCGCTGAGAGCCCGCGACCTCCTGGAACGCCAGGCGATCAACCGGCTCAGGGCCCAGGTGTTCGAGAACCATCGCGGCATCGTCCAGCGCATCATCCAGGACAAGACGAGCTGGGCCGACTGGCGGGCGAAGAACCAGACGCGTGCCACTGCCGTCATCCAGAACATGGAGACGATCCTGGCGAGCAAGCCCTTCGACATCGCGCGCTACGCCGTGGCGCAAGGCACGCTGGCGGATCTGGCGATCAGGTAGACTCTCCCTCCACAGCGCGAAGCTCGGGCGAGATTCTCCCTCCCCGCAAGACCGGGAGGGAGGAGCGGCCGGATCACTCCACCCTGACCGCGGTGCCCGCCGCCGTCACCATCAGCATGCTGCCGTTGGAGCCGATCGTCTCATAGTCGAGATCGACGCCGATGACCGCGTTGGCGCCGAGCGCCGCCGCCTTGTCGGTCATCTCGCCGACCGCGGTCTGGCGCGCGTCGTTCAGCACCTTCTCATAGGCGCCCGAGCGGCCGCCGACGATGTCGCGGATCGAGGCGAAGAGATCGCGGAACAGGTTGGCGCCGAGGATCGCCTCGCCGGCGACGAGGCCCTTGTACTCGACGATGCGGCGGCCTTCGATGGCATTGGTGGTGGTGACGAGCATGCGGGGAGTCCTCCTTTGGGTTCCATGAATTTAAGAGCAGGGGCGGCCGGTTTCCACTGCAGCTTGCCTTTTTCTCTGTCCGGGCCTATATGGGAGCCAACTTAGGTTCACTCACATAGCTAGAGTTATGAGGGTGGGTCCCAGCCGGGGCCCGCCATTTTTATTACCTGGAATGACCGATCAAAGGCTGACACGTGAAACTGGGCCCGCTTTGCGGGTGGCGAAGCTCGTCGAGCCGGTGCTCGACGGGCTGGGCTTCCGTCTGGTACGGGTCAAGATGAGCGGCTCGACCTTGCAGATCATGGCCGAGCGGCCCGACGGCTCCTTCACCATCGACGACTGCGAGCAGGCGAGCCGCGCGATATCGCCGATGCTCGACGTCGAGGACGTCATTGCGAGCCGCTATTTCCTCGAAATGTCCTCGCCCGGCATCGACCGGCCGCTGGTGCGCACGCAAGATTTCGAGCGCTGGGCGGGACATGAGGCCAAGATCGAGATGACCGTGCCGCAGGCCGGGCGCAAGCGCTTCCGCGGCATCCTCGAAGGCTTCGCCGACGGCGAGGTGCGCCTCTACATCGACAATCCGGAGGGCGGATCCGAGAAGCTTCTGATCGGCGTGCCGTTCGCCGATATCGGGGAAGCGAAGCTCGTCCTGACCGATGCCCTGATCGAGGCCGCGAAAGCGCGCCGGGCGGGTCCGGCGATGGCCGACGGCAGCGACTGGACCGAAGACGCCGACGACAGCGGCGACGAAGAGACAACCGATTTGGACGACAGGAGACATTGACATGGCCGAAGCCGCAGTGAGCGCCAACAGGCTCGAACTTCTACAGATCGCCGACGCCGTCGCGCGCGAGAAATCGATCGATAAGTCCGTCGTGCTCGCCGCCATGGCGGAAGCGATCCAGCGCGCGGCGAAGTCGCGCTATGGGGCTGAGAACAACATTCATGCCGAGATCGACTCGCGCACCGGCGAGACGCGCCTCAACCGCCTCTTGCTCGTGGTCGAGAAGGTCGAGAACGAAGCGACCGAGATCAGCCTCAACGAAGCGCAGCGGCGTAATCCGGCGGCGACCATCGGCGACCAGATCGCCGATCCCCTGCCGCCGATCGAGTTCGGCCGCATCGCCGCCACCAACGCCAAGCAGGTGATCGTGCAGAAGGTGCGCGATGCCGAGCGCGAGCGCATGTATGACGAGTACAAGGACCGCATCGGCGAGATCGTGCACGGTTCGGTGAAGCGCGTCGAATACGGCAATGTGATCGTCGATCTGGGCCGCGGCGAAGCGATCGTCCGGCGCGACGAGACGCTGCCGCGCGAGACCTTCCGGCCGGGCGACCGCATCCGCGCCTATGTCTATGACGTGCGCCGCGAGCAGCGGGGGCCGCAGATCTTCCTGTCGCGCACCCATCCCGAATTCATGTCGCGCCTGTTCGGCCAGGAAGTGCCGGAAATCTATGACGGTGTCGTCGAGGTCGTCTCGGTCGCCCGCGATCCGGGCTCGCGCGCCAAGATCGCGGTGCGCTCCAAGGACGGCTCGATCGATCCGGTCGGCGCCTGCGTCGGCATGCGCGGCAGCCGTGTCCAAGCGGTGGTCAACGAGCTGCAGGGTGAGAAGATCGACATCATCCCGTGGTCGGCCGATGTCGCCAATTTCGTCGTCAATGCGCTGGCGCCCGCCGAAGTCGCGAAGGTGGTGCTCGACGAGGAGGCCGAGCGCATCGAGGTCGTGGTGCCGGACGAGCAGCTCTCGCTCGCCATCGGCCGGCGCGGCCAGAATGTACGCCTTGCTTCACAACTTACTGGATGGGATATCGATATCATGACGGAAGCGGAAGAATCGGAGCGCCGGCAGAAGGAGTTCGCCGAGCGCACCCAGCGCTTCGTCGAGACGCTCGATGTCGACGAGATCCTGGCCCAGCTCCTCGCCTCGGAGGGCTTCGCCACCGTCGAGGAGATCGCCTATGCCGATGCGCAGGAGATATCGAGCCTCGAAGGCCTCGACGAGCAGACCGCCCAGGAGCTGCAGACCCGGGCGCGCGACTATCTCGACAAGATCACCGCCGAGCAGGATGCGAAGCGCAAGGAGTTGGGCGTCGCCGATGACGTCGCCGAGGTCGAAGGCGTCACGCTGCCCATGCTGGTGGCCTTGGGCGAGGCCCAGGTGAAGACGGTCGAAGACCTCGCCGGCTGCGCCACCGACGATCTCATCGGCTGGACCGAGCGCAAGCCGGGCGAGACGGTCAAGCACAAGGGCGCCTTCTCCGACCTCGACGTGTCGGCGGCGGAAGCCGAGGCCATCATCATGGCGGCGCGGGTCAAGGCCGGCTGGATCGAAAAGCCGGTCGAGACCGAGACCGCCGAAGAGGCCGGCGTGGAGGCGCAGGACGCTTGAGCCAGGGCCCGGCCGAGGCAAATGAGATTGTGGCGGACCGCATGTGCATCGTGACCCGCGAAGTCATGGATGAGGCGCGGCTCATCCGCTTCGTACGGGGGCCGGACGGCGTGGTCGTGCCCGATCTCAACCGGAAGTTGCCAGGCCGGGGCGTCTGGGTGGGCTTGAGCAAGGCCCGCGTGGCCGAGGCGGTCAAGCGCCGGGCCTTCGGCCGGGGGCTGGGCGAAGTCACCGCCGGAACCGATCTGCCCGATCAGGTCGGAGGGCTTTTGCGCAAGGCCGCACTTTCCTATATATCGCTTGCAAAAAAGGCTGGCGAGGCGGTTGCCGGAGCCGCTAAGGTTGAAGACATGATGGCATCCGGGCGGGCGCGGATTGTCATCCATGCGCGAGAAGCAGCCCAAAACGGCCGGCAGAAGATCGACAACCTTTCGGGGCCAAGTGTAGAGACCATTAGTCTCTTCACCTCGACCGAATTGGATTTGGCGTTCGGCCGGGCAAATGTGATACATGCGGCGGTGGCCAAAGGGGGGCTTGCGGAAAAGCTTCTTCAGGCCGTGCGCCGCGCCGAAGCCTATGACGCTTGACGCATCGGACCGAAAAGGTGCTTGTGGCCGGGTTGAGCCCGACCATCCCGGTTTTCGGACAATCCGATGCGCCAAATAGAAAGACAGAGCGTCGAGGCTGGTGCCTGGCGCTCGGGCGCCGTGAATTTAATCGAGCCTTTGCCAGTCGGGTCGACTTGACCCGAGCGGGAAAGGCTCTAAAGCCGACCGAAACTGGCAGGACGAATGACGGATACGAACGATACCAATGATCGCAAGCTTGGTGGCTCCGGAACCGCGGGGCGGACCTTGAGCATGCGCCGCCCGGTCGAGCAGAGCCGGGTGAAGCAGAATTTCTCCCATGGCCGCACCAAGACCGTGGTGGTCGAGACGCGCCGCAAGCGTCCGGGCGGTCCCGGCGGCAAGGAAGACGAGCGTCCGGCGGCAGAGACCAAGCCGCAATTCCAGGCCCAGCCGCGCGTGGCGAGCCAGGCGCCCGACCGGTCGCGGATGGGCGACCAGCAGCGCTCGGGCGTCGTGCTGCGCACGCTGACGCCGGAAGAGAAGGAGGCGCGTGATCGCGCGCTCGCCGACGCGCGCGTGCGCGAGGCAGAGGAGCGCAAGCGCGCGGAAGCGGACGCGCTGCGCCGGCGCGAGCACGAAGAGCGCGAGCGCAAGGAGCGCGAGGCCGCCGAGCGCCGCAAGGCCGACGACGACGCGCGTCACCGCAGTGAGGAGGAGGGCCGCAAGAAGGCCGAGGAAGCGGCCAAGAAGCTGCCCGTCCAGCGCGCCCCGCAAGTCGCCGAGGAGGAAGAGGCGCGGGTGAAGGCGCGTCCGGGCGTCAAGCGCGAGGTGAAGGTCCCCGCGCCGACGCGCACCAAGGGCGATGCCGAAAAGCGCCGCGGCAAGCTGACGCTCTCCAACGCGCTCGACGAAAACGACGACCGGGCGCGCTCCATCGCCGCCTTCCGCCGCCGTACCGAGCGCCAGAAGAAGCAGGCGCAAGGCTTCCAGATGCCGACGGAGAAGATGGTGCGCGACGTCACTATCCCTGAAGCGATCACCATCCAGGAACTCGCCAACCGCATGTCGGAGCGCGCCGTCGACCTGATCAAGCTGCTGATGAAGCAAGGGCAGATGCATACGATCAACGACGTGATCGATGCCGACACGGCCCAGCTCATCACCGAGGAAATGGGACACCGGGTCCGCCGCGTCGCCGAGGCTGACGTGGTCGAGGGCCTGGCCGGCGACACCGACGCCGCGGATGCCTTGCAACCGCGCGCTCCCGTCGTCACCATCATGGGCCATGTCGACCACGGCAAGACGTCGCTGC
The DNA here is from genome assembly GCA_050251035.1 of Parvibaculaceae bacterium. Taxonomy (GTDB): domain Bacteria; phylum Pseudomonadota; class Alphaproteobacteria; order Rhizobiales; family Aestuariivirgaceae; genus Taklimakanibacter. The sequence continues at coordinate 45,310 of JBFWNN010000031.1, forward strand.
TCGACGCGATCCGCAAGACCAACGTGGTCGCGGGCGAAGCCGGCGGCATCACCCAGCATATCGGCGCCTATCAGGTCGAGACCAAGAACGGGCTCGTGACCTTCATCGACACGCCGGGCCACGAGGCCTTCACCTCGATGCGCGCCAGAGGCGCCAAGGCGACGGATATCGTCGTGCTGGTGGTCGCCGCCGATGACGGCGTCATGCCGCAGACGGCGGAAGCCATCAACCATGCGCGCGCCGCCGAAGTGCCGATCATCGTGGCGGTCAACAAGATCGACAAGCCGCAGGCCAATCCCAATCGCGTCCGCACCGGGCTGCTCCAGCACGAGATCGTGGTGGAAAGCATGGGTGGCGACGTGCTCGAGGTCGAAGTCTCGGCGCTCAAGGGCACCAATCTCGACAAGCTGCTCGATACCATCCTGCTGCAGGCGGAAGTGCTCGATCTCAGGGCCAATCCGAACCGCGAGGCCTCCGGCATCGTCGTCGAGGCGCAGCTCGACCGCGGCCGCGGTCCGGTCGCGACCGTGCTGGTGCAGCGCGGCACCTTGCATCTCGGCGACATCTTCGTCGCCGGCTCCGCCTGGGGCCGCGTGCGCGCCCTCATCAACGACAAGGGCGAGCATGTGAAGGAGGCCGGTCCTTCGGTTCCAGTCGAGGTTCTGGGTCTCAATTCGGCGCCGGAAGCGGGCGACCAGTTCGTCGTCGTCGAGAACGAGGCCAGGGCCCGCGAGATCACCGATTATCGCGAGCGCAAGCGGCGCGAGCAGCGCGGCGTGGCCTCGGGCCGGGCTTCGCTCGAGCAGATGATGTCGCAGCTCAAGGAGGGGGCCCGCAAGGACTTCCATATCCTGGTCAAGGCGGACGTGCAGGGCTCGGCGGAAGCGATCGTCCAGGCGCTCGAGAAGATCGGCAACGACGAGATCGGCGCCCGCGTCATGCATTACGGCGTCGGCGGCATCAGCGAATCGGACGTGCAGCTGGCGGCGGCTTCGGGCGCCGTGATCCTCGGCTTCAATGTCCGTGCCAACGGCCAGGCGAGAAGTGCCGCCGAACGCGACGGCATCGAGATCCGCTACTACAACATCATCTACGATCTGGTGGACGACATCAAAAAGGCCATGTCGGGCCTCTTGGCGCCCACCCTGCGCGAAACCTTCCTCGGCAATGCGGAGATCCTCGAGATCTTCAACATCACCAAGGTCGGCAAGGTCGCGGGCTGCCGCGTCACCGAAGGCTCGGTGCAGCGCGGCGCCAAGGTGCGCCTCATCCGCGACAACGTCGTCATCCACGAAGGCACGCTGTCGACGCTCAAGCGCTTCAAGGACGAAGTTAAGGAAGTGCAGGTCGGCCAGGAATGCGGCATGGCCTTCGAGGGCTACCAGGACATGCGCGCCGGCGACGTGATCGAGTGCTTCCGGGTCGAGAAGGTGCAGCGGACGCTGGATTGACAACAAGCCTCATCCGGGTGAGGCCGCTCACCTTACTCGTCATGGCCGCCCTTGAGGCGGCCATCCAGCCCTACACGCAGTAGCTGAATGGCGTCGGGTCTGGATGGCCGGGTCAAGCCCGGCCATGACGAATTGGAGGAACGGCGCTCCTCAGGGAGGTTGGATGTGGAGAGTATCCCATGACCTCATCGAAAGCCCCTTCGCAACGCCAGCTGCGCGCCGGCGAGCTCATCCGCCACGCTCTAGCGGAGATCCTGCTGCGCGGCGAGGTCGGCGACCCGGCGCTCGACCGCTTCGGCCTGGGCGTGCATGAGGTCGCCATGTCGCCGGACCTGCGCATCGCCACGGTCTATGTCAGGCCCCTCGTCGATGGCCAAAACGATCAGGCGGTCAAATTGCTCGCCCAGCATGCCCGCTACATCCGCGGGCTTCTGGCGCCGCGTCTCGACATGAAATTCATGCCCGAGCTCAGGTTCCGAATCGATACGGCCGCGGACTATGCCGACAAGATCGACCGGCTCCTGAAGGACCCCACGGTGGCCCGCGATCTCACCGAGAAGAAGTGAAGAAGCAGCGTCAGAATATCCATGGCTGGATAGCCCTCGACAAGCCGGAAGGCCTGGGATCGACCCAGGCCCTGGCCAAGGTCAAGCGTCTGTTCAATGCCGCCAAGGCCGGCCATGGCGGGACGCTCGACCCCCTGGCCTCCGGCCTCCTGCCGATCGCGCTGGGCGAGGCGACCAAGACCGTGTCCTGGGCCATGGACGGGCGCAAGACCTATCGGGTCCTGGTCAGATGGGGCGAGGGGCGGACCACGGACGACCGGGAAGGCGAGATTTCAGCGCTTTCCGACCATCGCCCGTCGCATGTCGAGATCGATACGATATTGCCCCGCTTCGAGGGCGAGATCCTGCAGACCCCGCCGAAATTCTCGGCGATCAAGATCCAGGGCGAGCGGGCCTATGACCTCGCCCGGGCGGGCGAGGCCGTGGATCTTGCCCCGAGGGTCGTTTTCATTGAGAAAATCGAGCTTCTGGGCCTGCCCGACGCCGATCATGCCGAATTGTCGGTCGCCTGCGGCAAGGGAACCTATATCCGCTCGCTGGCGCGGGACCTGGCCGAGGCCTTGGGCACGGTCGGCCATGTGGCTAGGCTCAGGCGCACCGCCGTGGGGCCTTTTGGCGAAAAAGATATGATTTCGCTGGAAAAGCTTGAGGAACTGCGCCATAAGGCGCCCGGCGACAACGCCATGGAAGGGGTTCTCCGCCCCCTCGAGACCGTGCTGGACGGCATCCCGGCACTGGCCGTGAAGGACGCGGAGGCCCAACGCCTGAGACAGGGCCAGCCGGTCCTTCTCAGAGGCGCAAGCGCTCCCATCGCACAAGATGCGGTTCTCGTCATGTGGGGTCGAAGACCTCTCGGGATCTGCTCTATCGAAATGGGCTCGCTCAAGCCGAAGCGGCTGTTCAACCTGTAACCCATTTGGAGATGACCGAATGACAATGACCCAGGAGCGCAAGTCGGCGCTCGTCAAGGAATATGCCACCAAGGCCGGTGACACCGGCTCGCCTGAAGTTCAGGTCGCGATCCTCACGGAGCGCATCAATACGCTGACCGATCACTTCAAAGCCCACAAGAAGGACAATCACTCGCGCCGCGGCCTGCTCAAGATGGTCAGCCAGCGCCGTGGTCTCCTCGACTATCTCAAGAAGGTCGATGAAGGGCGTTATCAGTCGCTGATCAAGCGGCTCGAAATCCGCCGCTAAGAGCATCGGCCCGAAAAATGGAAACCGGTTTTCGGACAAGCCGAAGCGGAAATAGAGAGTAACGAAGTCAGTATGAGCGGGCGGATCACCGATTTGCCGCCCGCGATCCCCCAAGAGGCGTTCGGCAATAGGGCCGGCGCCAGAAGGCCCATAGGGGATGCCGTCCACGGTGTAGGTGAACGCAAATCTAGCGGCGGCGAAGGGCAATCAGGAAAATCACATGTTCAATATCGATGTTGAAGAAATCGAATGGGGCGGCAAGAAGCTTCGCCTCGAAACCGGCCGCATGGCGCGACAGGCCGACGGCGCCGTCGTCGCCAGTTACGGCGAGACCACGGTGCTCGCCACCGCGGTCGCCGCCCGCAGCGAGAAGCCCGGGATCGATTTCTTCCCGCTCACCGTCAACTACCAGGAGAAGACCTACGCCGCCGGCAAGATTCCCGGCGGTTATTTCAAGCGCGAAGGCCGTCCCACCGAGCGCGAGACCTTGATCTCGCGCCTCATCGACCGGCCGATCCGTCCGCTCTTCGTCGAAGGCTTCCGCAATGAGACGCAGGTCATCGCGACCGTGCTCTCCTACGATCTCGAAAACGACTCCGACATCGTCGCCTTGGTCGCCTCGTCGGCGGCGCTCACGCTGTCCGGCATCCCGTTCATGGGCCCGATCGGCGCGGCGCGCGTCGGCGTCGTCGACGGTGAATACGTCCTCAACCCGACCATCGAGCAGATGAAGACCTCGGAGCTCGATCTCGTCGTCGCCGGCACCCAGGACGCCGTCCTGATGGTGGAATCGGAAGCCAAGGAGCTTTCGGAAGAGAAGATGCTCGGCGCCGTCATGTTCGGCCATGCGCATTTCCAGCCGGTGCTCGAAGCGATCATCCGCCTGGCCGAGCGGTCGGCGCGCCAGCCGCGCGACTTCGCGCCGCCGGACCAGGAGACGCTGTTCAACTCGGTCAAGCAGATCGCCGAAGCCGACGTGCGCGCCGCCTATGGCATCGCCAAGAAGGAAGACCGCCAGGAAGCCGTCGCCAAGGCGAAGGACAAGGTGCTGGCGGCGCTCGTCGTCGAAGGCAAGGAAGATGCGCCCGCCGCCAACAAGGTGGGCGAGGCTTTCAAGCATCTCGAGAAGGACGTCGTCCGCAACAGCATCCTCGATACCGGCCATCGCATCGACGGGCGAAACCTCGTCACCGTGCGTCCGATCATCGCCGAGGCTTCCGTGTTGCCGCGCACCCATGGCTCGGCGCTGTTCACCCGCGGCGAGACCCAGGCGCTGGTCGTCACCACCCTCGGCACCGGCGAGGACGAGCAGTATATCGACTCGCTTGAAGGCACCTACAAAGAAACCTTCATGCTGCATTACAACTTCCCGCCCTTCTCGGTTGGCGAGACGGGCCGCCTCGGCGGCGCCGGTCGGCGCGAGATCGGCCATGGCAAGCTCGCCTGGCGCGCCATCCACCCGATGCTGCCGCCCGCCGACCAGTTCCCCTATACGATCCGCGTGGTCTCGGAGATCACCGAATCCAACGGCTCATCGTCGATGGCGTCGGTCTGCGGCGCCTCGCTGTCGCTGATGGATGCGGGCGTGCCGCTCAGGGCTCCCGTCGCCGGCATCGCCATGGGCCTCATCAAGGAAGGCGAGCGCTTCGCGGTGCTCTCCGACATCCTGGGCGATGAGGATCACTTGGGCGACATGGATTTCAAGGTGGCCGGCACCGCCAATGGCGTGACCTCGCTGCAGATGGACATCAAGATCACCGGCATCACCGAAGACATCATGAAGACGGCACTGTGGCAGGCCAAGGACGGCCGGCTGCATATCCTCGGCAAGATGGCGGAAGCGCTCGAAAAGGCGCGTCCGGGCCTCGGCGAACATGCGCCGCGCATCGAGGTCATCACCATCCCGACCGACAAGATCCGCGAAGTGATCGGCACCGGCGGCAAGGTGATCCGCGAGATCGTCGAGAAGACCGGCGCCAAGATCGACATTTCCGACGACGGCACCGTCAAGGTCGCCTCGTCCTCGGGGCCGGCGATCGAGGCGGCGATGAAGTGGATCAAGTCGATCGTGTCGGAGCCGGAAGTCGGCGAGATCTATGACGGCAAGGTCGTCAAGGTGGTCGATTTCGGCGCCTTCGTGAACTTCTTCGGCGCCAAGGACGGCCTCGTCCATGTGTCGGAGCTGGCGCCGCGCCGCGTCGCCAAGGTCTCCGACGTCGTCAATGAGGGCGACATGGTCAAGGTGAAGCTGCTCGGCTTCGACAACCGCGGCAAGGTGCGCCTGTCGATGAAGCAGGTCGACCAGCAGACCGGCGAGGACCTGTCGAAGAAGCAGGCGGACGAGCATCCGCAGGCGGAAGCCGGCGGCGAATAATCACGCTCCCCTCCGGATAACGGAAAGCGCGGCTAACTCCCGCGCTTTTTTGTTGACCGCATGCCACACGGGGTAGCGGCATTATGCTGGATTGCCATGGCGTGGCCCGGAGTCTCTCCTTGACAAGGGGGCTCGCGATGGCAGCCGAGATCACGGTCAGGCGGATTCTCAAGGTCAATCACGCTGGCGAATATGGCGCGATCCGCATCTATGGCGCGCAGATCCGGGTGGCGCGTCGGCTCTATCCCGCCATCGTGGCGGCGCTTTCCGACATCAGGGCGCATGAGATCGAGCATTGCCGGCTGTTCCACGACGCCATGTCGGTGCGGGGCGCGCGGCCTTGCCGGGTCATGTCCTTCTGGAGCCTCGGCGGCTTCGTCCTGGGTTTCGTGACGGCCCTCATGGGCCAGCGCATGATCTGGATCTGCACCGAGGCGGTCGAGAGCGCGGTCCACCGCCATCTCGACGACCAGCTGGCTTTCCTCGATGGTCGCGATGCCGATCTCAAGGCGCTGATCGCCTCCATCCAGGGCGAGGAGCTTTCGCATCTGCATGAGGCGCAGGCGCGCCGCGGGGCGTCGGGGCCGGTGCAGGCCGGCGCCGTCGTGGTCATCGGCGCCCTGACCGACCTGCTGATCTGGCTCTCGACCTGGGGCGATTCCACGCGCATGGCGCGCGAGATGCGTGCCGCCGGCAGCCGACGATCTTGAAGTCGCCGCCGAAATATGCGATTTGGGAAATATCAGGATCGGATCACGTGCGCCCGTGGCGGAAGCTCGCGGGCGTTTGTGTGTCGAGGGCGGGGCAATGGGAATATGCGCCCACGTCGTTTCGGGATTTCATTCTCATTTTATTCACCGGTGAAAGAGTGGAAAGGGGGCAAAATTCCCTGCTCCCGGCAGGGACGCAACCAAGTCCTTGATATTATTGAGGCGTGACTTTTTTGCGAGAAATTCCCTGATAATCCCTGCAATTCCCTGAATCCGGGGTTCTTTCGGGCCGGTTCGAAGGGGACTTTTCTAGGGATGTATTCCTATCTCCTGGCCGGTTGACCGGACCGGGGCAGCCGCGTAGGGCAGGGCCGTGCTCACCCTCGTCATGATTCCCGCTCTGTGCTGCGATGAAGGCCTCTATGAGGGCGTCACCGCTCCGCTCAACGATCTCGTCAGCCCGCGGATCATCATCCCTCATGCGGCGACGCTCGCGGCCTGCGCCGAACAGGTGCTGAGCGCGGTCGAGGGTGACTTCGTCGTCATGGGCACGTCCTTCGGCGGCCATGTGGCGCGCGAGGTGGCGCTGCTGGCGCCCGAGCGGGTCAAGGGCTTGTGGGTCGTCGGGGCGGCGCCCGGGCCGATCGCCAGCCCGCAGGCCGGGCTCGAGCGCAGCGCCAAATTGCGCGGCGGGCAGGCGGAAGAAGTCTATCAGCAATTCTACCGGACGATCACTCATCTGCCGGGCGAGCGCGGGCAATGGGCGGCGGACGAGTTCCTGGCGATGGCGCGGCGCGCGGATCCGCAAAAGGTGGCGGTCCAGGCCGACGCTCTGGCGAGCCGCCCCGACCGCTGGGGCGACATCGGGCGGATCGCCTGTCCGACGCTCTTGCTCTGGGGCGTGTTCGACCAGTTCGCCCCGGCGGCGGACGGCTTGCGCATGGCGGGCCTCATCCCGCATGCCCGCTATGTCGAGATCGGCGATTGCGGCCATCTGCCGAGCCTGGAGACGCCGGACGAGTTCGTCACCGCGGCACGGCATTGGCTGGCTGATATCCGGGTTTGAAATTCGGGCGAACTGTTATAATATAACAGTCGCCATGAGCTTTCCCGACCCCCGCCACAACCACGATCACTGCACCGCCGACCTGGTGAAGCGGGCCGAGCGCATCTGCGAGCGCCGCGGCTCCAGGCTCACCGCCCAGCGCCGCGACGTGCTCGACTGCGTGGCGCAGAGCCATCAGGCCGCCGGCGCCTATGAGATCATCGAGCGCATGGCGGCCAATGGCCCGCGCCCGGCGCCGATCACCGTCTATCGCGCCCTCGACTTCCTCCTGGCGCACGGGCTGGTGCACAAGATCGAGAGTCGCAACGCCTTCATCGCCTGTTCGCATGCGCATGAGGGCGAGCCCGCGGCGCTGCTCATTTGCGAAGGCTGCGGCATCGTCGCCGAGCTCGATAGTCCGGACATCTTCTCAGACCTCGCGCGGCAGGCGGCGGCGCAGGGCTTCAGACCCGAGCGCACCGTCGTCGAGATCGCGGGCCGCTGCAGCCATTGCGCCGGGAGCGCCTGAACCCATGGACGCGCTGGTGCATGGCGAGCCGCTCATTTCGGGCCAGGGCATATCCCTCACCTTGGGCAACCGCGTCATCCTCGACCATGTCGATATCGACGTGATGCCGGGCGAGATCGTGACCCTCATCGGTCCGAACGGCGCCGGCAAGTCGTCGCTGGTGCGCGTACTCCTCGGCCTCCAGCCGGTGACCGGCGGGCGCGTCGCGCGCCGGAAAGGACTGCGCGTCGGCTATGTGCCGCAGCGCTTCCCGCTGACGCCCAATGTGCCGCTCGATGTGCGGCGGCTCCTGTCGCTGACGCTGAGGCCCGCACCCGCGGATATCGATGCGGCACTTGCCGAGACCGGCATCGCCCATCTGAAGGGCGCGGCCGTCGCCTCGCTGTCGGGCGGCGAGCTGCAGCGCGCCCTCCTGGCGCGGGCGCTCTTGCGCAGACCTGAGCTCCTGGTGCTGGACGAGCCGGTGCAGGCGGTCGACTTCATCGGCGAGACGAAGCTCTATGAGCTCATCTCCGCGATCCGCCGCCGGCATGGCTGCGGCATACTGATGGTGAGCCATGACCTCCATATGGTGATGGCGGAAAGCGACCGCGTCGTCTGCCTCAACGGCCATGTGTGCTGCGAAGGCGGACCGGAAGCGGTCCGGCACGATCCCGAATTCGTGAAGCTCTTCGGCCCGCAGGCGGCGCGGGTGATCGCCGCCTATTCGCACCATCACGACCACGATCACGAGAGCCACGACCACAGCCATCATGATCATAAGCATCATGACCACCGCCATTGACGATATGAATTACCTTCTCCCTTGCGGGGAGGGTCGGCCCGCAAGGCCGGGGTGGGGGTCTGGCGGTTTCTCCAGATTTGGTTCTTCGCCCGTCAACTATCGTGAACTTGTTTTGCGCCTGCACCAGACCCCCACCCCTAACCCCTCCCCACAAGGGAGAGGGGAATGCTCGTGACCATCCTCTCGGAGCCCTTCTTCATCCGCGCCCTCATCGCCGGGCTCGGCGTCGCGGCGATCGCCGGGCCTGTCGGCTGCTTCATCGTCTGGCGGCGCATGGCCTATTTCGGCGAGACGCTCGCCCATGCCTCGCTCCTGGGCGTGGGCCTCGGCCTCCTCTTCGGCATCGACCTGACGCTCGGCGTCATCGCCACGACGGTGGGGCTCGCCGTGGCGCTCCTGGCGCTGCGCTCGCAGCGCGAGCTCGCCACCGACACGCTGCTCGGCATCCTGTCGCATGGCGCGCTCGCCGCCGGCATCGTGGTGGCGAGCCTCCTCACCTGGGTGCGCTTCGACCTGATGAGCCTGCTCTTCGGCGACATCCTCACCGTGTCGACGAGCGACATCCTGTGGGTGTGGCTCGGCGGCGCCGCGGTGATGATCGGCATCGCCTTTCTGTGGCGCGATCTCCTGGCGCTCACCGTGCATGAGGAACTCGCCGCCGCCGAGGGCGTCAAGGCGCAGCGGGTCGAGGTGGGCTTCGTGCTGCTGATCGCCGTGCTCATCGCCGTCGCCATGAAGATCGTCGGCATCCTGCTGATCACGGCGCTCCTCATCATCCCGGCGGCGGCGGCGCGGCGCATGGCGCGCTCGCCCGAGACCATGGCGCTGATGGCGAGCCTCATCGGCATGATCGCGGTGGTGGCGGGCCTCGCCCTCTCGGGCCTTCTCGACTCGCCCTCCGGCCCCTCGATCGTGCTCATGGCTGCGGCGCTGTTTGTCTTGACCTTGGCCTGGCCTAAGACCAATTAACCGCCATGCTCCTGCCGCGCAGAAACTCCATTGGCGTCGCGACCGGTTCCGTCCAGATCGGCGGCGGGGCCCCGATCGTCGTGCAGTCCATGACCAACACCGACACGGCGGATATCGAAGGCACGGCGCGGCAGATCGCCCAGCTCCATCGCGCCGGCTCCGAGATCGTGCGCATCACCGTCGATCGCGAGGATGCGGCGGCCGCCGTTCCCCATATCCGCGACAAGGTCGCGGCCAAGGGCCTCGATGTGCCGATCGTGGGCGACTTTCACTATAACGGCCATATGCTGCTCAGCCGGTATCCGGCCTGTGCCGAGGCGCTGGCGAAATACCGCATCAATCCCGGCAATGTCGGCTTCAAGGAGAAGAAGGACCGTAATTTCGGCATGATGATCGAGACGGCGCTCGCATTCGACAAGCCGGTCCGCATCGGCGTCAACTGGGGTTCGCTCGACCAGGCGCTCTTGACCTCGCTCATGGACCAGAATGCGAAGTCGGCGGCGCCGATCGCAGCCCGCGCCGTGATGCATGAGGCGGTGGTGCAGTCGGGCGTGCTGTCGGCTGAGCGGGCGCGCGAATTGGGCCTCGGCGCGGACAAGATCATCATCTCGGCGAAATGTTCGGAGGTGCAGGACCTGATCGCGGTCTATCGGCTCCTCGCCCGGCGCTGCGATTATGCGCTGCATCTCGGCCTCACCGAGGCGGGCATGGGCTCGAAGGGCATCGTCGCCTCGACGGCGGCGCTTTCGGTCCTCCTGCAGGAGGGCATCGGCGACACCATCCGCATCTCGCTCACCCCCGAGCCCGGCGGCGACCGCACGCGCGAGGTCACCGTGGCGCAGGAGATCCTGCAGACCATGGGCTTGAGATCCTTCGCGCCGATGGTCATCGCCTGCCCGGGCTGCGGGCGCACGACCTCGACCGTGTTCCAGGAACTGGCGCAGGATATCCAGACCTATGTGCGCGACCGCATGGTCGACTGGCGGCGCGACTATCCGGGCTTCGAGACCCTGCAGCTCGCGGTGATGGGCTGCATCGTCAATGGTCCCGGCGAATCCAAGCATGCCGATATCGGCATATCGCTGCCGGGAACCGGCGAGCTGCCCTCGGCCCCGGTCTATGTCGACGGCAAGAAGATCGCGACCTTGCGCGGCGCCGACATCGCGAACCAGTTCAAAGCGATCGTCGAGACTTACGTAAAGGAGCGCTGGGGCGAAAAAACGCCGGTATAGGAGCGGGAAATTCGTTGAAGTATGTTCCTTGTTTGTTCTATGATCCCGCTCCCTTCACCCCAGAGAACGAGAGCCCCATGAACCGCCCCTTCAGCTTCTCCGACCGCCAGCATTTCGTCCAATGCCTCGCCATCACGCGCAATCTCGCCGTCGCCTGCGGCCGTGGCGAAAGGCCCGAATCCGACTTGCGCAAGCGCTGCGACATGCTGGTGACGGCGGTCGATGACCTGATGGGCGAGCTCGTCGGCGATACCGCTTATTTCCACGGGCAAGAGAACGCCAACCGCGCATAAGAGAAGAGGACCAATGATGCAGAGCCGACGTTTCGGCGCCAGCGGGCGCGATGTTTCCGTCATCGGCCAGGGCACCTGGTATATCGAGCAGGCCGACCGCCCCGTCGCCATCGCGGCGTTGCGGCGCGGTTTGGACGTCGGCCTCAATCATATCGACACGGCGGAGATGTATGGCGCGGGCGCCGCCGAGACGATCGTCGGCGAGGCGATCCAGGGCCGGCGCGACGAGGTCTTCATCGTCTCCAAGGTCCTGCCCACCAATGCGTCCAAGGCCGGGACGCGGCGCGCCTGCGAGGCCTCGCTCAAGCGTCTCAAGACCGACCGGCTCGATTGCTATCTGTTGCATTGGCGCGGCCAGCATCCGCTGGCCGAGACCATCGCCGCCTTCGACGAGCTCGAGCGCGACGGCAAGATCCTCTCCTGGGGGGTCAGCAATTTCGACGAAGAGGACCTGGCCGAAGCCCTCACCATCGCGGGCAAGGGCCGGATCGCCTGCAATCAGGTCCTCTATCACCTGGGCGAGCGCGCCATCGAGCATGCGGTCATCCCGTGGTGCGCCAAGCAGGATGTCGCGGTGGTGGCCTACAGCCCCTTCGGCCATTCGGGTTTTCCGGCGCGCAACAGCAAGGGCGGCTATGTGTTGGCCGACATCGCCAAGGCCCATGGCGCGAGCCTATATCAGGTGGCGCTCGCCTTTCTCACCCGCCAGGCGAATGTCTTCGCTATCCCGAAAGCGGCGCGGCTCGCGCATGTGGAAGAGAACGCCAAGGCGAGCGACATCAAGCTCGGCGATGCCGATGTCGCGCGGCTCGAGGAGGCTTTTCCGCTCGGCGTCAAGCCGCGCGGTCTGCCGATGATCTGAGCTATTTCCGCCGCCCCACCACATAATCGGCGGCGGCGGCGAAGACATGGGCCTTGTCGCCGAAGCCGCGCATGGCGTCCTTCGCCTCATGGACCAGCTTCACGGCTTCGGCCTTGGCGCCGTCGAGCCCCAGGAGATCGACGAAGGTTGCCTTGCCGGCGGCCTGGTCCTTGCCGGTCGCCTTGCCGAGCGCCACGCTCGATGCTTCCACATCGAGAATGTCGTCGGCGATCTGGAAAGCGAGCCCGATCCGGTCGGCATAGAGCGTCAGCGCCTGGCGCTCGGCCGTGCCGGCCCTGCCCAGGATCGCGCCGGCGCGGCAGGCGAAGCGGAAGAGCGCACCGGTCTTCATCGCCTGCAAGGTGACGATGCGGCCGATATCGGCCACGCGCTGGCTCTCGGCCGCGAGATCGAGCATCTGGCCTCCGGCCATGCCGCTCTTGCCGGCGGCCTGGGCGAGCTCGCCCACCAGCTCGGCGCGCACGCCGGCCTCTGGATGTGTCGTCTCGGCGCCCAGGATCTCGAAAGCGAAAGTGAGCAGCGCATCGCCCGCCAATATCGCGGTCGCCTCGTCGAAGGCCCGGTGCACGGTGGGACGGCCGCGGCGCAGGTCGTCGTCATCCATCGCCGGCAGGTCGTCATGGACGAGCGAATAGCAATGCACGCATTCGATGGCCGCGCCCGTCTGCAGGGCCCGGGCCTCGTCCACGCCGAAGAGGCGGGCGCTTTCGGCGACGAAGAGGGGCCGCAACCGCTTGCCGGGCGCCAGCAGCGCATAACGCATAGCCTCGACGAGGCGCGGGGCGCCGGCCCCCGCCATGGGCAGGAGACGGTCGAGACGCGCCTCGATCGTTCCGGCGAAGGCCTTGAGATGCTGCTCGAAATCCAAGAGTGACGGCAAGGCCATTTCCTGTGCTAGTTTGGGAATGCTCTAGCGAGAGGGCGGCGTAAACTCAACGGCCATACAACCGGGACGCTTCATGACCACCAGCCTGCACGTCATTGTCTCTTTGCGCGACCGCCCGTGGACAACGAGCGTGTTGCGCATGGCGGACCATGACTGATATCGGGTTCAAGCGCCGGGCACTTCGCACGCGGCGCGGGGCGCTCGAGGACGGCCCCGCCGATGCAAAAAGCGAGACCTTGGCCGTGGCGCGCAAGAGCCGGTTCCGTTCAAACCTTCTCAGCCGTTTCGACCCCTGGCCGCGCCGGATCGCGACCGTGGCGGCCATCATCGCCCTGTGGCCCCTGGTGATGACCTTCGTCTATGCTGTCCTGCCGCCGCCCGCCTCCAACCTGATGATCACGCGCCTCGTCAATGGCGACGGCCTCGCCTATGACTGGGTGAGCCTCAACGAGATCTCGCCCTATCTGCCGCTGGCCGTCGTCTCGTCCGAGGATGCGCGCTTCTGCTCGCATAATGGGGTCGACTGGATCGAATTCAGCGATGTCCTCGATGAGGCGACCGACGGCGACGGTGAGGGCCCGATCCGGGGCGCCAGCACGATTTCCATGCAGACCGCCAAGAACCTTTTCCTGTGGGATGGCCGCAATCCCATCCGCAAGGTGCTCGAGCTGCCGCTCGCCTATTGGATGGACCTCATCTGGACCAAACGCCGCATGATCGAGGTCTATCTCAACATCGTCGAATGGGCCCCGGGGGTCTATGGCGCGGAGGCGGCGGCGCGCCATCACTTCAAGAAGCCGGCGGCCAAGCTGACCAAGCGGGAGGCCGCCCTTCTGGCCGCCGTCCTGCCCAATCCGATCAAGAGAAGCGCCGGAAAGCCGTCGAAACGGGTCAGCCGCATCGCCGGGCGGATCATGTCGCGGATGACGATCATGGGCCCCTATGTGACTTGTCTTGGGCTCAGAAGCCCGCTATAAGCCCCCATCTTTTCGGCGCCCCGGCCCGGCCGGGCAGCGCCTTTTGTTTCATGGAGAGTTTCGATGGCCGTTCCACGCAAGAAAATGTCCCGCAGCCGCATCGGTATGCGCCGCTCGGGCCACAAGCTTCAGACCGTCACCTGGATCGAGGACAAGAAGTCGGGCGAACTGCGCCGTCCGCATCATGTCGACCTCAAGACCGGCATGTACAAGGGCCGTCAGATCCTCGAGCCCAAGAGCGAGTTCTAAGACGCTCCTGGCGGAAGCTGTTGACGCATGTGAGGCCGGCGCGCATCGCCGGCCTCATGCATTTGGGGCATGCTGGAGCCCTCTAGCCCTCCCCGAGCGTTAACCACGCCACCAAAGGGAAGCTTAGGCTTTCGCCTTTTATAACGGCCCGGCTTTTGCTTCTGACGGGGCGCATGGACCGACTGCTGAAACTCATGCCGCCGGCCTTGCGACAGCCGGCCCAGGCGCTGCTCACCGGCAGCGGCGAGGTCGCGCGCTCCGGCCGCGGCGCCCTGACCGCCTTCGCGATCCGCATCGCCTCGGCGCTGCTGGCGTTCCTCACCCAGATCTTCCTGGCGCGCTGGATGGGTGCCTTCGAATTCGGCGTCTTCTCCTATAGCTGGGTGTGGATCATCGTGCTGGGCTCCATGGTCTCCGCCGGCTTCGCGACATCGGTGGTGCGCTTCCTGCCCGAATATCGCGAGCAGGGAAAATGGGACCTGCTGCGCGGCTTCCTCAGGACCGGGCGGGTGATCACGGCCCTCGCCGCCATCGCCTTCGCCGTTCTTGCCGTGCTCGTCGTCACTGGCTCATCGGGCCTGGTCGAACCTGTCTATGTCCTGCCCTTGACCATCGCCCTCATCAGCCTGCCGGCCTACGGCCTCACAGATTTCCAGGACGGCATCGGGCGCGCCCAGGGCTGGATCGATCTCGCCCTCATCCCGCCCTATATCGTGCGGCCCATCCTGCTCTTCGCCTTCATCGGCATCGCCTATGCGCTGGCGCGTCCGCCCGATGCCGCGACCGCGGCGCTGGCGCTGGTCGCCGCCTGCTGGCTCACGGCGCTCGTGCAATATCTGGCACAGAAGCGGCGCTTCGGCGGCCTGGTGCCGAAGCAGAAGCCCGCTTATGCCGTGCCGTTCTGGCTGCGCACCTCGCTGCCGCTGCTGATGATCGACGGCTTCACGCTGTTCATCCTCAATCTCGATGTGCTGCTGCTCGAATATCTGCGGGTGCCCGCCGACCGGATCGGCATCTATTTCGCGGCGCTCAAGACGATCTCGCTCATCGCCTTCGTGCATTTCTCGATCAGCGCCGTGGCGATGCCGCGGTTTGCCGCGCTCCATGCGCGCGGCGAAACGGCCGAGATCGGCCGGTTCCTGGTGCGGATGCAGAAATGGTGCTTCTGGCCATCGGCCCTCGGCGCCCTCGTGCTGCTGGTGCTCGGCAAGCCGCTGCTCTGGCTGTTCGGGCCGGACTTCGTCCAAGCCTATCCGGTGATGTTCATCCTGGCGGCGGGCCTCCTGGCGCGCGCCGCAGCCGGTCCGGCGCAAAACTTGCTAGCGGTCTCGGGACATCAGGACAAAGCGGCAATGATCCTATTCGTGACACTGTTGATCAATGGCGGGCTCGGCCTCGCCCTCATCCCGCGCTTCGGGATCGAAGGCGCGGCCATGGCCATAACGGCCGCCTTCGCCTGCGAGACGCTCGCCACCATCTTGCTGACGCGGCGCTATTTTCCGCCGGCGCCGGAGGCTCTCGTGCCGGGAACTCCGTCATGAACATGATGGCGGCCGTCAGCGAGGCGAAATCACTCCGCACCGAGCGGCTCACCACGCTCGCCGCGGTCGAGAAAATATCGCCTGACTGGCAGGCGCTGGGCGAGTGCGCCTGGGCCCCGGCCGGCTTTCACCTCGACGGCTGGCTCGGACCGGTGCTGAAGACCTTCTGGAAGCGGCAGCCGGCGGAGATTCTGGCCTGCTGGCGCGGTGCGACGCTGTGCGGGCTGTTTGCGCTCAAAGCCGGTCGGGGGCCGCTCAGGCAGTCCTGGACCTCGCCGCTGATCCTCCTCGGAACCCCTCTCATCGACAAGGACCTCCCCGAAGACGTCCTCAAGACCTTTCTGACGGCCTTGCGCGATAAAGCCCTCCTGTTGAGCGCCGTGCCGGTCACTGGCCCATTCTGGGACATGCTGGAACAGGCCGTCGCGGAAAACAACGGGTCGATCACGATCCTCGCGCGCTGGGAGCGCGCGGCCCTCATCACCGACGGCACCTTCGAGGCCTGGTTCGCCGGCAATTTCGAGCGCAAGCGGCGCAAGGAGTTCAGGCGGCTCAGGGCCAGGCTCGGCGAGGACGGCAAGCTCGAGAGCCTCGCCTGGGCGGACGGCGATCCGCTCGATCCGTGGATCGACGAGCTGATCGCGCTGGAGGCCAAGGGATGGAAAGGCCGCCGTGGCACGGCCCTTGCTGCCAATGCCGCCATGGCGACAGCATTCCGCGAAGCTCTTCACCGTCTGGCAGCCGACGGCAGCCTCAGGCTCTGGAAGATCGTCTTCGACGGCAAGCCGATCGCCATGATGTCGGGCCTCGTCAAGGGCAACCAGGGCTGGCTCGGCAAGATCGCCTATGACGAAGCCTTCGGCAGATATTCGCCGGGCGTCATGCTGGTGCTCGATGCGACCGAAAGGCTGATCGACAGGGAAAAGCTCGCTCTGGTCGATTCCTGCGCCATCCCCGACCATCCGATGATCAACAATATCTGGCGTGACCGGCTGGCGCTGTGCGACGTGATGATCAAGGGGCCGGATCTGCCGTCGACCACGTTCAACCTGCTGCTCGCGGCCGAGAATGGCCGGCGCCGGCTGCGCGCGTCGGCCAAGGCCTTGTTCTATCGACTCACGAGAAGGAAGAAGTCATGAGTATCGTTACCATCGCCGCCGATGTCGCGCGTGAGAAGTTCCTCAAGGCGCCCTTCGCGCTGAAGCATGGCCTCGCCGATCATCCGCTGTTCACGCTCGAGCGCCTGGTCCAGCTCGCGCAGTCGATGCCGCGCGACCGCATCGAGTATAATTCCGGCAAGCTGCTGCCGGGCCAGAGGCCGGAAGACATCCCTTCGATCGACATGGCGCCCGCCGAGGTGATCAAGCGCATCGAGGAGGCCAATGCCTGGATGGTGATCAAGGGCGTCGAGGCCGATCCCGACTATGCCGCGATCCTCAAGGCCTTCGTCGATTCGGCGCAGGCGGCGGCCGGCAAGAGGGCCGGCGACTACAGCGACCTGCAGGGTTTCATCTTCGTGTCCTCGGCCAATTCGACGACGCCGTTCCATGTCGATGCCGAAGAGAACATCCTGATCCAGATCCGCGGCGACAAGTTCGTCCATATCTTCGAGAACGGCGACCGCAGCCTCGTCTCCGAGGAAGCGATGGAGATCTCTCCGTCCAAGCATCGCAACCAACATTATGAGCCGGCCTATGAGGCGCGCGCCGAGGTCTTCGCGATGAAGGAAGGCGATGCGGTGCATCTGCCCTATCTGTGGCCGCATTGGGTGCGCACCGGCGAGCGCTATTCGGTGTCCATGGCGATGACCTGGAAGACACCGGACGTGAACCGCCTCAACAAGATACGGCTGATGAACGGGACGCTCCGGCATTACGGCCTGCCGCAGAAGCCGCCCGGCGTGTCGCCGGCGATGGACGGACTCAAGGTCGCGGCGCATGACGCGATGCGCGCCGTCATCGATCCGTTGCGCAAGTCGGAAAGCATGCGCCGGCTGCTGCGCGCCGCGGTCTACGGCAGGAAGGCCAATTACTACTACGGCAAGGAAGAGAAGAAGGCGGGCTGACGCCTTCGCTATCCGCGGCTCACTTCAGGCTGACGAGATATTCGGCGATCGCCTGGAGGTCGGCCTCGGGCAGCTTCGACAGGTTCGACTGGACGGCGCCCATGCCACCCGAGGACAGCTTATCGTAGCCCAGCGTCTCGCCGAACTGCATCGCAGAGACGAGATCCTTGGCATCCTTGTAGCGCTTGCGCTCGACCAGTCCGCGCAATGACGGCACGCGTCCTTCGCCTTCGGGATGCGGCCCGCCGGCAAAAGCCTGGACATCGTCGCGCGCCATGAAGATGGTGCGCGGCGTATGGCATTCGCTGCAATGGCCGGGACCGTTCACCAGATAAGAGCCGCGGTTCCAGCTCGCCGTCGCTTGCGGATCGGGCTGCCATTTGGCATCCGAGAAGCCGATCCATTTCCACAGGCCGATGCCGCGGCGCAGGAGGACGGGAAACGGAATATCGGCAGGCTTCGCCTCAGCCACGACCGGCTTCAAGCTCATCAAATAGGCGCGGATGTCGAGCACGTCCTCGGTGCGCATGGCGGCATAGGACGTGTAGGGAAAGGCCGGGATGTCGTGGCTGCCGGACTGCGAGATGCCGCGCTCGAGCGCATTGACGAAATCGAGCTCGCTCCATGAGCCGAGGCCGGTCTTCTGATCGGGCGTGAGATTGGGCGGGTAGAAGACGCCGATCGGCGTCTTGAGCGGCGCTCCGCCCGACGGCAGCGCTGCGTCGGCGGACGTGTTGGCGGGATCGGGCTTGTGGCAATTGATGCAGCCGCCGATGGTGTAGAGCAACGCGCCGTTCTCGGCATTGGCCTGGTGTTGTGGAATGGCATCGGCGCCGAGCGGGCGCGGCGCCGATAGAAACCACAGAACTGCTCCGCCCAGCAGGGCAAGCCCTGCGAGGCCGAGCAGTCGCGATCGGGTGATGATCCTCTTCCTCAGCAGGCTCAGTCCTTGGGACGGCGGAACTTGGTGTGGCAACCCTTGCAGGCTTCACCCAGACCCGCCAGAGCGGTCTTGAAGCCGGCCTCGTCGCTCGTCGCCGCCATGGCCTCCACCGCCTTCAGGGCCGTGTCCTCGGCCGCCTTGAAGCCTTCAGGGTCGCTCCAGATCTCGGCCTTGGCATAGGTTTCGGGCGGTCCGTTCTCGCTGCCGGCGGTGAAATTGGCGAAAGCCGTCTTGAAGCCCTCGAGCATGGAATCGGCATTCGTCTTGACGGTTGCCGCATCATAGGGCGCTTCGCCCTTGGCAATGCCGGCGAAGGCGCCCATGGCCTTGCCGACCTGTTTCATCCCAGCCTGGCGGTCTTCGATCGGCCCGGCGAAAGCGACCGTCGCTCCGAGCGCCGCGATGACGGCAAGAGCAGGCACGATCTTCGACATGTTAGCTGGCTTCACCATAAGTCTCTCCCCGAAATGGCGTTGGCTTGCACAGGGAGTATACGCACAGGAAGCTGTGGCAATTCCATCACGCTTTTGTGTTTTTTTGCTTCGCCACGAAATGGCCCGGCTTCAGCCGCGCGAGCGCCCGTCTCGTCACCCATCTTTCTACATGAACGCGGGATGAACCGGACATTCGGATGAAGGTCAGTCTCGCGGACGTAGGGTGTGTCTTAGGTAATTCTTAGATTCAGCGTGTTATGGACAAGAGTACAGAAGGAGAAGAAACTATGCGTAGCGTCGAGGCGTCGGACCGCACGGAGCCCTATCAAGGGCATGTGAACCGGCCGAAGCGTGTCAGCCCGGAGCTCGCGGAATTTCTCCATATGCTCAATTCCCTCGAGACTCATCTGGTCACCAAGACCAGCACCGAGGACTGAGCGTCTCACCATCGCCTATTGCGATCACGATCATTTCAGATCGTTACGATCCGGCTTGAAAACGTGATCGCAAAGTCTTCGCCGCTCGCGCGTCATCGTTAAGCGCCGGTTACCGCCTCATCCGGCGCTTCTTCCCAAACACATTCGATCACTCAAGTCAGCGCAGGATCTTCTGGATCGCCAGATGCAGCTCGCTGCGTCCGGCCGGCTTCGGCAAGGCCACGTCGAAACATTCATGCCACTGTCCACCCTTGTGCCAGTCGGCGAGATAGGCCGAAAGCGCCATCAACGGCGTGCGCGCCGCGCCGCCGCCCAGGGCACGTATGGCGCGGGCCGCGATCACGCCGTCCATCACCGGCATCTCGATGTCGAGCAGCACCAGGTCATAGGCCTGCCGGCGCGCATGCAAGAGCGCTTCCTCGCCATGCTCGACGGCATCGACGTCGCAGCCCATGCGGCGCAGGAGGGCCGCGGTCACCTGGCGGACCGTCTCCGAATCCTCGGCGAACAGGATGCGCGGCCGCGAGCCGTCCGGGCGTGTGAGCTGGGTCTGCATTGTCGGCGCCATATCCTGTCTGGTCTTCTTGGGACAGGAGTGTGCCCGCCAAATCCTGCTTAAATATTGGCGAAACCAAAAAGCCGGCTATATGGCTAACGAAGACCTAATTGAAACGGTGTCCGGCGCATCGCAGCGGGAACCACGAGGCGGCGTTCAGGATCGGTTTACTTCGTTCCGAACATGCGGTCGCCGGCATCGCCCAGGCCCGGAACGATATAGCCATGGCCGTCAAGCATGCGGTCGACGGCGGCGGTGAAGATCTGGACGTCGGGATGGTCGGCATTCACATGCTTGATGCCCTCGGGCGCCGACAGGAGGCAGACGAGCTTGATGTCCTTGGCGCCCTTGTCCTTGAGCCGCTGGATGGCGGCCGACACCGAATTGCCGGTGGCCAGCATCGGATCGACGACGATGACGCGGCGCTCGGCGATATCCTCTGGCACCTTCATGTAGTATTCGACCGGCTGCAGCGTTTCCGGATTGCGATAGATGCCGATATGGCCGACGCGGGCCGAAGGCATGAGATCGAGCATGCCTTCGAGCAGGCCTTGGCCGGCCCTGAGGATCGAGACGACCACCAGCTTCTTGCCCTTGAGGATCGGCGCCTCCATCTCGGCGAGCGGCGTCTCGATGGTCTGGGTGGTCATCGGCAGGTCGCGCGCGACCTCGTAGGCGAGGAGGAGGCTGATCTCGCGCAAGAGCTGGCGAAACACCGCCGAGGGCGTGTGCTTGTCGCGCATCAGGGTCAGCTTGTGCAGCACCAGCGGGTGGTCGACGATGACCAGGTTGGCCGGCAGGTCGGCTTTGCTCATGGGCGTCTCCTTCAATGACCTTTTCATAGGGGTAGGGGCGCACTAAACTCAAGCCGGACCTTTCGGACCGGTTCGCTTCATCCACCGGAAAAGCCTCATGACGTCGCTCAACTTCCGCCAGCACGAAATCCTCCTGATCGCCCGCCAGACCGGAAAGGTGACGGTCGACGGGCTCGCCGAACGCTTCGACGTGACGCCGCAGACCATCCGCAAGGACCTCAACGACCTGTGCGAGCAGCGGCTCTTGACCCGCACCCATGGCGGGGCGCTCCTGTCGTCGGGGGTGGAGAACGTCGCCTATGAGGCGCGCCGGCTGCTCGCCGAATACGAGAAGCAGCGGATCGGCGAGCGGGCCGCCCAGCTCATCCCCAACAACTGCTCGCTCTTCGTCAATATCGGCACCACCACCGAGGAAGTGGCGCGCGCGCTCGTCAAGCATGAAGGCCTTCTCGTCATCACCAACAACATCCATGTGGCGACGACGCTGACGCCGTGCGCCGGCGTCGATGTCATCGTCATCGGCGGCATGGTCCGGCGCGCCGATGGCGGCATCGTCGGCGAGGCGGCGGTCGACTTCATCCGCCAGTTCAAGGTCGATTATGCGGTGATCGGCGTGTCGGCGATCGACGACGACGGGGCGCTGCTCGATTTCGACTATCGCGAGGTGCGCGCCGCGCAGGCAATCATCGCCAATGCCAGGCGCACCATCCTGGTCTCCGACGCGATGAAGTTCACCCGTTCGGCGCCGGTGCGTATCGGGCATCTGAGCCAGATCGACACGTTCGTCACCGACCAGCCGCCGCCCGACA
>JBFWNN010000032.1:0-63898 GCA_050251035.1 Parvibaculaceae bacterium
AAACTCTTGCCTCTTACTCATCGCGCTTGTGTCTCTGAACGGCATCCGAACCCCCCGGCGCGCGAATCGCGCCAAACTGTTCGCGATGTCCTCGCACACCTGTTCGCGATGTCCCCGGTCCAAACAATGCTGAGGTGCGAGCGAAGCGAGCCTCGAAGCATGATCCAGTAACGGCGGCCTTGCCATTTGCCACCCTTCGAGGGCCGCTTCGCGGCCACCTCAGGGTGAGGGGTTGGGATATCAGCGCCGCCTGAAGATCATGTCCTTCGCGGCGATCACCGCACCCACGGTGATGAGCAGGCAGGCGACGATCACCGACCAGTGGAATGGCGCGAAGCCGCTCATGATGAGCACCAGCGTCGAGAGCAGCGGCGAGGCGTAGGACGAAGCGCCGAGCGCCATGATGTCACCGCGCTTGACGCCGATATCCCAGCTGTAGAAGGCGGCACCCACCGGCAAGAGGCCGAGGGCCAGTACCGCGAGCCATTGGCCCCAAGTCGCGGGCCACACCGTCGTCTCGAACAGGAGATGGCAGAGCAAAGCCAGCGCCGCGCTGATCAGGCAGAAGCCCGCCACCACATCGGTCGAGACTTTCCCGAAGCGGCGCGACAGCACCGAATAGGACGACCAGATGATGGCGCAGGCGAAGCCCAGCGCATGGCCGAAGCCGAACCCCTGGACGAGCGCCAGGCTCTCGCCGCGGGTGATCACCAGGACGGCGCCCGCCAGGCCGATGACGACGCCGAGAACGTGGTTCCATCTTAGCCTCTCTCCCGGCAGCAGGGCCGAGAAGGCGACGAGGAACAAGGGCCACAAATAAGCGAGCAGGCTCACCTCGACCGGCGGCGCCGAGCGGATGGCGGTGAAATAGACGAAGTGATAGCCGAAGAGGCCGCCGACGCCGAGCGCCCAGACCCGCCAGTCGCGCGGCAGAGCGCCGAGCACCTGCGGACGGAACGGCCAGGTGACGACGCCCAGGAGCCCGCCGACGAGGAAGGTCATGGCGGCGAGCTGGAACGGCGGCACGGCGCCCGACGCGGCGGTCAGGGCGGCGAGCACCGCCCACATGAGGACGGCCGTGAACCCGATGAGTGTCGCGGTGGTGCGGGACAAGCCAACCTCGGCGGGAAATGTTATGAATGCGGGGCGCGACTTGGCGCCCTTGGCACCTAAAGTCAAGAGAGGGGGCGAGCATGCAGATCACGGTCCGCCAGACGATCAAGGCCGATGCCGCGACCATCTTCGGGGTCCTCACCGATATCGAGGCCTGGGCCGACTTCATGTCGGGCATCAAGTCGGCCGAGAAGCTGACCGAGGGCCCGCTGCGCCGCGGCAGCCGCTTCCGCGAGACCCGCATGCTGCATGGCCGCGAGGCCCGCGAGGAGATGACCGTCGCCCTTCTCGAGGCGCCGGTCCGTCTGGTCCTCACCGCCGACAATCACGGCGCGCATTATGAGGTCGTCCATGAGATCGCCGCCCACAAGGTGGGCAGCGAGCTCGTCGTCCATTTCAGCGCCGTCCCGCAGAGCCGGCTGGCCCGGCTCATGGCGCCGCTCTTCGGCTTCATGGGGAGGAGCCTCGAGCGTCAGATCGCCAGGGACCTGACCGACATCGCGCGCGAGAGCGAGGGTCGGGCGCGTTAGCGCGCATCTCGGCGAAGTGGAATCGCGTCGCCGAAAAGGATTCGCGCCAATCTAGTTTCTGATCTTCACACCATATATTGCCCGCCATTGGCGGTGAGCACCGAGCCGGTGATGAAACCCGACTGGTCGGAGGCGAGGAAGACGACGCAGCGCGCCACTTCCTCGGGCTGGCCGAGGCGGCCCACCGGAATGTGCGGGATGATCGACTTGTCGAGCACCTCTTTCGGCACCGCCATCACCATCTCGGTCGCGATATAGCCGGGGCAGATGCAGTTGACGGTGATGCCTTTCTTCGCATTCTCCTGGGCGAGCGCCTTGGTGAAGCCGATGTCGCCGGCTTTCGAGGCGGAGTAGTTCACCTGCCCCATCTGGCCCTTCTGGCCGTTGATCGAGGAGATGTTGATGATGCGCCCGAAATTGCGTTCGCGCATGCCTTCGATCAGGGGCCGGCACATGTTGAAGAGCGAGTTGAGATTGGTGTTGATGACGGCATACCACTGGTCGGCCGTCATCTTGTGGAACATGCCGTCCTTGGTGATGCCGGCATTGTTCACCAATATGTCGACCGGCCCGAGCTCGGCCTCGACGGCCTTGAGATTGCTGGCGCAGGCCTCGTAGTTGCCGACATCCCATTTCCTGACCTGGATGCCGGTCTCGGCCTTGAACTTCTGCGCCGCCTCGTCATTGCCGGCATAGCTCGCCACCACCTTGTGCCCTTCCTGCTGGAGCGCTTTGGAGATGGCGGCGCCGATGCCGCGCGTTCCGCCGGTTACGACAGCCACTCGTGCCATGTTTCCTCACCCTTCTTCACGTTCAGATTTTTTATGTTCTGCTTGTCACGGCCGTTCGACGCACATGGCGATGCCCATGCCGCCGCCGATGCACAGCGTCGCCAGGCCCTTTTTCGCCTTGCGCTTGCCCATCTCATGCAGGAGCGTGACCAGGACGCGCGCCCCCGAGGCGCCGATCGGATGACCGATGGCGATGGCGCCGCCATTGACGTTCACGATGTCGCTCGACCAGCCCATGTCCTTGTTGACGGCGCAGGCCTGGGCGGCGAAGGCCTCGTTGGCCTCGACGAGATCGAGATCCTCGACCTTCCAGCCCGCCTTCTTGAGCGCCGCACGGGATGCCGGAATAGGTCCCGACCCCATGATCGCCGGATCGACGCCGGCATGCGCCCAGGACACGATGCGCGCCAAGGGCTCGAGTCCGCGCTTCTCGGCGTCCTTGGCGCTCATCAGGATGACGGCGGCGGCGCCGTCATTGATGCCCGACGCATTGCCCGGCGTCACCGTGCCGTCCTTCTGGAACACCGCCTTGAGCTTGGTGAGCTGATCGACCGTCGCGCCATGACGGATATATTCGTCCTGGTCGACGACGATATCGCCTTTGCGCGTGGCGATGGTGACGGGGACGATCTCGTCCTTGAACCTGCCCGCCTTCTGGGCGGCCTCCGCCTTGTTCTGCGAGGCGACGGCGAACTGGTCCTGGGTGTCGCGGGTGATCTGCCACTGGCGCGCGACATTCTCGGCCGTGTTGCCCATGTGATAGCCGTTGAAGGCGTCCCACAGGCCGTCCTTGATCATGGTGTCGATCATCTGGAAGTCGCCCATCTTCACGCCGTTGCGCAGATGCTGGCAATGGGGGGCGAGCGACATGGATTCCTGGCCGCCCGCGGCCACGATCTCCGCATCGCCATTGGCGATCTGCTGCAGGCCGAGCGCCACCGCCCGGAGGCCCGAGCCACACAGCTGGTTGACGGCCCAGGCCGGGCTTTCGACCGGGATGCCGGCGCCGATCGAGGCCTGGCGGGCCGGATTCTGGCCCTGACCGGCCGTCAGGATCTGGCCCATGATCACCTCGTCGACCTCCTTCGCCTCGACCTTGGCGCGCGCCATGGCGGCCTTGAGGGCGATGGCGCCCAGGCCGTGGGCGGTGACGCCGGCCAGCGCTCCGTTGAACGACCCGACAGGTGTGCGCGCGGCCGCGACGATGACGACGGAATTCTCAGAATTAGCCATGAAATGGGTCTCCAGTGACGTAAGTGACGGCCATTAAGCCCCACTATTCCGGGTGTTGCAATGCGCTTCGACCAAAAGTGGTGCGTCTTTTTGCACTTGCAATTGTGCACCGCACGGCGCACCTTTCAAGAACAGAGAAAGATTGCCGGCAGGCAACATGGAGGAAGGTAAGGGAGACGTGAGTTGAGCGGCGAACAGGCAGGCACCGCGAATGCGGTCGTCATCAAGAAATACGCGAACCGGCGTCTCTACAACACCGCGACCAGCACCTATGTCACCCTCGACGACCTCGCCGACATGGTCAAGAAGGGCACCGATTTCGTCGTCTATGACGCCAAGTCGGGCGAGGACATCACCCGTTCCGTTCTGACCCAGATCATCTTCGAGGAAGAGAGCAAGGGCCAGAACCTGCTGCCCATCAAGTTCCTGCGCCAGCTCATCCACTTCTATGGCGACAGCATGCAGGCTTTCGTGCCGGGCTATCTCGAAATGTCCCTGGAATCGCTGACCAAGGAGCAGGACAAGCTGCGCCAGCAGCTGGCCGAGATCTGGGGCGCCGACCCCTTCAAGGCGATGCAGGAGCAGACCGAGCGCAACATGGCGATGTTCCACGACGCCGTGCGCATGTTCAACCCGTTCGCCGCCGCCATGGCCAATCAGCAGCCGCCGAAGCCGCAGGGCCAGGCGCAGCCCAAGGAGCCGCCGCAGGCCCCGGCCGGCAAGGACGATCTCCAGGCGCTGAAGGACCAGCTTTCCGCCATGCAGCGCAAGATCGACGCCATCGCCGGCAGCAAATAGCTTTCAGCCCTCGCTCACCGTGCGGGCGATATCCCAGAATGCTTTCACCAGCTTGCCTTCCGAGCGTTCGCGCAAGCAGACGAGCGCTTCCTCCATCAGCATCTCCGGCCCATCGATGAGGATCGGCCGCACCCGTTCGTCACGGCCGAATTCCGCTTGCGACACGAAACCGACGCCGACGCCGGACGTCACGATCTCGCGCACCGCCTCGCGACCCTCCGCTTCGATCATGGGCTTGAGCGCGATCCCCTGCGCCGCCGCCAATGTTTCCAACTTGTGACGCGTCTTGGAGCCGCGCTCGCGCAGCACCAGAGGATGCTGGACGATGGCCGCGAGGCTGAGCTTCGAAGCATCGGCCAGGGGATGACCATGAGCGACGAAGGCGATGATCGGCGATGAGTTCAGGATCAGTATGTCGAACTCGCGACGCGCGGGAATTTCGCCCAGGACACCGATATCGGCCTCGAAATTGAAAAGGCTCGCCACGACGCTTTCGGTATTGCCGGCATTCACCGTGACGTGGATGCCGGGATATCTGGCGCGGAATTTTCCGAGGATCTCGAGAAGGTGATGCGCCGCATCCGCGACGATGCGCAAGGTGCCCGAGCTGAGCGCCCGCGATTCCGACAGGAGGTCAAGCGCCCGCTGCTCGGTATCGAACATGCGGTGGGTGACCTCGAGCAGCTGCTGGCCCTGGAGCGTGAGCGTCACCTGTTTTTTTTGGCGGTTGAACAGGACGACTTCGTACTCTTCCTCCAGGCGGCGCACCTGGTCGGAAATCGCCGGCTGGGTCAGGAACAACGCTTCCGCAGCGCGCGAGAAACCGCCGCAGATCGCGACATAGTGGAAGGCTCGGAGCTGGACGTAGCGCATAAGCGATGAACCAGGTTCCAAAGACGGGTCGATATTCCATCAATCTAATTTATATGTCCATCGATTAAATTAATTTTTCTTATCAAAACTTTGGTCGCAGGATGCTGACCGGACGACACCGGCACTTGCCCATGCCCGCCCGAAGGCAGACGTCCCAGAGCATCACCGAATGTGCCCAACTCATCGAGGAAACGAATCCATGAGAACTCGCATCGCCACACTCATCGCGGCTGTCGCCACGGCGCTTGCCGCATCCAGCGCCTATGCCGAGACCGAGCTCACCGTCTATACGGCGGTCGAAGCCGTCGATCTCGACCGCTACAAGGCCACCTTCGAGACGGCCAATCCCGATATCAAGATCAACTGGGTGCGTGACTCGACCGGCGTGATGACGGCGAAGCTGCTCGCCGAGAAGGACAATCCCCAGGCGGATGTGGTCTGGGGCCTCGCCGCAACGTCTCTGCTGCTCCTCAAGGGCGAGGGCATGCTCGAGCCCTACGCGCCGGCAGGCGTCGAGAAGCTCGACCGCCGCTTCGTCGACACGGCCACGCCGCCGTCCTGGACCGGCATGGACGCCTATGTGGCCGCCATCTGCTTCAATACGGTCGAGGCCCAGAAGCTCGGCATCCCGGCGCCGAAGTCGTGGAAGGACCTGACCAAGCCCGAATACAAGGGCCATGTGGTCATGCCCAACCCGAACTCCTCGGGTACCGGCTTTCTCGACGTGTCGGCATGGCTGCAGATGTTCGGGGAGAAGGATGCCTGGGCCTTCATGGACGGATTGCATCAGAACATGGCCGCCTACACCCATTCCGGCTCGAAGCCCTGCAAGATGGCGGCGGCTGGCGAGACCGTGATCGGCGTGTCCTTCGAATTCCCCGGCGCCA
Source organism: Parvibaculaceae bacterium (assembly GCA_050251035.1). Lineage (GTDB taxonomy): Bacteria > Pseudomonadota > Alphaproteobacteria > Rhizobiales > Aestuariivirgaceae > Taklimakanibacter. Next base: position 6,226 of record JBFWNN010000032.1, read on the forward strand.
AGGCGAAGACGGCCGGCGCGCCGATCGAGATCATCTTCCCCGAGGAAGGCTCCGGCTGGGAAGCGGAAGCGACCGCCATCATCGCCGGCACCGCCAATCTCGACGCCGCCAAGAAGCTGGTCGACTTCTCGGTCTCCAAGGAAGCGAACGAGATGTACAATGTCGGCTATGCGGTCCTCGCCTATCCGGGCATCGCCAAGCCGGTCGAGAACCTGCCGGCCAATGTCGCCGACCACATGATCAAGAACGACTTCGAATGGGCGGCGAACAATCGCAAGGCGATCCTCGCGGAATGGGCCAAGCGCTACGACGCGAAATCCGAGCCGAAGAGCTGACCGCAACAGGATATCGAGGCGTCGCGAAGCGGCGCCTTTTTCATCACAGCATGGTGGCTGGCATGAGACATGAAAAACTGGCGGACGCGCCGGCGACGCCGACCGAGGTGAATCTGATGGGCACAGCGGGCAGGCCCTATCTCGAGATCGAAGGCCTGTGGAAAGTCTTCGGCGAGTTCACCGCGCTGAAGGGCGTGTCCCTTTCGGTCAGGGAAGGCGAGTTCGTCTGTTTCCTCGGTCCGTCGGGCTGCGGCAAGACCACATTGCTGCGCGCCATCGCCGGGCTGGACCTGCAAACACGCGGCTCGATCCGCCAGGCCGGCAGGGACATCTCCATTTTGCCGCCGTCGAAACGCGACTACGGCATTGTCTTCCAGTCCTATGCGCTCTTCCCCAACCTGACGATCGAGCAGAACATCGCCTTCGGCCTGGAGAACGCCAGGCGCGGCAAGGCTCAAATCCAGGCCCGCGTCGCCGAGCTCCTGGCGCTGGTGGGACTGGCGAGCCAGGCGAAGAAATATCCCGCCCAGCTTTCCGGCGGCCAGCAGCAACGCATCGCGCTGGCGCGCGCCATGGCGATCGCGCCCGGCCTCCTGCTCCTCGACGAGCCGCTCTCCGCGCTCGATGCGAAGGTGCGCGTGCATTTGCGCCACGAGATCAAGAAACTGCAGCGCCAGCTGGGCGTGACCACGATCATGGTCACCCACGATCAGGAGGAAGCGCTGGTCATGGCCGACCGGATCGTCGTCATGAACCACGGCGTGATCGAGCAGGTGGGCGCGCCGATCGAGATCTATCGTCAGCCGCGCACCCTGTTCGTTGCCGATTTCATCGGCGAGACCAATCAAATTCCCGCGCGGATCATGGCGGATGGGAGAGTGGCGCTGGCCGCCACCGAGCTCACCTCGGCGCCGCACGGCCTGCCGGCCGGTGCTGACGCCACCCTCGTCATTCGCCCGGTCGACATCATACCCCACACCGGCGACACCGGCACGCCCGGGGATGTCGGCACGCCCGAAAACCTGGTCGACTGCACCGTGAGCGAGATGGATTTTCTCGGGGGCTTCTGGCGCTGCCGGCTGGCCTCGCCGCGTTTCGGCGAGCGTTCGCTGTGCGCCGACTTCTCCGTGAACGCCGTGCGCCGGCTCGCCATCGCGGCCGGCGGCCGGATCAAGATCGAGCTGTCGCGCGACCGCGTGCTCGTGTTCGGCAAGGATGGCTGAGATGAGCTCCGCGCCGCTTGTCCTCCCCACCGGACGCGCCTTGCGTCCACAGATCGCGCGCGATGATGTCGTCAAGCGCGGTTTGACGATTGTCGTCATGCTCTACCTGCTGGTGACCCTTGCCGCCCCGCTCTACATCCTTCTGTCGAAATCGATCACCGTCTATCGCTTCGATCTTGCGACATTCGAGATCCAGCGCAGCGACCCCACGGGCAAGAGCTTCAGCGAGCCTAAGACCGTCGCCGCCCTGAACGCCGAGACCCGGGCCATCACGCCGGAGCAGCTGACGACGGGCTCCGACGGCCGGCTTTCGCTGACCGGCCTGTTCAAGGATTTCAGCTTTCGCAGTCCAGTGAAGTATCGCATTCGCGGCACGAGCCCGGCCGCGTCCTTTCTCGTCGGCGCCGCCCTTCACAGGGGTCCGGACTGGATCGAGCTCGACTCCAACATGTTTCGTCGGGTCGTCCTGCGGCCGGCGGCGGCGACCGGCCTCGACAACTTCGTCAGCTATTTCACGACGCCGTCGCTGACTCGGGCGATCTGGAACTCCGCCGTGATCGGCGTCGTCAGCACGGGTCTGGTGATCGTCATCGCCTTCGGCCTGGCCTATGCGCTGAACCGCAGCCGGATGCGCGGCAAGGGGATCTTCCGGCTGGTGATGGCGATCCCGATCCTCGTGCCCTCGCTCCTCCCCGGCATCGCCCTCGTTTATCTGTTCGGCAAGCAAGGTCTGATGACGGGCCTGCTGATGGGCCATTCCATCTATGGACCGATCGGCATCGTCATCGGCTCGGTCTTCTTCACGCTCCCGCACGCGCTCCTGATCATATCGACGGCGCTCGCCGTCGCCGATGCCCGCCACTATGAAGCAGCCGCTTCGTTGCGCGCGACGAAATGGCGGACCTTCTGGACGGTCACGGTACCCGGTGCCCGCTACGGCGTGATCTCCGCGGCCTTCGTCGTTTTCACGATGGTGGTCACCGACTTCGGCCTGCCGAAGGTGATCGGCGGCCAGTACAGCATGCTGGCGGTCGACATCTACAAGCAGGTCATCGGCCAGCAGAATTTCGAGATGGGCGCGGTCGTTTCGGTGCTGCTGCTTGTTCCGGCCGTCGCCGCCTTCTTCGTCGACCGGGCCGTGCAGGGCAGGCAAATATCCCTGCTGTCGGCGCGCTCGGTTCCCTACGCGCCCAAGCCCAAACCGGTCTTCGACTGGACCTGTTTTGCCTATTGCGCCCTGGTGGCGGCGTTCATTCTGACCATGATCGGCGTCTGCCAGCTCGCGGCGAGCGTCAGATTCTGGCCCTATGACCTCACGCCAACGGTGAAGAACTTCCGCTTCGACCTCATGGATGGCGGGGGCTGGGCTTCATACTACAACTCGGTCAGGCTGGCGCTGCTGACGGCCGCCTTCGGCACCGGCATTATCTTCGTCGGCGCCTATATGGTCGAAAAAAGTGACGGCTTCCGCGCCGGGCGCACGCTCCTGCACTTCCTCGCCATGCTGCCCATGGCGGTGCCCGGCATGGTTCTGGGCCTGGGCTACATATTCTTCTTCAACAATCCCGCCAATCCCCTGCATGCCATCTACGGCACGATGACGATCCTCGTCATCTGCACCATCTCGCATTTCTACACCGTCTCGCACCTGACGGCCCTGACCGCCCTCAAGCAGATGGACCGCGAGTTCGAGCCGGTGGCCGCATCGCTCAAACAACCTTTCCACCGGCTGTTCTTCAGAGTCACCGTGCCGGTCTGCCTGCCGGCGATTCTCGACATCGCCATCTACATGTTCGTCAATGCGATGACGACGGTCTCGGCTCTTGTCTTCCTCTATTCGACGCAGACGCAGCTCGCTTCCGTGGCAGTGCTCAACATGGATGATGCCGGCGACATCGCGCCAGCCGCGGCGATGGGAATGATGATTTTCTACACCAATGTCGGCGCCCGCCTCGCGCACGCGCTGGTCTCGCGTGTCCTGCTGGGGCGTACCCAGGCCTGGAGGCCAGCCTGAACGGCGATACTATCCCCGCTTGCGGAACTGCGCGTTGAGCGCGTCGATCGCCAGCCTGAGCCGCGACATGTCGGGCTCCTCGTCCACGAGCGGTTCCGGGCGCTGCGGCGCGCGCGCGACGTCGGGCGTCGGATAGACGGGCGCCGCCGCTTCGCCCTCCTCCGGCGCCTCGGCACGAGCCTCGGGCTCTGCTTCCGGCGGCGGCTCTGCCGGCGCCGCTTCATCCTCCGCCACCCAGGGTATGTCGAGCGAGGCCCTGCCGAACAGATTGCCCTGCAGATAGTCGGCGCCCCATTTGCGCAGGAACTCGGCGTCCTCCGGCGTCTCGACCCATTCGGCGATGGTCGTGAGCTCGAACTTGCGCGCCATGTCGATCAATGAGCGGACGAAATACTGGTTCTCCTGGTTCTCGGCCAGGTTGGTGCAGAACGAGCCGTCGAGCTTGAGGATGTCGACATTGAGCGCCTTGAGGTTGCGGAACGAAGTGTAGCCGGCGCCGAAATCGTCGATCGCCACCCGGCAACCGAGATCGCGCAGCGCGCCGGTGAAGCGCACGGTTTCGTCGAGATCGCTCAGCGCCACCGTCTCGGTGATCTCGACGGTGAGCCGCGGCGTCACCTCGCGATGCTCCCGGAGAATCTCGGTCAGCTGTCCGAACCAGCGCGGATCGGTGGCGGTGATGCCGGAGACGTTGAAGCTGAGATGGGCTTGCGGGTAGGCGAGCAGCGTCGAAACGGTGAGCTGCGCCACGGTGCGGTCGATCAGGCGCACCAGCCCGAGCTTCTCGGCGATCGGAATGAGATGCGCCGCGGCGATCATATCGCCGCGATCGTCCGCCATGCGCAGCAGCGCCTCGTGCATCGTCACCTGGCGCGTCGCCGCATCGACGATCGGCTGGAAGGCGAGCTTGAAGCGGTCCTCCTTGAGGCAGGCGACGATCTCATGCGCGGCGCGCGCATTGATGCTGCGCTCGGAGATGAGCTTCTGCGAGGGCTTGTAGATGATGAAGCCGTCGGACGGCATGCGCTTGGCTTCGGTCAGCGCCTCTTCGGTGCGCGCCATCGCCGTGTTGGCGTCGGCGGCATGGCCGGGCAGGATGATGGCGCCGATCGACAGCATGGCCCAGACCGGCCCGTGCTCGGTCTCGATGACGCTCTCGCGCGCCACTTCGAGGAAGCGCTCGGCGGCGTGGCGCAGGTCCTCCTCGCTGCAGTTGTTGATGATGATGGCGAACTTGCTGCCCGAATAGCGCGCGATCGGGTCGCCGGCGCGCACCACGTTCTTGAGCCTGCGCCCCACCGCGATGATGACGTCGTCCGCCACCTCGAAGCCATAGGCGTCGTTGACCACCGCCAGGTTGTTGATGCCGGCGATGACGAAGGCGCGGGAAACGCCTTCGCGATCGGCCGCGGCGATCGCCTCTTCCAGCGCCTCCGCCATGCGGCCGCGATTCATCATGCCGGTCAGGGGATCGCAATTGCCGAGGAAGTTGAGCTGCTGGTCGCGCGAATGGCGGTCGTCGATGCGCCTGACGATGCCGAAGGCCTCGGCCGGCCGGCCGTCGGCGCCGGCATACCAGCGCCCGGTGTCCTCGAGCCAATAGGCGGTCCGGCCGTTCTTGCCGTCGGGCCGGAACAGATATTCGATCTGATAGGGAATGCCTTCGCCTTCGTCCTTGTAGACGGTGCGCATCACCGCGTCATAGCGGGTGGTGAAATTGTCGGTGTCGAGGAGATCGGCATAGGCGCGCCCGGTGGCGAGCCGCCCGGCCGGGCAATGCAGCACTTCGGGCGCATTGGCGCTCCAGTAGATCTCGTCCGATTCGATCACCCAGTGATAGGCGGCCTCGCCCACCGCCACCACCGCCTTGCGCACCCGCTCCAGCTCCTCGGCGCTGATGACGCGGGCGAGCGATTCGACCGGCGTCTGCGCATAGGCGGTGTCGCCGGGCCGCGCCGGCTCATGGGCGGGGGACTTGGATGGTTTCTCGCTCAAGCGGCCTCCAGAGCGCTTCGTTCGACGGAATCATACCGACCCGCGGGCCGAATGCCAATCGATACGACCCCGCCGCACACTACCGGGCAATTGGTAAACGCCCTAATAACCCAAGGCCAGGCCATCCTTGCGGAAGTCCGACCCGCCGGCCAGGACGCCGTGCTTGCGCTCGAACAGTATGGCCTGCCCGCCGCCCAAGGGCTCTACCAGCTCGGCGAGGACATGGCCGCGCTGCTCCAGTCCGCGGCGCACTGTTGCATCTATGCCCGCCTCGACGTCGACGCGGCCCTCCTGCGGGAAGAGGCGCGGGAAATCGAGCGCCGCCTGCACGTCCTGGCCGTAGACATAGCGGTTGAGCATCACCGCCATATGGCCCATCGGCTGATAGGCGCCGCCCATGACGCCGAAGGCGAGATCGACCTTGCCCGCCCGGCGCACCATGGCCGGGATGATCGTGTGCAGCGGCCGCTTGCCGGGACCGATGCAGTTGGGATGGCCGGGCGTGGTCACGAAATTGGCCCCGCGATTCTGCAACGCGATGCCGCTCCTCGGCGTGACGATGCCGGAGCCGAAGCTCCAATAGATCGAATTGATGAACGACACGGCCATGCCGTCCTTGTCGGCCGTCGTCAGATAGACCGTGTCGGACCCCGGCATCGGCACGTGGTCTTCGGGCGCGGTCAACGCCTTCTTCATGTCGATGCGCGACGCGAGCTCCCGCGCCAGCTTGTCGGCGAGGAGCGTCGCCGGCTCGACCGTCATCGCAGCGGCGTCGGCGACATGGCGGTTGCGCTGCACCCAGGCGAGCTTCAGCGCCTCGATCTGGAGATGCCAGCGCTCTGGACTGTCTTCGCCGTATCTCGCCATGTCGAAGTGCCTGAGGATGCCGAGCGCGATGAGCGCGGTCAGCCCCGAGCCGTTGGGCGGGATCTCCAGGAGCTCGACGCCGGCGAACGGCGTGGCGATCGGCTCGACCCAGCTGGCGCGGGTCTGGGCCAGGTCGTCATGCGAGATGAGGCTGCCGCGCGCCGCGAGATGCGTCACGATCTCGTCGGCGACCTCGCCCGCATAGAAGCCGTCGCGGCCGTTCTCGCCGATGAGGCGCAAGGTTCGGGCCAGCGCCGGATAGCGCATCACTTCGCCCGCCTCGGGCGCGCGTCCATTGACGAGATAGTGCAGCTTCATGCCTTCGTCATGCGCGATGTCCTTCACGTCCTCGGCCCAGTCGAAGGCGACGCGCGGCGTCGTCGGCACCCCGTCCTCGGCGAGACGGATGGCGGGCTCGAGCGCCTCCTTGAGATCCATCGTGCCGTGGCGCTCGAGCAGGGCCGCCCAGGCATCGACGGCGCCGGGCACCGTCACCGCATGCACGCTTCGGGGATCGATCGCGGCAAGCTTGGCCCAGGCGAGCCAGGTGGCGTCGGCCTTGCGCGCCGCGCGCCCCGAGCCATTGATGCCTTCGATCGTGCCATCGCGTTTTCCGATCAAGGCGAAGCAGTCGCCGCCGATGCCGGTCATGTGCGGCTCGGTGATGCACAGGACGGCGGAAGCGGTGACCGCCGCATCGACCGAATTGCCGCCGTTTTTCAGCACATCGAGGGCGGCGAGGGTGGCGAGCGGCGATGAGGTGGCGGCCATGCCATTGACGCCATAAGCGACGGAGCGGCCGGGGAGCTGAAAGTTGCGCATGCTTCCCTTTAACCCGGCTTGCCGCGTCCATCTAGGCCAGAGTGTCGCAATCCGCCGGAGGATGCCGTTTCGCTATCGCTTTGCGAAAAGCGCCTGTCTATTCTGCGCTCTTTGTCGAACCGAGAGTGGGAGGAAACCGCGGCCATGGCTACCGTCAAGAGCGACATCGAGATCGCGCGAGAAGCGAAGATGAAACCGATCCTCGAGGTCGGCAAGAAGCTCGGCATCCCGGTGGAGGATCTCATCCCCTATGGTCACACCAAGGCGAAGCTGTCCTTGGATTTCATCTCCGGCCTCGCCAAGAAGAAGGACGGCAAGCTCATCCTCGTCACCGCCATCAATCCGACGCCCGCGGGCGAAGGCAAGACGACCACCACCGTCGGCTTGGGTGACGGCCTCAACCGCATCGGCAAGAAGGCGATGATCTGCCTGCGCGAGCCCTCGCTCGGACCGTGCTTCGGCATGAAGGGCGGCGCCGCCGGCGGCGGCTATGCCCAGATCGTGCCGATGGAGGACATCAACCTCCATTTCACCGGCGACTTCCACGCCATCACCTCCGCGCACAATCTGCTCTCGGCGATGATCGACAACCACATCTACTGGGGCAACGAGGTCGGCCTCGACACGCGCCGCGTCTCCTGGCGCCGGGTGATGGACATGAACGACCGCGCGCTGCGCGACATCGTCTGCTCGCTGGGCGGCGTGGCCAACGGCTTCCCGCGCGAGGCCGGCTTCGACATCACGGTCGCGTCCGAGATCATGGCGATCCTCTGCCTGTCCACCTCGATCGAGGATCTCGAGCGCCGCATCGGCCAGATCGTCATCGGCCAGAAGCGCGACAAGGGCCAGGTGCTGGCCAAGGACATCAAGGCGGCGGGCGCCATGACCGTGCTGCTCAAGGATGCGTTGCTCCCCAACCTGGTGCAGACGCTCGAGAACAACCCGGCCTTCGTGCATGGCGGGCCCTTCGCCAACATCGCCCACGGCTGCAACTCGGCCATGGCGACGAAAGCCGCGCTCAAGCTCTCCGACTACGTCGTCACCGAAGCGGGCTTCGGCGCCGATCTGGGCGCCGAGAAGTTCTTCGACATCAAGTGCCGCAAGGCCGGGCTCCATCCCGACGTGACGGTCATCGTCGCCACCGTGCGCGCCCTCAAGATGCATGGCGGCGTCGTCAAGGACGACCTCAAGAAGGAGAATGTCGAGGCGGTGAAGAAGGGCCTCGCCAATCTCGGCCGTCATATCGAGAATGTGAAGAAGTTCGGCGTGCCGATCGCGGTCGCGGTCAATCACTTCGTCACCGACACCGACGCCGAGGTCAAGGCGATCACCGACTTCTGCCACGAGCATGGCGTCGAGGGCTTCAAGTGCACGCACTGGGCCGATGGCGGCAAGGGCACCGAGGCGCTCGCCAAGCATGTGGCGGCGCTGGCCGACAAGGGCTCGAGCCAGTTCCATCCGATCTATGACGACGCCATGCCGCTGTGGGAGAAGGTCAGGACCATCGCCCGCGAGATCTATCGCGCCGACGACATCGTCGCCGACAAGGCGGTGCGCGACCAGTTCAAGGCCTATGAGGCGCAGGGCTACGGCAAGTTCCCGATCTGCATGGCCAAGACGCAGTATTCCTTCTCGACCGATCCCAACCTCAAGGGCGCGCCCTCCAACCACGTGGTGCCGATCCGCGAGGTGCGGCTGTCGGCGGGGGCGGAGTTCATCGTCGTCATCTGCGGTGACATCATGACCATGCCGGGCCTGCCCAAGGTGCCGTCGGCCGAGACGATCGGCCTCGACACCAAAGGTCAGATCGCGGGATTGTTCTGAGCCATCCAGACTACCCGTCACGCCATCGTTTCAGAGCAGAAACCGCATGGCCGCCTCAAGAAGGGCGGCCATGACTATATTGGGCTACACCGCCTCGCCCTGGAGCAGCTTGGGCAGGCGGCCGGTCTCGCCTGCGGCTTCGCGCATGAAGAAGCCTTTGAGGGCGCCGAGGCCGCCGGCGGCGCGCAAGCCCAGGCCCCGGATTGCCCTGAGGCCCGGATTGTCGTTGGAGAAGAGCCGCGTCAGCCCGTCGGTCGCCACCGCCGTCATCACCGTGTCGAAGCGCCGCCAGCGCGCATAGGTTTCGAGCACCGAGGCCGAGCCCGGATCGAGGCCGAGCTTCACCGCATCGGCGATGCTCTCGGCCAGCGCCGCCACGTCGCGCAAACCGAGATTGAAGCCGAGCCCCGCGATCGGATGGATGACATGCGCCGCATCGCCGATGAGGGCGAGCCGTTCGCCGACAAAGGACCGGGCGATTTGCATGGCGAGCGGATAAGCATGACGCGGGCCCACGACTTCGAGCTCGCCCAGATGGCCGCCGAAGCGGCGGGACAATTCGGCGAGGAAGCCGTCATCGGCGAGCGCCATGATGCGCCGGGCATCGTCGCTGCGCTCGGTCCATACCAGCGAGCTGCGGTTCTCGGGCAGCGGCAGGATGGCGAAAGGTCCGGACGGCAGGAAGTGCTCCTCGGCGCGGCCCTGATGCGGACGCTCATGCGCGACGGTGGTGACGATGCCCGCCTGGTCATAGGACCAGCCATAGGTTTCGATCCCGGCGGCCTGGCGCGCCGGCGAGGCGCGCCCGTCGGCGGCGATGAGGAGCGCAGCCTTCGCCTCATCCCCCGCGGCCGTGGTGACGCGAGCAAGGCCTGGGCCGAATTGATAGGCGCTGATGCGCGTATCACCCTGGAGCCGGATGTGGGGCGAGGCCTGCGCCGCATCGAGGAGCGCGCCATAGAGATGGCGGTTCTCCACCATGTAGGCCGAGGCCTCGCCACCATGATCGTCTTCGCCGAACTGCAGGAGCGCCGGGCGGGTCGCGGCACCCGGTTTCGCATCGGTGACGATGATGTCGCGCATCGGCTCGGCATGGGCCTGGATCTCGTCCCATATGCCGAGCGCCTCCAGCATGCGGCGCGAGGAAGCGGTGATGGCCGACGCTCGGCCGTCGAAACTGTCGCGGGCGAATTTGGTGGGATCGGCCTGGTCGAGGACGAGGATGTCGAGCGGCCGCAGGGCGCGCGATCCCGCCAGCGCCACGGCGGCGGCAAGTCCGTTGAGGGCGGCGCCGGCGATCAGGATGTCCGCTTTGTCCATTGCCGTGAAAGGCCAGTTTTGCGCCGGATCGTCAAGCCGCTCCGCACTGCATAAAAACTAATCACTACTCTGATTCTGCATGAATCTTAGGCATGCCGAAAGAACCCTGCCGTTCTTTCCCCAAAGAAAATACTTTCCTTTCAATGAGATAACTCAGTCACCGAGTCTGGCACAAAACTTGTTTAGCTGCTGCGCTGCAACATCAGGGAGATGGGCGCGCATGAAATACATCATTGCCATCGTCAAACCGCACAAGCTGGACGAGGTTCGCGAAGCCTTGGCCGCGGAGGGCATCCAGGGGGTCACCGTCACCGAGGTGAAAGGGCACGGCCGCCAGGGCGGCCATACCGAATTCTACCGCGGCGCCGAATATGCCGTGAGCTTCGTGCCCAAGGTGAAGATCGAGATCGCCGTCGATCGAGAACGCGCCCCACGCATCGTCGAGACCATCCGCAAGGCGGGCGAAACCGGGCAGATCGGCGACGGCAAGATCTTCGTGCTCCCGCTCGAGCAGGCGGTGCGCATCCGGACCGGCGAGACCGGCACCGACGCGCTTTAGGGAATGGACAAGTCAATGACAGGGGTTTCAATGAGGGACAGTGCCATGACATTTCACGACTTCGGGCGGCGGGCCGTCCGGCCGGGCCTCGGGCTGCTGCTGGCGGCCATGCTTCCGGCCGGCGCGGCGCAAGCAGCGGCGACCGTCGAAAAAGGCGACACGACCTGGATGCTCGTCGCCACCATCCTCGTCATCCTGATGACGATACCGGGCCTTGCCCTGTTCTATGGCGGGCTGGTGCGCGCCAAGAACGTACTCTCGGTCCTGACCCAGGTGTTCATCTGCTTCTCGCTCATCGGCATCCTCTGGGTGATCTACGGCTATTCGATCGCCTTCACCGGCGGCAACGCCGTCTTCGGCGGCCTGTCGAAATTCTTCCTCGCCGGCGTCGACGTCTCGACGCTCGCCGCGACCTTTTCCAAGGGCGTCTACGTGCCGGAACTCACCTATGTGATGTTCCAGCTCACTTTCGCCGCGATCACCCCGGCGCTCATCGTCGGCGCTTTTGCCGAGCGCATGAAGTTCTCCGCCGTGCTGCTGTTCATCGTCCTGTGGTTCACCTTCGCCTATCTGCCGATGGCGCATATGGTGTGGTTCTGGGCCGGGCCCGACGCCTACACGCTGGCGCCTGACAATATCGATGCGATCAAGGCGGCGGTCGGCGAGCCGGCGGCGACCGACTTCCTCGGCAAGCTCGCCGCGGCGACGGACGATGCGGCGAAAGCCGCAGTGCTCGCCGACTATGCGGGCGCCGTGAATGCTTCGAATGGCTGGCTCTTCAACTGGGGCGCCATCGACTTCGCCGGCGGCACCGTCGTTCACATCAATGCGGGAATTGCCGGCCTCGTCTGCGCCCTCGTCCTCGGCAAGCGCGTCGGCTACGGCAAGGACGCCATGGCGCCGCACAGCCTGCCGCTCACCCTGGTCGGCGCCTCGCTGCTCTGGGTCGGCTGGTATGGCTTCAATGCCGGCTCCAATCTCGAAGCCAACGGCCTCACCGCTCTCGTCGTCCTCAACACGACCATCGCCACCGGAGCCGCGGCTCTTGCCTGGACCTTCGGCGAATGGGTGACGCGCGGCCATCCGAGCCTGCTCGGCGCGGCCTCGGGCGCGGTTGCCGGCCTCGTCGCCATCACCCCGGCCTGCGGCTGGGTCGGTCCAGGTGCCGCCATCGTCATCGGCCTCGTCGCCGGTCTCGTCTGCCTGTGGGCGGTGGTGTGGATGAAGGCGCGCTTCGGTTATGACGATTCGCTCGACGTCTTCGGCGTCCATGGCGTGGGCGGCATCGTCGGCGCGCTCTTGACCGGCATCTTCGTCAATCCGGCGCTGGGCGGCGTCGGCGTCACCGACTATCTCGCCGCCGATGCGTCCGCCAAGGTCGCCGACTATGCCTTCGGCGCGCAGATGACGGCGCAGATCGTCGCCGTCCTCACCGCCCTCGTCGTGTCGGGCGTGGTGAGCTATGTGGCGCTCATGATCTGCAAGGCCGTCACCGGCCTCAGGGTCGCGGAAGCGCAAGAGCGCGAGGGCCTCGATATCGCCTCGCATGGCGAGCGGGCCTACAACTGACCCCCAGTTGCCCGTCGCCGGCAAGATGGCGGAGCCCTGAAAGGCTCCGCCTTTTTCATGGGGTTAAGGCCCGGACTTAACGCCGCTTTAACCACGTCCCGCCAGACTCCGCGTTAACCATTTTAGAGTGAGACGGGGTTGCCTCATGGCCGGTCGGCGCGTGGCTATCGATCATCCAATCGACACTGACGACGGCGCCGTGCCGGCGGCGATCCGCCGCTTCCTGCGCAACCGCCTGATGGAGCTTCTGGGCTTCCTCTGCTTCACCCTGTGCGTGGCGGTGGGCGTGGCGCTCGCCACCTGGTCGCCCACCGATCCGTCGCTGAGCCGCGCCGTCGACGGCGAGCCCGGCAATCTTCTCGGCTATCCGGGCGCCATCATTTCCGATCAGCTCATGCAGCTCTTCGGCCTGGGCGTCGTCGCCGCCATCGCCCTCCCGCTCCTGTGGAGCATGCGGCTGATGACGCATCATCCGGTGAGCCGGCCGATCAGGTCGGTCTTCGCCTGGATTCTCTTCGTCTTCGCGCTTTCGGCCTTCCTTGCCATGATACCACCGCCCCAGGGCTTCGCGCTCGAGGCGGGTTTCGGCGGCCAGGCCGGCGAGGTGATGAAATCGGCCGTACTGGCGGTGCTCAATCTCGGCTTCAAGGGCTTCTTCGCCTCCTTCGTCGCCGCCGCCCTCTTCGGCGCCGGCGCCGTCATGACCGGAGCCGCCGCCACCGGCTTCAGCCGCACTGACGGCGCGCTCTCGACCGCGATCGGGCACTACCTCCGCTGGGCCGCCACCTGGCTGTGGGGCGTCCTGCGCGCCCTCGTCCAGCGCTGGCGCATGCTGCGCCAGCTCAAGGCGCAGGACAAAGCCTTCCGTGCCCGCGAGGCGAATGCCACCCGCAAGACCGGCCGCGTCGAGCCGCGGCTCGAGCGCAAGGCCAAGGGCGCCGGTCAGGACAATCCGCCCTGGCTCAAGCTCCCCGCTTCCGACGCGGAGGATGAGATCGACGTCGAGATGGACGCCGAGGAGGAGAGCGAAGCGGACGGCGAGGACGAAGCGGACGAAGCCGAAGCGGAAACGGCGGCGTCGCGCCGCGTGAGCGCGCGCGCCAATCAGACCATCAAGCAGGCGAAGCCCGGCAAGAAGCGCCAGAAAAGCGACTATGAGCTGCCCGAGCTCACCCTTCTCGCCGAGCCCAAGAAGAACAACCGCGCCATCGAATTGTCGCCGGAAGTTCTCGAGCAGAATGCGCGCGCCCTCGAAGGCGTGCTCGAGGATTTCGGCGTCAGGGGCCAGATCGTCAATGTGCGCCCGGGCCCGGTGGTGACGCTGTACGAACTCGAGCCCGCGCCCGGCATCAAGTCGTCGCGCGTCATCAGCCTCGCCGACGACATCGCCCGCTCGATGAGCGCCGTCTCGGCGCGCGTCGCGGTGGTGTCGGGGCGCAACGCGATCGGCATCGAATTGCCCAATCCCAAGCGCGAGACCGTCTATCTGCGCGAGCTCCTGGGCTCGGAGGCCTTCGAGAAGACCAACCAGAACCTGGCCATGGCGCTCGGCAAGAACATCGGCGGCGAGCCGGTCTTCGCCGATCTCGCCCGCATGCCGCATCTGCTCATCGCCGGCACCACGGGCTCCGGCAAGTCGGTCGGCATCAACACCATGATCCTGTCGCTGCTCTATCGCCACACGCCCGACCGCTGCAAGCTCATCATGATCGACCCGAAGATGCTCGAGCTTTCGGTCTATGAGGGCATCCCGCATCTGCTGGCGCCCGTCGTCACCGATCCGCGCAAGGCGGTGGTGGCGCTCAAATGGGCGGTGCGCGAGATGGAAGACCGCTATCGCAAGATGTCGAAGGTCGGCGTGCGCAATATCGACGGCTTCAATGCCAGGCTCGAGCAGGCGCGCGAAAAGGGCGAGGCCATGTCGCGCACGGTGCAGACCGGCTTCGATCCGGAATCGGGCGAGCCGATCTTCGAGCGCGAGGAGATGGATCTCTCGGCGATGCCCTATATCGTGGTCATCATCGACGAGATGGCCGACTTGATGATGGTGGCGGGCAAGGACATCGAAGGCGCAGTGCAGCGCCTGGCCCAGATGGCACGCGCCGCCGGCATCCATGTGGTGATGGCGACGCAGCGCCCCTCGGTCGACGTCATCACCGGCACCATCAAGGCGAACTTCCCGACCCGCATCTCCTTCCAGGTGACCTCCAAGATCGACAGCCGTACCATCCTGGGCGAGCAGGGCGCCGAGCAGCTCCTGGGCCAGGGCGACATGCTCTATATGGCAGGCGGCGGGCGGATCTCGCGCCTGCACGGGCCTTTCGTGTCCGACGACGAGGTCGAGAAGATCGTGCGCTCGCTGAAGAAGCAGGGCGCTCCCGAATATATCGAGGCGGTCACCGAAGAGCCGGAAGAGGGTTATGGCGAGGCGGGCGGCGGCGCCTATGGCGAAGGCGGCGGTGGCGGCGGTTCGGGCGATGAGCTCTACGACCAGGCGGTCGCCGTGGTCCTGCGTGACAAGAAGGTTTCGACGAGCTACATCCAGCGTCGCCTCCAGGTCGGCTACAACAAGGCGGCGAGCCTCATCGAGCGGATGGAGAAAGAGGGCCTGATCTCGTCCGCCAACGCGACCGGCAAGCGGGAAATCCTGGTGCCGGGCGACAGCGCAAGGGACTGAGGCATGTATCGAGGATGCCGCAAAAGCGCCCCCTTATTGGCGGATAGGCACAGCAAGCAAAATGAAGGGAACCTGACGTGACGAAGCTCTTCAGCACGAAATTCCGGGGCCTCCTGGCCGCAGCTTCCGTGGCCGGCCTCCTGTCGCTGGCGGGCGCCGCCGAGGCCGCCAAATCGGTCGACCTCACCGCCGGCCAGTCGGCCGCCGTCAAGGCGGTCGCCGACTATATCCAGGGCTTCCGGACGCTGCAGGGCGAGTTCACCCAGGTGAGCTCCAAGGGCAATGTCTCCAAAGGCGTTTTCGTCCTGGCCAAGCCCGGCAAGATGCGCTTCGAATATGCCTCGCCCAACCCTTTCATCATCGTGTCGGACGGCACTTGGGTGACGATCAAGAACCGCGCCAAGGACAAGGCCGAGGAATATCCCCTGTCGCAGACGCCGCTCAGGCTCGTCCTCGACGAGGACATCAACCTCCTCAAGGAGGCCAACATCCTCAACGTCGAGACCAAGGGCGGCCTCACCACCATCACCTTGCAGGACCGCAAGAAGACCGTGCCGGGCCATCTGATCCTGGTCTATGATGAGGGCAAGAAAGCGCTCCAGCAGTGGGTCGTCGTCGACGGCCAGGGCCGGCGCACCACGGTTTCGCTCGAGAATATCGTCGCCGGCGGCAAGCCCGATCCGAAATTGTTCAAGATCGAAGTGCGCCGCCTGGGCGGAAAGAAAAACTAGCGATTACGTGTCGAGAGCGGCCCGTGCCGAGGAATCCGGGCCTATTCAAACCGTTAGCGCAAATGTGCAGTTTTTGTGGCATGGTTTCCGCCGTCCGACCCCTAGAAATAGGCATATCAGCTCTCCTGAATGTGACTGGCTGGCCATTGAAATCCGGACACGGACTATCTAACTAATTGGACGTGCAGCGGGTCAAATCCCAGCCCACGCCCCCCCGCTTGTAGGCTGTGGATCTGCTGTACGCGCCGGTCTTCCCCTCCCGGCGCAATTGCGCACGAGGCGCCGGGCGCCCGGACCCCGAACCGGGCGCCCACTTTTTTGCCCTCTTGCCTGACCGCGAGGCGGCAGGCATTACCGCTTCCCATGAAGCTCAAGATCGCCACCTGGAACATCAACTCCGTCCGCCTGCGCATCGGCCTGGTCTGCCGCCTGCTCAAGGACCACGCCCCCGACGTCCTCTGCCTGCAGGAGACCAAATGCCCGCCGGGCCAGTTTCCATCCGGCCCACTCAAGGACCTGGGCTACACCCATGTCGCCGAATCCGGCCAGGCCGGCTATCACGGCGTCGCCATCCTCTCGCGCCTGCCGTTGAGCCAGATCCAGGTGCGCTCCTTCTGCCAGAAGCAGGATTGCCGCCATATCGCCGCCGTCGTCGGCGAGCGCGAGCCCGTCATCCTGCATAATCTCTATGTACCGGCCGGCGGCGACGAGCCCGACCGCGAGATCAACGAGAAATTCGGCCACAAGCTCGACTTCGTGGCCGAGCTCGAGCACTGGTTCGGCAACGGCTCGGTGCCCGAGAAGCATCACGGCATCGTCGTCGGCGACCTCAACATCGCGCCCCTCGAGAACGACGTCTGGTCGCATAAGCAGCTCCTGAAGATCGTGAGCCACACGCCGGTCGAGACGACCGGCCTCACCCGGGCGCAGGCGGCGGGCGGCTGGGTCGATCTCATCCGCCAGCACATTCCGCCCGAGGAGAAGGTCTATACCTGGTGGAGCTATCGCGCCCGCGACTGGCAATTGTCCGACCGCGGCCGCAGGCTCGACCACATCTGGTCGACGCCCGATCTGGCGCGCAAGAGCCAGGGCATCGAGATCCTGCGCGAAGCGCGCGGCTGGCCGCAGCCGTCCGACCACGTCCCGGTCATGGCGACGTTGAGCGTGTGACAATTCCCGTCGGGGTGAGGTGTAGTCTCAGCCGCGCGGGAAGGACGGGGTGCTTTCGAGCATGTGGCGGATACGGTCGAACTCGGTGACCGAGCCGGTGAGCTTGCGCGACAGGATGGTCATCACCTTGGTCCCGAAATCGGGAAACTCGCCCACCACCCGCATGAAGATGTCGCGGCTGATGCGGGTCGCGGTGACAGGGCTCGTGGCCGTGACATTCACCGAATAGGCGGCGCCGGCGATCATGGCGAGCTCGCCCAGGAAGGCGCCGGGCCCCGCGATCGCCACCTCGAGACGCCGATCCCCCTGGCCCTTCCATACCTCCGCCTGGCCCGCCAGCAGGAGATAGGCCGCGGCACCGGTGCTGCCGGCGCGGAAGATGTCGGACCCTTGCGCGAACTCCACTCTTTCGCTGGCGAAGGCCATCACCTGCAGATGCGCGGGATCGCAGTCCGCAAAGAGCGGAATCTGCCGCAGGCTCTCGGCGTTCGTCCTGACGCTCATGATTTGAGCCTAGAGCATCGGCCCGCAAAGTTCATGGTCGGGCTTGACCCGACTACCGTGCGGTTTTCGGGCAAGCCCGAGGCGTTCCCGGAGGAAAGCCTCGGCGTTCCATCCGTCTGTCGTGCCCATCGGACGATCCGAAAACCGCGTCGCACTTCCCGGTCCGATGCTCTAGCCTTGAGACGCTGCACTCTGCTGGTCCCGTTCCCTCGTCAGGCCGTTTCGCGAATCACCCAGGACTCACCCCGAACCCTGAGTATCACGTCGGGCGAATGAAGGGAAAAGCCCGGAGGGCCGGCTCAGGGAACGAGCTTGTAGCCGCCGGCCTCCGTCACCAGGATCTCGGCATGGGACGGGTCGCGCTCGATCTTCTGACGCAGCCGGTAGATGTGGGTCTCCAGCGTATGGGTGGTGACGCCGGCATTGTAACCCCAGACGTCATGCAGCAGCGTGTCGCGGCCGATGACCTGCTCGCCCGCCCGGTACAGGAACTTGATGATCGCGGTTTCCTTCTCGGTGAGACGGATCTTCTTGGCGTCGTCGCGCACCAGCAGCTTGGCCGACGGCTTGAACGTGTAGGGACCGACCCGGAAGACCGCATCCTCGCTCTGCTCGTGCTGACGCAGATGCGCCCGGATGCGGGCGAGAAGCACCCCGAAGCGGAACGGCTTGGTGACATAATCGTTGGCGCCGGCATCGAGGCCGAGGATCGTGTCGGAATCGGACGTCTGGCCGGTCAGCATGATGA
The DNA here is from genome assembly GCA_050251035.1 of Parvibaculaceae bacterium. Taxonomy (GTDB): domain Bacteria; phylum Pseudomonadota; class Alphaproteobacteria; order Rhizobiales; family Aestuariivirgaceae; genus Taklimakanibacter. The sequence continues at coordinate 24,584 of JBFWNN010000032.1, forward strand.
CCGGCCCCTTATGGCCGTTGCGCCGGATCGCCTTGCAGGCCTCGCGGCCGTCCATGTCGGGCAGGTTGACGTCGAGGATGACGACATCGGCGCCGTCACCCTTGAGCGTCTTGATGCCTGCCGTAGCGTTCGCCGCCTCGCCGACGGTGAATTCCTCATGCAACGCGAACTGTTCCTTGAGCGTCTCGCGCAATACATCATCGTCGTCGATGATGAGAATGCGTATCGTCATGCTTGCACCTGCCATGCCGGTCTATTGCCCGTCCGCCCGATTGCTGTTTTAAGAGGCCGTCCCCGCCTTGAAAAGCCCCGTGACACATGCGCCGCCGCCTCGCCATCATCCATGTCCGCGGCCTCTCCGCCGCCGCCCAGGACGGCCTCCTGATCGCCGGCAACCTGCGCATCCCCTGCAAGCTCGGCCGGACCGGCCGGCGCGCGCTGAAACGCGAAGGCGATGGCGCCACACCCCAGGGCGTCTGGCCGATGCGGCGGGTCCTGGCGCGGCCGGACTCATGCGGTAGGCTACGGACCGGGCTGCCCTTTCGTTTCATGGCGCCCGACGACGGCTGGTGCGACGATCCGGCCGACCGCAACTACAACCGCGCCGTGAGGTTGCCCTACCCGGCGAGCCACGAGGAGATGTGGCGCAAGGACCATCTCTATGATGTCGTGGTCATCCTCGGCCATAATGACCGGCCGCGCGTCAGGGGCGCCGGTAGTGCCGTGTTCTTCCATCTGGCCGATCCCAAGGGCGGCCCGACCGCCGGCTGCATCGCGGTCTCTCTCGAGGACATGCGCAAGGTGCTGGCGCTGTGCGGACGCAAGACCAGGATCAAGGTCTGGTAGTCCGAAAAAAGCGCGACAGACGTCAGGCGATCTTCGTGTGGCGCTCGCCGAAGATGGCGGAGCCGACGCGCACATGCGTCGCGCCGAAGCGGATCGCGGTCTCGAAATCGGCGCTCATCCCCATGCTCAGGCCCTTGAGACCGTTGCGCCGGGCGATGGTCTCGAGCAGCGCGAAATGCAGCGCCGGCTCCTCGCCGGCGGGCGGGATGCACATGAGCCCCTGGATGGCGAGCCCATAGGTCGAGCGGCATGTCGCGATGAAGCGGTCGGCGTCGCGCGGCGCGATCCCGGCCTTCTGATCCTCCTCGCCGGTGTTGATCTCGACGAAGAGCTCAGGGCGCCGGCCCTGGCGCTGGATCTCGTCCGCCAGCACGCGCGCCAGCTTCTCGCGGTCGAGGCTCTGGATGCAATCGAACAGAGCCACCGCTTCTTGAGCCTTGTTGGACTGCAGCGGGCCGATGAGATGCAAGGAGATGCCGCCGTGGCGGGCCTTGAGCTCCGGCCATTTGGCTTTGCTTTCCTGGACCCGGTTCTCGCCGAAGACGCGCTGGCCCGCCGCGATGACGGGCTCGATGGCGGCGGCATCGAAGGTCTTGCTGACCGCGACGAGGGTGATGTCGGCTGAGGAGCGGCCGGCCTCGTCGGCGGACTTGGCGATGCGCTGGCGCACCTGGGCAAGGCCCGGATGCGCGGTTTCGACGTCGAGATCTGCGGGATGGCGGCTCATGGCGCTTGGCGTATACGCGGCTTGCGGGCCTTTGCAAGTGCGTCTAAACGCATCGTGGCCGGGCTTGGCACCCGTTAACCGAATGGACCCGACGTGACGACCGATCGCTACAATCCGCGCGAAACCGAGCCGCGCTGGCAGAAAATCTGGACCGACAGGCGCGTTTTCGAAGCGCGCCACGATCCGTCGCGGCCTAAATATTACGTCCTCGAAATGTTTCCCTACCCGTCCGGCCGCATCCATATGGGCCATGTGCGGAACTACACGATGGGCGACGTCATCGCCCGTTTCCGTAAGGCCATGGGCTACAATGTCCTTCATCCGATGGGCTGGGACGCCTTCGGCATGCCGGCCGAGAACGCCGCCATCGAGCGCGGCGTGCATCCCAAGGCCTGGACCTATGACAATATCGCCGCCATGCGCGGCCAGCTCAAGTCGCTGGGCCTCGCCTTCGACTGGAGCCGCGAATTCGCCACCTGTGATCCGTCCTACTATCGGCACGAGCAGGAGATGTTCGTCGACTTCCTGAAGGCCGGCCTGGTCGAGCGCAAGGTCTCGATGGTCAACTGGGATCCGGTCGACCAGACGGTGCTCGCCAACGAGCAGGTGATCGACGGCCGCGGCTGGCGCTCGGGCGCGATCGTAGAGAAGCGCGAGCTCGCGCAGTGGTTCCTCAAGATCTCGGATTTCTCCGAGGAGCTGCTGAGCGCGCTCGACGGGCTCGACGACTGGCCCGAGAAGGTGCGGCTGATGCAGGCCAACTGGATCGGCCGCTCGGAGGGCATGCGTTTTTCCTTCACGCTCGAGGACGAAGCGGGCCGCCAGCTGGACGACAGGCTCACCGTCTACACGACACGTCACGACACGATCTTCGGGGCGAGCTTCTGCGCGCTCTCGGCCGACCATGCGCTCGTCCGGACGCTCGAGCCGAAAGTCCCGGGCCTTGCCGAGTTCCGCCGCGAGGTGGCGGCGCTGGGCACCAGCGAGGAATCGATCGAGCGCGCCGAGAAGAAGGGTTTCCCGCTCAAGCTCTACGCCCGCCATCCTTTCCGTGAAGGTGTGCGGCTGCCGGTCTATGCCGCCAATTTCGTGCTCATGGGCTATGGCGAGGGCGCCATCTTCGGCTGCCCGGCGCATGACCAGCGCGACCTGGATTTCGCCCGCAAGTATGGCCTGCCGGTCATACCGGTGGTCGCACCGAAAGGAACGGACCCGTCACGATTTGTCGTCGGCGACGAGGCGTTCCTCGAGAAGGAGGGCGACCAGACGGTCCTGATCAATTCCGACTTCCTCGACGGCATGGGCGTGCCGGAGGCCAAGGAGGCGATCGCCGGGCGCATGGAAGCGGCCGGCATCGGCGAGCGCAAGGTGAACTACCGCCTGCGCGACTGGGGCGTCTCGCGCCAGCGCTATTGGGGCTGCCCGATTCCGGTCATCCATTGCGCCAGATGCGGCGTCGTCCCGGTGCCGAAGCCGGACCTGCCGGTGACGCTGCCCGAGGACGTCACCTTCGACAAGCCCGGCAACCCGCTGATCCATCACCCGACCTGGAAGGCGACGTCCTGCCCGAGCTGCGGCGGCGCGGCCCAGCGCGAGACCGACACGTTCGACACCTTCATCGACTCCTCGTGGTATTTCGCGCGCTTCTGCTCGCCCCATGCCCATGTGCCGGTCGATCGCGCCGAGGCCCGGTACTGGATGCCGGTCGATCAGTATATCGGCGGCGTCGAGCATGCCATCCTGCATCTGCTCTATTCGCGCTTCTACGCCCGCGCCATGACGATCACCGGCCATCTCGACCTCAAGGAGCCGTTCGCGAGCCTGTTCACGCAAGGCATGGTGGTGCATGAGACTTTTCGCACCGCGGATGGCGAATGGATCCTCCCGGCTGAGGTCGAGCGCCGCGGCGATGGCTTCGTGCACATCAAGACCGGCGAGGAAATCCTGACCGGCGGCATCGAGAAGATGTCCAAGTCGAAGAAGAACGTCGTCGACCCGGAAGCCATCATCGACCGCTACGGCGCCGACACGGCGCGCTGGTTCGTGCTGTCCGACACACCGCCCGAGCGCGACATCGAATGGACCGAGAACGGCGTCGAGGGCGCCTGGCGCTTCACCCAGCGCATCTGGCGCCTTGTTGCGGACGCCCAACAGAAGAGCGCCGGGGCGGAAAAGGGCATCCCGGCCGACATCTCCGCCGACGCGCTCGAGCTGCGCCGCGCCACTCATCGCGCCCTGGCGGCGGTGAGCGAGGATCTCGCGGGCCTGCGCTTCAATCGCGGCATCGCCCGCATCTACGAGCTGGCCAACGCGCTGACCGCGGCGCTGCAGAAGAACGACCGCTCGGGCGGCATGGCGGCGGCGATCCGCGAAGCGGGCGAGACCTTCGTCATCCTGATCGCGCCGATGATGCCGCATCTGGCCGAGGAATGCTGGCGGGTGCTGGGCCATGACACGCTGGTGGTCGACGAGCCCTGGCCCCGGGCCGTCCCGGCGCTGGTCACGTCCGACGAGGTCACCATTGCCGTCCAGGTCAATGGCAAGCGGCGCGATGAAATTCGCTTGCCGAAAGGCCTGCCGCAGGCGAAAGTGGAAACGGCCGTCCTGGCGCTGGAGAATGTCAAGCGCGCCCTCGACGGCAAGCCGGTGAGGAAGGTCATCGTCGTGACGGATCGTATAGCCAACGTGGTGAGCGGCTGAGCCATGAGGATCTGGCGCGTCCTCGTCGTCCTTCCGCTGCTGCTGCTGGTCGCCGCCTGCGGCTTCCGTCCGCTCTATGGCAGCGGTGACAGCACCTCGCCGGGCGTCGCCCAGGACCTGGCCTCGGTCGCCATCGCCGAGCCGAAGACCCGTCTCGACCAGGTCATCCGCAACGACCTCCTGTCCACCATGCGTCCGGCCGGCACGGCCGCGCCCGACCGCTACCGGCTCGATATCGAGGCGAAATCTTCGCAGGAGAAGCTGATCGAGGATTCCTCGGACTCGCGGCGCTCGCGGCGCCTGACGGTGCGGGTGACGGCGAGCTTCGCGCTCAAGGACCTCAACGGCGGCAAGACCGTCTACCAGGGCCGCACCTTCTCCAACGTCTCCTATGACGACGTCAACCAGTCCTTCGCCGACCTGCAGGCCCGCACCAGCGCCGTCGAGCGCGGCGCCCGCGAGATCGCGCTCGACATCCGCACCAGGCTCGCCGCGCATTTCGCCTCTGCCCGCAACGACTGATGGCCATCCTCAAATGGACCGGCATCGACGGCTTCCTGCGCCGTGACGCCGGCAAGGCCTCGGCCGTCCTGATCTATGGTCCCGATGGCGGCACGGTGCGCGAGCGGGCCCGCCAGATCGTCATCTCGGTCGCCGGCAGCATCGACGATCCCTTCGCCGTGACGCGGCTCGACGACGCCATCCTCGCCGGCGACCCGGCCCGGCTGGTGGACGAGGCGCTGGCCCTGTCCTTGGGCGGCGGGCGCCGGGTCATCTGGGTCGAGAACGCGGCGAGCGGCTTCCTCAAGGCCATGCCGCTCCTCGCCGCCGGCCCCGCCGGCAATCTCGTCGTCGCCGAGGCCGGGACGCTGGCCAAGTCGGCGGCCTTGCGCACCTTGTTCGAGCCCGCCGCCAATCTGTGGATCGTGCCCTGCTATGAGGATTCGGCCATCGACCTCGAGCGCCTGATCGCCGAGGAGCTCGACGCCAAGGGCCTCGCCACCGACATGGAGGTGCGCCAGGCGCTGGTCGATCTCCTCGGCGCCGACCGCCGCATGTCGCGTCAGGAGCTCGCCAAGCTCGCCCTCTATTGTCATGGCCGGACGCATGTGACGCTCGCCGATGTCGCGGCCGTCTGCGGCGATGTGGCGGAGCTTTCGGCCGACGATCTCTTGAACGCGGTATTCGACGGCGCCATCGCCGATGCCGACGACGCCTTCACCCGCCTGCGCGATTCAGGGCTCTCCGGCGCGGGCCTTCTCTCCATGGCGGCAAGCCATGCGGCGCGGCTCGCCCGTCTCAGGGTGGATGTCGAGCGCAACGGCCGCACGCCGGAAGCGGCTGTGCGGCAGGCGCGGCCGCCGGTGTTCTTCAAGCAGCAGCCGGCGGTGCAGCGGCAAGTGGCGCTGTGGGACGGCGAGACGCTGCTTCAGGCCTCCGAGCTCCTCGGGCGCGCGACACGCGACACCCGCACCACCAGCCTCTCGGCGCTCAACGACCAGATCTCCCATCGCGCCTTTCTGTCCCTGGCGCGGCTGGCACTGCAGCGCCGCCACAATGCGCGGGATTGATCAGTAGACTGAGGAATATGAAGATCGTGTCCACTCCCGTCCGCAGGATGAGAGAGGGAACCCGGAGAGTTTATAATCCGTCTACGGACGGTTACGGCGCCTTGATCAGCCGGTTGCAGACGTCGTCGAGCTGCTCGAGCGTCTTGTAGCGCACCGTGAGCGCGCCGCCGTTGCGACCCTTGTTGGCGATCTCGACCTGGAGGCCGAGCACCTCGCCGAGCTGGCGTTCGAGCGCCAGCGTGTCGGCGTCCTTCTGGGCCTTGGCCGCGATGGGCCTGCCCTTCGCTTCCGCCTCGCTGCGCGACAGGCCTTCGGCCTCGCGCACCGTCATGCCGAGCTGGATGATCTTTTCGGCGAGCTCGTGCGGCGCGTCGGTGGCGACCAGGGCGCGTGCATGGCCGGCGGTGAGCGCGCCGTCCTCGATGTGACGGCGCACGCTTTCCGGCAAGGTGAGCAGGCGGATGGTGTTGGCGATGTGGCTGCGGCTCTTGCCGACCGAATCGGCGAGCTGCTGCTGGGTGTAGTCGAACTGGTCCATGAGCTGCTGATAGGCGCGCGCTTCCTCGAGCGCGTTGAGATCGGCGCGCTGGATGTTCTCGATGAGCGCGATCTCCAGCGCCTCGCCGTCGGAGAGGTCGCGGATGAGCACCGGCACCTCATGGATGCCGGCGCGTTGCGCCGCCCGCCAGCGCCGCTCGCCGGCGACGATCTCATATTCGCCATTGCCGCGCTGGCGCACCACCAACGGCTGCAGCAGGCCCTTGTCGCGGATCGACTTGGTGAGATCCTCGAGGTCGCCGTCGGCGAAGTGCTTGCGCGGATTGTTGGGATTGGCGTGCAGGAACTCGATCGGCACATGGCGCAGGGACCGCACGTCCTGGACCACCGCCTCTTCGGTCGTATCGTCGCCGATGAGGGCGGCCAATCCGCGGCCGAGCCGCCGTTTTTGTGGTTGTGTCATCATGCCTTTCGCCGCCTCATGGACGCTTCCCTTTGGCCGGTCGGGCCGGATCGCGCGAATCAAAACGTTAACAAGACCTTAACAGAATTTGTTGCGGTAGCGAATCGGTCGGTCACGCCGCCCGCAGGTCGCGCTCCCGCCGGATGATTTCCGAAGCCAGCCGGATATAGGCCTGGGAGCCGGCGCATTCATGGTCATACAGCAATACCGGCTTGCCGTGCGAGGGCGCTTCCGACACCCGGACATTACGCGGTATGACCGTCTGGTAGACTTTCTCGCCGAGCACGCTCCTCACGTCCTGCGCCACCTGCTCGGACAGCGAGTTGCGCCGGTCGAACATGGTGAGGACCACGCCCTGCACCGAGAGCTTGGGGTTGAGACTGCCCTTCACGCGCTCGACGGTCTTGAGGAGCTGGCTCAGGCCCTCCAGCGCGAAGAACTCGCATTGCAGCGGCACCAGGACGGCGTCCGCCGCCGACAGCGCATTGATGGTCAGGAGATTGAGCGAGGGCGGACAGTCGGCCAGGATATAGCTGTAGCGCCGGCCCTGCCGGGCGTCACTGTCCAGGCTCTGGATGGCGTCGGCGAGCCGGTAGGTCTTGCGGCTGATCTCCGACAGCTCGAGCTCGGCGCCGAGCAGGTCCATGGTCGAGGGCGCGCAATCCAAGCGCGGTATGCCCGAACTCACGATGACGGATGCGAGCTCCGCTTCCCCCATCAGCACATGGTAGGTCGAGCGCTGCTGCGGGCGGCGCTGGATTCCGAGCCCGGTCGAGGCATTGCCCTGCGGGTCGAGGTCGACGATCAGCACCGTCTCGCCCACCGCGGCGAGCGCCGTGCCGAGATTGATGGCGGTGGTCGTCTTGCCGACGCCGCCTTTCTGATTGGCGAGCGCCAGGATGCGGGGTGCCTGCGTCTGCGGCAGCAATTTTTCAGCAAAGGACACGATGGGCCTCCTTCACCACGAGGATAACGCCACGGGAATCGGTCATGCTCGGGTGCCTCTCGACCTGCATTTTCCAAGATTTGGTGGCGTCGGTCAATTCCGCATCCACATCTTGTCCCTTATGAAAATAGCCAATGGCGCCATTTTCCAGGAAAGGTGCGGCATAATCGAGGAGCTTCGGCAGGGGCGCAAGCGCCCGCGCCGTCACCGCCTCGGCCTCGATCATCCGGGCCAGGGCCTGGGCCTCCTCGATCCGGGTCGTGTGGATATGGGCGCGGGCCCGGGCCTGGCGGGCCGCCTCGCGCAGGAAGGCCGCCTTCTTCTGGTTGCTCTCGAAGAGATGGACCTCGATCGGCCGGGCGATGGCGAGGACGAGTCCGGGTATGCCGGCACCGCTGCCGAGATCGGCGAGGCTCCGCACACCTTCCGGCAGAAGCGGCAGGAGCTGCAGCGCGTCGGCGACGTGGCGGGTCCAGACGTCGTCACGCGTCGAGGGGCCGATCAGGTTGATGCGCGCCTGCCATTGCAGGAGCAGGCTCACATAGGCGTCGAGCCGCTCGCCTGATTCACGTGAAACATGAAGTCGCTCGAGGACGACCGTCCTGACGTCCGGCATGCTCACGCGCTGGCTCGGATCTGGTTCCGGCGCACGTGGCCAAGTATGGCGGTAAGCGCTGCCGGCGTCATCCCGTCGATGCGTGCCGCCTGTCCGAGCGAAGCCGGCTTGATGCGCTCGAGCTTCTGGCGCAGTTCGGCCGAAAGCGACGGGATGGCCGTGTAGTCCACCGTGGCGGGCAGGCTCAGGCTCTCGTCCCGGCGCAACGCGACGATGTCGGCCTCCTGGCGCGCCAGATAGCCCGAATAGAGCGCATCGGCTTCCAGGGCCTCGCGCGCATAGAGAGGCAGCACGGCGAAGTCCGGCCACAGCGCGGCGACGCGGTCATAGCCCACGTCGGGCGTCGCAATGAGGTCCAGCGCCGAGCGGCGCTTGCCGTCCTGATTGACCTTGAGGCCGGCCTTCTGCGCCTCGGCCGAGGTGAGGGCCAAGGTCCGGGCCTGCTCGCGCGCCCGGGCCAGCATCGCCTGGCGCACCGCGAAGACCTCTGCGCGCGCCTGTCCGACGAGACCGAGCGCCAGACCCTTGGAGGTGAGGCGTTCATCGGCATTGTCGGCCCTGAGGCTCAGGCGATATTCGGCGCGCGAGGTGAACATGCGGTAGGGCTCCGAGACGCCCTTGGTCACGAGGTCGTCGATCATCACGCCGAGATAGGCCTCGGCGCGGTCGAAGATCGCCGGCGCCAGGCCTCCCGCCGCGCGGGCGGCATTGAGGCCGGCGACGAGGCCCTGCGCCGCCGCTTCCTCATAGCCGGTCGTGCCGTTGATCTGGCCGGCGAGGAAGAGCCCGGGCAGGGCCTTCACCTGGAGCCCCGCCGTGAGCTCGCGCGGATCGACATGGTCATATTCGATCGCATAGCCCGGCCGCAGCACCCTGACCCGCTCGAGCCCCGGGATGGTCCTGAGGAAGGCCTCCTGCACATCCTCCGGCAGCGAGGTCGAGATCCCGTTCGGATAGACCGTGTCGTCGTCGAGGCCCTCCGGCTCGAGGAAGATCTGATGCGCGGCGCGGTCCTTGAACCGGTTGATCTTGTCCTCGATCGAGGGGCAGTAGCGCGGACCGATGCTTTCGATCTGGCCCGAATACATCGGGCTCAGATGGATGTTGTCGGCGATGATGCGATGCGTGGCCGCGGTCGTCTGGGTGATGTGGCAGGAGATCTGCGGCGTCGTGATGGCCCGCGTCAGGATCGAGAAGGCGGCCGGATCCTCATCGCCCTTCTGCTCTTCGAGGCCAGACCAGTCGATGCTCTTGCCGTCGAGGCGGGCCGGTGTGCCGGTCTTGAGGCGACCGAGCCCGAGCCCGGCATCGCGCATCTGCTGCGACAGGCCGAGCGCCGGCGGCTCGCCGACGCGGCCGGCAGGGATCTTCCGGGGCCCGAGATGGATGAGACCGTTCAGGAAGGTGCCGGTGGTGAGCACCACGGCTCGCGCCTCGAGGCGGCATCCATCCGCGCCGACGATGCCGCGCACCTGGCCGTCCGTGATGACGAGGCCGGCGACACCGGCCTCGACCACGGTGAGATTCGTCTGTACACGGATCGCCTGCTGCATCGCCTGGCGATAGAGCTTGCGATCGGCCTGGGCGCGGGGCCCGCGGACCGCCGGTCCCTTGGAGCGGTTGAGCAGGCGGAACTGGATGCCGGCCTGATCGGCGACGCGGCCCATGAGACCGTCGAGCGCATCGATTTCGCGCACCAGATGGCCCTTGCCGAGGCCGCCGATGGCGGGGTTGCACGACATCTCGCCGACCGTCGCGAAGCGATGGGTCACCAGCGCGGTCCGGGCACCGAGCCGCGCCGCGGCGGCGGCCGCTTCGCAGCCGGCATGACCGCCGCCCACGACGATGACATCGAAATGTTTGCTCATGCGCCGCTCCATACTTAATCCGCGCACGGACGTCAAAAATAAGCTGACCGGTTTCACGTGAAACAGGTAAACAGCTATTTACCGATGCAGAACTCACGAAAGATCGCGCCGAGAATCTCTTCGACATCGATGCGCCCGGTCAGACGGCCGAGATCATAGGCCGCGGCCCGCAACGCCTCCGCCATGAGTTCCAGGTGATCGGCCGAGAGCGCCGCTGCACGCAGGAGATTCTCCACGCAAGACGCCGTGACCTGCTTGTGACGGGTCCGAATCAACGTAGCGGACTCACCATCGGCCGCCATCCGCCGCACGCGCTCCTCCAGATCGGCGAAAAGTTCGGCCATACCGGCGCCGGTCCTCACCGAGAGACGGTGGTCGGCCCGGCTGCCCGTGGCCGCCGGGGCCAGATCGCACTTGTTCTCGATCCATAACGTCTCCGAATCGAGATCGTCCGGCGGATCGGCGGCGGCATCTCCGGCCGTCACCCAGACGACGATATCGGCGCCACGCAGCTCGCCGGCGGTCCTGTCCATGCCGATGCGCTCGATCTCATCGCTGCTGTGGACCCTGAGACCCGCGGTATCAGTGAGGATCACCGGCACGCCGGAGAACTCCATGGCCACCTCGATGACGTCGCGGGTGGTGCCCGGTATGGCCGAGACGATGGCCGCCTCGCGCCGGGCCAGTAGGTTGAGGAGGCTCGATTTGCCGGCATTGGGAGGGCCCGCGATCACCACCTTGACCCCGTCGCGGATCGGCACCGCCCGCCCGCTCTCCGCCAGGGCGGCGCGCATTTTCCCGATCAGGTCATCCAGCCGGCCGCGGATCTCGTCCACGGTCTGGCGCGCGACATCGGCCTCGTCGGCGAAATCGACCGCCGCCTCCACTCGGGCCAGTATGGCGACGAGGTCGCGCCGCCAGGCCTCGATCGTTTCGGAGGCGCGGCCCAGCGCATGATGGAGGGCGAGCTGGCGCTGGCGCTCGGTCTTCGCCCGGATGAGATCGCCTATGCCCTCGGCGGCCACCAGATCGATCCGGCCGTTGCGGAACGCCCGCCGGGTGAACTCGCCAGGCTCGGCGAGGCGCAGGCCCGCCATACCGCCGAGCACATCGGTCACGGCCCGTATGACCGCCAAGCTGCCATGGAGATGGAACTCGGCGACGTCCTCGCCGGTAAAACTGTTGGGCGCCGGAAAGGTCAGCACCAACCCGTCATCCAGAACGTCCTTCGTTCCCGGATGGCGGATGACCCGGCGCGCGGCAAAGCGCGGCTCGGGCAGACCGCCGGTCAGACTCCGGACGGCCTGGAAAGCTTTCGGGCCGCTCAGCCGTATGACCGCGATACCAGCCATTCCGGCTCCGGAAGAGAGGGCGAATATGGTACTACTTTCGTTCATTACGGATTCGAATCGATACTATTTTCCTGGGGGGATGCCGTCGCCTTTGGCGGAATCCGCGTCTGCGCGTAGCATGCCCTCATGACCGTATTATCCGCCAATCTGCTCGCTCATGAAACCAGCCCGTATCTGCTCCAGCACAAGGACAATCCGGTCCATTGGATGCCCTGGGGCGATGCGGCCTTCGCCAGGGCCAAGGCCGAGAACAAGCCCGTCATCCTCTCCGTTGGCTACGCCGCCTGCCACTGGTGCCATGTCATGGCGCATGAGAGCTTCGAGGACGACGAGACCGCACACCTCATGAACGAGCATTTCGTGGCGATCAAGGTCGACCGCGAGGAGCGCCCCGATGTCGACCGCCTGTACATGCAGGCGCTGCATTCGCTGGGCGAGCAGGGCGGCTGGCCGCTCACCATGTTCCTCACCCCCGACGGCCATCCGTTCTGGGGCGGCACCTATTTCCCCAAGGAGCAGCTCTATGGCCGGCCGAGCTTCCGCTACGTGCTGAAGGAACTGGCGCGCATCTGGCGCGAGGAGCCCGACAAGGTCACGACCAACGCGCGGGCCATCGTCTCGGCCCTCAAGCGCGAGCCGGCGAAACCCGACCAGGATGTCGCCCTCACGCTGGATCTCGTCGCCGACGCCGCGCGGGTTTTCCTCCAGGCCATCGATTTCGACCATGGCGGCCTCAAAGGGGCGCCCAAATTCCCGCAAGTGCCGGTCTTCGCCTTCCTCTGGACCATGGCCGAGCGCAGCGGCGACCAACGCCTCGCCGAAGCCGTCACCACCACCCTCACCCATATTTCGCAAGGCGGCATCTACGATCATCTGGGCGGTGGCTTCGCCCGCTATTCCGTCGACCCTCTCTGGCTCGTGCCGCATTTCGAGAAGATGCTCTATGACAACGCCCAGCTGGTGAGCCTGATGTCCCGCGTCGCGGCGCGCACCGGCAGTCCTCTGTTCCGGATCCGAATCGAAGAGACGATCGCCTTCGTTCTGCGCGAGATGCAGACCCCGATCGGCGCCTATGCCGCGAGCTACGACGCCGATTCGGAAGGCGAGGAAGGCAAATTCTATGTCTGGACGGCGCAGGAGATCGCCCGGCTTCTCGGCGCCGCGGACGCAGGCGCCTTCGCCCAGATCTACGATGTTTCTCCGCAGGGCAACTGGGAAGGCCACACCATCCTCAACCGGCTGAAGTCGCTGGCGCTCGGGGACGCCGAGACCGAAAGCCTCATGGCCACGGCCCGTCAGATTCTCTTCGCCGAGCGCCGCAAGCGCATCCCGCCCGGCTATGACGACAAGGTGCTGGCCGACTGGAACGGCCTCATGATCGCGAGCCTGGCGGAGGCCGCTCTCCTGCTCGATCGTCCCGACTGGGCCGAGGCGGCGCGCACCGCCTTCGCCGCCATCATGACGCATCACTGGCAAGGCGACCGCCTCCATCACTCCTGGCGTGACGGGCGCCTGCGCTATGAAGCCACCGCCGAGGGCTACGCGCATCTGATCACGGCGGCGCTCGGCCTCGCCGCCGTCACACCCGGCGGCGATCACCTGGCGCAGGCGGTGAAGCTCACCGACACCATGATCGCCAAATTATGGGATGAGCGGCGCGGCGCTTTCGCCTTCGCGACCGAAGAAGCGCGTCTCATCGTCCGTAATGTCCAGGCGCATGACGACGCGACACCCAACGCCAATGCGGTGATGATCCGCAATCTCGCGGCGCTTCATCATCTGACCGGCAAAACGGATTATCTCGCCCGGGCCGACGCCATTCACAGGAGCTTCGCCGCCGAGGCCGCGAGCAATCCCTTCGGCTACGCCACATTGCTGCACAGCTTCACGGTCCTCGCCGATCCCGTCCAGATCGTCATGAGCGGCGCATCCGCCGGTCCTTTCGCCGATGAGCGTTTTCGCCGGCTGATCGCCGCCACCGGATCAAGGGCCATCATCCAGTGGATCGACGATCCGGCCGGCCTGCCCGCGGATCACCCCGCGCGGCATAAATCCGCAGGCGCTGAATCCCGCGCCTATCTGTGCCGCGGCCAGGTCTGCGCCGCGCCGGCGCGGACGGTCGCCGAAATCGATGACGCGCTGAAGCTTCTTCAACTCGTCCGATGACGCAGGTGGATCCTATGCGTTCATCGAATCGAAGAAATCGCCATTGGTCTTGGTCTGGCGCAGCTTGTCGAGCAGGAACTCGATCGCGTCGACCGTGCCCATCGGATTGAGGATGCGCCTCAGCACATAGGTCTTCTTGAGCAGGTCCGGCTTGACCAGGAGCTCTTCCTTGCGGGTGCCCGAGCGCAATATGTCGATCGACGGGAAGACGCGCTTGTCGGCCACCTTGCGGTCGAGGATGATTTCCGAATTGCCGGTGCCCTTGAATTCTTCGAAGATGACCTCGTCCATACGGCTGCCCGTATCGATGAGCGCCGTCGCGATGATGGTGAGCGACCCGCCTTCCTCGATGTTGCGCGCCGCGCCGAAAAAGCGCTTCGGCCGCTGCAGCGCATTGGCGTCGACGCCGCCGGTCAGCACCTTGCCCGAGGATGGCACCACGGTGTTGTAGGCGCGGCCGAGGCGCGTGATCGAGTCGAGCAGGATCACCACGTCGCGGCCGTGCTCAACCAGGCGCTTGGCCTTCTCGATCACCATTTCCGCGACCTGCACATGCCGCGACGCCGGTTCGTCGAAGGTCGAGGAGATCACCTCGCCCTTCACCGAGCGCTGCATGTCGGTCACTTCTTCCGGCCGCTCGTCGATGAGCAGCACGATCAGATAGCATTCCGGGTGGTTCGACGTGATCGACTGCGCGATATTCTGCAAGAGCACCGTCTTGCCGGTGCGCGGCGGCGCCACGATCAGTCCGCGCTGGCCCTTGCCGATCGGCGCCACGATGTCGATCACGCGGGCCGAATAGTCCTTCTTGGTCGGATCCTGGATCTCCATTTCCAGCCGCTCGTCGGGATAGAGCGGCGTCAGGTTGTCGAAATGGACCTTGTGGCGGGTCTTGTCGGGATCCTCGAAATTGATCGTGTTGACCTTGAGCAGCGCGAAATAGCGCTCGCCGTCCTTGGGGCTGCGGATCTGGCCTTCGACCGTGTCGCCGGTGCGCAAGGTGAAGCGCCGGATCTGGCTCGGGCTCACATAGATGTCGTCAGGCCCGGCGAGGTAGTTGGCGTCGGGCGAGCGCAGGAAGCCGAAGCCGTCCTGCAGGACCTCGACCACGCCTTCGCCGATGATCTCGACTTCGCGCGCCGCGAGGCTTTTGAGGATGGCGAACATCAGCTCCTGCTTGCGCAGCGCGCTGGCGTTCTCAACCTGCAGCTCTTCTGCGATCACCAAGAGCTCGGCGGGGCTTTTTTCCTTGAGCGAGTGGAGTTTGATTTCTTTGAGTTCTGAAATGCTTGTCATGAGGGTTTTCAATGACGCCGCAGGCGGCGGCGTCTGGTCTTTGTGGGAATTGGGTGCCGGGTCACTAAAACATCGGCCCGGCGGGTGAGGGAGGGAGCTGATTCTGGAGAAGAATCCTGCCGGCCCTTTGAGGTGGGAACCTTGAACCGGTCACTGCTTCGGCGGAGCTTTAACAAAATCCTCAGGTCTTGGAAACTGTTTTATTCACTAAAGCGGCTTAACCACGGCCATGATGACGATCACGATCAGGAGAACGGTCGGAATCTCGTTGATGACCCGGAAGAACCGCTCGTCCCGCGGACGCTCATCTTCGGCGAAAGCGCCGACGAACCGGGCCAGCCAGACATGGAACCCAGTCATCGCCACCACCGCAACGAGCTTGACCACGAGCCACAGGCCCGGATTGGCAAAAGCATCGGTCACCCAGATGAGGGCCAGGCCCAGGATCCAGGACAAGACCATGGCCGGCAGCATGATCGCCTTGAGCAGGCGGCGTTCCATGACCTTGAAGATTTCCGAGCTTTCGCCCCCGATGGCGGTCCGGCGATGATAGACCATGAGACGGGGGAGATAGAACAAGCCTGCCATCCAGGCTGTGACAGCGATGATATGGAAGGCCTTGAGCCAGAGGTAGCTCATAGATAGTTACTCTTTGAGATTTCGCAAGTGCCGCACGACCTGCTCCACATGTTCCGGCGGCGTCCCCGGCCGCATGCCATGCCCCAGATTGAAGATATGCCGGTCCTTCGGCAAGGCCTTGGCGATCAGTTCCACGCCCTTTTCGAGGGCCGCACCGCCTTGTTCCACGAGCAAGGGATCGAGGTTCCCTTGCACCGCATGCGATCCCGCCAGATGCTCGCGCGCCCAAGCCAGCGGCAGGGACGTCTCGACGCCCAATGCCTCGGCCTGTGTCATCGCGCCGATCCGCTTGTGGCCGGCGCCGGCGCCGCGGGCAAAGACGATGATCGGCACATCCGGCCGCGCGGCCCGTACTCTCTCCATGATCGCCGCGATCGGCCGGCCCACCAGCTCGTCCTGGAGATAGCCCGGCAGATCCCCAGCCCAGGAATCGAAAATCTGGACCGCATCCACCCCGGCATCGATCTGGCGAAGAAGATAAGCGGCTGAGGCCTCGATCAAGCGATCGATCAGCAGATCGAACCATTTCGTCCCGCTCGCCGCGACACCCCGCGCCGTCTCGCGGCCGCCTTCTCCGCCGCCGCCGACCATGTAGCTCGCCACCGTCCAGGGCGCGCCACAAAAGCCGATGAGCGCCATGCCGGCAGGAAGTCTCGCCTTGACGGCTTTCGCCGTCTCGCAGACCAGGCGCACCTCCTGCGCGTCATCGAGCCGACGCAGGGCCTCGACCCGCTCGGGCCCTGCGATCCGTTCGACGACCGGACCTTCGCCTTCCGCGAAGGCCAGACCCAGGCCCATGGCCTGCGGCACGACCAGGATGTCCGCGAACAAGATCGCAGCATCGAGATCGAACCGCCGCAAGGGCTGAAGCGTCACTTCCGCCGCGAGCTCCGGCGAATAGCAGAGATCAAGGAAAGATCCAGCCTTTGCCCTGACCGCGAGATATTCCGGCAGGTAGCGCCCGGCCTGCCGCATGAACCATACCGGACGCCTTGCAGCTGTCTTGCCCGTCAAGACGTTCAGTAGTGCCGAGCTACCCATGAGCGCATACCAAATAAAGAGAGAAGGAAAGATATTGAATTAGATGATGGAGCAGGAGAGTCATGAATAGCGAGCTTGCCCGCATCTTGCCAACCGGGCCCTTTTGTCACGCTTCCCAGCCCTCAGGCCGCGGCACCGCCTGAGGACAAATATGCCTTATGATTCAATGTACTAGAGGGCAACCTGTGAAGCTGTCCACAAATGGTTATGATTTCGTTAACAGCCTCGTATTGTCCACAGAATGCGCCTGAGGCAATCCTCGCCGGTGAAACTGTGGATTACCCGACGAACAAGATGATAGAAGCTTTCCAAAAGCTTAACCGGCGTCATCTTATCCACAACTGAGCAACTGGCTGTACCCGTGTCCGCTCCGCGATTTTTCCACATGCATCTGATCTCGGATGCGACCGGCGAGACGCTGAACACCGTCGCCCGCGCCGCGATGGCGTATTATGCCGACTATCAACCGGTCGAGCATATCTATGCGCTGGTGCGCACGCCCAAGCAGCTGGCCCGCGCCTTGACCGAGATCGAAAGCGAGCCCGGCGTCGTCCTCTTCACCTTGATCGACACCGAGCTCAGGAACCAGCTCGAGAAAAGATGCGCTGAACTCACCATTCCGTGCATCTCCATCCTCGATCCGGTGATCGCGAGCCTCGCGCAATATCTCAACGCCCAGTCGCGACCTCAGCTCGCCGGCCAGCACGCGCTCAATGCCGAATATTTCCGCCGCATCGACGCGCTCAACTTCACCATGATCCACGACGATGGTCAGCACACGAACGATCTCGACCAGGCCGATGTCATCCTCACCGGCATCAGCCGCTCGTCCAAGACCCCGACCAGCATCTATCTCGCCAATCGCGGCATCAAGACCGCCAATATCCCGATCGTGCCGAACATCCCACCGCCCAAGGAGCTCGAGACGGTGACCAGGCCCTTGGTCGTGGGCCTGATCGCCAGCGCCGAGCGCATCGCCCAAATCCGCCGGCATCGTCTTCTGGCCATCAACGAGCAGGGCGAGACGGACTATGTCGACCAGGACTCCATCGCCGCCGAGCTGGCCCATATGCGCCGGCTGTGCTCGCGTCACAACTGGCCGATCATCGATGTCACGCGCCGCTCGATCGAGGAAACGGCCGCCGCGGTGATCAACTTGCTTCGTGACCGTAACGAAGCCAAGGAGGCCGAAACATGAGGCTGGTCCTGGCTTCGACCAGCCGGATCCGCGGCGAGCTTCTGGCCAAGGCCGGCATAGCTTTCGAGGCCGTGCACCCGGACGTCGACGAAGGCGCGCTGAAAGCCGCAGCAGGCGACCTGAGTCCGGGCGATCTGGCCCAATCCCTGGCCGCCGCGAAGGCTGTTTCGGTAACGAATCGATCTCCCGGAAGTCTGGTGATCGGCGCCGATCAGGTCCTCAACTTTCAGGGCAAGGCCTTCGACAAGCCGGGATCGCGAGAGGAAGCGCGCCGGCACTTGGTCCGGCTGCGCGGACAGCCTCATATGCTCGAGACGGCGATTTGCTGCGCCAAGGCGGACGCCGTCGTCTGGCGGCACCTCGGCCGGGCGACGCTGACCATGCGGACCTTTTCAGACGCGTTCCTCGATAACTATCTCGACCGGATGGGCCCCGAGATCACGACCTCTGTCGGCGGCTACAAGCTCGAAGGCCTGGGCGCTCAGCTTTTCGAGTCCATCCAAGGCGATTATTTCACCATCCTCGGCCTGCCGCTTCTGCCGCTCCTCGATTTCCTCAGGCGCCAGGACGCCCTTGCCACATGACCCGCAAGGCCTGTGTCATCGGCTGGCCGATCAGCCATTCGCGCTCGCCTTTGATTCATGGCTACTGGCTCAGACGTTACGGCATCGACGGCGCCTATGAACGCGTCGCGGTGCCCCCGGACGGATTGCCGGGTTTCCTGAAAGCGCTCACCGAAAAAGGCTATGCGGGCTGCAACGTCACTCTGCCGCACAAGGAAGGCGCCTTCCGGATGGTGCGCGTCGCGGACGCAGCAACCGCGCGTCTCGGCGTCGTCAACACGGTGTTCCGGCGCGACGGCGAGCTCTGCGGCACCAGCACCGATGGCGAAGGTTTCCTGGCCAATCTCGCGTCTCATGTCCCTGATTGGCGGGCAAATAGCCGCACCGTCATCGTCCTGGGCGCCGGCGGCGCGGCGCGGGCCATTGTCGGGGCGCTCCTCGACGCCGGAGCCGATCGCCTCATGATCGCCAACCGCACCGTGGCGCGCGCCGAAGAGCTGCGGCGCGACTTTGGTCCGTGTGTCGAACCCTGCGCCTGGGCAGATGCCGAGACGCGCCTCGCCGAGGCCGATCTTCTCGTCAACACGACATCGCTCGGCATGACCGGGCAGCCGCCTTTGACGCTCGATCTCGATCGCCTGCCAAAACCCGCGGTCGTCGCCGACATCGTCTATGCACCGCTCGAGACGGATCTTCTGCTCAGGGCCCGGGCGCGCGGCAACCGGGTGGTGCCGGGCCTCGGCATGCTCCTGCATCAGGCGGTGCGCGGCTTCGAGCTGTGGTTCGGCCGGCGGCCGGAGGTGACGACGGAGCTTCACGACCTCGTCGCCCGCGACATCGATCCGGGCTTCGAGCGATGATCGTCATCGGTCTCACCGGCTCGATCGGCATGGGGAAGACCACGACGGCGCGCATGTTCGCCGAGGCGGGCGTTCCCGTCTCCGAATCCGATGCCATCGTGCATCGGCTCTATGACGAGGGCGGCGCCGCGGTGGCGCCGGTTGCGGCCGCTTTCCCAGGCGTCGTCGCGCAAGGCCGCATCGACCGTGAGAAGCTCGCGGCGCATCTGCGTGCGCATCCCCGCGATTTCGCCCGGCTCGAGGCGATCGTCCATCCGCTGGTGCGCGCCGAGCAGGATGTGTTCCTGGCCGAAGCGCGAAGGCGAAAGGCGTGCCTCGCGGTGCTCGACATTCCCTTGCTGTTCGAAACCGGCCGTGACCGCGATGTCGACAAGATCGTCGTCGTCTCGGCGCCGGCCGCGGTCCAGCGCCGGCGCGTGCTGGCGCGGCCCGGGATGACCGAGGAAAAATTCGCCGCGATCCTCGCCCGCCAGCTGCCCGATCAGGAAAAGCGCAAGCGCGCCGATTTCATTGTGGATAGTGATCACGGCCTGGACTACGCACGCACCGAGGTGCGGCATATAATCGACGCGCTGTCACGAGGTGATTCGTCATAATGCGCGAGATCGTTCTCGACACCGAGACCACCGGCATCGATCATTCCAAGGGCCACCGCATCGTCGAGCTCGGCGCGGTCGAGCTCGTCAATCATATTCCGAGCGGCAGGACCTTCCATTATTACATCGATCCTGAGCGCGACATGCCGTCTGAAGCCGAGGCGATTCACGGCCTGACGACGCAGTTCCTGAAGGGCAGGCCGCTGTTCGCGGCGATCGCCGGGGAATTCCTCGCCTTCATCGGCGATGCGAGCCTCGTCATCCACAACGCGTCCTTCGACGTCGGTTTCCTCAACGCCGAATTCGCCCGCCTCAACATCCCGCCGCTCCTGCCCGAGCGCGTGGTCGACACGCTGATGCTCGCGCGCCAGAAGCATCCGATGGGGCCGAACAGCCTCGATGCTCTGTGCAAACGCTACGGCATCGACAATTCGAAGCGCGACAAGCATGGCGCCCTGCTCGATTCGGAATTGCTGGCCGACGTCTATCTCGAGCTCATCGGCGGCCGCCAGTCGGCGCTCTCGCTCTCGACCATCACCGTCACCAGCCGCATCGTGGCCGCGCCGTCCGGCATCGTGCGGCCGCGTCCGGTGCCGCTCGCCGGCCGGCTCACCGAAGTTGAGATCCTGGCGCACCGGGCCTTGATCGCCGAGCTCGGCGAGAAGGCTTTGTGGAACGAGTTGCTGAACTGATCGGCGACGGTTTTGAGGCTTAAGCCGTGACTTGCGCCTGCGCCGCCATGCGCTTCTGATACATGGTGGCGAAATCGATCGGATCGAGCATCAGGGGCGGGAAGCCGCCATTGCGGGTCGCTTCCCCGAGAATCTGGCGGGCGAAGGGAAAGAGCATGCGCGGGCATTCGATGAGCACCGCCGGATGCAGCATGTTCTGCGGGAAGTTCTCGAGCCGGAAGACGCCGGCATAGAGGATTTCGGCCGCGAAGATGATCTTGCTCTCGGATGTCGCCTTGGCGTCGATATGGAGCTCGACCTCGAAGTCGGTCGGCGCCAGGTTGCGGGCATTCACGTTGATCGAGATGTTGATCTCGGGCTGCGCCTTTTGCGGGGCGAGCGACTGCGGCGCATGCGGGTTCTCGAAGCTCAGGTCCTTGAGATACTGGCCGAGGATGCGCATGGACGGCTGCGCCCCGGGCTGCGGCGGCGGCGCCTGGATCTCGGGCGCCGAAGACGCTGCCGGAGCCGCCGCGGCCTCGTCATCGGGGCCGGCGCCGTCGCTGGCTTCGCCATTCGCGGACTTGGCGGCTTGCTTCTTGGGCGCCGGCTTGCTCGTCTTGGCCATGAGGTCGTGCCTTTCACAAAAAACGGGGTGTCCGATGCGGACGCCAGCTATCATGAATGGTTGATGAGCCGCAAGCTTTCCCGGGTCACGCGGGCCTAGCGGTTCCAGGGCGAGGTTTCGGTCTTTTCCTGGTCCGGTTGTGGCGGCAGTCTTTCCTCGTGGATTTCAACGGCTTCGCCTTCGATCACGACGCCGCCGCCTTTAGGCGCCGATGGCCGGCCCATGCGGCGCTCGACGATGTGCCGCATGAAAGGCAAAAGCAGGAGGATGGCCGCGACGTCGGAGAGGAGCCCGGGCATGATGAACAGGATGCCGGCGAGGACGCCGAGCAGACCGCCGATGGCGGCATGGGGCCCGATATGGCCTTTTTGGCTCGCCTCCCGGACCTCGTTCAGTGATTTGACCCCGGTATGGCGGATGGTCAGGCCGCCCAGGACGAAGCCCAGGATGACGGCGAGGACCGGGAACCAGGCGCCGAACCACTGGCCGGTCTTGACCAGCAGGAAAAGCTCGAACAGACCGAGCGCAAAAAGGACAAAAAGGATGGTTCTGATCACCTTAAACCTGTAGGAAACGGAAAGCGGCTGCGGCCTTTGGACCGCGCCCCGGCCCTCCTATATAAGGGGGCTGAGACCCCGACTTCAAATTTGCCAGACGAAAGACCCGCGGAATGATGAACCAGGCTTTTGATCCGCTTAACCTGCTGATCCTCGCGATTGCGGTGGTGGTCATCTTGCGCCTGCGCTCGGTCCTCGGAAAGCGCACCGGCAACGAGCGCCCGCCGGCCGATCCCTATGCCGCCCAGCGCCGCGCTGAAAAGCCGCAAGCGCCGGGCAATGTCATCAACCTGCCACAACGCGAGAATGCTCCCGAGAACCCGGTCCTGCAGCCGCCCGCGGAGCCCGTCTGGTCGGGCTATGCCGAAGCCGGAACCGGCGTGGCCACCGGCCTCGAGAGGATTGCCGCCGTCGACAGCCAGTTCACCGCGAAGACCTTCGTCGAAGGCGCCAAGCTCGCCTATGAGATGGTGGTGACGGCCTTTGCCCAAGGCGATCGCCAGGCGCTCAAGAACCTCCTGTCGCGCGATGTCTATGAGGGTTTCGCCAAGGCGATCGATGAACGCGAGAAAGCGGGCCAGATCCTCGAATCGCGCTTCGTCGGCATCGACAAGGCGGAGGTGACGGCCGCCGACCTCAAGGGCAAGCGCGCCAACATCACCATCAGATTCATCGCCGAATTCATCTCGGCGACGCTCGACAAGGCCGGCGAGGTCATCGAGGGCGATCCCAAGCAGGTGCGCCAGATCACCGATGTGTGGACCTTCGAGCGCGACACCGCCTCGCGCGATCCCAACTGGAGGCTGGTGGCGACCGACGAGCCGGGCTGATCGCAGAGCGTCGGCCCAAACGTGCGAAACGGTCCTCTGATGCGCCGGCTCTTGAGTTTGGCCCTGCTTCTGGTCATCTGCCAGGCCATGAGCGCTGCCGCGAGGCCGGTATTCGAGCCAACGGATTTCCCGGCGATCGCCGGCTGGGCGGACGCCGATCACGCGGCGGCCCTCGCCACCTTCAAACGTTCTTGTGCGGAGATCGAAGCGACCGGCCATGCCTTCCAGCGCAAGGTGGCCTATGGCGGCACGCGGCGCGACTGGCTTGCGGTCTGCCATCGGCTGAAAGCCGCCACCGATGCCCGTCGCTTCTTCGAGGCGGCCTTCACGCCCCTCATCGTGCGCGATCCGGACCGGCCGCAGGGATTGTTCACCGGCTATTATGAGCCGGAAGCCGAGGGCAGCCTGAAGCCCGGTGGCGTCTACAAGGTCCCGCTCTATGCCAAGCCTGCCGACCTCGTGGGCTTCGACGCCGCGACGGCGAAACGTCTGGGCGTCGCTTCCGGGCGCAAGGTCGACGGCAGGCCCGAGGCCTATCACACGCGGCGCGAGATCGAGGAAGGCGCGCTCGAGGGCCGGGGCCTCGAGCTGGTCTGGCTCAAGGACTGGGCCGATGCCTTCTTCATCCAGGTCCAGGGCTCGGGCCGGGTGCGCTTGCCCGATGGCCGCGCGATGCGCCTCGGCTATGCGGCCAAGACCGGCCTGCCCTATACCGCCATTGGCGGCATTCTGGCCGACCGCGGCATTCTGGCGCGCAAGGATGTGTCGATGCAGACCATCAGGGCCTGGATGCGCCAGAACCCGAAGCCCGCGCGCGAGCTCATGTGGGAGAACGAGTCCTTCGTCTTCTTCCGCAAGATCGCGGCGGACGATCCGAGGCTTGGCCCGCCGGGGGCGCAAAATGTTGCGCTCACCCCCGCTCATTCTCTCGCCATCGACCGCTCGCTCTGGATGTTCGGCACGCCGGTCTGGCTCGATACGCAAGCGCCCCAGGGTGAAAGCGGTAAGCTCGCGCCGTTCCGCACACTGCTGGTGGCGCAGGATACCGGCACCGCCATCAAGGGCCATGCGCGCGGCGATGTCTTCTGGGGCGCGGGCGAGGCTGCGGCTTTGACCGCCGGCCACATGAAGTCGCCGGGTCTGATGATCGTGTTTTTGCCCAAGGCGCTGGCGCAGCGGCTGCTCGACCGGCAATGACCCGCAAGCTCCCACCCGATTACGCTCTGTGGGAAGATGTGGTGCGCGGCGTGAAGCCGCTTCATAAAGCCAAGGCGCGGAAGAAACCCGCGGCGAAGGTGCCGGCGGAGACCGCTGCCGTAGCGACCAGATCGGAGAAGTCGGCGAGGCCCATCCCGCGGATGCCGGCGCCGCGCCACGATCCCCCGCCGCTCACCGGCCTAGACCGCAAGAGCGAGCGCCGCATGACCCGTGGCCAGGTGGAGATCGAGAGCCGCATCGACCTGCATGGCACCGGCATCGAGCGCTCGCGCGAGCGGCTGTTGAATTTCCTGACGACGTCGCGCGCCGAGGGCCTGCGCCTGGTGCTGGTGATCACCGGCAAGGGCGCTTCGCCCTTCACCCGCCACACGCTGCACGGCGCCGATCACTACCATGCGCCGGAGCGCCAAGGCCGCTTGCGCCGCCTGGTGCCGGACTGGTTCCATGAGGGTGTGTTCCGCGAGCATATTGCCGGCTTCCAGCCGGCCCATCCGCGCCATGGCGGCGGCGGCGCCTTCTATGTGAAGCTCAGAAAGGCGGAGCGCAGGGCCCGATGACGCCGTTTGGCGAGCGCATGCGCAGACTGCGGGCCCAGCGCAAGGTCACGCTGAAGGAGATGGCCGCCGAGATCGGCGTGTCGAGCGCCTATCTCTCGGCCCTCGAGCATGGCAAGCGCGGCCGGCCCGGCTGGCACCTGCTGCAGCGGATCATCAGCTACTTCAACATCATCTGGGACGAGGCCGAGGATGTCGTGCGCCTGGCGCGCATCTCGCATCCGCGTGTCGTCATCGACACGTCGGGCCTTGAGCCCGCCGCCACCGAGCTCGCCAACCGCCTGGCCGATGACATGTCCGATCTCGATCAGAAGGAGCTCGCCGAGATGCTGGCCGTGCTCAACCGGCGCAAGCAGAAGAAGAAATAGGGATTTTGCCGAAACTCCCTGCGCCACGCAAAGTGCGGATTGCGGAGCGGTTCAATCCGCGTAGCTGCCGATGAGGATGAGATTGAGCCGGTCGGGCTGCACGCTGTTGCCGGGCTGCATGACGACCGACTGCGCCTGATAGAGCGGATCGGTGCGCACCAGAGAATAGAGCTTCGCGGTCATGCGAGTCTCGTCGGTGAAGGTGAGCCGGTATTTGACCGTGACCAGGATGAAGGGCGAGATGACCGACATGCCCTCATATTCCTCGATGCCCATGCCGGCCGTCTTGATCTCGCTGAACTGCTCGCCCTTGGACAGCGTGTGACCGAGCCGCCCGACGGAATTGAAGTCGCCGGAGCGCCGCTTGATCACGTCCATGGCCTTGAAGGGCTGCTTCTCCTGGCAGAAGATCACGGGATGGGCGACGACGGCGACGGCGGGCGTCGGGCCGACATTCTCGGTGGCGATCTTGAGCGGGATGGAGGCGCCCGCGCCGTCGAAGGCGAGGGTGCCGGCGAGCTCGACATTGAGCGTCACCCAGGGACGCTGCAAGGCGACGAGCACCTGCTCGGCTGTATTGGCCGATTTCTTCGCCGCTTCGGCCGCCACCTGGGTGGCCTCGGCCAGGGATTTGTTGGTCGCGACCAGTCCGGCGCCGGCCTCGTGCGTTTCGCGCACCAGGGCCCTTGTGGCGCGCCACATGAGCCAAATTGTTACACCCAGGATGACGGTGAACATCGCGAGGATCTCGGCGGCGTTCGCCCGCGCGTATTCGCCGAGGCAACGTCTTGATTCCAAAAGGGAGTCATAGGTGCCGGCGCCGGCCGTCATCCCCTGCAGGCAGGTCTGCAGGTCCGTCGACGTCCACACCAGCCACGCGACGACCGCCGCGATGACAAGCGCAACAATCCAGTGGGCCAACGTCCGCATCTCGGTGGTCCCCTTGCCGTTGGGAGCCACCTTGTAGCATTACAGAATGAATTTCGACAAATCCGTATTGCGCGCCAGGTCGCCGATATTCTTCTCGACGAAGGCCTTGTCGATCCTGACCGTCTCGCCGGCCCGGTCGGTAGCCGAATAGCTCACCTCGTCGAGAACGCGCTCCATCACCGTCTGCAGGCGGCGGGCGCCGATATTCTCGATCGCCGCATTGATCTCGGCCGCGATGTCGGCCAGCGCATCGATGCCGTCCTCGCTGAAATCGAGTGTGACGCCTTCGGTCTGGAGCAGCGCCTTGTATTGCTTGATCAGGCTGGCTTCCGGTTCGGTCAGGATACGGCGGAAGTCGTCGCGGGTGAGCGCCTTGAGCTCGACCCGGATCGGCAGGCGGCCCTGCAGCTCGGGCAGGAGGTCGGACGGCTTGGCGATATGGAAGGCGCCCGAGGCGATGAACAGCACATGGTCGGTCTTCACCGGACCGTATTTGGTCGAGACGGTTGTCCCTTCGATGAGCGGCAGGAGATCGCGCTGCACGCCCTCGCGGCTGACATCAGCCCCCTGGCGCTCCGAGCGGGCGCAGATCTTGTCGACCTCGTCGAGGAAGACGATGCCGTTGTTCTCGGTGGCGTTGATCGCCTCCTGGGTGATCTGGTCCTGGTCGAGCAGCTTGTCGCTCTCTTCCGCCAGCAGCACCTCGTGGCTCGCCTTGACCGACAAGCGCTTCTGCTTGAGGCGATGACCGAAGGCCTTGCCCAGCATATCGGAAAGGTTGATGACGCTGGCCGAGGAGCCCGGCATGCCGGGGATGTCGAAGCTCGGCATGGCGGGCGAATCCATGACCTGGACCTCGATCTCCTTGGCGTCGAGCTCGCCGGTGCGCAGCTTCTTGCGGAAGCTCTCGCGCGTCGCTTCCGACGCATTGGCGCCGACCAGCGCGTCGAGCACGCGCCGCTCGGCATTGAGATGGGCCTGAGCCTCGACATCCTTGCGCCGCGACGCCTTGACCATGCCGATCGCCGCCTCGACCAGGTCGCGGATCATCTGCTCGACGTCGCGCCCGACATAGCCGACCTCGGTGAATTTTGTCGCCTCGACCTTGATGAAGGGCGCATTGGCGAGCTTGGCGAGGCGGCGCGCGATCTCGGTCTTGCCGACGCCGGTCGGCCCGATCATCAGGATGTTCTTCGGCATCACCTCTTCGCGCAACGGGCCCTCGAGCTGCTTGCGCCGCCAGCGGTTGCGCAAGGCGATGGCGACGGCGCGCTTGGCGTCCTTCTGGCCGACGATATGACGGTCGAGCTCGGAAACGATTTCGCGGGGAGAGAAGTCGGTCATGGATGGGCTCATTCAGGCTCTGACGACCGGCAGATGCCGGGCAAGGGAGGAGGGGACGAATTGCATGACGGCGCGGCGCGCCCGATGCCAGCCGACGCCGAGCAGGATCACGCTCACGCCCATGAGAAGGAGCGTGATCCACAAGGCGTTCTGCTCGCCGCCGAGCTGCGTGAAGGCATAGACCATGGCGCCGCCCAGATAAGCGAGCGAGGAAACGAGAAAGGCGCGCCGGTCGATGATGAGGGCGATGAGGGCGAACAGCACCACGACGGCGATGGTCAGGAGGTTCGACTGCGCCGTCGCATCCTCGCCCGAGGAGATGAGGCCGGCGATCGGATGCACGATCAGCGGTGCTGCGATGAGGGTGAGCCAGAAGGCGCAATCGGAGCGCCGCGTCAGGCGCTCGCGATCCGACATGTCGTACCATTGCGCGGCAACCAGCACGGCGAGGCCGGCGGCGAGGAACAGCGCATAGGTGAAGAGTTCCGTCGGCTGGCCGACGAGCGCCGTGAACACCGCGAACAGCGAGGCGACGCAGGCGCCGGCGAGCAGCAGCAGCGCGAAGGGCAGGCGGAAGCGCCAGTAGAACAGGAGCGCCGACACTGCCGCCGACAGGCTGGCGATCAGCAGCGAATTCGTGTCGGAGAGGCTGTCCTTGAGAACGAAGGCCAGCGTCGAGACGATGAAGACGGCGAGCACGATGCTGGGCAAAGTGAGCTTGAGCTTGCGCGTCAGGAATTCGGCGAGCCCCCACATCACCGCGATGAAGATCACCGGGAAAACACCCGCGATACCCGGAATGGCGGTTGCCGCGGCCCACAGTCCGACGCCCAGCAGCACCACGCCCAGCGCGATGAAGAATTCGTTGAAGTTCCGCATGAACACGAAACGTTCGTCGCCCAGCGCATGTCGGTGCCGGGCCGCCTGCCGCTTGGCCGGCAGATCCTTGAGGGCGAGGGCCTGCTGCTCGGTGATGATGCCGCTCCTGACGGCCTCGTCGAGATCGGCGCGCGTCAGCATTCGAGGCTTTCGACGATCACGTTGTTGTTGGTGTAGACGCAGATCTCGGCGGCGATCGCCATGGCCTTGCGGGCGATGGTCTCGGCGTCCATGTCGCCGTCGATCAAGGCCCTGGCCGCGGCCAAGGCATAATTGCCGCCCGAGCCGATGCCGATCAGGCTGCGCTCGGGCTCGAGCACGTCGCCGGTGCCGGTCAGGACCAGGCTGACGCGGCTGTCGGCGACGATCATCATGGCTTCGAGACGCCTGAGATAGCGGTCGGTGCGCCAGTCCTTGGCGAGCTCGACGCAGGCACGGGTGAGCTGGAGCGGATATTGCTCGAGCTTGGCCTCGAGCCGTTCGAACAGCGTCATGGCATCGGCGGTCGCCCCGGCGAAGCCCGATATGACCGACCCGCCCGCCAGCGGCCGCACCTTGCGGGCGTTGGACTTGATCACCGTCTGGCCGATGGACACCTGGCCGTCGCCCGCGATCACCACCCGGTTGCCCTTGCGGAGGGAGAGAATGGTCGTGCCGTGCCACTGCTGGGGATCGCTCATGGGTCTCCTGGTCGCCAGAAATAAGGCCGGGATGGCCCCGGCAGGGCGTCATGTAGGCCCTGCTTGCGGTTAAGAAAAGCCTCCAAACCTGACGCGCGGGTTAACTTGGCGGCAGGGAATGTATGGCATGGGCTTGCTGCACCTGCTAAGAGACCCGCCGCAACAAAGGGTTAAGGGCCATGCGCAAGGCCAGCATCGAACGCAGGACGACCGAGACCGAGATTTCCGCCACGGTCGATCTCGATGGCAGCGGCGCCTATCAGGTGAAGACCGGCATAGGCTTCCTCGACCATATGCTCGAGCAATTGGCGCGCCATTCGCTGATCGACATCACGCTCGAGGCCAAGGGCGATCTCCATATCGATTTCCACCACACGGCCGAGGATTCAGGGATAGCCATCGGTCAGGCGGTGGCCAAGGCCCTGGCCGACCGCAAGGGCATCAGGCGCTATGCCAGCGCCTTTCTGCCCATGGACGAGGCGCTCACCCGTGTCGCGATCGATGTCTCGGGCCGGCCCTATCTCGTCTGGAAGGTCGAGTTCTCGGCGCCCAAGATCGGCGCGTTCGACACCGAGCTGGTGCGCGAATGGTTCCAGGCCTTCGCCATGAATGCCGGCGTGACGCTCCATGTCGAGACGCTTTATGGCGACAACAATCATCATATCGCCGAAAGCTGCTTCAAGGCCTTGGCGCGGAGCCTGCGCGAGGCGATCGAGATCGATCCGCGCCAGAAGGACCGCATCCCCTCGACCAAGGGATCGCTGAAGGGCTGATGACTTTGGAAAGGATCAATTCTCTCAGTGCCCTTGTGCTGAGATGGCCGCGAAGGTTCCTCAGCCCTCCCCAGCTCGTCATGGCCGGGCTTGACCCGGCCATCCAGACGTCACGCCATACGGCTGGCTGGCTGGTGGACTGGATGGCCGCCTCAAGGGCGGCCATGACGAAGAGAGGGATGCTGCTCTGATGGCCTGGTGGACCGCCCATAGCAAGCCTGGCGGCAGCGCCGACGACGTCGTCTTCGTGCGCGAGGGCTTCAGCTGGTGGGCGCTGTTCTTCCCGCTGCTGTGGCTCGCGGCCAAGGGCATGTGGATCGTGCTGCTGGTGGCGCTCGGCGCGCAATTCGCCATCTGGGCGCTCGCCGAGGCCCTGGGCTTCGGCGAACTGATGCGCCTCGTCTTCTCCTGCGCGATCAACCTCATCCTTGCTTTCGAGGGCAACAGCCTGCTGCGCTGGACCTACGAGCGGCGCGGTTTCACCGAGCGGGGCCTCGTCCAGGGCGATGACCTCGACGAAGCTGAATATCGCTTCTTCACCGAGACCGGCCTGCCTGCTCCTGACGTGGTGGCGGAGACGGCGGAGACACCGAAGCCGCCCATCCTCTCCTCGCGCTGGAAGCCCGATCAGCCCGATTTCATCTTTCCGGGATTCGGCCGCTCATGAGCGTCGCCATCATCGATTACGGCTCGGGCAACCTCCATTCCGCCGCCAAGGCCTTCGAGCGGGCTGCTCGCGGATCGGACACGAAAGTCGTGGTGACTTCCGATCCGGAGCTCGTGCGCAAGGCCGAGCGCATCGTGCTTCCCGGTGTCGGCGCCTTCCGCGACTGCCGCGATGGCCTCGAGGCGGTTCCCGGCATGTGGGAAACGGTTGCGGCGGAAGTCGGGCGCGGCAAGCCTTTTTTCGGCATCTGCGTCGGCATGCAGTTGATGGCCGAGCGCGGCCTCGAGCATGTCGAAACGAAGGGCTTCGGCTGGATCAAGGGCGATGTGACGGGGATCGCGCCCGCCGACGCCGCCCTCAGAATCCCGCATATGGGCTGGAACACGCTCGACCCCGCCCGCCCGCATGCGCTCTTCGACGGCATTGCGCTCGGCGAGAACGGCCTCCATGCCTATTTCGTCCATTCCTATCACCTGGCGCTCGGCGACCCTTCGGCCCTCGTCGCGACCGCCGACTATGGCGGCGCCGTCACCGCGTTCGTCGCCCGCGACAATATGGCGGGCAGCCAGTTCCACCCCGAGAAGAGCCAGGCTCTGGGCCTCGCCCTCATCGGCAATTTCCTGAAGTGGCGGCCATGATCCTGTTCCCGGCCATCGATCTCAAAGGCGGGCAATGTGTCCGGCTCAAGCTCGGCGACATGGCGCAGGCGACGGTCTTCAATGACGATCCCGCTGCCCAGGCACGGAGCTTCGCGGCCCAGGGCTTCTCCTGGCTGCATCTCGTCGATCTCGACGGCGCCTTTGCCGGCCGGCCGGTCAATGCCGCGGCCGTCGACGCCATTCTCGCGGCCGTCACCATCCCGGTGCAGCTTGGCGGCGGCATCCGCGATCTGGCCCAGATCGAAGCCTGGCTCGCGCGCGGCGTCGCCCGTGTGATCCTGGGCACCGCTGCCTTGCGCAATCCGCAGCTGGTGCGCACGGCCTGTGCCACGTTTCCCGGCCGCATCGCCGTCGGCATCGACGCCAAGGGCGGCAAGGTCGCGGTCGAAGGCTGGGCCGAGACATCGGAAATGACGGCGGTCGAGCTGGCGCGCCGGTTCGAGGATGCGGGCGTCGCCGCCATCATCTTCACCGATGTCGATCGCGACGGCGTGCTGAAGGGACTTAATATCGAGGCGACACTGTCTCTGGCGCGATCGACGCGCATCCCGGTCATCGCCTCGGGGGGCCTCGCCTCGCTCGCCGACATCGAGCGCCTGCTCGCCCCCGATTGCACCATATTGGAGGGCGCCATATCGGGCCGCGCCCTGTATGACGGCCGTCTCGACGCCGCGGAGGCCCTGAAGCTCATCGCCGAGGCCGCGTGATGCTGAAGGCGCGCATCATTCCCTGTCTCGATGTCAAGGACGGCCGTGTCGTCAAGGGCGTCAATTTCGTCGATCTGCGCGATGCCGGCGACCCGGTCGAGATCGCCAAGGCCTACGACCAGGCCGGCGCCGACGAATTGTGCTTCCTCGACATCACCGCGACGCATGAGAACCGCGGCATCATCTTCGATGTCGTGCGTCAGACCGCCGAGGCCTGCTTCATGCCGCTGACGGTGGGCGGCGGGGTCAGGACCACCGACGACATCCGCAAGCTGCTGCTCGCCGGCGCCGACAAGGTGTCGATCAACACCCAGGCGGTGAAGACCAGGGCCTTCGTGCGCGAGGGGGCGGAGAAATTCGGCAGCCAGTGCATCGTCGTCGCCATCGATGCGAAGCAGGTGAAGCCAGGAAAATGGGAGATCTTCACCCATGGCGGCCGCAATCCGACCGGCATCGACGCCATCGATTTCGCTCGTGAGGTGACAGCCCTCGGCGCCGGCGAATTGCTGGTGACCTCGATGGACCGCGACGGCACCGGCAAGGGCTTCGACATCGCGCTGATGCGCGCCATCGCCGACAAGGTCAAGGTGCCGGTCATCGCCTCGGGCGGGGTCGGCACGCTCGATCACCTGGTCGAGGGCATCAGGGACGGCCATGCCACCGCCGTCCTCGCCGCCTCGATCTTCCATTTCGGCACGTTCACCATCTCCGAAGCCAAGAATCACATGGCCGAACGGGGAATTCCCATGCGGCTCGTCTAGATGGTAAGAGGAGGATCAGGGGCAGGACCATGACCGATATCGCACGCCACAGGCTCGAAGCTCTAGCCGAGCTCGCCGACACGGTGACCGCCCGCAAGGGGGCGTCGCCCGAGATCTCCTATACCGCCAAGCTCTTGTCCCAGGGCATCGAGAAATGCGCCAAGAAGGTGGGCGAGGAGGCGATCGAGGCGGCGCTTGCCGCGGTCAAGGGCGACCGCGATCATCTCAAGCTCGAGGCCGCCGATCTGTTCTATCACCTGATCGTGCTGCTCGAAGTCTCAGGGCTCCCGCTCGCCGAGGTGATGGGCGAGCTCGAGAAGCGGGTCGGCGTCTCCGGCATTGCCGAAAAGGCCAGCCGCAAGCAGGTGTAACCCATGGATTCCTTGCGCGACGAGATCTCGCCCTATCGCCATTTCGAGCGCAATGCCTGGGCGAAATTGCGCGCCGACACGCCGATGACCCTCGACCAGGCGGATATCGACGAGCTGCGCGGCCTCAATGACCGGATCGATCTCGCCGAGGTGGTGGCGATCTATCTGCCGCTGTCGCGCCTGCTCAATCTCTATGTCGCGGCGACCCAGGAGCTGTTCCGCGCCACCGACCGGTTCCTCCATGCCGAGGGCACCAAGGTGCCCTACATCATCGGCATGGCGGGCAGCGTTGCCGTCGGCAAGAGCACCACCGCGCGCATCCTGCAGCGCCTCCTGGCGCGCTGGCCGAACCATCCCAAGGTCGATCTGGTGACCACCGACGGCTTCCTCCTGCCCAACGAGATCCTCGAGCGCGAAGGCATCATGAACCGCAAGGGCTTTCCGGAGAGCTACGACCTGCCGTCGATGCTGCGCTTCCTGTCCGACGTCAAGGCCGGCAAACGCAAGGTGACGGCGCCCGTCTATTCGCATCTGACCTACAATGTCATGCCGGACAAGCGCGTCACCGTCGACCGCCCCGACATCCTCATCGTCGAAGGCCTCAATGTGCTGCAGGCGGGACGCCCGCCGCGCGACGGCAAGGTCATTCCGTTCATTTCGGATTTCTTCGACTTCTCGATCTATCTCGACGCCGCCGAGGACGTGCTGCGCGACTGGTATGTGACGCGCTTCTTCTCGCTGCGCGGCACTGCGTTCCGAGATCCCAAATCCTACTTCCACCGCTATGCCTCGCTCACCGACAAGGAAGCGAACGCCACTGCCAACCGCATCTGGGAGACGATCAATCTCGTCAACCTGCGCGAGAATGTTCTGCCCACCCGCCAGCGCGCCGACCTCATCCTGCGCAAGGGCGCCGATCACATCATCCACAGCGTGTGGCTCAGGAAGCTGTAGCATCCTGCTTCCGGTCCTGAACCGGTTCTCTCCCGGCAAAAAATCCGTTCCCTTGTGACAAATCGCACAGGCAGCCATCTGGCGCGCCGGTAAGGAAAAACCGTCCAAAAACTGAATGCCTCGCCGTGCTTCGCAACCGCGCATCGGAGACTTCGATCATGGAGTGGCAGACTATCGGCGCCTTCCTGGTGGCCACCGCGATCATCATCGCCACGCCCGGACCCGTCATGGCCATCGTCATCGGCAACACTCTCAATGGCGGCCAGGGTACGGGCTTCCGCACGGTTCTCGGCATCGGGCTCGGCGAGGTGACGCTGATCGGCCTGCTCGCCATTTCCTTCCTGCTGTCCAGCCGGCTTTTCGGCGATGTCTTCCCCTGGTTCTCGCTGGCGAGTGCCGCCTATCTCACCTGGCTCGCGGCCAACACGATCCTGCGCGCCGCCGATGCGCCGGCCGGCGACATGCGGCGTCTCTCCTCCCGCCCGTTCTTCGACGGCCTTGCCGTCACCGTCAGCAACCCGACGGCGCTGCTCTTCTATTCGGCCTTCTTCATGCCGTTCGTCCACGACAGCCAGTCGCTCGCGGCGCAGCTCGGCGTCCTTGCCGCGCTCTATGTGCTGCTGAGCCTCACGTTCGACCTGGCCTGCGTGATCTTTATCGCCAGGTTCGCGCAGCGCCGTTTCCGCTGCCCTCGTTTCGCGCGCATCGCCAGATTGTGCAGCGCTGCGGTCTATCTGGGGACGAGCGCGCTCGCCATCAGCTCGTTCCTGCAGGCATTCGCGCCCTGAACTGACGAGCTCAGCTCCTGGGCTTCAGGTTTTCCGGGTCGTAGAGCGGCTTGTAGCCGACGCCCGCCACCTCGACCGGGTAGGTCTCGGCAAAATATTCGACATGGAGTTTCCGGCCTTCCTGGCAATAGGCCCAAGGCAGATAAGCGAGCGCGATGTTCTTGCCGATGGTCGGGCCGAAGGCGATGGAGGTCGTGTAGGAACGGCGGCCGAGCTCATCGACCAGCACTTGGCCCGTGTCCGGATCCAGGACCGGCAGGGTGCCCACGGGATAGCGCTTCACGCCCTTCTTGTCGGTGTTCTCCGTCATCACCAGCGTGCAGAGCATGGCCGGCTGGTGCTTGCGCGCTTTGTATTCCAGATGCTTCGCCTTGCCGCGGAAGTCGGCGTCCTTGACCTTCGGGCGGGCGAGATCGGCCTCGATGAGGTTGTATTGGGTGAGGAGGTCGGCGTTCTGCAGGCGCAGGCTCTTTTCCATCCGGCGCGAATTCGCATAGGTCTCGACGCCGAAGGCCATCACGCCGGTCGCGCGCAGTGCGTCCCAGACGGCGAGGCCGTCCTCATATTTCATGTGCAGCTCCCAGCCCTGCTCGCCGACATAGGAAATGCGGAAGGCGGTGACTTTCTTGCCGGCGATCTCGATCTGCTTGATCGCGGCGAAGGGGAAGTTTGCGGGATCGAGCGCGACCGGATCGGCAACGGCCTTCTTCAGCGTCGCGCGGGCATTCGGGCCCCAGATGCCGATCGTGACGTATTTCTCCGAGGTGTCCGTGATGGTGACGTCGAGGCCGCGATCCTCGGCGACACGGCGCATATAGTGGAAGTCGCGCGGGCCCGCATCGGCGCCGTTCACGAGACGGCAGCGGTCTTCCATGCGGAAGACGGTGAAGTCGGCGCGCACCATGCCCTCGTCGTCGAGGAAATGCGTATAGATGCCCTTGCCGATATTGCCGTCGCCGCCGATCTTGGCGGCGCACAGCCATTCGAGAAGCTCGACATGGTCCGGCCCCTCGATGTCGACCATGTGGAAGTGCGAGAGATTGACGATGCCGCAGTCCTCGCTCATCGCCAGATGCTCGGCATTGGAGACGCGCCAGAAGTGGCGGCTGTCCCATTCGTTCGGGCGTTCCGGCACGCGGTTGTGATATTTTTCCAGGAGATGCTCATTGGCGGCATAGCCATGCGCGCGCTCCCAGCCGCCGAGCTCCATGAAATAGCCGCCGAGCGCCTTCTCGCGCTCGTAGAAGGGCGAATGTTTCACGTTGCGGCCCGTCGCATAGGGCTCACGCGTATGCACCGCCGGATAGTAGATCTTCTGGGCGGCCTCACGGGTGCGGCCTTCGATGAATTTCTCCTCGAGCTGATGCGGGTAGAAACGGGCGTAATCGATCGAGGCGTGATCGATCGAAGTCCGCCCGTCGGTCATCCAGTCGGCGATCAGCTTGCCGTAGCCGGGGCCGTCCTTCACCCAGATGGCGACGCAATACCAAAGGCCGCGCACCTTCTGGCTTTCGCCGCAGGACGGGCCGCCGGCGGCCGACACCTGCAGGAGTCCATTGAAGGAATGGCTTTCATTATAGCCGAGCTCGCCGAGAATCGGGGTGAGCTCCATGGCGCGCTCGAGCGGTGCCAGGATCTGGTCCATATCGAGATCGCGCTGCGACGGCGACAGGCGCGCCTCCCGCTTTTCGAGAATGTCGCGCGGATGGCAGAGGCGCGGATTGGTCTCTTCATAATAGCCCCATTCGATCTGGCCGCCTTCGGCGGTCTTGGGGTCGCCGGTGTCGCGCATATAGGCGGAGTTGCCCTGGTCGCGCAGCAGCGGATAACCGATCTCCTTGCCCGTACCTTCGAACGGGGTGAACGGGCCGAAGAAGGACAGCGGGTGATCGACCGGCATCACCGGCAGGTCCTCGCCGACCATCGCGGCGATCAGGCGGCCCCAGATTCCGGCGCAGACGACGACATGGTCGGCCAGGATCGTGCCGCGATGGGTGACGACACCCTTGATGCGGCCCTTCTCGACGATGAGCGAGGTCGCCGGCGTATGGCCGAAGACCTTCAGCTTGCCGGATTTCTCGGCCGCGTCGACGAGCTTGCCGGCGACCGTCTGCGAGCGCGGAATGACGAGGCCGGCATCAGGATCGAACATGCCGCCCATCACCTGATCCTCCTCGATCAGCGGGAACAGCGTCTTGATCTCGGCCGGGGAGACGTAATGCGCGCGGGTGCCGAAGGCTTTGGCCGAGGAGAGCTTGCGCCTGATCTCCTCCATCCACACATCGTGGCCGGTGCGCGCCACTTCGAGGCCCCCGATGCGGGCGTAGTGGCCCATCCTTTCATAGAAGTCGATGGAGTATTGCGTCGTCCACACCGACAGATAATCGTGGCTGGTCGTGTAGCAGAAGTCGGAGGCATGCGCCGTCGACCCGATGTCGGTGGGCACGCCCGACTTGTCGATGCCGACGATGTCGTCCCAGCCGCGCTCGATCAGATGATGGGCGACGGAGGCGCCGACGATGCCGCCCAGCCCGATGATAACAACCTTCGCCTTTTCGGGGAACGCCGACATGAGGTACTCCTCGATACATCTCTTCGATCCGATTGGCGCACATTAGTGAGGTGAATTCAACGGTCGTGAGACGGAGCGACCAGAGGGGAGCGGATTCCGACACCCGGCCTCAACTCCTCGCGCGGCCTTGCAAAGTGACGAACCGGAGGCTACCCCTTGAACCCGCCTGCCGCCAGGAAGGCCAGCTCCTCGGGCGTCGATGTCCGGCCCAGAATAGCATTGCGGTGTGGAAAGCGGCCGAAGCGCTCGATGATGTCGAGATGGAGCCTGGCCCAATAGACCATATCGTTCGGATCGCGCACCGTGAACAGCGCCACGCAGCGCCTTTGCGCATCGAGATCCTCGGCGTGCTCGAAGGGCATGATGAACCACATGGCGAGCGGGGCCGGAAATGCGAGATGGTCGCCACGCGATACCGCCTGCCTGGCGAGCGCCAGGGCCTTTTTGTCGGCGGCGAAAGCGAGCGGCGAGCCGCGATGGATGTTGCGCGAGAACTGGTCGAGCATCAGGATCAGCGCCAGCATGCCCCTGGGCGTCTGCGCCCAGTGATCGAAAGCGCCGTCGCGGGCCTGGGCCAGCGCCTCCTTGAAGCGCACCGATATCTGCCCATCGAACACCGCATTGCGGGTGAACCAGCGGCTCTCGCCGGCGGCGATCCAGAAATCGATCACGTCATCGGGCGTCATTTCGGGTCGAGCTCCATGCGGGTGATTATGAACTGGGCGAGCCCTTCCACATGATCGCGGTCGAAGACCGGAACGGGCGCATCGGCGAGGGGACCCGAGGCGGCGATCGCCACGATGCTCGGGTCCTCGCCCGCGAGCTTCGGATGGTCGAGCGCCAGGTTGCGCACCTCGATCTTGGCGTGGCGGCCATGCTTGTAGCCCTCGACGATGACGAGGTCGCAAGGCGAGAGCTTGGCGAGGATGGTCGCGAAGGAGGGCTCGTCCTCGCCGCGCAATTCATGGATGATGGCCCAGCGCTGGCGCGAGATCACCGCGACCTCGCTGGCCCCGGCGGCGCGGTGGCGGAAGCTGTCGCGGCCTTCATGGTCGATGTCGAAGGCGTGATGCGCATGCTTGACGGTGGCTATTCGGTAGCCGTGCTTCGTCAGCTCGCGCACCAGCCTTTCGACCAGCGTGGTCTTGCCGGCATTCTTGAAGCCGGCGACGCCGATGACCTTCTGCGTCATGGCCGGAGCTCCATCGGGATGCGCATGGCGATGCTCACTCGGGCGGGCGCGTTGATACGGTCGCCGCGCCATAGAAGCGCTGCGGCGGGATCCAGATGGTGATCGCATCGCCCACCACCACGTCGCCTTCGCGCTCGACCCAGGCAGTGATGCC
This sequence comes from Parvibaculaceae bacterium, assembly GCA_050251035.1. Taxonomy (GTDB): domain Bacteria; phylum Pseudomonadota; class Alphaproteobacteria; order Rhizobiales; family Aestuariivirgaceae; genus Taklimakanibacter. Next base: position 62,787 of record JBFWNN010000032.1, read on the forward strand.
GCGCTTGTGCTTGGCCGCCTTGACGAAGCCGACCTTCTGCTGCGGATTGTGGCTTTCGATGATCTCGGCCGGATAGCGGCAGGGCTCGTTCTCCATGTCGACGACGATGGTGGCGCCCGAGGGGAATTGCAGGCGCGAGGATGGCGGCAGCAGCGTCAGGTCGGGAATGCCCGAGGTCACGACATTGGCGCCGACCCATTCCGGCTTCACGTCCGGGATGTCCATGCGCGCCGCGATATCGGCGAGCTCCTCGAGCGACAGCAGGCTGAGCTGGCGGACATTGCGGATCGGCGTGTCGCGCGGATATTGGCGGATGGTGCGCACATCGGCCTTGCGGGTGAGTCCGCTGTGGCAGTCGCCGTCTATGCCCTCGAAGCGCAAAGTGAGGTTGTCGGTGCGCGATTTCTCGAGGCCGGCCTTGCGGTCGGGATTCTTGAGCAGCGCCTCGACGCGGCCGGTCGCGGCGAGCTTGGTCATCAGCGGCATTCAAGTCTCCTGTCTGGCGCATCGGCATAGCAGGTCGAGGCGAGGCTCGCTATAGTGGGCCCCTATGACCGAACATGAACTCGACGCGGTGGGGCTCCTGTGTCCGCTGCCAGTGCTGAAGGCCCGCAAGCGCCTGGAAAGCCTCAAATCCGGCGAGACACTGAAGCTCATTGCCACCGACCCGGCTTCCGTCATAGACGTTCCCCACTTCTGCAACGAACAGGGCCACGCGCTCCTCTCGCATGAGGCCGAGGGCGGCCGGCATATTTTCAGGATCAGACGCAAATGAGCTTCGATTTCGGCAGCTTCAACAATTGGGGATCGCTCAAGAAGGTGGCGGTGCGCCCGCCGGCGACCGCCTTCAAGGACGATGCCCGGCTCGACGCCGAATGGCGGCCGCTGAACTATCATTCGCGGCCCGATCTCGCCGAGGCCAACCGCGAATTCGCCGAAGTGGCGCGCATCCTGAAGAGCGCCGGCGCCGAGGTGATCGTGCTGCCGGACGGCGACGGGCTCACCCTCGATTCGCTCTATACCCATGACGCGCTGATCGTGACGCCGCGTGGCCTGGTGCGTCCGTTCATGGGCAAGCCGCAGCGTCGGCGCGAGGCGCAGGTGAACGGCGC
>JBFWNN010000033.1:0-63767 GCA_050251035.1 Parvibaculaceae bacterium
CTGACCGACGGCCTGCCCTTGCGGCTGCCGATCCGCAAGACGCTCGCGACCATTCTCGAGCCGCATGTCGATCCGCTGCTCTATCGCCTGTCGCGCGATTATGTCGGCGACACGGCCGAGACCGTCTCGCTGCTGTGGCCCGATCGTTCGGAAAATAGCTCAAGCCTCGGCATCAGCGAGGTGGTTGCGGAAGTGAGCGCCGCCTCGAACCGAGAATTTCCCCGTGTGCTGGAGCGCCTGCTCGACCGGCTCGATGCCAAGGGCCGCTTCGCGCTGCTCAAGCTCCTGAGCGGCGCCTTGCGCGTCGGCGTCTCGGCGCGCCTCGCCAAGACCGGCATCGCCCAGGCCTTCGGCAGCACCGTCGAGGAGATCGAGGAGGTCTGGCATGCGGTGAGCCCGCCCTATCTCGATATGTTCGCCTGGCTCGACGGTGTGGGCGAAAGGCCGGACCCCGGCCGCAAGGCGACTTTCCGGCCGGTGATGCTGGCGCATCCGATCGAGGAGGGCGACTGGCGGAGCTTCGCGCCGGAAGACGTCGCGGCCGAATGGAAGTGGGACGGCATCCGGGTGCAGCTCTCCGCGCGCCCGGGCGACGTCCGCCTGTTCTCGCGTGCCGGCGATGACATTTCGGGTGCCTTCCCCGACATCGTCCAGGCCTTTGCCCATACGGAGGGCGTGCTCGATGGCGAACTCCTGGTCCTGCGCGCCGGCGTCGTCGCCTCCTTCAACGACCTGCAGCAGCGCCTCAACCGCAAGACGGTGACCGGCAAGATGCTCCAGGACTATCCTGCCCATATCCGCCTCTATGACATCCTGTTCGATCGCGCCGAGGATGTGCGCGGCCTGACCTACATCGAACGCCGCGCGCGGCTCGAAGCCTGGTACGAGCGCTTCACCCCGAGCCTTGCCGATGTGAGCGCCCTCGTCCCCTTCGCCGCCTTCGGCGAGCTCGAGGAAAAATGGCAGGCGGCCCGCGAGAACGGCATCGAGGGGCTGATGCTGAAGCGCAAGGACAGCCCCTATCTCGCCGGCCGGCCCAAGGGCCACTGGTACAAATGGAAGCGCGCCGCCCTCACCATCGACTGCGTGCTCATGTATGCCCAGCGCGGCTCGGGCAAGCGTTCGTCCTATTATTCCGACTACACCTTCGGCGTGTGGAAGACGCCCGACGAGCTGGTGCCGGTCGGCAAGGCCTATTCGGGCTTCACCGACGAGGAGCTGTTGCGCCTCGACCGCTGGATCCGCACCAACACGGTCGAGCGCTTCGGCCCGGTGCGCCAGGTGGCTCAAGCTCTGGTGCTGGAGATCGCCTTCGACGCCGTCCAGCCCTCGTCGCGGCACAAATCCGGGGTCGCTTTGCGTTTTCCGCGCGTCCATCGCATCCGCTGGGACAAGCCGGCCAGCGAGGCCGAGACCCTGGATGCAGTCAGGGCGCTGTTGCCCGTGTGACGCACGGCGCGGCGATTTTTGCGTCAGCGCGCATCCCGGCGAAGGGGGCTCACTTCGCCGATAAGGATTCGCGCCAAATCAATATATTGGAGTAGATCCTTATCGCCAAAGTCTTCAACTTTGGCGGGATTTGCTCAAATATGTCGGTATTGGGCCTAAGTTCAGGTGGCCCGCGAAATTGACGGTCTTTCCGCGGGTCCCGCACCGCGATGGCCATTGACGAGGTGCTGACGGCGTGACACTTTTGAAAAAACGAAAATAACAAAAACGACATGGGCTTTTGAGGACACAACGGGGAGGAGGACGGCAACTGCGTGCCGCTTTGAGGCATTCGAGCGCGGGAACCGTTTTCTAGAGGCGCATGGCCGCCGCCGCTCCTTCTCGACATTGGACAGGGATTCGAAGGAGACATCCGCTATGAGTGAACTCGAACACAAACTCAAACTGGCGACGAGCCTTGCCGGCAAGGGCAAGGTCTCGCGCCGCGACTTCATCCAGCTCGCCGTGGCGGCGGGCTTCACCGTCGCCGCCGGCAGCGCCATGTTCACCAAGGCTGTGCGCGCCGAACCGAAGAAAGGCGGCAGCGCCCGTTTCGGCCTGGCGCATGGCGCCACCACCGACACGCTCGATCCCGTCGGCTACCCCGACACCTTCACCCAATGCGCCTTCTGGGGTGCCTTGTCGAACAGCCTGACCGAGATCGACGCCAAGGGCAATGTGGTCGCCGACCTCGCCGAGTCCTACGAGCCTTCCAACGGCGCCAAGACATGGGCGTTCAAGCTGCGCAAAGGGGCCACGTTCCATGACGGCAAGACGGTGACGTCCGATGACGTCGTCGCCTCGTTCCGGCATCATATGGGGCCCGACTCCAAATCCGCCGCCAAATCGCTGCTCGAGCCGATCACCGACATCAAGGCCGACGGCCCGGAGACCGTCGTCTTCTCGTTGAAGGACGGCAGCGCCGACTTCCCCTATCTGGTCAGCGACTATCACATCCCGATCATGCCGACCAAGGACGGCAAGTCGGACTGGCAGTCGGGCGTGCGCAGCGGCCCCTTCGTGCTCGAGAAGTTCGAGCCCGGCGTGTCGGCCAAATTCAAGCGCAATCCGAACTATTTCAAGTCGAACCAGCCCTCTCTCGACGAGTGCGAGTTCAACGCCATCACCGACGTCGCGGCGCGCACCAATGCGCTGACCACCGGCGATGTCGACTGGATCGGCCGCGCCGACATGAAGACGCTCGATCTCCTGAAGCGCAATCCCAATATCGAGATCCTCGAGCTGTCGGGCTACGGCCACTATGTGCTGCCGATGAACACGACGATGGCGCCCTTCGACAACAACGACGTGCGCACCGCCATCAAATATGCGATCAACCGCGAGGAGATTCAGAAGAAGGTCTTCCTCGACCATGCGACGGTCGGCAATGACAATCCGATCGCCAAGGCGGTCAAATATTCGATCGATCCGGAGCCCAAATACAAGTACGACCCGGACAAGGCCAAGTTCCACTGAAGAAGGCGGGCTACGAGACGTTGAAGGTCGATCTCTCGGTCGCTGACGCGGCCTTTGCCGGCGCCATCGACGCCGGCGTCCTGATCAAGGAGACGGCGGCCAAGTGCGGCATCGACATCAACGTCATCCGCGAGGCCGAAGACGCCTATTGGGACAATGTCTGGCTCAAGAAGCCCTGGTGCGCCTCCTATTGGAGCGGCCGCCCCACGGTGGACTGGACCATGACCATTACCTATGCGGCAGGCGCCGCCTGGAACGAGACCTATTGGAACAACAAGCGCTTCAACGAGCTCCTGGTCCAGGGCCGGGCCGAGCTCGACGAGGCCAAGCGCGCGGCCATCTACGCCGAGATGCAGCAGCTCGTCCATGACGACGGCGGCGTCATCGTGCTCGTCTTCAACAACTTCGTGACCGCCAACTCCAAGAAGCTCGCCCATGGCGACGTCGCGCCGAACTGGGAGAATGACGGCTTGAAAATTGCCGAACGCTGGTGGCTGGCGTAAACTGACATCCCGGGCCGCCCTTGCGGGCGGCCCGGCCATTGGAAAGTACTGATGCATCCACTTCTGAGAACGGTATTGCAGCGTCTGGGGCTTGGCTTCATCACGCTCTTCGTCGTGTCTCTCATCATCTTCTCGGCGATCGAGTTCCTGCCCGGCGACTTCGCCAAGGCGATCCTCGGCCAGGCCGCTACCCCTGAGACCGTCGAGGCCTTCCAGAAGGAGATCGGCCTCGATAAGCCGCCGGTAGAGCGCTACATCAGCTGGATCTCGGGCGTGCTCCAGGGCGATTTCGGCTCGTCCTTCTCCTCCCGCGTCGGCTTCCGCCGCACCGTCATGGAGATCATCGCGCCGCGCCTGTGGAACACATTGTTCCTGGCCGGCATCACGGCGCTCATCGCCATACCTCTGGCTCTGGGCCTCGGCCTCCTCGCCGCGCTCTACCGCAACAGCATCTTCGACCGGACAGTGAACGCGCTGACATTGACCACCATCTCCTTCCCGGAATTTTTCGTCGCTTATATCCTGATGCTGTTCCTGGCGGTGAAGTTCCCGATCTTCCATTCGCTGTCCAATGTCTCGCCCGACATGCCGTTCCTCGACCGGCTGCAGCGTTCCGCCTTGCCGGTGCTCACTCTGACCCTGGTCATCCTCGCCCATATGATGCGCATGACGCGCGCCGCCATCATCAGCCTGCTCGCCAGCCCCTATATCGAGATGGCGCGGCTCAAGGGCGTGTCGCCGGGCCAGGTTATCCTGCGCCACGCGCTCCCCAATGCCTGGGCGCCGATCGCCAATGTCATCGCCTTCAACCTGGCCTATCTGGTCGTCGGCGCCGTGGTCGTGGAAGTGGTCTTCGTCTATCCGGGCATCGGCCAGGCCATGGTCGATGCGGTGCGCTCGCGCGACATCCCGGTGGTGCAGGCCTGCGCGCTCATCTTCGCCGTCACCTATATCCTGCTCAATCTGTTGGCCGACGTCATTTCGATCGCCACCAATCCGAGGCTTCTGCATCCCAGATGAGCATGGACCGGACAGTCGAACCCGCCGCGCCGCGCAGCGTGAAAGCCCGCCGCACCATGGCGCAGAATGTCTGGCGGACGCTGAAGAAAGCGCCACTCAGCGCCTGGTTCGGCATGATCGTCATCGCGTTCTACATCTTCGTCGCTTTGTTCGCGCCCTGGATCGCCCCCTATGGCGAGGCCGAGGTGGTGAGCCAGACGCCGTTCGAATTGTGGAGCGCGACCCACTGGTTCGGCACCGACCAGCTCGGCCGCGACATGCTTACGCGCCTCCTTTATGGCGCGCGCAACACGCTCGGCATCGCGCTCGCCACGACGCTGCTCGCCTTCGCCATCGGCGGCGGGCTCGGCATCGTCGCCTCGATCTTCCGCGGCTGGACCGACCAGTTGCTGTCGCGCGCCGTCGACACGCTGATGGCCATCCCGCAGCTGATTTTCGCGCTCATCTTGCTGTCGATCTTCGGCTCGTCGGTCAAGAACCTGATCATCATCATCGCGGTGCTCGATTCGACCCGCGTCTTCCGCCTCGCCCGCTCGGTCGCCATGAACGTCGTGGTCATGGATTATGTCGAGGCGGCGAAACTGCGCGGCGAGAAGCTGGGCTGGATCCTGTTCCGAGAGGTCCTGCCCAACATCATGCCGACCATGGTCGCCGAATTCGGGTTGCGCTTCTGCTTCGTGTTCCTCACCATCAGCGCTCTGTCCTTCCTGGGTCTCGGCATCCAGCCGCCCACCGCCGACTGGGGCTCGATGGTGCGCGAGAACGCGACCCTCATCACCTATGGCGACATCACGCCGCTCCTGCCGGCGGGCGCCATCGCGCTGCTGACGGTGGCGGTCAATTTCGTGGTCGACTGGTTCCTGCACAAGACGAGCGGATTGCGCGATGAAAAGTGAGACCAAGCGCGTCAAGGGCGACACACTGCTCGAGATCAAGGGCCTCAAGATCGAAGGCCAGAGCGACGACGTCTGGCATGAGATCGTCAAGGGCGTCGACCTGACCCTCAAGCGCGGCGAGGTCCTGGGCCTCATCGGCGAATCGGGTGCCGGCAAATCGACGATCGGCCTTGCCGCCATGGGGTTCGCCCGGCCGGGCTGCCGCATTACCCATGGCAGCATCGTCTTCGACGGCAAGGATCTGCGCCAGGTGGCCGAGGAGGAGCGGCGCGCCTTGCGCGGATCGCGTATCGCCTATGTGGCGCAAAGTGCCGCCGCTTCCTTCAATCCGGCGCACCGCATCATCGACCAGACAGTCGAGACGGCGATCGGCCACGACATCCTCGATCGCGGCAAGGCGGAAGCCGACGCCAAGGACCTCTATGGCCGCCTCAAGCTGCCCAATCCGGCGACGATCGGCAGCCGTTATCCGCATCAGGTGTCGGGCGGGCAGTTGCAGCGCGCCATGACCGCCATGGCGATGTCGTGCCGGCCCGACCTCATTATCTTCGACGAGCCGACGACGGCGCTCGATGTGACGACCCAGGTCGACGTCCTGGCGGCGATGCGCGACATCGTCGAGCAGTTCAACACCGCCGCCATCTATATCACCCACGACCTCGCGGTCGTCGCCCAGATGGCGCATCGCATCATGGTGCTGCGCCACGGCAAGCTCGTCGAGGAAGCGCCGACGCGCGAGATGCTGAAAAGCCCCAAGGAAGCCTATACCAAGACGTTGTGGGCGGTGCGCAGCCTCGCCATGCCCGAGCGCACGGCCAAGGACGTGGTGCTGCGCATCCATGACGTCGATGCGACCTATGGCGGCGTCGTCAAGGTCCTGCAGAATGTGACGGTCCAGGTGCCGCGCGGCCGCACCGTCGCGGTGGTGGGCGAATCGGGGTCGGGCAAGTCGACCCTGGCGCGCGCCATCACCGGGCTTCTGCCGCCGCGCAAGGGCGAGATCTATTTCAACGGCAAGCCGTTGCCGCGCGCGCTCAAGGACCGCGACAAGGAGACGCTGCGCCGCGTCCAGATGATCTATCAGTCGGCGGACACGGCGCTCAATCCGCGCCAGCGCGTGCGCGATGTGATCGGCCGGCCGCTCGAATTCTATCTCGGCCTCAAGGGCCAGGAGCGCGACCGCAAGGTCGTCGAGCTCCTGGAGCAGATCGAGCTCAGCGAGGACCTGATCGACCGCCTGCCGGGCGAGTTGTCGGGCGGCCAGAAGCAGCGCGTCTGCATCGCCCGCGCCCTTGCCGCCGACCCCGAGCTCATCATCTGCGACGAGGTCACCTCGGCTCTCGACCAGATCGTCCAGGAAGGCATCCTCAAGCTTTTGCTCAAGCTGCAGAAGGAGACCAATGTCTCCTATCTCTTCATCACCCACGACATCGCGACGGTGCGCGCCATCGCCGACGAGATCGTGGTGATGTATCAGGGCCGTGTGGTGCAGCAGGGGCTCAAGACCGAGGTCCTGTCGCCGCCGCATCCGCCCTATACCGAGCTCCTGCTCTCCTCGGTGCCGGAAATGGATCCCGACTGGCTGACGCGCCTGCTCGAGAAGCGCGCCGCCGCCAAGGGCAAGGTCAGCGCTTAGCACATGATGAGATAAGATCGAGCCAATGCCCTCACCCTGATGAGGTGCGACCCCGGCCTTGAGCCAGGGTCGCCTCAGGCCTTTGGCGGGATTTGCTCTGGCCGCCGATCAATGCCCGCCTGCGGTTGTGTCGAGCGCGAGCTGCGACTTTTCCTCGGGCGTCAGCTCGGCCTCCACCTTCGGCAAATAGTCTTCGGCATATGTGCCGCCTTGCGCCGCGCTTGCCCTGAGGAAGCGCATCGCGGCGAGCCGGTCTTTGCTTGCTCCCTCGCCCTTATGATGGGCAACACCCATCATATATTGTGCAACCTTGTTTCCTTGCCGCGCCCCTTGCTGCCACCAATAGACCGCCGCTTCCGGGTCAGGCTCGACGCCCAGTCCCTCGTGATACATCATGCCAAGTCGCGTTTGCGAACTTGCATGGCCTTGCGCCGCCGCCTTTTTATCCCAGTAGTGGGCGCGTTTGTAGGAGTCCGGTGTCTGTTCGTGGAAGGCGAGGCGCCCCAGGCCACTCTCGCAATGGGGACATTTCTTGTAGGCCCCCAACCGGAAGATTTCGGCGGCGCCGTCAAGATCTCCGGTTCTTTCGAGAATGGCGCCGAGACTTTGAAAGGATTCCAGCACGTCTGCGTCTACGGCCTTCTTGAACCATTCGGCGGCCAAAGGCAGGTCGCCGGTATCGAGAGCCGCAACACCCAGATTGTGATAGGCGTTTCCGCTGCCCAGATCTGCCGCGCGCTCGAGCCACATCCGGGCATGGGGGGTTTGCGGCAGGTTGTCCGAATACCAGATGCCGAGCTCGTTCTGAGATTCCGCATCGCCGGCGGAAGCCGCCCACAGGAGATCGGAAGGGGGGACCTTTCCCGGATGGCCGGGACCTGCGTGAGCGAACAGCGTCGGTTCCCTTTCGAATTCCGCTTTTTCTTCGGGTGTGAGCCTCTGCTCCAAGCTCCACAAACAGGCTTCGGCCCCTTCATTGCCTTGCGCGGCGCTGGCCGAGAAAAAGCGCATGGCCGCGACCCGGTCCTGTCTCAAGACAAGGCCCATTTCACAGCTCATGCCGATCATGAGCTGCGCGCCGGGATGTCCTTGCCGCGCGGCCTTGAGCCACAACTGGACAGCGTCCGGAGGGCTACGCTTGACGCCCAGGCCTTCATGGAAAATGGTGGCCAGCGTCGCGTGAGCGCCCACGTGGCCTTGTGCGACGGCCCTTTCGCACCAGATGCGGGCATTCTCATAGAGATGTTCGATTTGCTTGGCGATGACGCGATCCGCCATTGCAACCATCGAATCGGGGCAACCTTTTTGGATGCCTAGATTGTAAGTATCGACTGCACCAACGGTGTCTCCGCTCTCTTCAAGCAGGTGGCCCAGCGGGAATATTGAATTGCGCCAGTCCGCGGCAACGGCTTTGCTGAACCACTGGATCGCAAGCTCATTGTCATTGGATTTGGCGGCCAGGACGCCCAGATTATGGAAGGCCTTGGGCAGTCCTTTTTCGGCGGCGCGCCTGAACCACATTTCGGCATCGGCAGTCTTCGGTAAATTCTTCGCATACCAGCGGCCAAGGTCGCTTTGCGCTTCGGCATCACCGGCCTCCGCCGCCTTCTTCAAGTTCTCGGGTGGTGCCGGAATTTTTGGATCAGACATGGTCAGGGGTCCCGTGTTGCTGTCGCTCCGTCGTCGGAGGACAGGATGGGAACCTCTTGATCAGTTGTCAAGAATCTGCATCACAACCGTGGGTTCTATCCAATGCTGCGCCAGCATCCTCCTTAGATCGGTTAACGACGAGACCCCATAGACGCAGTGCTTTTACGCGCGTCCCAGCGAAGCGGAATCGCTTCGCCGAAAAGGACTCGCGCCAAAATCAATATATTGGAGCAAATCCTTATCGCCAAAGTCTTCAATTTGGCGGGATTTGCTCTGGGGCTACAGCATCAGCTGGTAGCTCGCCGGCACGAAACGATAGCCGCCATCGGCGCCCTTCTCGACGAAGCCCACCGCCGGAAACGGCATGTGATAGCTGGTGAAGGCAATGCGCTCGGCACTCAGCATGTCGAGCAGCTTGAGACGCGTCGCCACCGCCTGGTCCTTGTCGGCGTCGAAGCTGACATGCCATTTGGGATAGCGCAGCGACAGCACATAGTGGTTGCAGAAGTCCGCGCCGATCAGCAGTCGCTTGCCGTCGCTTTCGACATGCCAGGCCATGTGGCCGGGCGTGTGGCCGAAGGCTTCGATGGCGCGGATGCCGGAAACCACCTCGCCTTCGTTCTTCACAAAGCTCATCTTGTCCTTGAGCGGCACGACATTGGCCTGCACGATCTTGGCGGCGTTGGCGGTCGGGCCGTTGGCGCGGTCGGGCGACGACCAGAACTGGTATTCCGCCTCGCCAATCACATAGCGCGCCTTGGGGGCGAGCGGCGTGCCCTCGGTCATGAGCCCGCCAATATGGTCGGGATGGCAATGGGTGATGACGACGACATCGATCTGCTCGGGCGCGACGCCGGCGGCCTTCATCCGCTCCGCGAGATGGCCGGTGGCGGGCTGGCCTCTCGCGCCATTGCCGCTGTCGAAGAGCACCAGCTCCTTGCCGGTATTGACCAGGACCGGCGTGAAGCCGTTGAGCAGCCTGTCCTTGGGCAGGAGGTTCGCTTCCGCCGCCGCCGCGACATCCTCGGGCTTCTGGTTGACGCCGAAGATCTTTTCCGGATTGTCCGCCGGACGCGTGCCGTCATTGAAGGCGGTGATCTCGAACGCGCCGACCTTGTAGCGCATATAAGGCGCACCGACCGAGCCGGTGAGCGGGGCGGCGGCCTTGGTGACGGCCGGGATGGCGAGTGGCGAGACGGCGAGGGCGCTGACCCCTGCAAGCATGGCGCGGCGATGCATTTCGGAACCTCCCTTGTGGTGTTGGATTGTTAATCTACGCTGGCGCTCATCATAAAATTCTGCGACGGCGGTGGGGTCACAGTGTTGTGAGCGACAGGACGGTAGGGATCGAGGGATGCAGCGGCCGGTCGTGATGTGGTTTCGCCAGGATCTCCGGCTGGCCGACAATGCCGCCTTGCGCGCCGCGGCTGAAGCAGGCCCGCTGGTCTGCCTCTATGTGCTCGATGACGCGACGCCGGGAGACTGGGCCTGGGGCGGCGCCAGCCGCTGGTGGCTGCATAAGAGCCTGGAGCGTCTCGCGGCGGCGCTGGGCCGGCATCGGGTCAAGCTCGTTCTGAGGCGCGGGGCCGCAGATAAGGTGATTGCCGACGTTCTGGCCGACACCGGGGCTCAGGCGCTCTATTTCACCCGCGACTATGCGCCCTGGTCGGGTGCGCTGGAGAAGCGGATCAAGGCGGTCGCCGAAAGGCAGGGGGCCACTTGCCACCGCTATGGCGGCTTCCTACTGCATGAACCGGAAGCGATCCGCACCGGGCAAAGCGAGCCTTACAAGGTCTTCACACCTTTCGCGCGCGCATGCCTGGCCTTGGGTGATCCGAAACCGCCGCGGCGCGCGCCCCGAGGTCTGACGCCCTGGCCGGAGGCGCTTGCCGGTGACCGCTTGGAGGATTGGGGTCTTCTGCCCGGGGGGCCCGACTGGGCGAAGGGCTTCGCCATATGGTCGCCAGGGGAAGAGGGGGCAAGGCAGCGCCTCGATTCTTTCCTCGACGACTCCCTGTCGGGCTATGCCGAGGGCCGTGACCGTCCGGACCTCGCTCACACATCGCGCCTGTCACCGCATCTCCATTGGGGCGAGATCAGCCCCGCCCAATGCTGGACGGCGGTGCGCGCGGCCATGGCGAAAGCCCATGGCCGGCTCGATCGCGGCGGCGAGAAATTCCTGAGCGAGCTGTTGTGGCGCGAATTCTCCCATCATCTCCTGCATCACCGGCCGGACCTGCCATCGAAGGCGTTCCAGGCGAAATTCGATCGCTTCCCCTGGCGCCATGACCCCGAGGCCTTGGCCGCCTGGCAGCAGGGGCGGACCGGCTATCCGATTGTCGATGCCGGCATGCGCGAGTTGTGGGCCACCGGCTATATGCACAACCGCGTGCGCATGATCGCCGCCTCGTTCCTGATCAAGGATCTGCTCATCGACTGGCGCCAGGGCGAGAGATGGTTCTGGGATACGCTTGTCGATGCCGACATCGCCAACAATTCGGCGAGCTGGCAGTGGGTGGCGGGCTCGGGCGCCGATGCCGCTCCTTATTTCCGTATCTTCAATCCGGTACTGCAAGGCGAGAAGTTCGATGCGCAAGGGGTCTACGTCCGAAAATGGTGTCCGGAGCTCAGCGCATTGCCCGATCGCCATGTACATAAGCCTTGGGAACATGACTCTGACGTAAAGATCAATTATCCGAAGCCTGTGGTGGGTCACGGGGTGGCGCGCGAGCGCGCCTTGCGGGCTCTCAAGTCATTGGATTGAGAAACGCTTGGCCGACAGGCGTGACGGCCCGCTCGGAATCCATCAAGATGCCGCCATTCATGCGAGCATCCTCTCGCAGCCAGGACTCCGTCCGGATCCTGCTTTCAACCTCACATAGGAGACCATGATGAAACTTCTCGCCATCACCGGAGCCCTGCGCAAGGACAGCTTCAACACTCAGCTCCTGCGGGCGGTGAAGGAGCTGGCGCCGCCGGAGATGGCGATCGAGATCGTGACCTTGCGCGGCGTGCCGCTCTATGACGGCGACGAGGAGGACAAGCACGGCGTGCCGGCGAGCGTGAAGGCGCTCCAGGACAAGGTGAAGCAGGCCGACGGCGTCATCATATCGACGCCCGAATATAATTTCTCCGTTCCCGGCGTCCTCAAGAACGGCCTCGACTGGATGTCACGCTCCGGCAATCCGTTCAAATGGAAGCGCGTCGGCGTGATGGGTGCCTCGGAAGGACCGGTCGGCACCGCGCGCTCGCAATATCATCTGCGCCAGAACCTGGTCGGGCTCGAAGCCATCACCATGCCGAAGCCCGAAATCTTCGTCGCCTTGGCGCCGAGCAAGTTCGCCAATGGCAAGCTGACCGACGAGGCGACGAAGAAAGTGATCGTGACCTGGCTCAACGCCTTCAAGGACTGGGTGAAGCGCGGCTAGATCGTCTCCTCACGGGACGACATAGAGGCAGGGCCTGGCCTTGACGATGCAGTACCATTTCGCGCCGGTCCAGTTGCAGCGCTGTCCCTTCGACGCGGCGATGTTCCAGACCGACCACTGAACACCATATTTGTTCTTGACGGTCGTGGACCAGATAGCCTTGGCTGACGCCCGGGCCTTGAATTTCGGATTGCCGATGGCTTCGGCCTGCGTGAGGCCGGCTTTGCATTGATAGGCCTCCGCACCGCTCGAGGCGAGCGTGAGCGCAAGGAGCGTGGCGGCCGCATAGGCGACCGCGCGTTTTTGGGTCGGCATGGATGTACCTCCAGCATGAGAGCCCTCTCAGGCTCCGGATCAGCACGGCTTTCTGCCGCGAATGACGGAACTGTAAGATTGCGACCCTGTGCGGGGGCTGAAGCGGCGCTTCATCCGCGGTTCATACCAAGAGTGAATGGCGTGAAACCGGCGGCCGCGCTAACTTGGCTTGAAGCGCGATGGCCTCACGCTAAATCGCCATCGCGCTTTATGATGCGCCAGAGGGTAGAGGGGTTGCCATGTCGCTTTATGTTTCAGCGCTGACCTTCGTGCATACGGTCTTGAGCTTTATCGCCATCGGCCTGGGAATCGTCGCGACGGCGCGGCTCCTGGGCGCAGACACTGCGCCACGCTGGACCCGCTATTTCTTCGCGACGGCGGCCGCCGTCACCTTGACCGGCTTCATTTTTCCCTTCACCGGCGTGACGCCCGCCTTCGCGACCGGCATCGTCTCGACGGTGATCCTCATCGCCTGGCTCGTGGCCCGCTATAGCTTCCAGCTGGCCGGCGTCTGGCGCAGCATCTACGCGCTCAGCATCGTGGCGAGCCTCTATCTCCTTATCTTCGTGACCATCGCCCAGGCCTTCCAGAAAATCCCGGCCCTTTCGGCCTTGGCGCCGACGCAGTCGGAAGCGCCTTTCGCGGTGGCTCAGGTGATCGCGCTCGTCCTGTTCGCGGCTCTCGGTGTCGCCGCCGTCCGCCGCTTCAGGCCGTTGAGCGCCGCCACTGCGTGAGAAAGGCCTGATGGCTCGGATTGAAGACCATCACGCCCGATCCTTGTTCAGCGATCAGATATCGCGCACGCTGATGATGCGCCCGGTCCGCGAGCTCAGGCGGATCTCGAAAGTTTCACCACGCCGGCGCCCGAAATAAGTATAGACGCGGCCGCCGCAATCGACGATCCGCACCCGGCTGAAGCGCTCGCTGACGATCTCCGCGCCCTCGCGGCAGCTCACCCGATCGTAGTCATAATAGGGCAGGTCCCAATAGGCCTGAGGATACCAGAAGCCGTCGAAATAGAACCGGAATCGCTTGTCCTTGTGGCGCCGGCGCTCGTGCCGGTTGGAGTCGAACTTCCATCTGCGATCCGCCTGGCGCACCCGCCGCTTGTCGGTGACGACGCCATCGTCGTCGCCCTTCTGGAATTGATCCTTCGGCCGGTACCTGCCTTTGCGCTGCGTGCCCTGGTCCGACCCGCCATCGTCGAAATCCGCCTGGTCGTCCGGCTGGGATTTCCATTTGCGTCGTGAGGACGTGCCCTGGTCCGACCCGCCCTGGCCGTCCGACTGCTCGAATTGTTTTTGCCGCCGGCCCGAATGGCCCTGGTTCTGGCCGTTCCCGACATCGGGACCGCCGCCGCCATCGCCACCTTTGACGCAGTCGATGCATTCGCGCATCGTCTGGGCGGTTGCGAAATGAGACGCTCCGAGACTGGCCAGCGCCAGGGCGGAAGCAAAGACGGTCAGTTTGACCAGACGGTACATCGTTCTCTCCTGATCGAGCGCGCAACAGCGGCTCCCCAGGTTACTGACGGCAAGAAACAGGCGAATTTAAGCCGCGAGCGTCGTCGCCCGGGTGCGGATCGCGGCGATGTTCCGGGCATAGGCCTCAGGGTCGCCCTTGAACACGGCCGAGCCCGCGACGAGGGCATTGGCGCCCGCCTTGACCACCAGGGGGGCGGTCTCCGCCGTGATCCCGCCATCGACCTCGATATCGATGTCGCGGCCCTGCACCAGGTCACGCGCCGCGCGGACCTTGTCGATCATTGCCGGAATGAAGCTCTGGCCGCCGAAGCCCGGATTGACCGTCATCACCAGGATGAGGTCGAGCCGGTCGAGCACATGCTTGATATGGTCGACCGGCGTCGCCGGGTTGAGCGCCACGCCCGCTTTCTTGCCGAGTGCCTTCACCGTCTGCAGCGAGCGGTCGAGATGCGGGCCGGCCTCGGCATGGACGGTGATGATGTCGGCGCCGGCCTTGGCGAAGGCCTCGAGATAGCGGTCGGCCGGCGCGATCATCAGATGGACGTCGAAGGTCTTGCCTGTCACCGGCCGGATCGCGGCCATCACCGGAGGGCCGAAGGTGATGTTGGGCACGAAATGCCCATCCATCACATCGATGTGGATCCAGTCGGCGCCCGCCTCGTCGACGGCTTCCACCTCCGCGCCGAGCCTTGAGAAATCGGCGGAGAGGATGGACGGCGCGATGAAGAGCGGGCGGGGCATGGCGGATCAGATGTGCTTCGCAAAGGCGACGGTGGTGTCGGCCATGCGGTTGGAGAAGCCCCATTCATTGTCGTACCAGGCGAGCACGCGCACCAGGGTGCCGTCCATCACCTTGGTCTGGTCTATATGGAAGGTGGCGGAATTGGCATTGTGGTTGAAGTCGATCGAAACATTGGGTTCGTTGGTGTAGCCGAGGATGCCCTTGAGCTGCTGCTCGGCGGCGCGCTTGATGGCGCCGTTGACCTCTTCGACGCTGGTCGCCTTCTTGGCCACGAACTTGAAGTCGACCACCGACACATTGGGCGTCGGCACGCGGATCGACACGCCGTCGAGCCGGCCCTTGAGCTCGGGCAGCACCAGGCCCACGGCCTTGGCGGCGCCCGTCGAGGTCGGGATCATCGACAGAGCGGCGGCGCGGGCGCGATACAGGTCCTTGTGCATCGTGTCGAGCGTCGGCTGGTCGCCGGTATAGGCATGGATGGTGGTCATGAAGCCCTTGTCGATGCCGATCGCGTCGTTCAGCACCTTGGCGACCGGCGCCAGGCAGTTGGTGGTGCAGGAAGCGTTGGAGACGACGATGTGGTCCTTGCTCAGCTTGTCGTGGTTGACGCCATAGACGACGGTGAGATCGGCATTGTCGGCCGGCGCCGAGACGAGCACGCGCTTGGCGCCGGCGGTCAGATGGGCGGAGGCCTTCTCCTTGGAGGTGAAAATGCCGGTGCATTCGAGCGCGATGTCGATGCCGAGCTCCTTCCAGGGCAGCTGCGCCGGGTCCTTGATGGCGGTGACCTTGAACTTTTCCTTGCCGATCGAGATCGTGTCGCCCGAAACCGCCACTTCATGCGGGAAGCGACCATGGACGCTGTCATAGCGCAGGAGATGGGCGTTGGTCTCGACCGGGCCCAGGTCGTTGACCGCCACCACGTCGATATCCTTGCGTCCCGATTCGAAGATCGCCCTGACGATGTTGCGGCCGATCCGGCCAAATCCGTTGATCGCGACGCGTACAGCCATGGGCTCTCTCCTGTTCAAGCTCTTGGGATTGCAGGGCCCGCTTTATAGACGACTGGCCGGCAGGGGGAAGGGAAAATGCCCGGCCGCAGGGTCGCGTGGCCATGTGCTGCAGGTCGTTGGGATAGGCATGCGCCCCATTCATAGCTGAGCTTACATTAACTCACGTTATAGTAAGCTTGCTTATTATTCGATCGAGCACTAAGTTCCCCACATGATGAAACCCGAACATGCATCCATCGGCCTCCTGCTGATCGACACCGGGCGCGTGCTGCGCAAGCGCTTCGAGCAGAATGTGCGCGGCACCGGCCTCACCCGGGCGCAGTGGCAGGTGCTCAAGGAAATCTACATGAAAGAGGGCATCAACCAGGGGGCGCTCGCCGAGCTCCTCGAGGTTGAGCCCATCACGGTCGGCCGCCTGATCGACCGGCTGGAAAAGGCCGGCCTCATCGAACGCCGCCCCAACCCCGCCGACCGGCGCGCCTGGTCGCTTTATCTGCTGCCTGCCGCCCATCCGCTGCTCGAGACCCTCAAGGGGATCGCCGCCGAGACCCGCACCGAGCTGCTCCAGGGTATGAGCGATGCCGAGATCGACGAGGCCATGCGCCTCCTCACCAGGATGAAGGACAACCTCATCGCCACCATGAGCGAGGAAGGCGACGAGAGGAGAATCGGCAATGCCCGTCGCTGAAGCAAAGCAGGAAACCGGCAAGGTGGTCGAGCTGCCGGTGGCGCCCAGAAAGCGCGACCGCCGCAAGCTCCTTCGTCTCGGCCTTCTGGTTCTCGGCCCGCTCGTGGCGCTCGGCGTCGCCGGCGAGATGTATCTGTCGGGCGGCCGCTATGTCGAGACCGACAATGCCTATGTGCGGGCGCCCATCATGAATGTCGCGACCGACGTGCCGGGCACCGTCGCCGAGGTTGCGGTGCGCGAGAACCAGCATGTCGAGAAGGGGGCGCTTCTGTTCACGCTCGATCCCGTGCCCTTCCGCATCACACTTGCCGGCGCCAAGGCGCAGCTCGGCATGGTGCGCAACGACCTGACGGCGCTCCAGGCGACCTATCGCCAGAACCTCTCCGCCATCGATCAGGCCAAGTCCTCGCTCGATTATGCGCAGGCGACCTATGATCGCCAGCTCAACCTGCAGAAGCGGGGCGTGGCCGCCCAGGCCGCGCTCGACGAGGCGCGCCGCGACCTCGACACCGCCCAGGAACAGCTGCGCGGCGCCCAGCGCGCCGCCGATGCCACGCTCTCGCAGCTCGGCGGCAATGCCTCTGGGCCCGTCGACGACCATCCGCGTATCCACGAGGCGCAATCCGCCATCGACAAGGCCGAGCGCGATCTCGCCCATGCCACCATCCTGGCGCCCTGGTCGGGCACCGTGGCCAATGTCGAGAATCTGCGCTCGGGCGCCTATGTGACCGCCGGCCAGCCAGCCATGAGCCTGGTTGCCAGCGACGATCTGTGGATCGAGGCCAATCCGAAGGAGACCGATCTCACTCATCTCAAGGTCGGTGATGCGGCGACCGTCAGCGTCGATGCCTATCCCGCCATCAGCTGGACGGCCAGGGTCACGAGCCTGAGCCCCGCGACGGGCGCCGAGTTTTCGGTGCTGCCGCCGCAAAACGCCTCCGGCAACTGGGTGAAGGTGGTGCAGCGCGTGCCGGTCAAGCTCGCGCTCGAGCCTTCGCCGGGCGCCCCGCAGCTCACCTCCGGCATGAGCGTCGATGTCGCGATCGACACCGGTCACAGCCGCAGCCTGTGGTCGATGTTCGGCGCGACCGCCAAAGCGGCCGAATAGCGGGCCTGTCGCCGTGGACGAGGCCGTTTCCCATCGCGGCATCATCACGGTCTGCGTGATGCTCGCCACCATCATGCAGGCGCTCGACACGACCATCGCCAATGTCGCGCTGCCTTACATGATGGGATCGCTCTCGGCCACCCTCGACCAGATCAACTGGGTGCTCACCTCCTATATCGTCGCCGCCGCCATCATGATCCCGGTCACCGGCTTCATGGTGACGCGCTTCGGGCGCAAGCCCGTCTTCATCGTCGCGGTGGCGGGCTTCACCCTGGCCTCGGTCCTGTGCGGGCTCGCCACCTCGCTCGACCAGATGGTGCTCTACCGCCTGCTGCAGGGCGTGTTCGGCGCCCCCCTGGTGCCGCTGTCGCAATCGGTGCTGCTCGATTCCTATCCGCGCGAGCGTCACGGCTCGGCCATGGCGATCTGGGGCGTGGGCGTGATGGTGGGGCCGATCCTCGGCCCGACGCTCGGCGGCTGGCTCACCGAATATTACAACTGGCGCTGGGTGTTCTTCATCAACGTGCCGATCGGCGTCGTCACCATCCTGGGCCTCATGACCTATCTCACCGACACGCCGCGCAACGCCAAGGCGGGCTTCGACTGGACCGGCTTCCTGCTCTTGGCGCTCGCCATCGGCGGCCTGCAGATGATGCTCGACCGCGGCGAGAATCTCGACTGGTTCTCCTCGACCGAGATCATGATCGAGGCCGGTATCGCCGCGACCGCCTTCTACATGTTCATCGTCCACATGACGACGTCGGACAATCCCTTCATCGATCCAAAAATCTTCGCGGACCGCAATTTCTCCATCGGCCTCATCGCCATCTTCATCGTCGGCATCATCCTGCTCGCGACCATGGCGCTGCTGACGCCCTTCCTGCAGCAGGTCCTCGATTATCCGGTCCTGACCGCGGGCCTCGTCATGGCGCCGCGCGGCATCGGCACCATGATCGCCATGATGATCGTCGGGCGCGTCATCACGCGCATCGATCCGCGCCTCATCTTCGCCTTCGGCCTGGCGCTCATCGCCGTCACCTTGTGGGAGATGACCTATTTCACCACCGACGTGTCGCAGGCGACGATCATCCGCACCGGCATCGTCCAGGGCCTGGGGCTGGGCTTCGTCTTCGTGCCGCTCTCGACCGTCACTTTCGCCACGCTCGAGCCGCGCCACCGCACCCAGGCGACGTCGCTCTTCAGCCTGATGCGCAACATCGGCTCGAGCATCGGCATCTCGATCGTGATCTTCCTTCTGACCCGCAACACCGCGGTGATGCATGCCGACCTCGCGGCCCATGTGACGCCGTTCAATCTCGGCCTGCATATGCCGGGCATGAGCCCGCTCTGGGACGTGACGACGCTCGCCGGCAAGGCGGCGCTCAATGGCGAGGTCACCCGGCAGGCGAGCGTCATCGCCTATGCCAATGACTATCTCTTGATGATGTATGTGGCGCTGGCCGCGCTGCCGCTGGCCTTGCTGCTGGCGAAACCCGGCAAGGCGCCCAAGGGCGCGCCGGCCGCCGCTGTCGCGGATTAGCGAGCGCCAGAGTGCATGACGCTCACTTCGAATCGGTCCGGCGCTCTATCTTTTTTCGCATCGGATTATCCGAAAGCCGCTGCGCCCTTTATCGGTCCGATGCTCTGGAAATCAGAACACCTTTGCGACGTAGCTGCGCACCAAGGACTTGTGGCTGAGGCCGGCATTGTGCTTCGACGCGGCGAGTTGCAAGTTTCCGCCCGACAACGCGATCGCGAGTGAAAGATGCTTGAGCCCCCAGCGCACATTGGTTCGCGCATCGATGAGATCGGAGCAGTCGCCCTTGAAACCCATGCCGCGCGCGGTCTGGCATTTCAGTTGATAGACGCCGATCTCGCCGGCGCGTCCACGCGCGTAAGGGTCATAGTTGGACTCGACCTCGGCGATGCGCAGCGCAAACCAGGTCGGCACGCCATAGGATGGCGCAACCTCGCGGATGATCTCGGCGATCCGCACTTCGTCGGCCTCGCTGATCTGCAAGGCCTCGCCTGGACTATCATTTTCCACTTCGCGCGGGCCGCTGCGCAGCACCTTGCTCATCGATGTGGATTCCAGGCGCACAATCTCGTGCGGTTTGATTTCGTCCGGCTCTGCGACCGCACCAGAAACGGGCTCGGAACGCGCAATCTCGTTCGGCTTGATGTCGTCCGGCTCTGCGACTGCAACAGAAACGGGCTCGGAACGCGCAATCTCGTGCGGCTTGACCTCGTCCGGCTCTGCGATCGCAACAGGAACTGGCTCGGAATCTGCAATCTCGTGCGGCGTGATTTCGTCCGGCTCTGCGATCGCAACAGGAACGGGCTCTGAACGCGCAATCTCATGCGGCTTGATCTCGTCCGGCTCTGCGACCGCAACGGAAACGGGCTCTGAACGTGCAATTTCGTGCGGCTTGATGTCATTCTGTTTTGAAACAACAACGAGAGGAGTTGGTGCCAGGCGCACAAGTCCACGCGGCTTGGTCTCGTCCGGCTTCGAAATCACAACGGGAGCGGTCCTCGGCCTCTTGTTTGCCGTGGCAAGCTTGGCCGGCTTCTTGCGTGGCGTCAGGTCAGTCTTTTTGAAGGCCTTCTTCGTTGCCTTGCGCGCGGCCGCCGGTTTCTTATTCGCTTTGAGGCTTCTCACCTTGTTGATTGGGCCAAGCCTCTTGGCGCTCATGACGGTGAAATAGTCTTCCCTCGAGATCGAGAGCCAGGCATCTGCCGTTCCTCTGGCTTCGACCGGGCCTGAATGAACGGTCCCGGCCAGCAGGGCGACGGGTATCAGCGCATGGATCACCTTCATTCAGTCGTCCCCGTTTTATTAGGCATCCGCTTGTTGATGTGAGATCTTCGTCACGACCAGAGGGAAGCGCACTTGAAGCCCGAGGGATGTGGCAAAATTAAACTGCTCTCGGATGAATTTGTTGGCAAGAAATTAAGGATATCATCGTAAAGACACCGAGAAAAAATTAGGCAAATATTAAGAAATTTCTGGGCTAGGCGGAAGTTTGGTTTGGCGCGCTAGCTGCCGACATAGCGGACTGAAGGCAGGCTCAATCCCGGGAATTTCAGCTGTGACCATGATGAGCAAGCATGATCGCGACGCTCGCCATCGCCGTTGCGATCTGGTCGGAAGATATTACCAGTTCAGGTTCGCGGACCGGCACGTTGAGCAAACCGAAAGCTCATCCGCAACCGGCAATCCGCACCGATGGCAACGCCCATCTCCGCTGCTGATGTGGAACGACAACACCTTAGCCTCTCCGAGATCGAGATCGAATGTCATATGAGCCACTCGAGCGCCTTCCAGGCGATTGTGCCGGCTCGTGCGGGCGAGCATCGTCTTGTCTTCGGACGAGAGTTCTTCCGGCCACACCACATTGGTTCCGCACTTTGGGCATGCGATGAAGGGCCGCCCCATTGGTTTGATCAGGCTCATGGGACTCTACCGCCCCTGCACCAGCCGCAGCTGCGCTTCCTCGCTCACCGCCTTCGCCGGCTCGTCGACATCGAGCTGCTCGATCCTCAAGCCCCGCTTGGTGATCTTGTCGGCGGAGAGGCCGAGCTTCTCGAGATCGCCGCTCGCCTGGCCGAAATGGCGCTGCAGGTCGAGCACCCGGTCCTTGAGCCGGCCGACATCCTCGAGCAGCCGCGTCACCTCGATCTTGATGACGCCCGCCTGCTCGCGCATGCGCGCGTCCTTGAAGATCGCCTGCATGGTCTGGATCAGGAGCATCAGGATATTGGGCGAGGCGATGATCACGCGCTCGCGATGCGCCTTCTGGATGACGTCCTCGAAGCGCTCATAGAGATCGGCATAGATCGATTCCGACGGCACGAACATGACCGCCGGCTCCTGCGTCTCGCCGGCGATCAGGTATTTGCCGGCGATGTCCTTGACGTGATGGGCGACGTCCCGGCGCAGGCGCGTCTCGGCGGCGCGAATCTCGGCCTCGCCCGTGGCCGCCTTGAGCGCGTTGAAGGCTTCGAGCGGGAATTTGGCGTCGATGACGAGGCCGAGCTCGGTGTCGGGCAGCCTGATCAGGCAGTCGGGCCGCGAGCCGTTGGAGAGCGTCGTCTGGAACGTATAGGCCTGGGCATGCAGCCCGTCGCGGATGATCGCCTCCATGCGGGCCTGGCCGTAAGCGCCGCGCGCCTGCTTGTTGGCGAGGATATCCTTGAGCGAGACCATCTCGGAGGAGAGCTGGGTGAGATTGGCCTGCGCCGTGTCGATCACCGCCAGCCGTTCATAGAGATGCTTGAGCGACTGGTGCGTGCGCTCGGCCTGCTCGTTGAGGCCGCGCCCGAGCCTGTGGCTCACCTGGTCGAGCCGCTCGTCGAGGGTGCGGGCGAGATGCTGCTGGCCGCTCGCGGCCTGGTCGGTGAAGCTCCTGAGCTGGCCCGCCATTTCGGCCAGCCGGAATTCGAGCTCGCTGGCGCGCCGCATGGTCTCGAGGCTTTCCTCCTGCCTCTGCTTCTGGCCGCGCCAGGAGAGTGCTGCGGTCACGGTGATGAGGAGCAGAGCGAGCCCGGCGCCGGCAAGCAGGATCTGGCCCAGGCTGAAGGCCTGGCCGCCGATCTGGAGTACGGTCTGGTCGAGGGTCATGCCGCCATCTTACGCGATTCGGGAAAGGAAATACAAAACAAGAACAGTATCGTCACAAAGATGGCAGATTCTGGGACGACTATTACCTTGGGAGATACGTCATGCGTCGCCTGATGCTCGTGATCATAACAGTCATGCTGACCGGATCGGTGGCCCCGGCCGCCGAGATCTCCGGTCGCTATGTGCTGGAGAAGGTCGAGCAGGGATTTCTGCGGCTCGACAGCGAGACCGGCGCCGTGGCGTTGTGCGCCGCGAAGGACGGCGTATGGGAATGCGCGGCCATCAAGGATCAGGGCCTCGATCTGACGGCGGACGTGGCCCGGCTCGAGGCCGAGAACGAAAAGCTGAAGGCGCGTGTCGCCGAGCTGGAGAAGAGCGGCGGAACGACCAAGCTGCCGAGCGACCAGGAGGTCGACCGCATGATGGACATCTTCGGCAAGATGTTCGACCGCTTTCTCGATTTCGCACGGGAGATGGATGGCAAGACGAAGGACGGCACGTCGCTGTAAAAAATGAGACCCGCCCATCCGCACGGGATGGACGGGTCCTTGGCACACGCAAGCTCGGGACGGCGACAGGAGCCGCGCGCGCCAACTCGTTCAAACGAAGGATCACAAAAAGGAAGCTCCCGCTTCCCCGGCACATCAAGTCCCTGATGATCCCCCGCTGGATCGAGGGCAGGTTGATCTCCGTTCGTGGTCACTTCGGGGTGAGACTGTGGCAAACATCGGGCATATTCGCGTCAGCACCAAGGACATTTGGTTGAATGTTCAACTAAAATCGTCCGTAGCGTTAACGAGCGCCGAGGCCAACCCAGGCTCCGTGCCGGTATGTCCGGCGTCGGCGACGATGTCGAGGCGGGCCTTGGGCCAGGCCTTGTGCAGGTCCCAGGCGCTGCGCAACGGCGTCACCACGTCATATCTGCCCTGGACGATGACGCCCGGAACGGCGGCCAGCCGAGCGCTGCGCGCAAGGAGCTCGCCGTCGCTCGCGAAGAAGCCGCGATTGACGAAATAGTGGTTCTCGATGCGGGCGAACGCATAGGCGAAACGGTCGTCGGCGGACTGCGCGACGCGCTCGGCATTGGGCAGCAGCGACAGGCACGTGCTCTCCCACACGCTCCAGGCGCGGGCGCAGACGCGCAACAGCGCCGCGTCGGTGCCGGTGAGTCGCTTGTGATAGGCGGTGATCATGTCGTGCCGCTCGATTTCCGGAATGGGCGCCAGATAGGCTTCCCAGGCGTCAGGAAACAGCCAGCTGGCGCCCTCCTGGTAGAACCATGCGAGCTCCGACTGGCGCAGCAGGAAGACGCTGCGCAGGATGAGCTCGCTCACCCGCAGGGGATGGGTCTCGGCATAAGCGAGCGCCAGCGTCGATCCCCAGGACCCGCCCAGCACCTGCCAGCGCTCGACGCCGAGCGTTTCGCGCAAGGCCTCCATGTCGGCCACCAGGTCCCAGGTCGTGTTCTCGCGCAATTCGCCGAACGGGGTCGATTTCCCGCAGCCGCGCTGGTCGAACAGGATGATGCGATAGGCGCGCGGATTGTGGAAGCGGCGCAGGAAGGGCGCGATGCCGCCGCCCGGGCCGCCATGCAGGACGACGACCGGCTTGCCGTCGGGCGAGCCGCATTCCTCGAAATGGATCTCGTGCAGGTCCGAGACCTTGAGGCGTCCGATGCGGTAGGGCTCGATCTCGGGATAGAGGTGTCGCGAAGCGCTCATTGGGCAGTCTTGGCCTTTTCGGGATGAAGCGATAGATTGCGGGGAACAAGAAGAAGATGCCAGCTTCATCTGGCCAATGAAAGGGAGACCATGCCGGGCTACCGGGTCATCATCGTCGATGATCATCCTCTGTTTCGCGCCGCGCTGAAGCAGGCGCTGAGCGGCGCCTTCAAGGGCATCAAGCTGGACGAAGCGGGCGCGCTCGACGCCGTGACCGAGCGCCTCGACCGCGACAGCGACGTCGATCTCGTCCTGCTCGACCTCAAGATGCCGGGTGTGCAGGGCCTGTCGGGCCTCATGTTCCTCAGGGCCCAGTATCCGGCGGTGCCGATCGCCGTCGTCTCGGCCAGCGACGAGCCCCATATCATCCGCCGCGCCCTCGATCTCGGCGCCTCGGGCTTCATCCCGAAGTCGCTCGCGGTCGACGACATGCGCCAGGCGGTCACCGCGATCCTCGCGGGCGGCGTGTGGGCGCCGGAAGGACTGGGCCCCGGCACCGACGGCGAAGGCGATGCGCTGGCGCGCCGCATCGCGACCTTGACGCCGCAGCAGATGCGGGTCCTCATGATGCTCAAGGAGGGGTTGCTCAACAAGCAGATCGCCTTCCAGCTCGGCGTCTCGGAAGCCACCGTCAAGGCGCATGTCTCGGCCATCCTGCAGAAGCTCGACGTCGCGAGCCGCACCCAGGCGGTCATCGCCGCCAGCCGCATCGAAGGCGAAAGCCATGTGCTGACGGAGTGACCTGAAAGGCCCTAAAGATCACGCGTCATGAGGGTGAGCATGCCGCCGCCGGAGGCGGAGCGCTCGACAACGGTCCAGCCGCATTTCAGGTAGAACTCTTCCGCGTCGACCGTATAGAGGTGGAGCCGGGCGATGCCGCCGCGGCGCGCGTGATCCTCGATCGCCCTGACCAGGCTCCGCGCCACCCCTCGGCCGCGGAATTGGGGATCGACATAGAGGCTGGCGAGCCAGGGCGAAAGGTCATGCGCCGGCTCGAGCTCGTGCAGGACCAGGAGGCAGATCCCGGCGAGGCGGCTGTCGATGAGCGCGATGAGAGCGGTCTCCGGGCCCTGGGGGTCGCTGGTGAGCTTGGCCAACTGGCCTTCGCTGTCGGCGACGGAAAAGCCGTCGCCCTCGAGAAAGGCCTCATGGCGCCAGCGGGCGGCGATCTTGAGCTCCGCCGAGTGCGCCGCGAGCGGCAGGATGGTCGCCTGTAGCTGATCCATGACGTCAGTTCCTGTCGATTATTCTGCCGCTTGTGTCCGGGCGGCGAACTGCGCCAGCGCGGCGCGCAAAGCCGCCGGCCGCACCGGCTTGCGCAGATACTGGACGCCCTGCTCATTGGCGCGCTCCTGGACCAGGCGCGACCGGTCGGCGGTGATGAGGATGGCGGGCACCGGCCGGCCGGCCGCGACGCGCAGCCGCTCGATGAGATCGAGCCCGTCATCGCGATTGAGATGGTAGTCGGCGAGGATGACGTCGATGTCGGCCATCTCGGCCGTGAAGGCGGCGAGCGCTTCGGCACCGCTGCGCGCGGTGATGACGCGCGCCTCCCAGCCGCCGAGCAGGGCCTGCATCGCCTCGAGGATCTGCGGCTCGTTGTCGATGACGAAGATGGTGAGCCCGCCGATGCGGTTGGCCCGGCGCGAGACCGTTTTCGGCCGGCGTGCCGCGAGCTCGCTCTGCGGCGCGGTCGGCACCGTGATCGCGAAGCACGAGCCATGGCCGGGCCTGGAGGTGAGACGCAGCGGGTGCCGCAGCATCCGGGCGATGCGCTCGACGATCGACAGGCCGAGGCCGAGGCCGGGCTCGACCGCCTTGTCGTGCGACAGGCGCTCGAATTCCTGGAAGATGACGGCCTGGTTGTGCTCGGCGATGCCGGGACCCGTGTCGTGCACCTCGATGCGCAGGCTGCCGTCCTTGCGCCGGCAGCCCATGAGCACATGGCCGTTGCGCGTATACTTTATGGCGTTGGAGACGAGGTTCTGCAGCACGCGGCGCAACAGTTTGCTGTCCGACCTGACCGCGAGCGCGGAGGTGACGACGGTGAAGGTCAGGCCGCGCTCGGCCGCCGCCGGCGCGAATTCGCGCTTGAGGGCGAGCAGCAGGTCGTCGATGCGGAATACCGAGATCTCGGGCCTCAGCGCCCCGGCGTCGAGGCGCGATATGTCGAGCAGGGCCGAGAGAATGTCCTCGACGGCGCCGAGCGAGGCATCGACATTGCGCACCAGCTCACCGTCGGTCCCCCGCGCCTTGCGCTCGACCAGGCTCGCGGTGAACAGGCGGGCGGCGTTGAGCGGCTGCAGGATGTCGTGGCTCGCCGCGGCGATGAACTTGGTCTTGCCGAGATTGGCGGCGTCGGCCTCGGCCTTGGCGCGCTGCAGCTCGCTGTTGAGGCGGGTGAGCTCGGCGGTGCGCTCCACGACGCGCTTCTCCAGCGTCTCGTTGGCGCGCTTGAGCTCCCCGGCCGCCTTGACCGACTGGGTGATGTCGGTGAAGGTCACCACATAGCCGCCATCCTCGGGCATCTTGCTCGAATGCAGCTCGAGGACGATGTCGCGCTTGTCGAGATGCTCGATGACGGGCTCATGCGTCGAGGTGATCTTGCGCAGGCGGTCGCGCCGCATCTCGGGCAGACGCCGCGCCTCGACGCCGCCCGCGCGCAGCATCATGTCGACGACCTCTTCGAGCGGCGTGCCGATCCGGCTCATGTCGGCCGGCAGCGTGAGCAGCCCGCAGAAGCGCTCGTTCCAGCAGATGAGCTTGCCCTCGTTGTCGAACACGGCGATGCCCTGGCCGACATTGTCGATGGCCGACTGCAGGAGGTCGCGATTGTACTGGATGGCGGCCGAGGCGTCGTCGAGGAGCTTCATGGCGCCCCGCGGATTCTTCGAATGGCGCTCGAGCAGGAGGCCCATCACCAACCTGGACGAAGCGGTGCCGACGGCGCTGGCGAGCAAATGCTCGGCGAAGCGCAGCATGCGGATATCGGCCTCGGCCTTGGGATCGTGCGGGACCCGGCGCTCGGCGGCGGCCTCGACGAAGGCCTGGGCGGTGCGCTCGGCGCCGAGATAGCGCGCCACCGTCGCCTCGACCTCGCCGACCGTGACCGCCGTGCGCCACAGACGGAAGCCGGGCGCGGCGCTCAGCGGGTTGTCGCGGGTGACGAAGGTGGCGGCCTGCATCCGCTCGATCGGCGAGGGCGGCCGGATGAGCGAGACGGCGACATAGACGGCGGAATTGGCGAGGAGGCTCCAGATGACGCCATGGGTCAGGGGATCGAAGGCGAGATTGAACAGCATGCGCGGGCGGAACAGGGCGATGCCGAAGGGGCCGTCGGAGATGAGGCGAGCGTCGATCCAGCCGGCATCGGCGAAGGAGGGCAGGAAGAGCGTATAGGCCCACAGCGCGAAACCCGCGGTGATGCCGGCCATGGCGCCCTGCGCCGTGCCGCGTTTCCACAGGAGGCCGCCGAAGAAGACGGGGGCGAACTGGGCGACGGCGGCGAAGGAGATGAGGCCGATCTGGGCGAGTGCCGCGCTCGAGCCGATCATCCGGTAATAGCTGTAGGCGAGGAGCAGGATCACCGCGATGGCGATGCGCCTGATCGTGATGAGCACGCTGCCCATGTCATGATGGATCTGCGCCCGCTCCATCCGCCGTCTCAGGATGATGGGCATCACGAGGTTGTTGCAGACCATGATCGACAGCGCCACCGCCTCGACGATGACCATGGCGGTGGCCGCCGAGAGGCCGCCCAGGAAGGCGATGAGGGCGAAGGCGTGGCTGCCGGCGGCGACCGGCAGCGCCAGCACGAACGTGTCGCCGTCGGTCATGCCCTGCCGGAAGGTCATGAGGCCGGCAATGGCGATCGGCACCACGAAGATGTTGATGGCGATGAGATAGACGGGAAACAGCCAGGCGGCGCGCTTGACGTCGCCGGCATGGGCGTTCTCGACCACCGTCACGTGGAACTGGCGCGGCAGCAGCATGATGGCGATCATGGCGAGCAGCGTCTGGGTGAGCCACGAGCCGCCGGCGAAGCCCTTGGTGAACAGAGCGGCGATGTCGGGCGCCTGGCGCGCCTGGTCGAGGAGAGCCTGCGGCCCGCCCATCATCGCGAAGGTGATGAACAGGCCGACGGCGACGAAGGCCAGGAGCTTGACCACCGATTCGACCGCGATCGCCGTCATCAGCCCGTGCTGATGCTCGGTCGTGTCGATATGACGGGTGCCGAACAGCATGGCGAAGGCGGCCATGGCGACGGTGACGAAGAAGGCGATGTCTTCGCTGATCGGCAAGGGCCCGGTGCCCGCCGTCGACCAGCCGGGCGTCACCATCATGGTCTCGAGCGCGAAGGACACGGCTTTGAGCTGGATCGAGATATAGGGGATGATGCCGACCGCGGCGATGAGCGCCACCAGCGCGCCCAGCATCTCGTTCTTGCCGTAGCGCGCCGCGATGAAATCGGCGATCGAGGTGATGTTCTGGCGCTTGGCGATGTCGACGATCCGCTCGAGCAGCTTCCAGCCGACGGCGAAGACCAGGATCGGGCCGATATAGATGGGCAGGAAGTCCAGCCCCGAGCGCGAGGCGACGCCGACGCTGCCGAAATAAGTCCAGGAGGTGCAATAGACGCCGAGCGACAGCGCATAGATGAGCGGCCGGGGCGTGCCGGGCGCCCGGCCGCGAGCCTGACGGTCGCCGAAGCTCGCCACCGCGAACAAAGCGCCGACATAGGCAAGGCCGGCGAACAATACGGTCCAGCTGTAGAACATCGAGCTTACACCATAGTCCAGTCTAGCGAACCGCAGCTATGGCTTTCAACCGCGCCGCGGCTGGGTTACAAATCCACCTGTTAGGGCCCGGGGGGACCGGGCATCGCTTCGCAGACTGAGGAGGGGATGAAGATGTGGCAAGAGTTCAAGGAATTCGCTTTCAAGGGCAACGCGTTCGATCTGGCGGTCGGCGTCATCATCGGCGCCGCCTTCGGCAAGATCGTCGATTCGATCGTCAATGACCTGATCATGCCGATCATCGGGGCCATTTTCGGCGGCCTCGATTTCAGCAACTACTTTTTCGGCCTTGCTTCGGCGGTCACCGCGCCGACATTGACCGCCGCCAAGGAGCAGGGTGCGGTGTTCGCCTATGGCAATTTCATCACCGTCCTGATCAACTTCCTGATCATCGCCTTCATCCTGTTCCAGCTGGTGAAGGTCTCCAACCGGATGCGCAAGCAGGCCCCTCCGGGCCCGCCGCCTGGTCCGACCCCGACCGAGAAACTCCTGGGCGAGATCCGCGACGCGCTGGTCGCCAAGAAGTAGTCGGATAGATCATAGCAGCACCGACGGACCCGGGTGTTCGACACCCGGGTCCTTTTGCTAAAGACCCCGCATGGACCTCGTTTCAGCCTCGGCCCTTCTGGGCGCCATCACCGCCGCCAGCCGCAACGAGCCCGATTCCGGCATCAGCTCGGCCGTCAATCACGGGATCGGCAAGCAAGGCGTCATTCCCGTTTGGTCGGGCGAGGGCAATGTGCCGACGCCCGAGGCCTTCTGCCGGCCGGCGATCGAAAGCCTGCTCCAGGGCGAGACCTTCTACACCTGGCAGCGCGGCATCCCGCCTCTGCGCGCGGCGCTGGCGCGCTACCACACGCGCCATTACGGCCGCCGCTTCGACGCGGAGAACTTCTACGTCACCGGCGGCGGCATGCAGGCGATCCAGACCATCATCCAGATGATCGCCGGCGAAGGCGACGAGATCGTGCTGCCGACGCCCGCCTGGCCCAATTATGCCGGGCCGATGCGGCTCGCGGGCGCGCGACCCGTCGAGGTGCCGCTCGCGTTCACCAATGGCCGCTGGCGGCTCGATCTCGACCGGCTGTTCGGCGCGATCACGCCGCGCACAAAGGCGATCGTGCTCAACTCGCCCTCCAATCCTCTGGGCTGGACGGCGAGCCTCGCCGACCTCACGGCGGTGCGCGACGCATGCCGCAGGCGCGGCTTGTGGATCGTCGCCGACGAGGTCTATGCGCGATTCTATTACGGCGACGCCGGCGAGGCCCGGGCGCCGTCCTTCCTCGACATCTGCGACGACGAGGAGCAGATCCTGCTCGCCAACACCTTTTCCAAGAACTGGGCGATGACCGGCTGGCGCGTCGGCTGGCTGCAGGCGCCGAAGGCGCTGGGCCCGGTCATCGAGCGCATCATCCAGTACAACACCTCAGGCACGGCCGCCTTCCTGCAGCAGGGCTGCGTCGCGGCGCTCGATGAGGGCGAGGACTTCATCGCCGCGCAGGTGCTGAAGGCGCGCGCCAACCGCGATCGCGTCGCCGCCTTTCTGAGCCGGTATCCTCAGATCCGTTTCGAGCTGCCCAAGGGCGCCTTCTACATGTTCTTCGCCATCGAAGGGATGACGGATTCCCTCGCCACCACCTTGCGCATCATCGATGAGGCGAAAGTGGGTTTCGCACCCGGTGGCACATTCGGTCCCGGCGGCGAGGGGTACCTCCGCATGTGCTATCTGCGCGATGAGGCGCAGCTCGCGGAAGCGCTCGAGCGTTTCGGGACATGGCTGGCGAGGGCGAAGCCCGTCTGACCAAAATTTCCGCAAGGCCCCGGCGCTGCTGCCTCAATATGCGCTGCACTGCACAATCGACAAGCAACGATCGTTACCCCGATTTTTTTCGGGAACCAGCGAGCTGGGATATTTTCCATATAAGACAAATAGATAAACGGATTTTCGGACCGCAGACTGCTTCTGGCACGCGCATTGCTACGCATATTGCACCGCAATGTGCTCGATTGGGGTTCCTCCCATCTCCTCAAAAGACGGTTGCGCAAACTTCAGGTGCTCATGGGTTCCCCCCGATGCACCAGGGGGCAGGCCGGTGAATGGTTGCGCCGGTCTGCCCCCGCCCATTTTTTCTGATGGCTCAGGCTTGTTCCCTCACTTGCCTGGCGATGGCCTTTTGCGCATCGAAGGCGGCCCGGCGCTTCGCGATCTCGTCCGGCGTAAGCCTCGCGATATTGCTGTAATCGAGCTTCCATTGAGGCGATGCGCTCCAGTGCAGGGGCGATTGCACGGTGGTGCGCGCCGCGGGGGCGCTGTCCAGTAGCCTGAGGGCCAGCTCGAGGGTGAAGTCCTGCGATGCAATGTCATTCGGCCGCCCGGCGGAATTGCCGAGGGGGAAATCCGAGAAGACGAAGCGCGGCACGCCCGCATGTTCGACGATGTCCTTGGCCGCGCCCATGATCACCGTGGCGATGCCGGCGGTTTCGAGGGCCCGGGCCGCGAGGCTCACCGTCTGATGGCAGACCGGGCAGTTGGGCACCAGGATCGCGGCATCGGCATGATCTTCGCTGGCGCGCCGCACCAGCTCCGGGCAGTCGGTCTCGAGCGTCGTGCGATGGCTGCGATTGGTGGGAACGCCGTGGAAATGCGACGTGAGCGCGCCGAAAAGACCCCTCTCCCGCGCCTGCCGTAGGGCCCGCAACGGGAAATAGCTGTTCTGGTCTTCCGCGGTGGTGTGAGCGCGGTCGATGGCGATATGCGAGATGCGCAGATCATGGTCCTGCGCCGTGTCGCCGGAATAGACGGAATAGAATTTGGCGGCCGCATTGTAGGAGGCGCCCGGTCCCTGATCGCCTTTGTCCGGTTGAAAGGGAGCTGCGGTGGTGACGAGGGCGATGCGACATTCGCGCAACGGTTTTCGCAGCGGCGCGAACGGGACGTCGGCATAATGCGCCCATTCATAGGGCGCGCCATAGCCCAGCGTCGAATAATAGTCGCGTATTCGCTGCAGATAGGGGATAGGCGCATCGAGCGGATCGGCAAAGCCGAACTCGTCGCGGCGATCGTCTGTCTTGCGCGCGTCCGTCATGGTAGGAGCTTGCCACTGTGGGGAGCGGGGTGCAAATGGCGATGCTGCGGACGATCGATGCGGGAATGGATGAAGCCGTCGTCGCGCGGATCGACGCGCGGCTCGCCGCCATAGGCCGCGACCATCAGGTGACGATACCGCTCGCCATCGAAAGCGGCAGCCGAGCCTGGGGATTTCCTTCGCCCGACAGCGACTATGATTGCCGCTTCGTCTTCGTGCGCCGCGAGGAGCACTATCTGTCGCTGTGGCAGCGCCGTGACGTGATCGAGACGCCGATGGACGGTGAGCTCGATGTCAATGGCTGGGACCTCGCCAAGGCCTTGAAGCTGCTGCTCAAGGGCAATGCGGTGATCATCGAATGGCTGATGTCGCCCATCGCTTATGGCCTGGATCAGCGCTTTCGCGACGAGTTCCTCACTCTCGCCCGGCAGGTCACCGACCGCCGCATGATCGCCCGCCATTATCTGCATATGGGCGAACGGCAGAGGCGGGTCTATTTCGGCGACGAGCGCGCCGTGCCGCAGAAGAAGATCTTCTATGCCCTGCGGCCGGCTGCCGCCTTGCGCTGGCTGCGTCATAATCCCGAAGAGAGCGTGGCGCCCATGCATTTCCCGACTTTGCTTCAGGGCTGCGCCGCGCCCGAGGAGGTCGTCAGGATCGTCACCGATCTCATGGCCCGCAAGAGGGTCACGCGCGAGCTCGGCTCCGAGCCGCTCCCTGCACCGGTTCTCGCTTTCATCGATGGCGAGTTCGCGCGCGCCCGTGATGCCTTTGACGGCGCGCGCCGGCCGATAGAAGCCGGATCATTGGCCAGCGCCGAAGCCTTCTTCCGGGCGACGGCCCGTCGGTTCGATCAACGTTAGTTCACGCTGTTCGGCAATTCGCGTTCGCGCCTCGCAATGAAGTCGCGCAAGGCCTCGTCCACCGCCTCGTCGAGCTTCGGCTCCTCATATTGGGCGAGCATGGCGCTGGCCTTTTCGCGGCCGCGCTGGTCGTGGTCCTTGGCCCCTTCCGCCGACCACTGCTCGAAAGAGTTGAAATCCATTAGGCTCGGCATGAAGAAGGCGCTCTCGAAATGCTCGAGCGTGTGCTGGGTGCCGAGGAAATGGCCGGCCGGGCCCACCTCGCGCACCGCCTGCATGGCGTCCTTGAAGTCACCGAAGGACAGGCCCTGGCCGTATTTGTACCAGGAGGCGAGCTGCTCGGTGTCGGTCACGAATTTCGAATAGCCGGCGCACAGTCCCGCCTCGAGCCAGCCCGCCACATGCCAGATATAGTGGGCGCCCGACAGGATCGCCGCATGCATCAGCATGTTCGCTTCATAGCCGGCTTGCGCGTCATTGATCTTGGAGCCGACATGGAAGCCCGAGGTGCGCCAGGGCAGCTGGTATTTGCGCGCCAGGGCGCCCATCAGATACATCATCTGCGCCGCTTCCGGCGTGCCGCCCATGGGGGCGCCCGACTTCATGTCGACGGTGACCATGAACTGGCCATAGAGCTGCGGGCTGCCCGGCCGCACCAGCTGGGTGAAGGCGAGGCCCGCCAAAGCCTCGGCATTGACCTGCGCCACGGCGCCGACCGACGACGCCGAGGTCGAGGCGCCGCACAAGGCGAAGGGGGCGAGGATGCAGGGCTGGTTGTGCGCCGCGTAGACCTTCAGCGCGTCGAGCATCGTCGCATCCCAGACGAGCGGCGAGTTGCAGTTGGTGATCGACACGACGACGGTGTTGTCGCGCACGAAATCGTCGCCGAAGACGATGCCCGCCATCTTCATCACGTCCTCGGCGCGCTCCTTCGCCGTGACGATGCCCATGAACGGCTTGTCGGAATATTTGAGCGCCGAATGGATGATGTGCAGATGCCGCTTCGGCACCGCGATGTCCATCGGCTCGCAGATGATCGAGCTCGAGGAATGCAGCGTCGGCGACATGTAGCTGAGCTTGTGGAAATTGTTGAGATCGGCGAGCGAGCCGTAGCGGCGCTGGTTGTCGAGGTCGCGCACATAGGGCGCGCCATACATCGGCACGAAGACCGAGTTCTTGCCGCCGATGGTGACCGAGCGGTCAGGGTTCCTCGCATGCTGGACGAATTCGGACGGGATCTTGCCGACGAGCTCCAGCAGCAAAGCGCGGTCGATGCGCACGCGGGTGTTTTCGACATGGGCGCCGGCCTGCTTCCACAGGCCGATGGCCTCGGCGTCGCGGAACTCGCAGCCGATCTCCTCCAGGATTTTCAGCGACGCGTCGTGGATGAGCTCGATCGCCTCGTCCGGCACGATCTCATAGACCGGGATGTTGCGCACCAGGGCCGGGAAGGACGGCACCGCCTTGGCGCGCAAGGTTCGGCGGCCCTCGCGGCCGCCGGCGCGGCGGCCGTGGGCCGAGACCTGCTTGGACATTTCATGCGTGTCGATGGCGGGGCGGGTGTTTTCCATGGCCGAAGCCTAATGCCCGCGGGCGCGATGGGAAAGCGCCCAAAGCGACGGGAATGATCAGTTCCCGCCGTCCGGGGCGAGATTGTCGGAGATCGAGGCGACAAAACGGGAGAAGAGCTCGCCCTGCGAGGAGATGCCGAGCTTCATATAGATGTTCTTGCGGTGGATGCGCACCGTGCCGGTGGCGATGCCGAGCCGCTTGCCGATCGCCTCGGACGAGTTACCCTTGAGCACCAGCTCGACGATCTCGGCTTCCCGGGCGGTGAGCCGGCCGGCGCCGAAGCGATGGAAGGCGGAGGTGAGGACGTCCTCCGCCTCGGGCGGAGCCTTACGCCGGCCGTGGCCGGAGAAGCGGTCCTCGACGTCCTTCCACTGCTGCGCCGATGCCGCGGTGACGAGCGGCGCCACGCAAGCGAGCCGCTTGCGCTCGCGCAGTGCGAAAGGCGGCAGCCTCCCGGCATCGCGCATCAGCGAGACCACGACCCGCGTCTCGCCCCGGATCGGGACGAAGAAGGCGATCTCTTCCGAGAGTCCGGTCTGCACGTAATAGGACTGGAAATACTGGCTCTGCGGAAACCGGTCCGGCGCCAGGTCGGCGACGCGGTGCGGTCCCGGGCCCCAGGCCTCGGGCCTTGCGATGAAGAGCGGATCGAGCAGATAGGGGCCGTCCTGATAGTCGTCGACGAAGACGCGCCGCTTGGCGGCCGGGAAATTGTCGAAGAGATCGATCGGCCGGGCGCTACCGCAATAGGCGAAGATCACCGAATAATCGAAAGGCACCACATGCTTGAGCGCGGCGACCAGGTGAGGGGCGAAATCCGCCGTGCCGATGGCGGTGATCACCGAAGCGAGGCCGTCGTTCCAGGCCGTGTCGCCGATGCCGGTGGGATGTCTCATCCGAGGTTCTATCCCATTTAGGATATATACAGTTTGGGTTGCTGCTGCGATCATTTTACCGATTGTGGGATATAGCGCCAGAGTCAGAATGTCGATCCGCCCGTCTCCGCCGCACAAGCCGACATCCGGCGCCCATACCGATACCGTGATGGCCCGATCGGCGGTACAGTTCCTCGATCCGGCGAGAGGCGCATCGAGTGTGAGCCATGCGGGCTGAGACCGTCATTCCCGACATTTCCTTTCGCGGCGTGTCGAAGCGCTATGGCGCGGTCACGGCCGTCGATCAGGTCGATCTCGATCTGCCCAAGGGTTCGTTCGTCTCGCTGCTCGGCCCCTCGGGCTGCGGCAAGACGACCTGCCTGCGCATGATGGCGGGCTTCGAGCAGCCGAGCCAAGGCCAGGTCTTCATCCGCGGCGACGATGTCACCGGCGTTCCGGCCTACCGGCGTCCGGTCAACATGGTGTTCCAGCACTATGCGCTGTTCCCGCATCTGAATGTCGCCGACAATGTCTCTTACGGCCTGCGCCAGCGCGCGCCGAAGCCGCCGCGCGCGGCGGTGGCCAAGGCGGTGGACGAGGCCCTGGCGATGGTCCGGCTCTCGGGCTATGGCGCGCGCCGCATATGGGAATTGTCGGGTGGCCAGCAGCAGCGCGTGGCGCTCGCCCGCGCGCTGATCAACCGCCCCGCCGTGCTTCTCCTCGACGAGCCCCTGGCGGCGCTCGACCGCAAGCTGCGGCACGACATGCAGATCGAATTGCAGAATCTGCAGCGCAATGTCGGCATCACTTTCCTGCTCGTCACCCATGACCAGGAGGAGGCGCTGTCCATGTCGGATCGCGTCTGCATCATGAAGGATGGCCGCCTGGTCCAGGTCGGCACGCCGCGCGAGCTCTATGACGAGCCGGTCAACGGCTATGTGGCGGATTTCGTCGGCAAGTCGAACTTCTTTTCGGGCACCGCGGGCGCGGCGCAAGCGGGCTTGATCGACGTCACGCTGGTCGACGGCATGAAGGCCGCGGGCCGCGCCTCGAAATCGACCGCGCGGCCGGAGCCCGGAGCGCCGGTGCTGGTGAGCGTGCGCCCCGAGCAGATCAGGCTCGCCGCGGCGACGGGCGATCTTCCCAACGGGGTCGCCTTCCGCGCCGAGGCGCGCGTGCTCAACCGCATCTTTCTCGGCGAGCAGACGGAATATCTCGTGACGCATGAGCGCCTCGGCGACTTCATGGTGCGCAGCCCGCGCCAGGGCAACGCCCTGACGGCCTTCGAGATCGGCGACACCGTGGCGGTGGGCTGGCCGCCCGATGCCGCTCTCATACTGAGCAAAGACGAAATCACGGCCAAAGAAACAACAGGAGGAAACAAGGCATGAAGGACGACAGGATCATCACCCCGCAGAAATTCCTCGACGAGCTGCGGCGCTACCAGAAGGGATCGGTGACTCGCCGGCATTTTCTCGGGCTTACCGGCCTCGGCGCCGCCGCCGCCGTGCTGAGCCAGGCGGTTCCGGGCCTGAAGCCCCGCAAGGCCTATGCGGCGCTTTCGGGCACCGTCAATCTCACCACTTGGCCCAACTACCATAATCAGGAAAATCTCGACGCCTTCACCAAAAAGACCGGCGTCACCGTCAATATGAACGTGTTCGGCTCGAACGAGGAGATGCTGGCCAAGCTCCAGGCGGGCTCGACCGGCTGGGACGTCTTCGTGCCGACCAACTACACGATCTCGACCTACAAGAGCCTCGATCTCGTCGAGCCGCTCGATCTCAAGCTCCTGCCGAACTATGACGTCTCGGCGCAGGACCAGCGCTTCACCTCCGAGGGCGCGATCGACGGCACCGTCTACGCCGTTCCCAAGAACTGGGGCACCACCGGCTATGTGATCAACACCAAGAGCGTGACGCAGAAGCCCGCGAGCTGGAAGGACTTCTGGGACCTGACCAAAGGCCCGCTCACCGGCCGCGTGATGGTGCACGACTACCAGCTCACCACCATCGGCAACGCGCTCAAATATTTCGGCTATTCGTTCAATTCGAACGACGAGAAGGAGCTCGGCGAGGCCGAGAAGCTGATGCTGGAGGTTAAGCCGCATCTCTTCGCCATCAATTCCGACTATCAGCCCTCGATGCGCAACGGCGATGCCTGGGCGTCGGTGTGCTGGACCGGCGATGCGGTTCAGCTGCGCCGCGACCTGCCGGAAATGGAATATGTCATCGGCAAGGAGGGCGGCGAGATCTGGACGGACTATTTCGCCATTCCCAAGGGCGCGCCGAACAAGGAGGCGGCCTATGCCTTGATCGACTGGCTGCAGACGCCCGAGGTCAACGCCAAGGAGGTGCAGGCGCATGGCTATCCTTCGACCGATGCGCGCACCAACAAGCTGGTGCCCAAGGAGATGCTGGAGAACCCGATTCTCTATCCGGCCCAGGAGCTCCTGACCAATCTCGAATTCGGCGCCGCCGCGACATTGACCAACCCGCTGCGCGCCGAAATCATGGCCCGCTTCAAGTCGGCCTGATGCGCGCGAGCACGTTTCTCACCCTCGCCCTGCGCTGCGCGGGGCGAGGGTAGGCATGCCCGCTTCCCGATCGAAGGCCGTCACCGCGCTCCTGGTGGCGCCGGCGGGCCTGTTCTTCGTCTTCCTCCTGATCCTGCCGCTCATCGTCGTCGTCATCTATTCCTTCGGCGCCCGCGCCGAGGCCGGGGGCTATGCGCCGGCCTTCACGTTCGAGAACTATGCCAACCTCCCGGCGCGCGGCCGCGCCTTCCTCAACACGCTCACTCTGGCGCCGCTCGGCACCTTGCTCACCGCGCTCGTCGCCTATCCGCTCGCCTATTTCCTGGCGGTGAGGGCGAATGAGCGGCTGCGCACCTTGCTGCTCGTGCTGGTGATCGTGCCGTTCTGGACCAGCCAGCTCCTGCGTTATTATGCCTGGATCATGATCTTGGGCGCCAAGGGCATCCCGAACTGGCTGAGCGTCATCGGACTTGCCGATGTCCGCATTCTCAACACGCCCTGGGCCGTGCTCATCGGCGCCGTCTATGGTTTCCTGCCGCTGATGGTCTTGCCGATCTATGTCAGTCTCGAGAAGCTCGACAAGCGGCTGCTCGAGGCGTCCGCCGATCTCGGCGCCGATGCCCGCCGCACCTTCTGGCAGGTGACCTTGCCGCTGTCGCTGCCGGGCGTCGCCACCGGCTCCATGCTGGTCTTCATCCTGCTGACGGGCGAATACATCCTTCCGCAGTTCCTGGGCGGCGGCAAGGTGTTCTTCATCGGCAACGCGCTCGTCGACCTCTTCCTGCAGTCGCGCAACTGGCCCTTCGGCGCCGCCATCGCGATGAGCATGGTCGCCATCATGTTCGTGACCATTGTCCTCTACATGCGCTTCGTCCTGAGCCGCGGCGACGTGCGCCGTGCCGCCCTGGTGTAGCCATGCGCCTCTACGCCGCTCTCATCTATGTCTTCCTCTACGCACCCATCGCGCTCATCGTCTTCTTCTCCTTCAATGCCGGGCGCTATGCGATGGACTGGCAGGGTTTCTCGGTCGAATGGTATGGCCGAGCCTTCACCAATCCGATCGTGATCAAGGCTCTGGTCTCGAGTCTCATCGTCGCGGGCTCGACCGCCGTCGTCGCGACCGTGGTCGGCACGCTGTGCGCCCTGGGCCTCGAGCGGATGCAGGGCTGGCTGCGGCAGCTTTTCGACGCCCTCATCTATATCGCGATCATGGTGCCGGGCGTGGTGATCGGCATATCGACGCTGATCGCCTTCGTCACTCTGTTCGATGCCGTCAATCCGGCACTCGAGGCGGTCGGTTTGGCGCGCTTGCAGATGGGCCTGTGGACGGTGATCGCGGCCCACGTCCTGTTCAACCTGGCGGTGGTCGTCCTCATCATCAGGGCGCGCCTCGCCGGCATGGACCGGAGCCTGGTCGAGGCGTCGGAAGATCTCTACGCCACGCCCCTCGCCACCTTCCGGCAGGTGGTGCTGCCGACGCTGATGCCGTCCATCCTGGCCGGCCTGCTCCTGTCCTTCACCTTCTCCTTCGAGGACTTCATCATCACCTTCTTCGTCGCCGGACCGAACACGACCTTGCCGATCTATGTGTTCTCCTCGATCAGGCGCGGCGTCACGCCCGAGATCAACGCCATCGGCACGGCCGTTCTCCTGACCTCGCTGGCGCTCCTGATGCTGGCGCAGTTTCTGCTGCGGACGCGGACGAACTCCCGCTGATCCGGCTGTTCCAGACTTGATACAAGTTCAAGTAACTGGGAACAAAGCGGACAATTTTACTTTTATAGGGGTTATTTCCCTATAGTATTCACACCAAAGTCGTATGTAATTGAGCTTACTATTTTGCGGAAATACCGCAAAGATGGAAGAATTACATATCTTGTTAAGCCGGCTTCCGTAGAGTTTCCAATGACCGGGCTCACGGGGGTGAGAAACAAAAGTGGTTAGGGACGAACCATGAACCGGCATGATCCTGATGCGGCCGCGCGTGCGACGGCGGCCGAACTCAACGATGCTATCCAGGCGCCCGGACGCGATCACGGCGGCATCCAATCGGTCGATATCGGCATGACGGTGCTCCGGGTACTGGCGCAGGCCAAAGGTCCGATGTCGCTCAAGGAGATCGGTGCCGCTTGCGCCATGGCGCCGAGCAAGGCGCATCGCTATCTGCATAGCCTGGTGGCCGGCGGCCTCGTGGCGCAGCAGAAGCGCTCGGGCAAATATGATCTCGGCATGTTCGCCTTGCGCCTCGGCGCGTCCGCCATTCGCCGCATCGATGTCGTCAACCGGATCAGCGATCATCTCGAGGATCTGGTGGATCAGCTGCAGATGCCCGCCCATGTGGCGATATGGAGCCATGAGGGACCGATCGCGGTGCGCTGGCAGCGCACCGCCAACGCCCTCGTCCAGCCCGAGGTGCTGGGCTCGGTCTTCCCGCTGCTGCGCTCGGCGACCGGCAATGTCTTTCTGAGCCATCTGCCGGAGCGCCTCACCCATCCCCTGGTCGCAGCCGAGATCCAGAAGGAAAGCGAGCTCGAGAATCCCGTCGATTCCGATGTCGCCGGGATCGCCCGCAAGGTGCGCGATCAGGGCTATGCCATGACGGTCGGCACGTTCCTTCCCCTCCATGTCGGGATAGCGGCGCCGGTGATCAACTGGGACGATGAGATCTGCGCCGCCGTGACGGTGATCGCGCGCACGACCCGCGATCCGGAGCAGCGTCTCGCCGCCGCGGCCCAGCTCAGGACGTTTTGCAAGAGCATGTCCGCCGCCACGCGCTGAAGCGGCATGGTGGAGGACATTCCCATCGCCGAAGCCTGCAACTTTTGGCGGGATCGCCGCAGGCTCACTGGACCACGACGGCGTTCTTGCAGCGCACCCCATGCACCGTGACGTCAGCCTCGCCGAGCCTGATGCCGAGTGTTGTCAGCGCGGTGTAGACGATCTGGTCGAGCACCGGCGTCACCGGGGCGATGAGCGTGCGGACAAGCGCCTTGAGCTGGCCGGTGAGCAGTCCGAGCAGGTCGGGAAGGTCGAGCACGTCGACATTGAGGCTGAGCTCGTCGACGAGCGACGAAACGAGTGATTGGGTGTAGGTGTGCGTCACCGCCGTCTTGTAGCGGTGGCTGGCGATGTCGGACGCGCTGAACACCAGGTCTTCCTCGTCCATATTGCCGACATAGGCATGGGCGCTGCCGCTGATGGTGGCCACGTTGAGGGCGTTGACGATAGTGGCGCGGTTGACATGCGGCGTGTCATTGACGGCGGTGAAGTTGGTGACGTCTCCGATCCAGGCATTGAGGATGCCGGGCCGCGTCGCCACGGTGACGGAGTTGTTGGCCGGGGTGAGGCCGCAGGTGATATCGGACAGCCGGCCTTCGGCATAGGCGACGTCGATGAAGATCGGCAGGCGGATCGTGGCGCCGGCCAGAAGGCCGCTGCCGCCGATCTCGGCCAGGATCTTGAGCCGGGTCTGCGCGGTGCGCACGAAGGCGCCCTTTTCGCCGACCGTGATCCAGGACGTGCCTTGTGGCGGCTCGCCGATCACCAGGCTGAGCTCGGTCTTGGCGAGGCCGGGAATCGTGGCGCCGAGATTGACATCGACCTGATGCGTGCCGTTGGACACGAGCGCCAGAGCGTTGACCATCTGCAGGGCGTTGACGGCGGCGGCGAGACCATATTGCGCCGACGTGCCGATCTGGGCGCTTGCCGCCTTGCCGATGTCGAGCATGCGGCTCAGATCGACCGTCGTCGAGCTCGCGACGGCGCTCGCCAGGTCTTCCAGCGCCTGGGCGGCGTCGAGTTTGCTTTCCGAGCGCGCGGTTTCGGCCATGGCGTTGAGGATCTTGCCGGCCGTGACGTCCGCATCGAGCACCTGCTCATAGGTGCCGGCCTCGATATCGGCCTCGACGGCCAGTTCGTCGAGGAATTTCAGGAGGTCGATGTCGGCATCCGCCAGCGAGCGGTAGTCCATGACCCGCAGATTGACCTGGCTGCCCAGCATCTGGCCCAGTATGGCATTGATGACGCCGCCCTCGAGCGAGAGCAGCCGCGATCCGATCGAGAAGGCCGCTTCCGCCGGGCGGGTGGCGATCGCGAAAGCCGAGACCTCGACATCGCCCTGGCCACGGAAGATGCGGGCGAAGTAGATGGGCGAGGGCGATTTGGCAACGACCCGCGCGGCATTGATGGGCTGGAGATTGGCGACGAAACGCTGGCCGAGAGTCTTCGTCGGATCGGGATCGTAATTGCCCATCTCGACCGTCATGGCGCTGAGCGTCCAGCCGCCATTGTCGTTGAAGGTCGACTGCGCCGCCTGGGTGGCGTTGGCCGTGTTGCTGGCGGCGGCGAGTGCGGCGAGATCGGTCGCCCCTTGCAGGCGGCGGCTGTCATAGTGGATGGAGCCGACATCGATGGCGATGGCGGCGAAACCGATCATGGCCGCCATCGCGAGGGCGGAAATGATCGCGACGGTACCTTTCTCCGACCGCAGGAGCGATCCGAGCTTATACCTTAAAGTCATTCAATAACCTCCGATACGGACGACGGCCGTCCTCTGGATGATGGCCGACGGCATGGGAAAGAGGCCGGTCGAGCCCTGAAGCGGCAGATTGGAAATGTCGGTGCTGAGCGTGACGGTGTAGCGCGTCGCATCGCCGGGATAGGGGGTGGCTGTCACAGTGATCGGATGGCGGCTGAGCAGCCGGTAGCTCGGGCTCGATTGCGCGACATAGCTCGCAACGATCGTCTGCCGTTCAGTGGCCGAAACCCCGGCGACCGAGGCCCGGGCGGCATCGGCGGTCAGCTCCTGCAGGCTGCTGATCGCGCTGAAATAGATGCCATAGGCGGCGATGCCGAGCAGAAGGAGAAAGAAGACCGGTGCGATCAGCGCGAATTCCACGGCGGCGACGCCGCGCGTATCTTTTCTTATTTTATCAAGCCAGGCCATTTTCCGATGTAGGTCCCATCCACACTTTGTCGTCACCCAGGGTAATGAGTATCCGCTAACGAACGCCAAGTGAAACTGGGATAACCTTCCTTAAATGTTGCGAAAATTTGAGATACCCAAGTAGAGGGATAGTTGAATGGCCTTGAAAGGCGAGCCAAATTCGGGTTTTTGCCGGCGAATACTCGAAATTTCCCGAAAGAGTGGAGACAATCATGAATATAGCGGAGGAGATTCCGCTTAGGTGAAAGGTGACGCGGCATTTGGGCTCGGTCCCACTATCGATTCATTTACGATGGCGCGAAAAGAGTCGGCCGGATTGGCTTCTTGTGCGTGGGGCTGGAGCGT
The DNA here is from genome assembly GCA_050251035.1 of Parvibaculaceae bacterium. Lineage (GTDB taxonomy): Bacteria > Pseudomonadota > Alphaproteobacteria > Rhizobiales > Aestuariivirgaceae > Taklimakanibacter. The sequence goes on from JBFWNN010000033.1 coordinate 42,811, forward strand.
GCAAACTGGCGCCATGCAACCCTCGCGGTTCCTGATCGTCGACGACCATCCGCTGTTCCTGGAAGCCCTGGAAGCGGCATTGCATGAGGCCTTTCCCGACGCCCTCGTGGAAGCGGCGGGCTCGATCGAAGGCGCCCGGCGCCGGCTTGCCGAGGGCATGCGGCCGGACCTTGTCCTCCTCGATCTCAAGATGCCCGACAGCGCCGGTTTCGAGGGGGTCGTCGGCCTGCGCGCGGCCTATCCGCGCGTCCCGCTCTGTGTCATATCCTCCTTGTCTGGCGGGGAGGTCATCCGCCAGCTGCGCGATCTCGGCGCTGCGGGCTTCATCAACAAAAGCGAGAAGCGGGAGAACATCATCGCCGCGGTGCGCCGGCTGATCGTCGGCGAGGACTGCTTTCCCGAAGCTGCCGCACCGGCTGAGCCCGCAGGCGCGCTTGCCTCACGCAGCCACGAGCTCGAGATCCTGGCCCGCCTGCGCGAGCTGACGCCGCAGCAATACAAGGTCCTGAACCTCATTTGCGAGGGCAAGCTCAACAAGCAGATCGCCTATGAGCTCGACATCGTCGAGACCACGGTGAAGGCCCATATCACCTCGATTTTCAAGAAGCTCTCCATCCACAACCGCACCCAGGCGGTGCTCATCATGCAGAAGCTCAAGCTGCAGGGCCTCGTCGTCGAGCATCAGGACGGCTTTCCGGGAGAGGAGCGTCGCCATGCCGGCTAGGCGGGGCTTCTCCGCCGCCGTCGATCCCAGGGACGCGGTGCGCGAGCTCCTGCGCCAGATCGACCAGCCCGACCTCGCGCTGGTCGTCTTCTTCGCGTCGCCGAGCTATGACCGCGCGCGCCTGGCGGAAGCGATCGGGGTGCTGATGCCCGGCATCGACGTCATCGGCTGCACCACCGCCGGCGAGATCACCTCGGAAGGCTATCGCGAGAACACCATCGCCGGGGTGAGCTTCGGCCGCGCCGACTACAGAGCGAGCATCAGGCTCATTCCCGATCTCGACCGCTTCCGCATGGAAGCGGGCAGCCATGTGGTCCACGAGCTCTTGGGCGAACTCGGGCTCGGGCCGCCGACGGCGCGTTCCGTGCCGCATCAGGTCTTCGGCATGCTGCTCATCGATGGGCTGAGCCGGCAGGAAGAGGTGGTGGTGTCCTCGATCAGCCGCTTCCTCGATCCCGTGCCGCTGTTCGGCGGCTCGGCCGGCGACGGGCTCGATTTCGGCGTCACCTGGATCTTCGCCGCGGGCGCCTTCCACACCAATGCCGCGGTGCTTGCGCTGATCGAGACCGATCATCCCTTCAGCGTGTTCAAGCTCGATCACTTCCGTCCGACCGACAAGAAGATGGTGGTCACGGAAGCCGATCCGGTGCGCCGCCTCGTCACCGAGATCAATGCCGAGCCCGCCGCCCCGGCTTACGCGAAAATGGTCGGGCTCGACGCGCGCGATCTCGGCCCGATGACCTTCGCCGCCTATCCGGTAGTGGTCAGGGTCGGTGGCGAATATCACGTGCGCTCGATTCAGAAAGTGGAGGAAGACGGATCGCTGCGTTTCTATTGCGGCATCGACGAAGGCCTGGTCCTCACCGTCGCCGACGGCGACGACATCGCCAGGAATCTCGACCGGGCCCTGACCCGGCTCGCCGCCGAGCTCGGATCGGTCGACCTCATCCTCGGCTTCGACTGCATCCTGCGCCGGCTCGAGGCCGAGCAGAAGCAGAAGAGCCTCGAGGTGTCACAGGTCCTGAAGCGCCATGGCGTCGTCGGCTTCAACACCTATGGCGAGCAGTATCGCTCGATGCATGTCAATCAGACCTTCACCGGCGTTGCCATCGGCAGGAGCAGCCGCAAGCCGGAGGAGCGCCGCGCCGCCCCATGACTCACGGCCGCTATCCGCGCGATCCCGCCGAGCCCGTCGAAGAGCGCCTGCGCAAGCTCGAGAAGATCAACCGCGCCTTGATGGGCCGGGTCGAGCGCTCGACCGATTTTTCCGGCAACGGCTTCTCGCTGTTCCAGACGGCAATCCTGCTCGAAGGCCAGGTCTCGGCCCGCACCAGCGACCTGAAGCGCACGCTCGAGGATCTCTCCGACGCCTATGCCCGTCTCGAGGACGCGCGCGACGACGCCGAGACGGCGAAGCAGAACCTGACCTCGGCGATCGAGGCGGTGAGCGAAGGCTTCGCCCTGTTCGACGATGTCGAGGAACTGGTGATGTGCAACACGCCGTTCCGGGCACTTCTCCCCGATATCGAGGCGAAGCTCACGCCCGGGACGCCTTTTCCACGCATCGCCGAGCTCTTCGCGAAGAGCCGCCATCTCGTCCTCGGCCAGAACCAGGACCCCGACAGCTGGCGCAAGGCGCGCATCGAGCTGTTCCGCAAGCCCAACGCCGCCTTCATCCAGGAGCTGTCCGGCGACCGCTGGATCCAGGTTTCCAACAAGAAGACCGACGCCGGCGCGACCGTGGTTTTCCAGACCGACATCACCGACATCGTGCGCGGCGAGCGGCTCAGGCGCGAGCGCGAGCTCGACGAGCAATCGCAGGTCCTGCAGGCGACCCTCGACCATCTGCCGCAGGGCATCGCCATGTTCTCGAAGGACCTGAGGCTCAAGGCGTGGAATCATCGCTTCATCGATCTCCTGAGTCTGCCTTTGCGTTTGGTGACGCCTTTCGCGGGCTTCGAGCCCTTGTGGGACTGGGCCGGAAAGTCCGTCTTCGCCCGCGACCGCTCCGGCGCGGAGCGGATCTCGGCCTGGATCGTGCGTCCCGCGGCCGATCTCGATCCGGTGGAACTGACGCGGACGGATGGCTCGATCTTGAGCGTGAGCGGCAAGGTGATGCCGGATGGCGGCATCGTGGTGAGCTTTGCCGACGTCACCGAGGAGCGCCGCGCCAGCCATGCCTTGCGCGAGGCCAAGGAGACGCTCGAGCAGAGGGTCGAAGAGCGCACCGCCGAGCTCACCCGCGAGGTGATCGAGCGGCGCGCCATCGAGGTCGAGCTGATCAAGGCGCGCGACCGGGCCGAGGATCTCACCAAGAGCAAGACCCGCTTTCTCGCCGCCGCGAGCCATGACGTGCTGCAGCCGCTCAACGCGGCGCGCATCTTCCTGTCGCTGCTCGACGGCACCGGCCTCGATCAGCGCCAGCAGCATTTCGCGGGCAAGGTCGACAAGGCCTTCGGCTCGGTCGAGGAGGTGCTGGGCACGCTGCTCGACATCTCGCGCTATGACAGCGGCAGCGTCGAGGCCAATATCGTGCCCGTGTCGGTGGCGGAGATACTGACGACGCTCGCCGCCGAGTTCCAGCCGCTCGTCGACCAGAAGCAGCTCAGGCTGCGCTGCCGTCCGTCCCGCCTCTTCGCGCTGAGCGATGCGCGGCTCCTGCGCCAGATCGTCCAGAACCTGGTCTCGAATGCCATCCGCTACACCGCCAAGGGCGGCGTGCTCGTCGGCGCGCGCCGGCGCGGCCGCCTGATCTCGATCGAGGTCTGGGACACCGGCCCCGGCATCCCCGAGGACAAGCAGGATTTCATCTTCGAGGAATTCCGCCGCCTGGGCCAGGACCAGCCCGACGCGCCCAAGGGCGCCGGGCTCGGCCTCGCCATCGTCAGGCGCATCGCCCGGCTCCTCGACCATCGGATCGCGATCACGTCGCGCCTCGGCAAGGGCTCACGCTTCGCCATCGAGGTGCCGTTCTGCGCCGCCCCGCAGCGCGAGACAGGACCGCAAGCCCGGATCGAGCGCCTGCCGGTCGATCTCGCGAGCTTCACCGCCATCATCATCGAGAACGATCTCGTCATCCTCGAAGGCATGATGGAGCTCTTGCAGGAACGCGGCATGCGCGCCATTCCGGCAGTGTCGGCCGGCGAGGCGCTCGAGACCTTGCAGAGCCTCGAGAAGACGCCCGATCTCATCATCGCCGACTATCATCTCGACCAGGGGACCGGCGCCGAGGCCATCGCGGCGCTGAGACAGGCGGTCGGCTACGCTATTCCGGCGATCGCCGTCACCGCCGACCATACCGCCAAGGTGCAGGCGGAGATTCACCGCCTCGGGATCGATTATCTGCGCAAGCCGATCAAGACGAACGAGCTCTTCGCGCTGATTCACAAGGTGATCGCGCCGTAGCGCATCGCCGCCTCAGCACGGCCATTCTCCGGCGTATGAGGCAGGGTACCGACTTTGTCCCGATTGATCGAATGGTACGAACATATGTCCGTCAGCGGGCATTCGCCGCAGCGCGGCGTGCCGGCGCGGCAGGTCGTCTGGCTGTGGGATTTCAATTGCCAATGCAGCTGATGGCGATCGCGATCGTCCCAATCGTTCGGCACGCGACCATTGAGCAGGCGATGGCCGCGCCGGAAGTCGGCTTTCGGGGGCGGGAGCCCGAGGCGTTTTCCCACCCGCAGCACATGCCGGTCGACGACGAGGATCGGTTTGCGCAGGCTGCTGAAATTGAGCGTGGCGGCGGCGACCTTGGGCCCGACGCCCGGCAGGATTTGCAGCCATGACCAGGCGTCGGCCACCGGCCAGCCCGCGAGAAATCCGAGGTCGAGCGTGCCATGTTGCGTCTTGATCTCCCGCAAGGCCTCTTTGAGATGCTCCGCTTTCGCGGCGGCGTGTTTGACGTCGGCGATGATGATCGCGATGGCCGCCGGCGCGGCGGCGAGGACATCGGTCCAGGATGCGAAATGCAGGCGAAGCTTTTCGAAAGCTATTCGCGAAGTCTTGTCACTGGTGTCTGAACCGATGAGGGAGAGGACGAACTGATCGATGGGCGCGGCGGTTCGCATATCGTCGATGCGGCCTTGGTGCGCGATCAGGCGGTCGCGGATGAGCGCCAGCAGGGGATCGGGGAAAAGCAGAAGCTGCTGCATGGCGTCTCCTCCGGTAGGATCAGTGGAAGTCCCGGCTCTTGATGAGGGCCGGCAGGTCGGCTTCGACGAGCCCGTCCTGGCGGAGGCGGCGCAACTCGACGCTGAGATCGATGAAGCTCTCGGCGACGACATGGATCACGAGCCCGGCCCGCTGCAGCCGGCCCCGGATGGCCAGGAACTCGCCCGTCATCACCACCCGCCGGTTCGCCGCCAGGATCTTGGGCCAGACGATGATATTGGCGATGCCGGTCTCGTCCTCGAGCGTGATGAAGACGACGCCTTTCGCCGTGCCCGGCATCTGGCGCATGAGGACGAGGCCCGCCACGGTGACATGCGCATCCTGCTTGAGACTGGCGCTCCTGTGCTCCTGGCTGGTGATCGCGCCGAGCCTCTTGAGCTCGGGACGGAAGAAGCTGCAGGGATGCGCTTTGAGCGACAGGCCGGTCGTCTGGTAGTCGTCCACCACCTCTTCGCTGAGCTGCATCGCGGGCAGCGCCACGGCAGGCTCGTCGAACAGCCCGTCCTCGATATGGGGGGCGAAGAGCGGCAGGTTGCTGTCGAGCGCGACGCCGTCCCGTTTGACGGGCTCGATGTCGAGCCGGCCGAGGCGGCGCATCGCCCACAGGGCCGAACGCCGGTCGAGCCCCATGGAGGTGAAGCCGTCGGCCTCGGCGAGTCTTTCCAGCGTGAAACGCGTGACGCCGCCGCGGCGCGCCAGTTGCTCGAGGCTCGAATAGCCATTGCCGCGCTGGGCGATGAGCTTGTCCTTGATCTCGTCCTCCTTGAGGCCGTCGACTTGGCGAAAGCCGAGCCGCACCGCGCAAGCCTCGGTCGACAGGGGCTCGAGCGTGCAGTCCCAGGCGCTGCTGTTGACATCGACGGGGCGGATCTCGACGCCGTGCTCGCGCGCATCGCGCACCAGTTGCGCCGGCTGGTAGAAGCCCATGGGCTGGCTGTTGAGGATGGCGGCCAGGAACACGTCCGGGTGATGGCATTTGATCCAGGCCGAGGCATAGACGAGGAGCGCGAAGCTCGCCGCATGGCTTTCCGGGAAGCCATATTCGCCGAAGCCTTCGATCTGGCTGAAGCAGCGCTCGGCAAAGTCGCGGTCATAGCCCCGCGCCGTCATGCCGTTGACGAATGGATCGCGAAAAGTGCTGACCGTGCCGTTGTTGCGGAAAGTCGCCATCGACCGTCTGAGCCGGTCGGCATCGTCGGGTGAGAAGCCGGCCGCCGTGATGGCGATCTGCATCGCCTGCTCCTGGAACAGCGGCACGCCCAGTGTCCGCTTGAGAACCTCTTTCAGCTCGTTCGCCGGATAGGCGGGACCAGGCGAAGGATAGAGGATATCCTCGATGCCGTCGCGCCGCTTGAGATAGGGATGCACCATATTGCCCTGGATGGGGCCCGGCCGGACGATCGCCACCTCGATGACGAGGTCGTAATATTCCTTAGGCTTGAGCCGCGGCAGCATCGACATCTGCGCCCGGCTCTCGACCTGGAATACACCGACGGAATCGGCCCTGCTCAGCATCTCGTAAGTCTCGGGGTCTTCATCAGGCAGGTCGAACAGCGATTTGAACGGCTTGCGGTATTTATGGGCAAAGTGATCGTTCAGGAATTCGAGGCCGCGCCTGAGGCAAGTGAGCATGCCGAGCGCCAGCACATCGACTTTCATGAGGCGCAAGGTGTCGATGTCGTCCTTGTCCCATTCGATGAAGGTGCGGTCATCCATCGCGGCATTGCCGATCGGCACCGTCTCGTCGAGCCGATTGCGAGTCAGGACGAAACCGCCGACATGCTGCGAGAGGTGACGTGGAAAGCCGATGAGCTCATTGGTGAGGTCGACGGCCTGGCGGATCTTCTCATTCCCGGGGTCGAAGCCCGCCTCGCGCACATATTGGTCGGGCATCTCGCTGCCATAGCCCCAGATCGTCTTGGCGAGGGTTGCGGTGATGTCCGGCGTCAGGCCCAGCGCCTGACCCACCTCGCGAATGGCGCGGCGCGAGCGGTAATGCACGACGGTGGCGCAGATGGCGGCGCGCTCGCGCGTATAGCGTTCATAGATATACTGGATGACTTTCTCACGTTTCTCATGCTCGAAATCGACATCGATGTCGGGCGGCTCGTTGCGCGCCTGCGAGATGAAGCGCGAGAACAGGAGCGTGGTCGACTTCGGGTTGACCTCGGTGATGCCGAGGCAGAAGCACACGGTGCTATTCGCCGCCGAACCGCGCCCCTGGCACAGGATGTCCTCGCTGCGGGCGAAGGCGACGACATCATGCACGGTGAGGAAATAGCGGGCATAGTCGAGCTTATCGATGATGCGCAATTCTTCCTGGATGTTCTGCGTGACGATCTCGGGAACGCCGTGGGGATAGCGTCTCTTGGCGCCGGCCCAGGCGAGATCGGCCAGATGCTCCTGCGCCGTCTTGCCGGGCGGTATCGGCTCGTCGGGATATTCGTATTTGAGATCGCCGAGCGAGAAACGGCACTGCGCGGCGATCTCCGCTGTGCGGTCGACCGCCTCCTCGAAGCCTGCGAACAGGCGCCGCATCTCCGTTTCCGATTTGAGATGGCGCTCGGCATTCGCCGTGAGCCGGAAACCTGCTTCCGCAATGGTGCATTTCTCGCGGATGCAGGTGACGACGTCGCAGAGCGCCCGCCGTTCGGGAGTATGATAATGCACGTCATTCAAGGCGACGAGCAGGGTCCCGTGGTGGCGGGCGAGATCGGCAAGAAGCGCGAAACGCTGCGTCTCATTGCCTTGATAAGAATGAACGGCGCCGAGGAAGACACGTTTGGGTGCGATTTCGGCAAGCTCGGCAAGATGCCGGGTGAAATCCGGTGTGATCTTCTTCGGCGGCAGCGCGATCAGCATCTGCCCTTGGCTGGCGGCGCAGATTTCCGCGAAGCTGATATGGCATTCGGCCTTTTTCGCGCGCCTGTTTCCATCGGTCAGCAGGCGGCAAAGGCGGCCATAGGCATCGCGGTCGGTCGGATAAGCCAGGACCTCAAAGCCGTCCAATGCGACTAGACGAACGCCGGCCAGATATTTGATGCCCAGCTTCTTTCGTTGGATATCGCCATAGCCGCGCACCACGCCGGCGAAGCTGTTGCGGTCGGCGATGCCGATGGCGGCATAGCCAAGCTCATGAGCGCGTTCGACGATCTCTTCGGGATGCGAGGCGCCCCTGAGGAAGGAGAAATTGGTGGTGACGGCGAGCTCCGCATAGGCCATGGGTCATCCTCACGCGAAGAAGCCATGGACGAACCAGCGCGGCTCGGCGGTCTCGCGGCCATAGAGGCCCTCGCGATAGAGCCAGAAGCGCTGGCCTGCGCTGTTTTCCAGGCGGAAATAATCGCGGGTGAGGCCTGGCGCGTCGCTCCGCCACCACTCATCGGCGATGCGCTCCGGGCCTTGCGCCGAAGTGACCATATGGGTCGCGCCGCGCCAATAGAATGTTCGCGGCGGGCCATCGGGAATGAGGGCGATGACCCGGGCCTCTTCCGGTTGCGGCAGGAGCAAAGGCGGCCGCAAACGGTCCGCATCGGCTTCGGGCCAGGAGGGCGCCGCGCCGTCCGCCCTTTGCGAGATCTCGGCACGCTCGGGGATATGGCTTTCGATCGCGTGCAGCTGGCGCACACTCTCAGATCCGAGCCGCTGCTTGAGCGCGTCGACGAGCCGGGCCTGTTGCTCGGCCGAGGTCTCGGCATCGGCGAGTGTTCCGAGATCGCCTTGCCGTTCAGGCGTCTTTTCCGCCAGCGTAACGGCGAGCCCGACGCAATCGAAGCCGAAGCCCGGTTCGAGCCCGTGGCTCGTCCCGTCGAGCTTGAGCGCGAGCAGCCGCGCGATATGGGCGGGATCGCGCGTCGGCGCGGCGAGACCGATCTCGATCTGCCGCACGTCGCCGTCGACGCGATAGAGATCGAGCCTGAAGCCGCGGATGCCGACGCCGTCCTGCCGCAGGGACGGGATGAGTTGCTCCGTCAGCTTCGCCGCGGTGGCGATGACGGCCTCTTGCGCACAGATCGGATCGAGGAAGGAGCGCTGCGCATGATAGGCGGGCGGCGGCGATAGGTAATGCAAGGCCTCGCGCCGCACGCCCAGCGCCTGGTCGAGGCGCAGGAGCAATTCGCTTTCGAAGCGGGCGGCGAAGGGGGCCCGCGGCGCATCGATGAGCCTGCCAATGGTCTTGAAGCCCAGCCGGCGCAAGGCCGCATGGCTGTCAGGACCGAGCCGCAGCGCCTTGATCGGCAAGGGCCGCAGCGCCGCTTTCTCGTGCCCTTCGGCGAGACAGACCGGCAGGGAGCGTGCGGCATGGGAGAGCGCCCAGGCCGCGCCCGGCGTGCCGGCAATGGCGCAGCGCGCCGCGAAGCTGAAGCTCTTGAGGCGTTTGATGAGATCGTGGAGCAGCGCATCCTCGCCGCCGAAGAGATGGGCGCAGCCGGTGATGTCGAGGAAGAAGCCGTCGCCGCCGTTCTCGATGCCCCAGGGCGCGGCGGCGGGCGTATAGCGCGTCGCCCACAGGGTCAGCCGGCGCAAGGCTTCGGCGTCGCGGTCCGGCGCGAGCGCCTGGACCTGCAACAGGCCGCCGGCCTTGGCGCGCGCATCGCTCAAGGTCTGGCCGATGAAGAGGCCGAAATGCTCGGCAGCCGGTGACGTGGCGGCGATGCGCGGACCTCCCGACGCATCGACGGTGAGGACGAAAGGCAGATCAGGCGCGACGGCTTTGGCCGAGCCCTGCGCTGTCAGGAAGCGCAGGATCGGCCAGCGCGGCAGCCAGACCGAAACGATGCGACGCATGGGACCACTCCAACACAAACTCACCCGTCGAACCGTTGCGGCAGCGCTCGAGCACCACCTGCCATCGCCATCCGGCGAGCGCGCCCGAAGGCTCGCGCCGGGCCGGGGCTGCCGCAACGCGCCAGCGCGTCTCGGCCGCGCTCGCGACCGCGGCTCTGGGCGGCCTGAGCAGCAAAAGCGGCCGGCGTGCCTCGCGCGCGGCGAGGCTCAGGCGCTGGCTCTTCTTGAGATCGAGCGCTTGCGCGATGAGACCGACGACGATCTGGGCCGCGCCCGAGCGCAAGGTCTCCTCGATCGCCCAGAAGGCATCCACGTCCTTTCGCGCCTCGACGAAAGTGAGGCGCACCGGATCGAGGCCGAGCGCGTGCAGGCCATGGCCGTGGAGCCGGCCAATGGAGGCGAGGCTCTGCGCCGAGGTGACGATGAAGACGGGCCCGTTCTCGGGCAGGGAAACCAAAAGGGCGGTGAGGAAGCCCAGAGCGGCGGGCAAGTCGAGAGCGGCGGCGGCATGGATCTCATGCACGCTGTCGAGCGACAGGCCCTGGCGCGGAAGGAGCTTGTCGACGGTCGGAAGCCCGAAGGAGAAGAACCGGCCCGGGGCGGAAGCGCGATGCGGCGGCGCCACCAGCCGGCGCAGATCCTCGAGGCTCGCGGACGCCTTGGGGCGCCGCGTGCGGGGAGGCGGAAGACCGGTCGCTGGGGCAAGAAACATGAGACATTTTATAGAACAAAAAAAGAACAAAAACAATACAACAGACTCTTTGTCCGCCTGTTCTCTAATGCCTTGAAATCAATCGCCTTCTATCCCCGCTACAGATGCCTGCACCGCCAGGATGGGGCGTTACCATCCCTTGGCGATTGCGGAGCCTGAAATTTTATCACATCATTTGACAAAATAACGAGAACCGACTCCAGGGCCGGAAACACCACGATGGATGCGACTGAGATGCGCCAGGACGCCCGCGTTTCGGATAAGAGCAGAACGGCCAAGATGGTCGTCACGGGCGCCAGCAAACACTACCAGACCCGCACCGGCTCGGTGCATGCCCTCGACGATGTGTCGCTCGAGGTGAAGGACGGCGAGTTCCTGTGCATCCTTGGGCCGTCGGGCTGCGGAAAATCGACCCTGCTGTGGTCGATGGCCGGCCTGCATGAGCTGAGCCAGGGCGAGATCAGGCTCGGGCCTGAGAAGATCGTCAAGCCGCATCCCGAGATCGCCATGATCTTCCAGGACGCCAATCTCCTGCCCTGGCGCAATCTCTTCGCCAATATCGCATTGCCTTTCGAGATCAAGCGCAAAACCCCCGACCGCCAGCGCATCGACAGCCTGCTCGAGCGCGTCAATCTCAAGGGCTTCGAGACCAAGTTCCCGCGCGAGCTGTCGGGCGGCATGCAGCAGCGCGCCTCGATCGTGCGCAGCCTCTCGGTCAACCCCTCGCTGCTCCTGATGGACGAGCCTTTCGGCGCGCTCGATGCCTTCACCCGCGACGAGATGAACCTCCTGATCCAGGAGATCTGGATGGAGACCGGCAAGACCATCGTCTTCGTCACCCATTCCATCTCGGAAGCGATCTTCCTCGCCGACCGCGTCGCCGTGATGTCGGCGAGGCCTGGCCGGATCGCCGCCATTTTCGACATCGACATACCGCGCCCGCGCCCGGTCGACATCCAGACCAAGCCGGATTTCATCGAGCGCGTGCTCAAGATCAAGGCGAGCATCGATCACGGCCGCGGCGCCCATGAGGGCCTGGCGATCACCTGAAACCGAACGGCACGAAGCGCGCGAGGGAGAAGACGAGTGGACAAGGCGCTGGGCGACAAGATCCCGGAATTCAACCGCAAGAAGGGGGCGGGTGACGGCAGCGTCGGCCTTTCGGGAACCTCCCTCGGCCTCGGCGATCACCGCACTAAATTCGAGACGCTGATTATCATCCTGGTCGCGGTGGTGATCATCGGCGGCGCCGAGCTCCTGCTCAAATGGTTCGAGGTGCCGCAATATGTGTTGCCCACGCCCAGCCAGATCGTGACCGCGCTGTTCACCGAATGGACGTTCATCTGGCCGCATCTCCTGACCACGCTCTATGAATTGCTGGTGGGCTTCGCCATCGGCGCCTCGATCGGGTTCGTCCTCGCCGCCGTCATCACCCAGTTCCCCCTGGTCGAGAAGGTGGTGACGCCCTATATCCTGCTGCTCGTCACCACGCCGATGCTGGCTTTGGTGCCGCTCCTCATCCTCAAGCTCGGCTTCGGCAGCGAGCCGCGCATCATCGCGGTGGCATTGGCCTCAGGCCCCATGGTGATGATCAATTCGGCGACCGGCTTCCGGCGCGTCGATCTCGCCAAGATCGCGCTCGCCCGCTCCTTCGGCGCCTCGACCTTCCAGATCTTCACCAAGATCCGCATCCCGATGGCCATGCCGATGATCATCGTCGGCCTGATGGTGGGCTCGATCTTCGGGCTTCTGACCACGGTGGGCGCCGAGATGGTGGGGGGCGCGGAGGGCCTCGGCAACCGCCTGACCTATTATTCGTCCCTCATCCGCATGCCGCAATTCTTCGCCATCATCCTCATTCTCGCGATCATCGGCATATCGATCTATGTCCTGTTCTATTGGATCGGCAAGAAATGGGCGAGCTGGGAAGCATGACGAGAAGTGCGTGACGACAGAAGCACAAACAGGAGGAAACCAGACATGACTCAGATGATGATTGGACGGCGCCGTCTCTTGAGCCTGACCGCCGCGGGCGTTTCGGTTGCGGCCTTGGGTGGCCTCGGCGGCCCGCGCAAGGCCGAGGCGGCCAGCGGCACGGTGCGCTGGGTGTCGCCGCGCGGCACGATCGAGGTGCTTGACGACTATCCCTACTGGGTCGGCAAGAAATACGGCTATTTCGGCGATATCGAGACGACGCTCGAGCCCGGCCCCTCCGATGCGACGGCCTGCGTCAAGCTCGTCGACCAGAACCAGGCCGACATGGGCTATCCCTCGCCCGGCGTCTTCTCGCTCGGCCTCGCGCAAGGCATTCCGCTGGTCTCGGTCTTCCATATGGGCGGCGCCGACGTGTTCGATTTCGCCTTCCGCAAGGGCGAGAAGCCGGCCGACATCAAGGGCATCGAGGGCAAGACGATCGTGCTGGGCTCCGCCGGCTGGCAGTCGATCTGCGATCCGATGCTGAAGGCGGCGGGCGTCGATATCACCAAGGTCAAATATGTCGATGGCGGCTGGCCGGCCTGGGGCACGGTCTTGAAGCAGGGCAATGGCGATGCGGCGCTCTCCTGGGAAGGCTGGCGCGCGCAATGGAAAGGCCAGGGGCTCGATTTCGATTATTTCCTCGGCCGCGACTTCTCCAAGCTGCCCGCCAACAGCTTCGTCATCCGCAAGGCCGACTTCGAGGATGCCGCGAAGAAGGAGCTCTATGCCAACTACCTGAAGGGCTGGGCCGCCGGCCTCGAATTCGGCCGCCTCAATCCGCGCGCCGCGACCCAGATCGTGATGGAGCAGTTTCCGGGCCTCTCCTCGCAGATGAACCCCATGGTGGCGACGGAATCGATGATGCAGCTCGCCAATGTCTTCGCCGGCCGCTGGGACGAGCGCAAGAAATGGGGCTATCACATCCCGGAAAGCTGGCAGCTCTTCTTCGACACCGCCAAGGAGATCGGTCAGATCTCCGGCGACATCAAGGTCGAGGACGTGGTCAAGAACGATCTCATCGATGCCGCCAACGGCTTCGATGCGGCGAAGGTCAAGACCGACGCCGAAGGCTTCGCTTTGTCGGACGACTACAAGAAGGTCGATGTCGAGGCGATCAAGGCTGCCCTCTGACAACCAGAAAGGAAGGAAGGCGGCGGTCGTGACGATCGCCGCCGGATCATCGCGTGAGCTACAAAGCCATCTATAGCTATGCCTGGGACCTGGCCGATGCCGGGATCGCGAAAGCCATTGCCGAATTCCGCGATCTCGGCCTCGACACCGTCACCATGGCCGGCAGCTACCATGCCGGCAAGTTCCTGAGGCCGCATGGCCGGTCGGGCAAGGTCTATTTTCCGGAAGACGGCACCGTCTATTTCAAGGCCAATGCCGGCCGCTATGGCGCCATCAAGCCGGTCGCCAACCAAATGCTCAAGGAGCGTGACGTGCTGGCCGAGCTCCTGGCCCATGGCGGCATGAAGGTGAATGCCTGGCTGGTGCTCCTGCACAATACGCTGCTCGGCACCGCTCACCCGCAATCGACCGTCGCCAATGCCTTTGGCGACCGCTACGTCTATAGCCTCTGCCCCGCCGCGCCCGAAGCCCGCGCCTATGCCTTGGGCCTCGCGCGCGATGTGACGGAAAGCTATGCCGTCTCGGGCGTGTCGCTCGAGACCCCGGGCTTCCTGCCCTATGTTCACGGCTATCACCACGAATTCGCGCTGAACCGGCCCAATCGCTGGCTCGACAACATGCTGGGCCTGTGCTTCTGCGATCACTGCGTCAAGAGTGCCGAGAAATCCGGCATTGCCGCGGGCCGGCTGAAGGCCGAGGTGGCGCAGGATGTGAGCGCCTATCTCGCCAGCGACATCGATTTTCCGGACGACATGGCGGAGGCCTTCTGGCTCGCCGACACGCGCGCCGACGGAGATCTGCGCTGCTTCCTCGACTGGCGCTCGGGCCTCGTGACCTCGCTCATCGCCGAGATCCGCGGCGCCGTGCGCAAGGACGCGACTGTCGCCGTCATCCCTTCGGTGGCGCGCCCGACCGGCGGCGCCTGGTATGAAGGCTCGGACCTCAAGGGCCAGGCTGAGGCCGCGGGCATCATCGAAGCCTGCTTCTACGAGCCGGGCGCCACGCGCGTGAAGGCCGATCTCTTCGACATCAGGCGGCGCTTGCGCGGCGTCGGAAAGGTCAGGGCCATCCTGCGCCCGGCCTGGCCCGATTTCACCGGCAAGGCCGAGTTCCTCGCCGCCGTCGCGGCGCTCAAGGCGGGCGGCGTCGACGAGTTCGCCTTTTACAATTGGGGCCATATCCGCAAGGCCAACCTCGCCTGGATCGGCGAGGCGATGCAGCACTGATCAGCTTGGGAGGATTGAGCATGGCGAAGAAGCGTGTCCTGGTGGTGGGCCTCGGCAATATGGGCATGAGCCATGCCTTGGCCTATACGCGCATCCCGGGCTTCGAGGTGGTGGGCGTGTGCGAAAGGCGCATCGACAAGCGCGAGCTGCCCGAGGCGCTGAAGGGCGCGAAGAAATTCTCCAGTTTCGAGACGGCGCTGGCCGAGCTCAAGCCCGACGTCGTGTCGATCAACACACTTCCCGACACCCATGCCGACTTCGCCATCAAGGCGATGGAGGCGGGCGCCCATGTCTTTGTCGAGAAGCCTCTGGCCGACAGCGTCGCCAATGCCGAGAAGGTGGTCGAGACGGCCAGGCGCACCAGGCGCAAGCTCGTCATCGGCTACATCCTGCGCCACCATCCCTCCTGGGTGAAGTTCATCGAGATCGCGCGCCAGCTCGGCACGCCGCTCGTCTTCCGGATGAATCTCAACCAGCAGTCCAATGGCGAGACCTGGGCCTGGCACAAAAGGCTGATGGACTCATTCCCGCCGATCGTCGATTGCGGCGTGCATTATGTCGACATCATGTGCCAGATGGCGCCTAAGGCGAAGCCCGTCAAGGTGCATGCGATCGGGGCCAGGCTCACCAACGAGGTCGCCAAGCAGAATTACGGCATGCTGCAGGTCTCCTTCGACGACGGCTCGGTCGGCTGGTACGAGGCGGGCTGGGGTCCGATGATGAGCGAGACGGCCTTCTTCGTGAAGGACGTCATCGGGCCCAAGGGCTCGGTGTCGATTGTGATGGCCGAGACCGCGGGCAATGTGAAGTCCGACGACATCAACGCCCATACCAAGACCAACCAGATCCTCTGGCATCATGCCGACATGTCGAAGCCCGACGAACGCATCGACATGACGGACGAGCCCGATCACGATGGTCTGTGCGAACGGGAGCAGCGTTATCTGTTGAAGGCGATCGAGGAGGACATCGATCTCACCGACCACATGAATGACGGCGTCAAGAGCCTGAAGATCGTCGTCGCCGCCGACCGCTCGATCCATGAGGGGCAGGTTGTGGCGCTGTGAACACGCCCGGGCGGCCGGCTCTCTAGCAGGCTCGAGAAGGCGCCGGCAGGCCGGCAATCGCTGAATCGACGGCGGCGCCCAGGCGATCGACGATGTCGCCGATGGCCGTGCGGTCGACGATGAAGGGTGGCGCCAGGAGGACATGATCTCCCTGCCGGCCGTCGATGGTGCCGCCCATCGGATAGACCATCAGGCCGCGCGCCATGGCCTCCTGCTTGATGCGGCGATGGAGCTTCAGCGCCGGATCGAAGGGCGCCTTGCTGGCGCGGTCGGCGACCAATTCCACGCCGCGGAACAGGCCACGGCCGCGGATGTCGCCGACATGATGATGATTGCCGAGACGCTCGAGGAGCCGGCGCTCGAGTTCATCGCCCATGGCGACGACATTGCCGAGGAGATTGTCGCGGCGGATCACCTTCTGCACCGCGAGCCCCGCGGCGGCGGCCATCGGATGGCCCATATAGGTATGGCCGTGCTGGAAGAAGCCCGAGCCTCCGGCGAAGGCGTCGAATATCCGCTGCGCGAGGAGCACCGCGCCGACCGGCTGGTAGCCGCCGCCGAGCCCCTTGGCCAGCGTCAGGAGATCGGGCGTTACACCATCCTGCGCGCAGGCGTGGAGCGTGCCGGTGCGGCCCATGCCGCACATCACCTCGTCGAGGATCAGGAGGATGCCGTGGCGATCGCAAATGGCGCGGATGCGCTTGAGGTAATCGGCGACCGGCGGCACGGCGCCGGCGGTGGCGCCCACCACCGTCTCGGCGACGAAGGCGATCACCTCTTCGGGCCCGAGCTCGATGATCTTGTCCTCGAGCGCCTGGGCGGCGCGCGCCGCATAGGCCTCGTCGCTCTCGCCCGCATGCTGCAGGCGATAGGCGTAGCATGGATCGATGTGATGGGTTTCGACGAGCAGGGGGCGGAACTGGTCGCGCCGCCATTCATTGCCGCCGGCGGCGAGCGCCCCCAGCGTGTTGCCGTGATAGCTTTGACGGCGGGCGATGATATGGCGGCGCCGGGGCTCGCCCTTCTCGACGAAATATTGCCGCGCCATCTTCAACGCCGCCTCGGTGGCCTCCGATCCGCCCGAGACGAGATAGACATGGCTCAATCCTTCGGGCGCATCGGCGATCAGGAACTCGGCCAGCTCCTCGGCGGCTTCCGAGCTGAAGAAGCCCGTATGCGCGTAAGCCAGAGTGTCGAGCTGGCGATGCAGCGCCGCCAGCACGTCGGGATGGCCATGGCCCAGGCAGGAGACCGCGGCACCGCCCGAGGCGTCGATATAGCTTTTGCCGGCCGCATCGAAGAGTTCGATCCCTTTGCCGCCGACGGCAATGGGCGGGATGGAATGAATGGCGCGGTGCAGAAGCCTGGTCATGGGCGCTTGCCTCGAATTTCGAGATGAGTGTTGAGCGCCGCCGATTGCCGGTCGACACGCGCCAGCGCCGCGCGCGCGGCATCGCCGCTCCGTCCGGCGACCAGGGCGCCCAGGATCTCGGCGATGACGAAGGCGGGCGACATCGTGTGCAGGAAGGACGGGCTTTCGGTCGGCACGACCAGAGTGATTGCGGCGGACATCGCCAGGGGCGCCACGCGGCTGTCGGTGATCGCGATCACCGGCACGCCCAGGGAGCGTGCATAGTCGGTGATCTCTATCGTCTGGCGCGTATAGGGCAGCACGCTGACCGCCACCAATATGTCGTCTCGGGTCGCGCTGCCGAGCGTGTCGGCACCGATGCCGCCGATCGCATCCAGCATGACGGACTGCCTGCCCGCCAAGGCGAGGGTGTAATGCAGGTGCCAGGCGGCCGAATGGCTGGAGCGCAGGCCGAGGCAATAGATCTTCCGCGCGCTTTCGATGCGCCGCGCGCCGGCCACCAGGCTGTCGAGCACCGCCGGCTGGGCGAGCGCCGCGAGCTGCGCGCCGATGCCGCTCAGCATATCCGATGCCAGCGCGTGGTCGCCCTTGAGCTTTTGGCTCTGGGTCTGGGCGCCGACCCGGCCGGCGAAGCCCGTTCCTTCCTGACGCATTGCATCGGCATAGAGCTGGCGCACATCGTCATAGCCTGCGAAACCCAAATGCTTGGCGAGCCGCGTCATGGTGGCGGGTTGGACGTCGGCCTGGCGGGCCTGCTCGCGCATCGTCAGCAGCGCGACCTCGCGCGGGCGTTCGAGGACATAGCGCGCCGCCACGCGCAGCTGCTCCGACATCTCGTCGAAGAGATGCACGATCTTTTCGGAAAGCGGGCCAGCCTGCATGGATCTTCCTTAGCGGTTTCGTGACGTGTTCGCAACGTTTGTTGCAAATACTGATTCAATGATCTATTTGGATCATATATAGATGGATACCATGACCGAAGCCGACCACCCCCGCCAGGTAGCGATTGCGATAGCCCCCAATGGCGGGCGCCGCACCAAGACCGATCATCCGGCGCTGCCCCTGAGCGCCGCCGAGCTGGCGCGGTGCGCCACCGAATGCCTGGCGGCGGGCGCCGGCATGATTCATGTGCATGTGCGCAAGCCCGATGGATCGCATCTCCTGGATGCCGCGGCCTTTCGCAATGTGATCGCCGCGATCGGTGCCGCCGTCGGGACCAGGATGGTGGTGCAGATCACCACCGAGTCGCTCGGCCTCTATACGCCGCGCGAGCAGATCGCCGTGCTCGAGGCGGTCCGGCCCGAGGCGGCCTCGCTCGCCTTGCGTGAGCTGGCGCCGGATGCGGCGGCGGAAGCCGGGTTCTTCCGCGCCCTCCACTGGATGCGCCGCGAGAACGTGATGCCGCAGATCATCCTCTATGATCCGGCCGAAGCTCGCAGGCTGTCGGCGATGATCGCCAGGGGTGACCTGCCCTGGCCCGATGTTCCGGTGCTCTATGTGCTGGGCCGGTATACCGCGTCACAGACCTCGCGGCCGGAAGATCTGCTGCCTTTCCTCGCGCCGGACATGCCCCGTTTCGCCCATTGGAGCGTATGCGCCTTCGGGCGCCATGAGGCAGCCTGCGTCACCACCGCGGCGCTGCTCGGCGGCCATGTCCGGGTCGGCTTCGAAAACAACCTGCTGCTGCCCGACGGCACGGTGGCGCCCTCGAATGCGGCCCTGGTGCGGAGCGTCGCCGACACGCTGCGGGGGCTCGCGATGACACCCTGCAGCGCGGCGGAAATCCGGCAGGCCGTCAGCGCGTGATCACAGCCAGTCGTTGCGCTTGAAGCGGTAATAAAGGACGCCGCATGCCGCGACGATGACGGCGACGATGGCGAAATACCCATATTGCCATTTGAGCTCGGGCATGTGCTCGAAGTTCATGCCATAGATGCCGGCGACCGCGGTCGGCACGGCGAGGATGGCGGCCCAGGCCGCGAGCTTGCGGGTGATGGCGCTCTGCTGCGCCTGGCCCATCATCAGGCTCGCTTCGAAGGCAAAGGCCAGCACCTCGCGCAACGAGTCGATGACTTCCTGGACGCGCTGCACGTGATCGGTCACGTCGCGGAAATGCGAGCGCATCTCGGCATCGATGGGCAGGAGCTCGGCATGCTCGAGCCTTCGGCAGATGTCGACCAGGGGCACCACCGCATTGCGCAGCTTGAGGAGATCGCGCCTGAGCGCATAGAGCCGCTGCACCTGCCGGGTGCTGATCGTCTCATGCAGGACCCGATCCTCGAGGTCCTCGACCTCCTTGCGCACCGCCTCGACCACCGGCATGTAATTGTCGACGACGAAATCGAGGATCTTGTAAAGGATGTAGTCCTCGCCGTTGGACAGCATCTTGGGGCAGGATTCGCAGTGCTGGCGCACCGTCGCATAGGACGCCGACGCGCCATGCCGCACCGAGACGACATAGCCGCGTCCGACGAAGAGATGCGTCTCGCCGAAAGCGATTCTCCCCGAGACCATTTGCGCGGTGCGGGCGACGATGAACAGCGCATCGCCATATTCCTCGATCTTGGGATGCTGATGCGCCTTCTCGGCATCCTCGATGGCGAGCGGATGCAGATTGAGCTGGCGCTTCACCCGGCTGAGGAGCTCACGACCGGGCTCGAACAGGCCGATCCACACGACATGGCCGGCTTTCTTCTGCCACTTGCCGGCCTCGTCCACTTCGATGTCGGCGACGCGCTTGCCCTTGGCATAGACGCTCGCGGCGACGACGCCGGGCTCGGTCTTGGGCGGCTTGCCGGGCACCTGATCGGGCATGGCGGAAGCTCTAGCGAACCTCGGGGGCCGGCGCAATCGCGCCGCTCGATCGTCGAAGCTTCGTTCTGCACGATCATTCAAGACCCTCGCGCTGCCGGTCCTCTAGTCTGAATTCCCGGCAGGTGGAGGATTCCGTGCTCGCAGATTTTTCTCTTCCGGGACTTGTCTCGCTTCTCGCCGCGGCCCTGGCGCTCATGGCCAGCCCGGGTCCGGCGACCTTGAGCGTCGCCGCGACCGCCGCCGCCTATGGTTTCCGTGGCTCGCTGTCCTATGCGACGGGCATCAATCTCGGCACCATTCTCGTGCTCCTCGCCGTGGCGCTCGGCGCCTCGACCTTGCTCCACACGCTCCCCGGGCTCGCTCTGCCGGTCGCGGTCGCCGCTTCGCTTTATATCCTCTATCTCGCCTTCCGGATCGCCACGGCGCCGCCCCTTTCCGACAGGGCGGACGAGGCGGCTCCCGGGCTCCTGCCCGGATTGCTCCTCGCGATCGCCAATCCCAAGGCCTATCTCGCCATCGGCGCCGTCTATTCCAAGGCGATGCTCGCGCCGGCGAGCGCCCTGGCCGATGCGGCCCTCAAATGCCTGATATTGAGCGCCGCGATCGTCCTCATCCACACGGCCTGGGCGCTCGCGGGATCGGTCCTCACCGCGACCTTGCGCCATCCGCGGGCCTCACGCCTGTTGAATCTCCTCCTCGCGGCGGCCCTGGTCCTGGTCGTCGTCATCGATGCCCTCTCCTGGTGAGGGTTGCGATGGACTCTTTCATCCGATTATCCGATAATTGACGTAGCGTGCATTTCACTTTTCGGGAGGTGAATATGCCTAATCCTGTGGCGCCTCAGCCCTACGTGACCGCCCCGCTCACCCATTGCCTTCCCGTCGACGACAATCTCTATCGCAAGCTCGAGCCCCTCAACAATTACGCCTCGACCGGTCCCGCCGCCCGGTTTCTGGTGGACCGGACGCTCGAC
>JBFWNN010000034.1:0-60366 GCA_050251035.1 Parvibaculaceae bacterium
GTCGCCGTCGCCATCACCGTCGCCGTCGCCATCACCGTCGCCGCTTTTGCCCTTTTTCCCGCCTTTGCCTTGTTCAGACGAGCCTTTGGAGTGGCCCTTGTCGGAGTCTCCGCCTTTTTGAGATTTGCCGTGGTCACCACTCCCTTGGCTTCGACCGGAACTGTCACCGTCGCCGTCGCCATCTCCACCCGATCTGCCAGATCCACGATCACCATCGCGATTTGACCCGCGGCCGCCACCTTTGCCTCGTTCGGCGACCTGGTAAGAGCCGCCGAAAGCAGCAGGCCTTTCGGAATTCTCGACGAAGATTCTCATGGCCTCCGAAGAGGGCTCGCTTCGCGCTTGGGATTCTGGACCATTTGCGCCATGGGCTCTGCTCAGGCCAAGGCTTGGGGACGTCACCAGAGTGCTGGCCAGAAATACCGCTCTCCAGAAACGTGTCTGATCCTTGACCCGACCAATGGTGGTCGAAGTTTCTTGTGTATCTCGATTTCGATTAGACATAGTCAAATTCCTCCTATCATTGCCAAGCCGTCTGGCCGGTCAGAGGAAGAATTGGACTCGGATCACTGGACTAACGTCACCGCCACCGGCCGCTCTTAAGCTGATCGACCAGAAAGCTGTTGATATTTATTAAATATTTATTGACCTTAGGAAACGCTATTTTGGTCAAATGGTTAATAGATTTGTGGGATCAAATTCCTTCAGCACGTGAGTTCCATTCCTGAGTGGAGGAACAGGACGGCTATCAAGTCGAAGGACTCAGTTCGAGACAACCCGGGCTGCCGCATAGGCGTCGAGCGTGATCCGAGATGTTTTCAGGACAGAGGTCCTATCGAGAAGCCCGGGCTTCTCTGCGGCGCTGACGAAACGCTCGGCATCCAGGAGCGCGGCGCGGGCACCCGCGAATTTTTGCCCGATGTCGACGGTCAGTTCATCGCCGGTGAGATTGGCGATCCACAGCTCGGTCTTGCCGTCCGGGCGGCGGGCGGCGAGGGCTTGGACGTCGCGCGGGCGGCTGACGGCCGTGTCGAGGAGGTCGGCCCCTTTGAGCTGCGCCAGCCCGCGCAGGACGTGAAAGACCGGATAGAGGCCGCCCTTGTTCGCGTCGAACCAAGCCTGCGGCCAGTCGGCCTTGCCGTGGACGACGCCGAACGGCCCGGTGAGGCCGCCAAGCGCGATCGCTTCGGCGCCATTGCGGGCGAAATGCGCGAAATAAGCGAGGTTCCATACGGCGCCGAGCAGGCCGCGCTGGCGCGGATCGTTGCAGTTCATGGCCTGGCGCACGTCCTTCGGGTTGGCCTGCGGCGCCGCGCCATAGGGATTGAAGCGCATGCCGATGGCACTCGGACCGACGGCGAACGGCTTGCCGGCGATGAAGGCGCGGGCGCTCATCGCCATGGCGGGCAAAGCTTCCAGGCCTTCGGTCACCGAGCGGTCATCGCCCGCATGCACGAGGGCCGAAGTGGTGAAGGTGATGACATCGGCGAGGCCGGCGGGCGGCCGCTTGCGGTTGAGCTCGGTGAAATAGCTCATCATGCCACCGGCGATGCGCGTGTCGGGAAAAAGCAGGCGGGCGAGCTTGTAGATGTCGGCCAGAGGCGGGCAGGGCGGCCACGGTCCGGTCGGCTGCGTGCTCTTCATGTCGGAGGCGGGCGACAGGAACACCACCTTGAACGGGTTCTTCAGCCGGCTGACGATCCGGGCCAAGGCGGCGATCTCTTCCTCGAAGCCGTCCACTTTGGTCACCACCGCCTCGAGCCAGGCCTCGGCGCCGAGGGCGCGAACCGCCGCGAGCATGGATTTCAGGGAAGTCTCGTCATGGCCGAGGCGCGTGTCATAGTGGCAGACGACATGCGCCGGCTTGAGCTTGTCCAGAAGCTCCGATGATGCGAGCGTCGCCTTTGCGTCCTCGGGCATGAGGCCGACGCCCAGGGGCGGCACGCTGCCGATGCGCTTGCCGATCCGCAGCGTGACGGCCTTCGGCCGCCTGGACGATCCGGCGAGCTTGCCGTCGAGCTTCAGCGAAACCTTCTGCGCCAGGCGCTCGCCCGCCTTCAGCGTGTAGGGCCAGGGCCTGGACAGCGGGCGGACATAGGTCTTGTAGGACGCATCCATCCAGTTGCGCTGGTCCTCCATCTCATAGACGTCGCCCTCCATGCGGCAGACGACCCTGGCGCCGGGGGCGAATTCATGGGTGATGGCGCGCATGTTCATGATCGGCTGCGCCGGCGAGATGAGCTCGGGAAAGGTGGTGTCGAGCCGCTTGCCGTCGGCGGCCTCGACCCGGGCCGGACGGCCGGCGACGCCCGCGATCGGATGCAGGACCACGAAGCCGGTGCGGTTGGTGACGAAGTCGGTGGTGGCGACGCCTTCGGCGGCGAATTCGATGGCGCCCGCGGCGGAGCCCGAGATCCGTGCCGCATAGCGGAAGGCCTGCCCGGCGTCCTTGGTTTCGGCGTCATAGCTGATGGCGAAGCCGTCGGCGTCCTGCTCGATGAGGAGATTGGACAGCGCCGGCGTGTAGGTGGCCCAGTTGCGGTCGCGCACGATGAAGGACACGGCGCGGATCATCTCGATGCCGGCAAATCGTATGTAGCGCAGATTGCCGGCCTCGAATTCGGCGGACAGCTCTCCTGCCCGGACGACCCGCGGCGGTGCGACCGATTCCTCGGTGCCGTAGAGGCGCACGGCGCGTGAGGGCTCGTTCGTGCTCATGATGGTTCTCCTTCACGCAAAAATCTCCTTCCCCGCGCGTGCCGCGCGGCGGAGGGAGGATTTAACTCACGACCCCAGCACACGGCCGCTCTCCGGCTCGATCAGGATGAAGTGATCGAGATCGAAGGCGACCCGAAGCTCGTCGCCCGGCTTGCCCGCGTCATGCGCGTCAAGCTCCGCCATCACGGGCTCTCCGTCTATCGCGAATGTCACATAGGTGCGCGCGCCCGTGGGCTGCACGAGATCGATGCGGCTCGATATATTGGCCGTCCTGCCGTCGTCCGCGCGATCGATATGCTGTGGCCTTATCGCAAAGACGACCGCCTTGCCCAGATGATTTTTGTAACGGTTGATTGCGTCCTGCGGCAACCGCAAGATCTGGCCGTCGGCGAAGACGATGCCGGACTCTTGGAGTGTGGCCGCGATGAAATTGATCTTGGGCGAGCCGAGGAAGCCCGCGACGAAACGGGTCCTGGGCCGCTCATAGAGCTCGAGCGGGCTGCCCGACTGCTCGATCAGGCCGCCATTCATGAGCACGATGCGGTCGGCGAGCGTCATGGCCTCGATCTGGTCATGGGTCACATAGATCATGGTGGCGCCCAGCTCCTGATGCAGGCGCTTGATCTCGCTCCGCATCTCGTCGCGCAACTGGGCGTCGAGATTGGAAAGCGGCTCGTCGAACAGGAAGATCTGCGGGTTGCGCACGATGGCGCGGCCGATGGCGACGCGCTGGCGCTGGCCGCCCGAGAGCTGGCGGGGCAGGCGATCGAGGAACGGCTCGATGTTCAACATCCGGGCGGCGCGCTTGACCCGCGTCTCGATCTCAGGCTTGGGGAAATTGCGGGCCCTGAGGCCGAAGCCGATATTCTCCGCCACAGTCATATGCGGGTAGAGGGCGTAATCCTGGAACACCATGGCGACGTCGCGGTCGCGCGGGCGCATGTCGTTGACGACCCGGCCGCCGATCTCGATCGTGCCTTCGCTCGCCGTCTCGAGCCCGGCGATGGTGCGCAGCAAGGTCGACTTGCCGCAGCCGGACGGGCCGACCAGGACCGCGAACTCGCCGTCCGCTATCGCGAGGTCGATGCCCTTCACGACATGGACGGCGCCGAAGTGCTTGTGCAGCCCCGTGATGGTGACGTGAGCCATATTCCCTTTCCTAGTCCTTTCTTTGGAGCGTTTCCTTATCGCCAAAGTCGAGCAACTTTGGCGGGAAACGCTCTAACCGCGCACGGCGCCAAGCGTCAGCCCGCGCACCAGGTGGCGCTGGACCAGAATCCCCAAGATGATCGAGGGGACGAGCGAGACCATGGCGAGGGCACTCGCCTCGCCATATTGGGCGCCCTGGAAGCCCAAGAAGGCGCGGAAGACGGTGGGCAAGGTGAAGGCGGTGCGGCTCGTCAAGATGAGCGCGAAGAAGAATTCCGTCCAGCAGGCGATGAAGGCGAAGACCGCGGCGGCGACGATGCCGGGCGCGGCGAGCGGGACGGCGACCCGGCACAGCGACTGCCAACGCGTGCAGCCATCGACCAATGCGGCCTCCTCGAGCGACTTCGGCATCTGGCGGAAATAGGCGAACATCATCCACACCGTCACCGGCAAGGTGAAGACCGTATAGGCGATGATGAGGCCGAAATGCGTGTCATGCAGGCCCAAGGCGCGGTAGATCAGGAAGATCGGCAGGACCGTCGCGATGGGCGGCAGGAAGCGCTGCGACAGCACCCAGAAGGAGAGGTGCTGGCCGCCGGTGTTGAAGCGGGCGAGGCTATAGGCCATCAGCGTGCCGAACACGGTCGAGAGCAAGGTGGCGGCGAGCGAGATGATGAGGCTGTTGATGAGGCCGTCGAAGCCGCGATAGGCGAAGAGCGCGGCGGTGTAATGCAGGATCGTGGGCTCGGCCGGGAACCACACCGGCGGCACAGCCAAATAGTCGTCGCTCGGCTTGATCGAGGTGATGAACATCCAATAGAGCGGCACGAAGGTGAAGGCGAGGAAGCCGCCGAGGAGCAGCGCCCTCGTGATATTGGCGCGGGTGAACGGGCTCCTGGTCATGTCGGTTCCGCCCTGAGCAGACGACGCACCAGGAAGGTGATGAGGATGGCGGTGAGGACGAGGAAGATCCAGGCGCCGGCGGTCGCCTCGGAGAGATGGAACTGGGTGAAGCCCAGCGTGTAGAGATAGAAGGAGGTCGAATAGGTGTTGGTGCCAGGCCCGCCGCCGGTCATGACGAAGATCGTGTCGAACAGGCGCACCGCATCGAGGATGCGGAAGGTGATGGCGAGCAGGATCATGGGCCCGAGCAAGGGCAGCGTGATCCACCAGAAGGCGCGCCAGCCGTCCACGCCGTCGAGCTCGGCCGCCTCATAGAGATTGGGCGGGATGGCGGTGAGCCCGGCGAGCAGGATCACGAACATGAAGGGTGTCCACTGCCAGACATCGGCGAGGACGAGGGCGATGAAGTTCCACGGCGCCTGGGTGAGCCAGCCGATGGTCACGTCCTGGCCGATGATCTGGCCCAGCACGTAGTTGGTCGGGCCGAAGGGCCGCTGCAGCAGGAGCGCCCAGGCCTGGCCCACGATCACCGGGCTGATGAAGAGCGGGATGATCAGCAGCGACATGATGATGCCGCGGCCGCGGAAGTTCCTGACCATCGCCAGCGCCAGCGCGAGGCCGAGCAGGAACTCGATCGTGACATTGATGGTGGAGAGGAGAACGGTGACCCAGAGCGACCAGCGCGCCACCGGATCGGCCAGCACGCGGGTGAAGTTGCGCAGCCCGACGAAGCCGTGGCCCGGCACGGTGAAGTCGTAATTGACGAACAGCACCCAGACCGAGAAGAGCAAGGGATAGACCGAAAGCGCCAGGATCAACAGCACGGCGGGCGCGACCAGGAGCCATTTGAAATGCCGGTCGCTCCATTCGGAGAGCGCATCGAGGCGGGTTGGATTCATTTTACCCTCCCCCTTGTGGGGAGGGTCGGCCCGCAGGGACGGGGTGAGGGTCAAGTGGTCCCACCGAATTCTGCATGATCCGCATCGGCCGTAACGAAGCAGTTCGGCGATACCACCCGACCCCCACCCCTAACCCCTCCCCGCAAGGGGGAGGGGAATACGTAGCAAGACAAGCTTGCTTGTGCGTCATCAAAGCTTCACCGCCATGCCCAGTTTCTCGACCGTGTTGTCGGCGGATGAGCCGGGCAGCTTCTTGAACTCGGCATAGAAGGCCTTCTGCTGATCGACGCCGAGGCGCTCTGTCGTCTGGTTCCACTCGGCCGCCGCCGTCGCCAGCGCCGCCTTGGGATCGGTGCCGGCCCAGACCGACGTGCACAAACGGTCGAGGCTCAGGAAATAATCCTGGGCGCCCGGCATGATGATGTCGAGCAGGCCGACATTGGCCGAGTTGTTGAGGTTGATGAGATACTCCTTGGCGCTCGGGAACAGCTCGCCATAGAGCTCCGACTTGAAATGCGACAGGCGATAGGGATCGCGCAGCGCATAGGGCAGCATCACGCGGGCGAGCGACACCGGCGGCGAGGTGGCCCATTGCATGAAGAGATAGGCCGCTTCCGCATTGGGCGAATCCGCCGACAAGGCCTTGTTGTAGCCCGTCGCATGCTCGGGGTTGCCCGGCACCACGGCATAGCCGACCTTGCCGGCGATCGAGGACTGCGGGATGAAGTTGATGGCCTTGGCGCTTTGCGAATAGTTGGCCGCCATGCGTCCCGTCGGCGGCCATGAATAGATCATCGCCACCTTGCCCTGCAGGAACGCCGCCCACAGCGAGACCGCGTCGAGCTCGTTGTTGCCGGGAATCGAAGCGGCATTGGCCGCCAGCATGTTGGTCAGCGTCTTGAGGCCGGCCTCGGACTCGAGCCCGGCCTTCATGTCGTCGCCGAACAGCACGCCGCCATTGGCGCGGTATTGCTGCAGGAAGTCGAACTGGTTGCCGGGGCTTCCAGCCTTGCGGAAGTGGCCCGCGCCATAGACGTTGGGCGCCAGGTTGTCGGT
The DNA here is from genome assembly GCA_050251035.1 of Parvibaculaceae bacterium. Lineage (GTDB taxonomy): Bacteria > Pseudomonadota > Alphaproteobacteria > Rhizobiales > Aestuariivirgaceae > Taklimakanibacter. Next base: position 6,726 of record JBFWNN010000034.1, read on the forward strand.
GATGAACTGCGCGACCTGCGCGTAATCCTCCCAGGTCTTGGGCGGCTCCAAGGCCTTCGAGAACTTGGCCTGATAGGCCTCCTTGAGCTTCGGGTCCTCGAAGATGTCCTTGCGGTAATAGAGGGCGAACATGTCGCCATCGTCGAAGAAGCCCCAGATCTTGCCCTTATAGGTGGGCAGCGCCTTGTAGAGCGGATGCACGTCATCGAGATCCGCCTGGTTCATGTATTTGGCGATGTAGTCGTCGAGCGGCGCGATCACGCCGCCATCGGCGAGGGACGGCGTCCAGGCGGGCGAGATGTCGAGGACGTCATAGGCGCCCGAGCCCGCAATGTGCTCGGCGACCGCCTTGGAATACTGGTCAGGATTGGACAGCTCCACGACATTCGACTTGATGCCGGTGAGCTGCTCCCACACGGGCCCCGAGAAATTGCGCGGGTCGAGCGCCTGGAGGCCCGCCTCATAGGTCATGTTGATGGTGATACCGCCATATTGCTTGGCGGCCTGGGCGGCGCGATAGGCGGAGCCTTCGGCCGGACCCTCGGTCGAAGCCTTCATGGCCGCGGCTTGCGCCTTGCCGAGAGGCGTCGAGGGATCGGCGAGATCGACGGCGGCCTGCGCCAGGGCAGTCTCGGCCCAGGGGCTCATGATGCCGCCCGAGGTGGCCAGAAGGCCGGTCATCAGGCCGAATTTCTTGATGAAGCTGCGGCGGGTGTCCTCACCCCTGAGCCATGCATCGATCTCGGCATCGAGGCCGGCTTGGAAATCACGTTTCTCACGGTCGTTCATGATCTTCAGTCCTCCCAGTTTGAGTGTCCGTCGGCACGTCTGTTCTTGGGTCGAACCGGCTTTCTGCTGGGCCGGCATGAGTTGAGCTGAAACGACTTTTCTTCTTATGAGTCTCCATAACGCTTGCGGAAATCGGCGAGGCGCCGCTGCCAGTCCGGATGCTTCAGCACATCCCGGTTGACGATGCCGCGGGGCTCTCGGCCTTTCTGGATGTCGAGCACGGCTTTGACATCGGCCGCGCCGTTGCCGGCGAAGCATTGATCGGTCCAGCACAGCGCATGCGGCGCCAGGATCACATTGTCGAGCGCGAGGATGGGGTCGTCCGCGTCGGGCGGCTCCTGCTCGAGCACGTCGAGGCCGGCGCCGGCGATCTTGCGCTCCTGGAGCACCCTGGTCAGCGCCTTCTGGTCGACGATGGGACCTCTCGCCGTGTTGATGAAATAGGCGGTCGGCTTCATCAGCGCGAGGCGCTCGGCATTGACGAGGTGATGGGTCTCGGAGCTCAGCGGGCAGCTCACCGAGACGATGTCGGCCGTGCGGAAGACGTCCTCCAGCGCGACGAGCCGGATGCCGAGCTCGTCGGCGACCTTTTTGTCGGCGAAAGGATCATGGGCGATGAACTTCATGTCGAAAGGCTTCGCCATGCGGAACATCTCGGCCCCGATATTGCCGATGCCGATCGAGCCCAGGGTGCGGCCGACCAGGCCCACGCCCATGTGGTCCGAGCGTTTGGCGAAGCCGGCCTGAGCCGCGCGCGTCAGCCTGTCCTTGATCATGAGCTTGCCGGTCAGAGCGAGCATGAGGGTGATGATCGAGACGGCGACCGGGCGGCGCACCCCGTCGGGCGTGATGACCAAGGCGATGCCGGCCTTGCTCAAGGCCGGCACGTCGACCGTGTCATAGCCGACGCCGAAACGCGCCACGGCGGCGAGCCGGCCCGATCTCGGCACGCTCTCGGGCGCGAAGCGGTGGGCGAGCAGGATCAGGGCATCGAAATCCTCGAGCTGCTCGGCACGCAGGGGATTGTGCGGCTCGAGAAAGGCCATCTCCACATCGGGCGCGGCCGTGAGCGGCGTCAGGTCGAAATCGGGATAGGTCGGCGAGCCGTCGGCCTTCTTGAAATCACCCGAGAGCGCAACGCGGAAGGGCTCAGCCATCGATGCCTCCTATTTCTTCCTGCCGCAGCCGGCACGCAGTTTCTTGATGCCGTCCTCGAGCGCCTGATGCAGCAGCCAGACGTCGCCCGAATAGCAGACGAAATCGAAGCCCTGCCTGTAGATATCGATGCCGAGCTCGACATTGGGCACGAGCCGGCCCAGGGCCTTCTTGTGCTTCTTGGTCGCGGCGATGGTGCGCTCGATGGCGCGCTTGAAGTCCTTGTGATCGAACTGGCCGGGAATGCCGAGGGACACCGACAGATCGAAATGGCCGACCCACAGGCAGTCGACGCCATCGATCGCCGCCATCTTCTCGGCATTCTCGACGCCCTCCGCCGTCTCGATCTGGCAGAACAGGGTGGTGCGGTTGTTGGCGGCGACGAACTTGTCGGCGACGGCGCCCGGCCGGTAGCGGTCATGCGCCACCTGCAGCGCCACGCCGCGCCGCCCTTGCGGATGATATTTCATCGAGTTCACGATGTGGCGCACCTCATCGACATTGCCGACCATCGGCAGCATGAGGCCCTCGGCGCCCATGTCCATGGCGCGCGCGATATGGTGATATTCGCGCGAGGGCACGCGCACGATGGCGGGAAGGTCGGCGGCCTCGAAATAGCGCAAGGCGCTCTTCACCGTCTCGAAGCCGAAACCCGAATGCTCGAGATCGAAGAGAGTGAAGTCGCAGCCGGCCGATTTCATGATATGGCCGATGCCAGGGGTGGCGAATTCGACGATGAAATGCCCGAATTTCGGGGATTTCGTCCTGGCCATGGCCTTGAGGCCGGAAACATTCATGTGACTTCTCCCAGTATCTAATCCCTTGATCCTTCGCAGACGAGATCGGCGGCGATCACCGTCTTCTTCGTCACCAGATGGTTGCTCGCCGCCTCGAAGGCGGCGAGATGCGGCGTCTTCAGGTGCTCCTCGAAGGCGGCGCGGTCGTCATAGATCTCATAGAGCAGGATGCGGTCCGCATCGCCCTGAGGCTCGACCACGTCGAAGCGCGAGCAGCCGGGCTCGTCGCGGCAGGAGGCGCGGGCATTGGCGTCGATGGCGCGGCGGAACTCCGCCTTGCTTCCGGGCTTCAGCAGGAAATCGACCAGGATCACATAGCCGGTCATGCGTCGGACTCCATCGCTTCCCAGAACACGCTCGCCACATGGGCGAGGTGATCGCGCATCGCCGTCTCGGCCAGGTCCGGATCGCGCGCGGCGATCGCATCGAAGATGGCCTTGTGCGCCTCATAGGCCTTCCCGGCCGTGCCCTTGCGGCCGCGCCAGTTGAGCGTGATGTGGCGCTGCTGCACCAGCCATTCGGCGATGGCCGCGTGGATCGCCGGGAAGATCGGGTTGCGCGGGATCACCGCCAGGACATAGTGGAAGGCGACGTCGGTCTTCTCGAAGCGGTCGAGGTCGCTCAAGGCGGCGTGGTTGACCTCGAGCGCCTGGCGCAACTGGTCGATGTCTTCGGGCGCCGCATGGGCGGCGGCATGGCGGGCGAGGCCCACTTCGAAGAAGAGGCGCGCGTTCTGGAAGTTGCGCACGCCGTCCTGCGCGGCGAGCATGTGCCTGGCGACGCCGGAGAGGGCATCGACCACGACTTCCGCCGTCGGCCGGATGACCTGGGCGCGCTCGCCCGAGCGCAATTCGACGAGGCCCATATTGCGCAGATGCGCCAGCGCCTCCCGGATGGCCGGGCGGCCGACGCCGAATTCACGCATCAGGTCGCGCTCCGAAGGGAGCAGGTCGCCGATGTCATAGGTCTTGTCGATGATGCGGGCCTCGAGCCGCGCCGAGACCTGCTCATAGAGCTTCTGGGGCCGGATAGGCCGGCTCTCGGCTGGTATACCTGTCATACCACCTACGTTACGCTAAGACCGAACGGCGTCAAGCCCGGAAAGAGATTCTCGCAAATCCGCCTGTGGATGGGGCCGGAAGCAGGATTCCTTTCAAAGGGTTGCGCGGAGAAGCGAAAGCGATCTCGCAAGTGGGGCGTGCAATTTCGTTCAAGACGCGGACGGACCGGTCTGCGAGGACAGGCGCATGAACTTTGGCTATGCGCCGTCGATCACAGCCGGTTTTCCGGAGCTCGCCGCCGAAGCGCTTCTGGTGAGCGGCATAGGCCGCGGCATGGATGTCGCCGGGGTGGTTTCAGATTTTACGTCCATGGCTGCCCGGCGGCTCGGCGCGGGAACGGAATCCGACTTGCCCGAGATCCAGGCCTGGCGCCGTGCCTTCGCCAAAATGGGATTGAAGCCGACGCAATATCGCTGCGCTTCGGAAGCTTTGCTGCGGCGGTTGCGGAAAGAGGGCGCCTTGCCCCTGATCCATCCTCTGGTCGATCTGTGCAATGCCGTCTCGCTCGCCTTCGCCATTCCCGTCGCCGCGATCGACATGGCGATGATGACAGGGCGCCTCGAGGTGCGCCACGCCACGGGAACGGAGGCCTATGAAGCCTTCTCGGGCGAGATCGAGCGTCCGGATCCGGAGGAGGTGATCTATGCCGACGACGGCGGCCATGCCCATGCCAGGCGCTGGACGAACCGGCAGAGCGGCCGTTCCGCCATCCGCGACACGACCACCACGGCGCTGATCGTCGCCGAGGCGATGCATGGCACGGCCAGGGACGATGTCGCGCATCTGATCGACGCCCTGGCCGGCGCGCTCGGCGAAGCGCGAGTCCGCTTCGTGGAGCGCCGGTCGTTTCCCGGCTGAACCGGGTCAAACCTTGGCGAGCTCGCTTGCCTGCTGGCGCTCCCTGAGCAGGCTGACCAGCGCGTCGCCCGCGGTCAATATATGCTGGCGCAGGAGGCGCGCGGCCTTCTTCACATTGCCGCTCCGGCATTCGGCGACGATCTCGCCATGCTCGCGCTCGGCGCGCTCGCGGCCGTCGGTATAAGCAAGCTGCATGCGGGCGAAGCGGTCGGTGCTCTTGAGCAGCTGGTCGACGGTCGAGAGCATGCGGGGGCTCCGGGCACGGCGGTAGAGCAGGGTGTGGAGCTCGGTGTTGAGCGCGCCCCAGCGTCCCGGATTCTGCGTCCTGAGCTCGTCGCTGTATTCGGTGAGGATGGCGTCGAGCTCGGCATAGTCCGCCTGGGTCAGGAGCGGGGCGGATTTCTCCAGCAGAGCCGGCTCGAGCAGCGCCCGGAACTCGAACAGCTCCTCGACCTCTTCCGGCGAAAAGCCGGCGACGACGGCGCCCTTATGCGCCTCCATCTGCACCAGGCCCTCGGCCTCGAGCAGGATGAGGGCTTCGCGGAAGGGAATGCGGCTGATGCCCAGCTCTTCCGCCAGAACCGCCTGCCGCAGCTGCATGCCGGCCGGATAGTCGCCCTCGAGGATCCGGCGCCTGAGCTCGTCGGCGGCGGCCGAGGCGCGCGTCGGCGGCATGATCATACGCTTGGGGGAAGGGCCGGCCATGATTCGGCAGTCTAGCGAACTGCGGATGGATTGGCACTCGCCTCGCAACCCGCTGCCGCGATCCGCGCTGGACCACCCGGAAAAGATGCAATAACGTTTGCCCCCAGAAATATGTGGGAGGAACTCGATGGCTTCGGTCGATGTCGTTGACGTGCGCAAGGCCTATGGCAACCAGGAAGTGATCCATGGCGTGTCGATCGACATAGCGGACGGCGAGTTCGTCATCCTGGTCGGGCCGTCGGGCTGCGGCAAGTCGACCTTGCTGCGTATGATCGCCGGCCTCGAGCCGATCACCTCGGGCGACATCCGCATCGGCGAGAAGGTGGTCAACGACCTGCCGCCCAAGGACCGCGACATCGCCATGGTGTTCCAGTCCTATGCGCTCTATCCGCACAAGACGGTGGCCGAGAACATGGGCTTCGCGCTCAAGATGCGCCGCGCCCCCAAGCCCGAGATCGAGACCCGCGTCAAGCGCGCGGCCGAGATCCTCGACCTCGTGCCCTATCTCGACCGTTATCCGCGCCAACTGTCCGGCGGCCAGCGCCAGCGCGTCGCCATGGGCCGCGCCATCGTGCGCGATCCCGCGGTGTTCCTGTTCGACGAGCCCTTGTCCAATCTCGACGCCAAATTGCGCGTCCAGATGCGGGCCGAGATCAAGGAGCTGCATCAGCGTCTCAAGACCACGACCGTCTATGTGACGCATGACCAGGTCGAGGCCATGACCATGGCCGACCGCATCGTGGTCATGCATGACGGCATCGTCGAGCAGTCGGGCTCGCCGCTCGAGCTCTATGACCGTCCCGCCAATATCTTCGTCGCGGGCTTCATCGGTTCGCCGGCGATGAACCTGCTCAAGGGCAAGATCAAGGTGAACGGCAAAGCGAGCTTCGTCACCGAAGACGGCGTCGACCTGCCGCTCGCCGCGGCGCCCAAGGACTCCGACGGCCGCCCCGCGATCTATGGCATCCGGCCCGAGCATTTCGCGCTCGGCGGTCAGAGCATCAAGGCGGAAGTGTCGGTGATCGAGCCGACGGGATCGGAGACCCAGGTGTTCGCCAAGGTCGGCGGACAGAAGGTGGTGGGTGTGTTCCGCGAGCGCATCGCGGCGCGTCCGGGCGAGGACCTGCCCATGGCGCCCGATCCGAAGTCCGTGCATCTCTTCGACAAGGAGACAGGGCTCAGGCTCAACTGAACTCCCGCGCAGCGACCATGAGCCAGCGCAAGGGCGTCGCCATCCTCGGAATCTTCGTCGCCGACCTGGCGTTCCGCGCCGGCCGCCTGCCGGCCATCGGCGAGACGATCGCGGGGACAGGCTTCAAGGTCGGGCCCGGCGGCAAGGGTTCCAACCAGGCGGTCGCCGCGGCGCGCGCCGGAGCGCAGGTGACCTTCATCTCGAAGATCGGCCGCGACGCGTTCGGCGCCATCGCGCTCGACACCTGGACAAAGGAAGGCATCACGCCGCGCGTCGTCGAGATGCACGATCAGCCGACGGGCGCCGCCTTCATTTTCGTGAACGAGGTGACCGGCGACAATGCCATCATCGTCGTGCCGGGTGCCGCGGCGACGATCGGCGCCGCAGACGTCGAGGCCTCGACCGCGGCCATCCAAGATGCCGCGGTGTTCGTCACCCAGCTCGAGCAGCCGGTGGCGGCGGCACGGCGCGGCCTCGAGATCGCCAAGGCGGCGGGGGCGGTCACCATCTTCAATCCGGCGCCGGCGGAACGCTTCGACGATGATCTCTACCGCTTGTGCGACTATGTCACGCCGAATGAGAGCGAAGCGGCGCTCCTGACCGGCATCGCGGTCAAAACCGCTGCTGACGCGCGCAAGGCGGGCGACGTCTTTCTCGCGAAAGGCGTGGGGACCGCTTTGATCACGCTCGGCGAGGCGGGGGCCTATCTCCATTCGGCGCGCCAGTCTCTCCTGGTGCCGGCCGTCAAGGCGGGCACTGTCGTCGAGACGACCGGGGCAGGGGACGCGTTCAATGGCGGCCTCGCCGCGGCCCTTGCCGAAGGCGCCTCGGCCGTGGACGCAGCGCGCTTCGGCGCGGCGGTGGCGGGCATTTCCGTCACAAGGGCAGGGACCGCGCCCTCCATGCCGACCCGCCAGGACGTCGACGCCCTGCTCAAGGCGGGCGCGTAAGGAATTTCATTTCGGCGCGGGTGCTTTCGCTTTTTCCGCATAAGGCTTTCGATTGACAGCCGTGCTGTACATTCTAACATGTTAGAAAATAAGCATTGCAAAGGGAGGATGTATCGTGAAACCGCAACAATACGAAATGCTGCTGGCGCTCCAGGCCAACCGCCGCACCGTGCTGAAGGGTGCCGCCGCTGTGTCGGCGCTCGCCGCGACAGGCGGCGTCACCGCGCTCGCGCCATCAGCTTTCGCGCAATCGGATTTGCGCAAGGAGCTGCTGCAGGTGCCGGGCGTCGGCAAGGGATCGCCCACCGATGCCGACTGGCAGAAGGTCGGCGAACTGTGCCTCGGCGCGACCAAGGCCAATGTGAAGGAAGGCGAGTTCAAGGGCGTCGAGCTCACCTTCATGGGGCTCAACAATCAGAACCTGCACAATCTGCTGTTCCGTGGCTTCCTCAAGCCGTGGGAGACCTATACCGGCGCCAAGATCAATTGGATCGATCTCGCCCAGGCCGACTACAATGCGCGCCTGCAGCAGTCGATCGCGACCGGCACGGTCGATTTCGACATCGTCGAGATGGGCGCGCCCTTCGAGGGCGATGTCTGCGGCAAGGGACTCGCCTCCGAAATGCCCGACTGGGTCAAGACGCAGATCGAGATGGACGACTATGTCGGCTATCTGAAAGCGCCGGTCGGCACCTGGAACGGCAAGACCTACCGCATCTCGATCGACGGCGACTGTCACACCTTCAACTATCGCACCGACGTCTTCTCCGACGCCGAACTCGCCAAGGCCTGGAAGGACGAAGGCCATCAGGGCGAATGGGGCGTGCCCAACACCTGGCAGAAGGTGCAGGAGGTAACCAAGTTCCTGAAGGGCAAGAAGGCCGCGGGACAGGACGCCTACGGCTATCTCGATCCGGCCAAGGGCTGGGGCGGCTTCGGCTTCTATTTCCTCGAAAGCCGGGCCACCGCCTATGCCAAGCATCCCGACGACAAGGCCTGGCTCTTCGACGTCGACACGATGAAGCCCAGGGTCAACAACCCGGCCTTCGTGCGCGCCATCCAGGACGTGATCGACGCGCTGCCGGCCGAGCCCGCCGACCAGCTCAATGCCGATCCGGGCACGACCGCCTTCCAGCAGTTCCTGGCCGGGACCGGATCGATGCTCGCCTGGTGGGGCGATGTCGGCTCGATGGCCAAGACCAGCGACGGCTCGGTCATCGGCGACACGGTGGCCTTCTCCATCCTGCCGGGCTCGGACGACGTCTACAACGCCAAGACCGGCCAGTGGGACAAGCTGGCCACGGGTCCGAATTTCGCGCCGAACATGGCCTATATCGGCTGGGGCGTCTATGTGATGGCGAGAGTCGACAGCGACCCGGTCAAGCAGAAGGCGGCATGGAGTGCCGCGGCCCATCTCGGCGGCAAGGACATCTCGCTGTGGACGGCCGCCTATCCGTCGGGCTTCCAGCCCTACCGCAACAGCCATTTCAACATCCCGGAATGGGTGGCGGCGGGCTATGACGAGGCCTTCATCACGTCCTATCTGAAATCGCAGTCCGACTCCTACAATCATCCCAATGCGGCGATCGAGCCGCGCATCCCCGGCATCTTCCAGTATTACAGCGTGGCGGAAGACGAGCTGGCGAAAATCTTCGCCGGCGGCGCCACGGCGCAAGCGGGGGCCGATGCGATCGCGGCCGCCTGGGAGAAGATCACCGACCAGATCGGGCGCGACAACCAGGTCAAGCTCTACAAGGCCTCACTCGGTCTCTAGATCCGCCGATTTGACATGCATCATTCTGGTGGCGCAGCCTGCGCCACCAGATTTCTCCTTGTGTTTGTGGTGAAGACTGCTGCATGCGAGATCGCCGGATCGATGACGGATTGTGAACCATGACGGCAGCGCCCCTCGAAACCGCTGGCAAGATGCACGAAGCGCCCACGGCGCCCGTGGGCCGCGGCCTGTTCTGGGGCGCCTCGGCGCTGCTGGCGGCCGTCGTCCTCTGGCAGGTGCTGTTCAAGGCCCAGATCATCGCATCGGGCTTCGATACCTGGCGCCCGGTGCTCTACGCCTTCATGCTGTGGGCCGCGGCGCTCGGCGTCGCGCAGGTGCTGACGCGCGGCGAGCGCGGCAAGCACGCGCTGTTCGTGCTGCCGGCCGTCGCCTTCACCGTCGCCATGGTGATCTTCCCGACCTTCTTCGGCCTCTATCTCGCCTTCATGAACTGGAACCTGAGCTCGCTGGCGGGACCGCAGTTCAACGGACTCGACAATCTGCGGGCGCTCCTGGCCGACGCCTATTTCTGGAACGCGCTCGGCAACATGGTCTATTACGTGCTGTTCGTGCTGGTCCAGTATGCGATCGCCTTCGGCCTGGCGCTGCTGCTCAATGCCGAGATCAAGGCGCGCAAGTTCTTCCGTGTCGCCTTCCTTCTGCCCTTCATGCTGAGCCCGGTGGCGGTGAGCTGGATGATCGGCAAGTCGCTGATGGAATACCGTTTCGGACCGGCGGCGACGCTGGCGCGCCATCTCGGCTGGGACAATCCGGCCTTCTTCACGACGCCCTGGATCGCCAGGCTCAGCATCGCCGCCATGGACGCCTGGGTGTGGATCCCCTTCATCATGATCCTGCTGCTCGCCGGCCTCCAGGCGCTGCCCAAGGAAGTGCAGGAGGCGGCGAAGGTCGACGGCGCAAGCCCCTGGCAGTCCTTCTGGCAGATCACCTTTCCGCTCATGCTGCCGGTCAGCGTGACTGCGATCGTGCTGAAAATCATCTTCCAGCTCAAGCTCGCCGACATCGTGATCAACGTGACGGCGGGCGGGCCGGGCGGGGCCACCGACACGGTGTCGAGCTTCATCTTCCGGGAATATCGCGACCGGTCCAATGTCGGCTACGGCACGATGCTGGCGGAATTCTATCTGGTGATCATCATCATCTTCGTCACGCTGCTGCTCAAACTGGTGAGCCGCTTCATGCAGAGGACGAATTGAGATGACGACGCTGGCGGAAAGACAGGCGGCACGCGCGCAAGGCGGCGCATCAGACAGGGCGCGCCTGTGGACGCGCATCCTGATCTATGGCGCGCTCATCCTGTGGACCTTCATCTCGCTGTTCCCGATCTACTGGACGGTCACCACCTCGTTCAAGACCGCGGTCAACGTCACGCAAGGCCATCTCATCCCCTTTATCGACTTCATGCCCGACTGGAAGGGTTGGCGTTCGCTCGGCCTGTCGCCCGACACGATCGGGCAGATCTCGACGGTCAGGGACGAGTTCCTCAAGCGTTTCGCCAACAGCGTCTTCGCCTCGCTCGGCGCCTCGGCGCTGGCGGTGGTGATCGGCTCGCTGGCGGCCTATGGCCTGAGCCGCTTCGACTACAAATTCGGCTGGATGCGCAACAAGGACATCTCGTTCTTCTTCCTGTCGCAGCTCATTCTGCCGCCGGTGGTGCTCGCCATGCCGTTCCTCGTGCTCTACAAGGAACTGGCGCTGCTCGACACCCGCATCGGGCTCATCCTCGTCTATACGCTGATGGTGCTGCCGATCGTGATCTGGATCATGCGCGACCAGTTCGATACGATCCCGATCGAGCTCGAGCAGGCAGCACTGGTCGACGGCTGCTCGGTGTGGGGCGCTTTCCTGCGCATCGTCGTGCCGATCGCGCTGCCGGGCATGGTGGCGGCGTTCATCCTCTCGGTGATCCTGTGCTGGAACGAATATTTCTTCGCCGCGCTCCTCACCTCGACCAACGCCAAGACCCTGCCGGTAATGGTGGCGAGCCAGACCGGCTCGCAGGGCATCAACTGGTGGTCGATGGCGGCCTTGGCGACGGCGGCGATCGCGCCCTTGGTGGTGATCGGCGTGTTCCTCGAGCGTTATATCGTCAAGGGCCTGACGGCGGGCGCGGTGAAGTAGCAGGGCCCGTCCTCTCGAGCACGAAGCGGACACGCTCGGCGACCGAAGCGAGCGGCAGCATGGCGAGGTCGAAGCCGAGCTCGCGATAGGTCTCGATCAGTTTCGCGCAGGTACGCTCCGCTTCCTCCGGCGTCTGCTTGCGCTCGGCGTCATTGGCGAAGATCTCGGGCCAGAAAGGCGCGACGAAGACCAGGGGATTGTAGCGGAAGACCGCGGCCGCCTCCATCATATGGGCCGGCACCGGGCGCTCCATGAGGCGCAGATAGGCGATCGTGTCGGGAATGCCGCGGTCGAAGAAGACGGGGCCCGGCTCAGCGAGCGCCTGACGATAGGAGCGCATCTCCCAGGCGAACATCGCCTCGGCAAAGAGGCCGGGATCGCGCCAGGGCAGGGCTGGCCCTGAGATCGCGACCTGGTCCTGGATGACGGCGCGGCCCGCCTCCACGGTCCGGGCGAAGCCCGCTTTCTCCAAGGCGTCGAGAAGCGTGGTCTTGCCGGCGCCCGGTCCACCCGTGACGATGAAGAAGCGATCGGTGTCGTGAGACATTCATTCTCCTGTTCTTGCTCCGGCAATCCCTCCATGCGAAGCGGCCGCGCGAGCGGGTAGGGAGAGCGGGAGGCAGAAAAGCTAACCCTTGGAACGATTTTTTCGGTACTTGGCGGGCGTGATGCCCAATGCCTGAGAAAACGCGTTTGAAAAGTGGGCGCCGTCCGAAAATCCGGTCATCAATGCGACTTCCGAGAGCGGCAGCGAAGTCGCGGACAGGAGCTGGCATGCGCGCCCAATGCGACAAGAGGCCTGATATTCCTTCATCGTCATCCCGGTTTCGCGTTTGAACAGGGTTTGCAGCCAACGACGCGAAACGCCCAGTTCACGGCTCATCGTCTGGACGATGTTTCGTTCCGTGATGGCGGACTCGACGCGACCGACGGCGGTTGTCAGGAGCGGATTTGCGCCCTGAAACCTGGCGGCCGGCGCAAGGCGCTGGGCTTCGTCCGGCCGGCGCAACCGATCGATGACAAGCCGTTCCATCACCGCATGGAGGGCGCGTCTGTCAAAACGATCCGACAGGTAGGCGAACATCATGTCGTACACTGCGCCGAGGCCCGCGCATGTGATCAGTCCATCCTCTATGACGAATATATCGGCCGTGACATTTATCTCGGGAAAACGCTGCCGAAAGGTTTCGAGATCGGCCCAGTGCAGCGTGCAGCGCCTGTTCCCGATGACGCCGGCATGAGCCAGGAGCCATAATCCCGATGTCACCGCGCCCAAGGTGGCGCCGAATCTCGCCTGCTTGCGCAGCCAGGCCGCCGAGGTCTTGTCGAAATGGTTCGAAACGGCGCTGACCACGACGATCAGGTCGTAAATGTCGTCCGCCGCGGTCGAGATGTCGGTCGTCACAACTCTGCCGCTGCTGCTGCGCGCGGTCGTCCCGTCGGGGCTGATGGCCTTCCAGGAGATCGCGGGAGCATCCTTGCGCTCGCGATCGAGCAGGTAAAAGAGATCGTTCAGGCTCGCGAATGCAGGCAGCCCGAACCCCGGCGGCAGGAACAGCCCAACGGTGATGAGGTCCTTCATGCGAACGATCTTACACGGCGGTGGAGCAAAATCAGTTCCGATTTCTACAAATCCACATCGCCTTCCTCCTATAGCGGCCAAACACACCATGCTTTCATCACCCCGGCCGCGCGGATGCGATCCCTGTCGGCCTGTTCAACGATTGGGTGCGAAATGCCGGCTTCGAGCGAAGCCAAGCGGCCGAATGTCATCGTCATTTTAGCGGACGATATGGGGTTCGCCGACCTGGGCTGTATGGGCTCGGAGATTCGAACCCCAAACATCGACTGCCTGGCGCGCAACGGTGTGCTGTTCTCGTCGATGTACAATTGCGCGCGGTGTTGTCCGACGCGTGCGGCGCTCCTGACCGGCCTTTACCCGCATAAGGCCGGGATCGGTCACATGGGCGCCAATCTCGGCACCAAAGCGTACCAGGGGTTTCTGCGCAACGACGCTGCGACGATTGCGGAATTGCTGCAGCTCGGCGGCTACCGAACCCTCATGTCAGGCAAGTGGCACGTGGGCGGCGACTTCCACGCGCGTCTCGTCGACAGCTGGCGGGTTGGCGATGTCGATCATCCCACACCGCGACAGCGCGGCTTCGATCGCTTCTACGGCATGATCGACGGCGTCACGCACTACTTCTCGCCGCACTTCATCATGGAGAACGACAGCCGGGTCGAGGTTTCTTCCACGGACTTCTATTTCACCGACTCCATCACCGACAAAGCCATTGCGATGATGGAAGAGAGCGTCGCGCAGGACCAGCGGTTTTTCCTTTATCTTGCCCATGCCGCTCCGCACTGGCCTCTGCATGCTCATCAGGCGGACATCGCAAAATATGAGGGCATCTATGGCGGCGGCTGGGACAAGGTCCGGGGTGCGCGCCACGAGGAAATGGCCGCACTGGGCGTGCTGCCGCACAAGTGGGGTTTGTCACCGCGGGATGAAGCCGCGCCGGACTGGCGGGATGTCAGGACGAAGGACTGGGAAGCGGACCGGATGGCGGTCTATGCAGCCATGATCGATCGCATGGATCAATCCATCGGCCGCGTCCTCCACGCGCTTCGTCGCCTCGGGCAAAGCGATGATACGCTGATCCTGTTTCTTTCCGACAATGGAGGATGCGCCGAGTTCATGGCGGAGGACGGCTGGGCGAAGTTCATGCCCGACATCCATAATGACGGCCGTCGCATCAGCATGGGAAACAAGGCATCCCTCAGGCCCGGCGGCCCTCTCACCTATATGAGCTACGACCTGCCTTGGGCCAACGTCTCGAACGCCCCTTTCCGGCTGTTCAAGCACTGGGTGCATGAAGGCGGCATCTCAACACCCCTGATCGCACATTGGCCCCGCCGCTTGCAAAAGCAAAAGGTGGTCCATGCGCCCTGTCACGTGATCGACCTTCTGCCCACCATTTTGGCCGCGACCGGCGTCCGGTACCCTTCGGAACTGGGAGGAGAAGCCATACTGCCGCTCGACGGGGAAAATCTGATGCCGCTTCTCGAGGGGCGGGCATGGGAGCGCGAGCGGCCGCTCTTTTGGGAACACGAAGGGAATGCCGCGGTGCGAGCCGGCAATTTCAAGCTCGTGCGGAAATTCGGTCAGCCCTGGGAGCTCTACGACATGGAGCGGGATCGAACCGAGCTGATCGACCTTGCTGGAAAGAACGGCGCGCTGAAGAGGCGCCTGGAACACGAATATGAAGGTTGGGCGAAGTCGGTTGGAGTGCTGGACTGGTCATCCGCTCTTCCGATCCTCCAGCGACTTTGGGGTCTGGAGAATATTCACGGGTGATTTCTTCATCCGATGTGGAATGCCAATCAGCCCGGCACGTTGAGCGGATAGTGGCAGGCGACGGTGCGGCCCGTGGCGAGGGGCAGGAGCGCCGGGCGCTCGTTGCGGCATTTGTCGGTGGCGTAGCTGCAGCGCGGATGGAAGCGGCAGCCCTGCGGGGGATCGATCGGGCTCGGCACGTCGCCCGTCAGCACGATGCGCTTGCGCTGGCCCGCCTTCTTCATATCCGGTTGTGGAACCGCCGAAATCAAGGCCTGGGTATAGGGGTGGCTCGGTTTGGCGAAGATGTCGGCGGCGAGACCCAGCTCGACGATCGAGCCCAGATACATGACGGCGATGCGCGTCGACACCTGGCGAACGACGCTCAGATCATGGGCGATGAAGACATAAGTGAGGCTCAGGCGCTCCTGGAGATCGGCCAGGAGATTGACGATCTGCGCCTGCACCGAGACGTCGAGGGCCGAGACCGGCTCGTCGGCGACGATGAGGCTGGGCTCGAGCGCGATGGCGCGGGCGATGCCGATGCGCTGGCGCTGGCCGCCCGAGAATTCATGCGGAAAGCGCTCCATGTGATCGGGCAGGAGGCCGACGACATCGAGAAGCTGCCCGACCCGGTCGCGGATCTCTTTTTCGCTCAGGCGCAAATGAACCCGCAGGGGCTCGGCCACGAGATCGCGCACGCGCCGTCGCGGGTTGAGCGAGGCATAGGGGTCCTGGAAGACCATCTGCATCCGTCGGCGCAAGGGGCGCATCTGGCGCAAGCTCTTATGCGAGATGTCCTTGCCCTCGAAAGTAAGCTCGCCCGAAGTAATGTCGTAGAGGCGCACCATGCAGCGCCCGAGAGTGGACTTGCCGCAGCCCGACTCGCCGACGAGGCCCACGGTCTCGCCGGGCATGATCTCGAGCGAGACATTGTCGACGGCATGGACGGTGCGGATGCCGAGCGAGGAGAAGCGGCTGCCGACGGTGAAGCGCTTCGAGAGATTGCGAGTTTCGAGCAGAGGGGCGGTCATGGGTTTGGCCACCTGTTCGAACGTGCCAGTTTTCCCCCTCTCCCGCCCTGCGGGAGAGGGTTGCCGAAGGCCGGGTGAGGGTGTGGCTCCGGCGGTGCGAAGCTATCTCGGCCGTCACTTGAATGTACGAACACCCTCATCCGCCCTTCGGGCACCTTCTCCCGCAGGCGGGAGAAGGGGAAAATCTGGATGAGTGGGGATGCGGTGGTCATGACGCCACATTGAGGAAACAGGCGGCGGCATGGGCGCCGCCGTCGAGCGCCGGCTTGTCGGCGCAGCGGTCGAAGCGCGACGGACAGCGCGGCGCGAAGGCGCAGCCCTTGGGCAGGGCGAAGAGCGAGGGCGGCGCGCCCGGAATGGATCTGAGGCGCCGCGGTTTCTGGCCCTCGAGCGGCGGGATCGAATCGAGCAGCGCCCTGGTGTAGGGATGCCGGGGCTCGAGCAGGATCTGGGCCTTGCTGCCGCGCTCGACGACGCGGCCCGAATACATGACCATCACCCGGTCGGCCATCTCGGCGATGACGCCCATGTCGTGGGTGATGAAGACGACGGCCGATTTGTGGTCGCGCCTGAGCTTGCGGATGAGGTCGAGGATCTGGGCCTGCACCGTCACGTCGAGCGCCGTCGTCGGCTCGTCGGCGATGAGGAGGGCCGGATTGCAGGAGAGCGCCATGGCGATGACGGCGCGCTGGCGCATGCCGCCTGAGAGCTGATGCGGATAGCGGTGGATCGCTTCCTCAGGCCTGGGGATGTTCACTTCCGCCAGGAGATCGACGGCGCGGGCGAGCGCCGCCGCCTGGCCGATCTTCTCATGCGCCCGGATCTGCTCGGCGATCTGCCAGCCGATGGTGTAGACCGGGGTCATCGCGGTCATCGGATCCTGGAAGATCATCGCGATCTCGCGGCCGCGCAAGTGGCGCATCTGGCGCTGGCTCAGCCCCAGGAGCTCGCGGCCGCGCAGCTTGATCGAGCCCTCGATCCGGACATTGGGATCGTTGATGAGGCCCATCACGGCGAGGAGCGACAAGGTCTTGCCCGAGCCCGACTCGCCGACCACACCCAATATCTCGCTCTCGGCCACATCGAAGGAGACGCCGTCAATGGCGCGCACTGTGCCGTGCTCGGTGCGGAAGGAGATCGCGAGGTTCCTGACCTCCAGCATCAGGCCGACCTCACGCGCGGATCGAGCACGATATAGAGGATGTCGACCAGCGCATTGGCGAGGACGACGAAGAAGGAGGCATAGATGACGGTGGTCATGATGATCGGCAGATCGAGATTCTGCAGCGCGTCGTATGTGAGCTTGCCCACGCCCTGCAGGCCGAAGACGACCTCGGTGAGGAGGGCCGCGCCCCCGACCAGGGCGCCGAAATCGAGGCCGAACAGGGTGACGAAGCTGATGAGCGAGGTGCGCAGGGCATGGCGCAGGAGGATGCGTGTCTCCGACAGGCCCTTGGCGCGGGCGGTGCGGATATAGTCCTCCTGCATCGCCTCGATGAGATTGGCCCTGAGGACGCGGCCATAGAGCCCAATATAAAGGATGGCCAAAGTGATCCAGGGGATGACGAGGGTCAGGAACCAGCCCTTGGGATCCTCGGTCAAAGGCTTGTAGCCGAGCGCCGGCACCCAGGAGAAGGCCCAGCTGTCGTGATAGCGGCTCTGGGTGATGAGGTTCATGACCTCGCCCAGCCAATAGACCGGCATGGCGCAGCCGATGAGGCCGAAGGCCATGAGCGTCTTGTCGATGATGCTGCCGCGGGTCGCCGCCGCGACGATGCCGACCAGCATGCCGAAGACGACCCAGAGGACCGCGGCCCCGATCACCAGCGACAAGGTCACCGGGATGGTGTCGACAACGGCCGGCACCACCTTCCAGCCGCGATTGACGAAGGAGGTCAGGTCCTGGGTGATGAAGATCTTCTTCATCATGGTGTAATACTGGACCCAGACCGGCTGATCGAAGCCGAAGCTCTTGCGCACGGCTTCGAGGGTCTCGGGCGATGCATTGCGGCCGGCGATGCGCGAAGCCGGGTCGGCACCCGGCGTCACGAAGAAGATCAGGAACACCAGCACGCTGATGCCGAACATCACGAAGACCATCTGGCCGAAGCGGCGGATGAGGGCGAGCAGCATCAGTCGCCCCCAAGCCTGACCTTGGAGCGCGGATCGAGCGCGTCGCGCAGGCCGTCGCCCAGCACGTTGAGGACGAGCACGGTGAGCGCGATGGCGAGGCCCGGCGCCAGCGCCACCCAGGGGCGCGTATAGAGCAGGCCCTGGCCGTCCTGGATGATGGTGCCCCAGCTCGCATCGGGCGGCTGCACGCCGATCGACAGAAAGGACAGGGCGGATTCGGTCAGCATGTTGATGGCGAGCATCAACGGCGCGAAGACGATGAGCGTCGTCGACACGTTGGGCAGAATGTCGCGCAGCAGGATGCGGTGTTCGGGTACGCCGAGGCCGATGGCGGCGAGGACGAACTCGCTCTGGCGGAGCGCCATGACCTGGCCGCGGACCGGCCGCGCTATGTAGGGGATATAGACGATGCCGATGATGAAGATCGGCAGCCACAGGCTTCCCGCCTCGAGCACGATGAGGCCGAGATCGATGCCATGGGCGATGAGCACGATCGAGAGCGAGATCGCCAGGAGATAGACCGGAAAGGCCCAGAGCACGTCGAGGATGCGCGACAGGATGGTGTCGGTGATGCCGCCGAAGAAGCCGGCGGTGAGGCCGATCACCGTCGCGACGAGGAGCGTGATGATGGTGGACGCGCCGGCGATCAGGAGCGAGTTGCGCCCGCCATAGAGCAGGCGGGCCATCACGTCGCGGCCCTGGTTGTCGGCGCCGAGGAAATAGCCGTCGAGCCGCCAGGTGGGACCGATGGGCGTGTAGCCGAGCCCCAGGCCTTCGGTCGACTGTTCCATGACCGGCACCTGTTGGCCGTCGATCTCGACGGTGGCGTCGAGGGTGGAGCGGAAGGGATCGGTATTGGCGAAGACCGCATAGGCCGGCGCCAGCAGACACAGGACGACGATCAGGCCGAAGACCGCGAGACAGGCCATGGCGGCATTGTCACGCGAGAGCTTACGCAGAGCCGTGGCCCAGGGGCCACGGCTCTGCCGCAAGGACGCAACCGCGCCGGTCATGAATGTGCCCGGGCTACTGCACCCAGGACTGGGTCACCATCCAGTAATATTGCGAGTTGAACTGGAAATTGCCGACGCGCTTGGAGACGAAGTCGAGATGCTTCGGCGTGAACAGACCCGCCGCCGGCGCCTTGTCGGTCACCGCCTTGTCGATCTCGGCCCACATCTTGTTGGCCGCCTCCGGGTCCTCGACGCCGAGCTCAAGCGCCTTCTTCATCTTGTCGTTGATCTCCTTGTCGCAGAAGCCGGAGATGTTGACCGACGAATCGGAGCCTTCGCGAAAGCTCTCGCAGCCGAACAGCACATAGAGGAAGTCGGAGGCCGCAGGGTAATCCTGGTACCACTGGGTGATCGACATCTGCACCTTGTTGTTGGTGTTCTGGATGTAGGTGAACTGAATGTTCGCCGAGATCGGCTTCACTTCGGCCTGATAGCCGAGCTCGTTGAGAACGCTCTGCAGGTAGATGCCGATCGACTTCGAGATCGCCTTGTCCTCGGCGATGATCGTCACCTTCTGGCCCTTGGTGCCGGACTCCTCGACAAGCTGCTTGGCCTTCTCCATGTCGGGCGCCGACCATTTGGCGCCCGGGTCCTTGGTGAAGGGGCAATAGGGCTCATGGCCGGGGAAGCCCGGCGGCAGGACCTGGCATACGGGTGACGCCAGCACCGGTCCGCCGAAGATCTTGACCAGCGCGTTGCGGTCGATCGCATAGGCGACGGCCTGGCGCGCCTTCTCGTTGTCGAAGGGAGCGAGCCTGGTGTTCATCGGCAGGTACCACCAGGCGGTGAGCGGCGTCACATGCACCTGGTCCTTGTTCTTGGTGCCGATCTCGCCCAGGCGGTCGGCCGGGATCTCGTCGAAGGTCCAGTCGGCCTCGCCATTCTGGATGGCGGTCACCGCGGCTTCCTCGGAGAGGCCGAAGTCATACTGGATCTTGTCGGGATAACCGTCGGGCTGCGCCTCCTCGCTCCACACCTTGAAATGCGGATTGCGCTCCATGACCAGGGCTTTGTTGGGGTCGTAGGAGGTGAACATGTAGGCGCCGGTGCCGACAATGGGGACCGAGCCCGCATCCTGCGTCGGCGCGTCGGCCGGCAGGATCACCGCATGCGGCAAACCGAGCTTGTAGAAGAACTCGGAATCGGGCTGGGTCAGGTTGATGGTGACGGTGCCCGCCGCCTCGTCGCCGATCACGCCGCCCTCGAGGGTGCATTTGGCGGGCTCGGCCAGGCATTTGTCGGCGCCGGCGATGACGGAGAAGAAGGAGCCCGAGGTCGGGCTCGACACCTTGTAGATGCGCTGGAAGGAGGCGACGACATCCTTCACGCCGAGCTCGCGGCCGTCAGAGAACTTGATGCCCTTGCGGATCTTGAACACATAGGTCTTGCCGCCGTTCTCGGGCTTCGGGATCTCCTCGGCGATATCGGCGACGATCTTGAATCCTTCCTCGCCCGGCGCTTTCTTGAAGGTGACGAGGCCGTCATAGACCGGCTGATAGAGATTCCAGTACTGCAAGGTGTAATTGATATGCGGATCGAGCGTGCCGCCGGCGGAGCGGGCGAGCAGGCGTATCGTGCCGCCGCGATGCTCGGACTTGTATTCGGCATGGGATGCGCCGCTCTGCGCGGCCAAAAGCAGGGCCGCGGCACCTGCCAGCAACCATTTCTTCATTGGACGTCTCCCTGGTTTGGTTTCTAGTCGTTCGCGTCGAGGAATTCCGCGACGGTTCTCATGCATTTTCCGGTCTCTTCGACATGCGGCATGTGGCTTGACTTCTCGAAGATGACCCAGCGCGCGCCCTTGATGTTGTCGGCGAAGGGCTGCACCACAGCAGGGGTCGCCTCGTCATAGCGCCCCGAGATCAAAAGCGTCGGCACGTCGATGGCCGCGACCTTGTCGATGACGCTCCAGCTCTTGAGGCTGCCGACGACGAAGAACTCGTTGGGACCGTTCATGGTGTTGTAGACGGTCGGGTTGCGGGCCACCTGATCGAAGGTGCGCTTCACTTCCGGCGGAAAGGGGACGACGCGGCAGACATGGCGCTCATAGAAGGCCATGGTGGCGGCGAGATATTCGGGGTCGGTGACGGTTCCCGCCTGCTCATGCCGGTCGAGGGCGGAGCGGATCTTGTCCGGCAGTTCGCCGCGCAGCCGGTTGGCCTCGGACACCCACAGCTCCATCGAGGCGGGCGAATTGGCGATGGTCAGGGATTTGAGGCCGGACGGCCGCGTGATGCCGAATTCGGCGCCGAGCATGCCGCCCCAGCTCTGGCCCAGCACGTGATAGGCGGAGCGAAGACCCAGATGGTCGATGAGACTGTTCAACTCGGCCACGAACAGCGCCGGCGTCCAGAAACCGACGCCCTTGTCGGGCAGGAGCGTGGACTTGCCGCAGCCCAGCTGATCGTAATGGACGACCTGGCGGCCAAAGCGGGCGAGGAGCTTGTAGGCATCGACATAATCATGCGCCGCACCCGGGCCGCCATGCAGAATGACAACGGGCGGCTTGGTCGAGGAAGGATCGCCGGTTATGCGGTACCAAGTTACGTAGTCACGGAAGGGGGCGTAGCCTTCCTTGCTATATATTGGCATGCGATAGTCTCTCCCCGACCTCTACGACGCTATAGCGGTTTCTTTCACCTGGCAATGGTGCGCTCCGGCGAGGAGATGCGACATTGTTTCTTTTGTCTGGCAAATATGCACAATGCCGGCGCGTTCCATCATCAGTCGGTATTCGATCACATGGCCACCACCCTCAACGATCATTTGCAGCCGGACAGAGTCCTGCCGGCCGACCATCCCAAGGCAAGCCTTGCCGGCCGGCTCTGGCGGCCGGAGCTCGAAGGACCGTCCATCGTCACGCTGCGCGGCGACGAGCTGTTCGACATCAGCCGCGAATTCCCGACGATGCGCGATCTCGCCGAGGCGGCCGACCCGGCCCGGGCCATGCGCGCGGCAAAGGGCGAACCGGTCGGGAAGCTCGCCGCCGTTCTCGCCAATACGCCCGCCGACGGGCGCGATCCGTCGAAACCGTGGCTGCTGGCGCCCATCGACCTGCAGGCGGTCAAGGCGGCGGGCGTCACCTTCGCCATATCGATGCTCGAGCGGGTGATCGAGGAGCGCGCGCGCGGCGACTACAATGCCGCAGCCGAGATCCGCAAGACCGTCAAGGCGCTGGTCGGCGACGACCTCAAGAAGCTGAAGCCGGGCTCGGCGCAGGCGATGCAGCTCAAGGAGACGCTGATCGCGCAGGGCGCCTGGAGCCAATATCTCGAAGTCGGCATCGGTCCTGACGCCGAGGTCTTCACCAAGGCGCAAGTCATGTCGTCGGTCGGCACCGGCGCCGATGGCGGGCTCCATGCCATTTCGACCTGGAACAACCCCGAGCCCGAGATCGTGCTGGCCGTCGCCGCGACCGGCCGCATCGTCGGCGCCACGCTCGGCAACGACATCAACCTGCGCGACGTCGAAGGCCGCTCGGCTCTGCTGCTCTCCAAGGCGAAGGACAACAATGCGTCCTGCGCGGTGGGACCGTTCCTGCGTTTCTTCGACGAGAATTTCAGCCTCGACGACGTGCGCCTGGCGAATGTCGCCCTCAGGGTCGACGGGCCGGACGGCTTCACCCTCAAAGGATCGTCGTCGCTTGCCATGATCAGCCGCGACCCGGCCGACATCGTCGCCCAGACCATCGGCAAGCATCATCAGTACCCGGATGGTTTCGTGCTGTTCCTCGGCACGATGTTCGCGCCGGTCGAGGACCGCGACACCAAAGGCAAAGGCTTCACCCACAAGGACGGCGATATCGTCACTATCGCCACCGAGAAGCTCGGCAGCCTGACCAACCGCATGCGGCGCAGCCATGAATGCCCGCCCTGGACATTCGGCGTCAGCCACCTGATGCGCAATCTGGCGAAGCGCGGCCTGCTTTGACCGTTCATGGTCAACAAAAGCTGAATTGAACGGATTTTTAATCTTATTTTACGCAGGGGGAAGATTTACCGCGCGACCTGTCCGCTCTAGAGGAAATCTTAAAACTGCCCTACCATAAGGAGCCATGGCAAAAGCTGACCGGACATTGGCGGATGTGCTCGGACGTCTCGACCATGACACGCTTCTTGCCCGCATTCTCGACAATGGATTGATCGGCACGCTGCTGGTCGCGGTGGACGGCGAGATCGTCTTCGCCAACGACACGTGCTGCCGGATGATCGGCGCCGGCAAGACCGATCTCGTCGCATGCGCGGTGGACGACGTCACGCATCCCGATGACCGCGAGGCGGGCCGCCGCGACCGCCAGGCGGTCATCGCCGAGGGCGGCAAGCGCGACTTCGAGCAACGATTTGTGAATCGGGATGGGCGCACGGTGTGGGCGAAGGGGTCGGTATCGCTGCTGCGCGGCAAGGCGGCGGGAGAGCCGCCGCTCCTGGCCTATCTGATGACGGACGTGACGCCGCTCAAGGAGACGGCGCTCGAAAAGGAGCGTCTGCACATCACGCTCCATTCGATCGCCGATGCCGTCATCTGCACCGACAGCCAGTCGCTGGTGTCATTCATGAACCCGGTCGCCGAACGGCTGACCGGCTGGACCGTGGCCGAGGCCGCCGGCCGGCCGATGGGCGAAGTCTTCAATCTCATCGACGAGCGATCGGGCCGGCCGCCCGTCAACCCCATCGAGCAATGCATGGCCGAGCGGCGGGCGTTCAACCTCGAATCCGGAACCATCCTCCTGAGCCGCACCGGGGATGCCTTCGATATCGGCCTCTCGGTGGCGCCGGTGATGACCGGGGAAGGGCTGCTCGGCTCGATCGTCGTCTTCAACGACCTGACCAAGATCAATGCCGATCGCCGCAAGGTGGCGCGCTCGGCGCTGCATGACGGGCTGACGGGCCTGCCCAATCGCGGCGCCTTCATCGAGAAGCTGGCGATCGCCCTGGTGGAAGCGCGCGAAGAGGGGCGGACGCATGCCTTGTGCTTCATCGATCTCGACCGGTTCAAGCTGGTGAACGACCGCGGCGGCCACGCCGCGGGCGACGCGCTCCTGTCGCATGTCGCCAAGATCATCGCGCTGAGCTGCTCGAGCAAGGACGTGCCGGCCCGTCTCGGCGGCGACGAATTCGCGGTGCTCATCCGCGACTGCTCGGCGAGCGAGGCGGCGAAGGCCGCCGGCGACATCGTGCATGCCATCGGCAATATCGAGTTCCGCTGGGATACACAGCTGTTCCGCATCGGCGCCAGCATCGGCGCGACCATGATCACCGATGCGAGCACCTGCCTCGAGGACATGCTCAACGAGGCCGACCAGGCCTGCTATCAGGTGAAGAACTCTGGCCGCGGCCAGGTCTTCATCCACAATCCGGAGCACAAAGCGGCAGCGCGCGGCGGCGATCCGCATCCGTCCAAGTGGCTGAATATCCACTAGCCTCTTAGGCGAAGCTGTGCACGCGACGGCCCTCCACCCAGACGCAGGTGATGTTGGGCCGCCCGGCATTGCACAGGATTTTCTGAAGGATATCGGGCAGGCCGTCATCGTCGGCCAGAACGATGTTCGAATGCGGTGCGAGGACATCGACCACCAGCGCGTCGAAGCGCAACCCCTCGCGAAACAGGCCGACGGGCAGATCGAGCGCCTCGCCGCCGCCGGTGGTGGCGAGCCAGAAGGCTTCGTTGGGCGTGATGCGCGCCGGCGCGGCACCGCGCTTGGGCGCGGCGATCCGCCCGTCGACCCCGTCGTGAAGGGCGCGCGCCGCCGTCATCGCATGACGGCAAGCGTCGAGGAGCGAGGGGCTGTGACCGCCGGAGATATCGGTACCGAGGCCCAGATGGAGGCCTCGGTCGAGCGCGCGGCGCAAGGGGAAGACGGCATTGGCGAAATAGAAGTTCGACAGCGGACAATGGGCGATGCCTGACCCCTTGGCCTGGACCAGATCGAAATCGCTTGGCCCCATGAGATTGGCATGGGCGAGGATGCTCTGCCGGGTGAGGAGACCGAATTCAGCCAGCATCTCGGTGTCGCTCTTGCCGAAACGTTCGAAGACATGGCCATGTGCCCAGTCGCTTTCCGAGCAGTGGGTCTGCATATGGCAGGTCTCCGCAGAGAGGATATCGCCCAGTCCCGCAAGCAGGCGGTCGCTGCAGCTCGGGATGAAGCGCGGCGTGACGGCGGGCCGGACCAGGGCCCGTTCATTCCCGGGCAGCGCGCGCAGCCGGTGAATGAACTGCCGGGTGAGGTCGATGCCCTCGGCGGGCGAGGCGTCGCGATAATAATCGGGGCACTGATGGACATCGTCCATGGCGACGCGGCCGATGACGGCGCGCTGGCCCTTGCCGAGGCAGGCCTCGGCGAGGACGAGACTGCCTTCGAGATGGCGGGTGGCGAAATAGACCGCCGTCGTGGTGCCGTTGGCGAGGAGGGTGCCGACCAGGCCGTCATAGACGGAAGCAGCGAAGGTCCGGTCGGCATAACGCGCCTCGAGCGGGAAGGTGTATTTCTGCAGCCAGTCGGCGAGCGGCGCGTCGAGCGCCTTGCCGAGCTGCGGGAATTGCGGCGCGTGGATGTGGAGATCGACGAAGCCGGGCAGGAGATACCGGCCTTTGTCCAGAAGATGGAGCGTGCCCGACCTGGCCGCGGCCGATTTGCGCCCGTCGTAATCGGGATGGCCGGGCTTCAGCAGGGCAGCAATGCCGCCATCGGCGCCGACCTCGATCAATATATCGGACAGGATCTCGACCTCGCCGCGCCGCGGCGCATGAAAGGCCGTGCCGCAGATGCTGAAAGGCGTTGTCATCCAAGACTCCGTGGACAAAAGGGATTGCGTCATTCTCGGCTTCTCGGTGCGCATGCTAGCTTTTTCCGCGAGGCAGGTTGAGTCGCCGGGCGGCCCGGCGATGGAGAGGGGTTGGACTATCATGCCGAAGCCCGTGAATGAAACCGTCCTGGTGGCGCGTCCCGACGATCCCTTGCCGGCCGGCAAGGCGGCCTTGCTCGGCCTCCAGCATGTGCTGGCCATGGATGTCTATGTCGTTCCCTTCATCATCGCCTCGGTGCTCAGCCTCGCCGTCGCCGACTCCGCGGCCCTGATCCAGGCGGCTTTCATCGCCGCGGGCCTCGCGACGCTCATCCAGTCGCAGTGGTGGATGCGCCTGCCCGTCGTCCAGGGGCCGTCCTATGTGCCGATCGGCGCCATCCTCGCCATCGCCTTCGCCTCGGGCGGCGGCACTGCCGGTCTCGCCACGGTCTTCGGCGCGCTCATTCCGGGCGCCATCATCGTCGCTCTTCTGGGCACCCCCACCGGCATCTTCCATCGCGTGATCAAGAAGCTGGTGCCGCCGATCGTGGGCGGCACGATCATCCTTGTCGTCGGCATCGCGCTGATGCCGGTGGCGCTCAAGGAGAGCGTCTTCGCCGTCCATGGCAATGCGACGGTCGGCGGCAATATCCTGCTTGCTGCGGTGGCGGCCGTCGTCCTCATCGCCGCGATGATGGCCGGCATCGTCACGGGCAGCCGCGGTGTCTGGCTGAGGCTCAGCGCGGTGATCCTGGCGCTCGCCGCCGGTACGCTCGTCGCGTCTTTCATGGGCCGCTTCAGCGCGCAAGGCATCGCGGATGCGTCCTGGCTCACCTTGCCGCGCCTCGCGTTCGTCAATCTCGATGTCAGCTTTTCCGTCCCGGCCATTTTCACCATGCTGGTCGTCTATGCGGTGGTGCTGGCGGAAACCACCGGCATCTGGTTCGCGGTGGGCGCGGTGACCAACGAGGAGATGAGCGATGAGCGGCTCGACCGCGGCGCCACCGGCGAGGGCCTCGGCTGCCTGGTCAGCGCCCTGGTCGGCTCGACCCCGGTGACCGGCTATTCCTCCAATGCCGGCGTCATCGCCATCACCGGCATAGCGAGCCGCGCCGCCTTCGCCGCCGCCGGCATCCTCCTGGTGCTGTTCGGACTCGTCGGCAAGCTCGGCGCCGCCATCGCCTCGATCCCGCAGCCGGTGATCGGCGGCGTCTTCGGCGTGCTCTGCGCCGTCATCGCCATGAACGGCTTCCGGGTGGTGCGCGCGAGCCCGCTCAGCGAGCGCAACATGCTGGTGGTCGGCTTGCCGGTGCTGCTGGCGCTGTTCGCGACCCTCATTCCGCCCGACTATCTCAAGACCTTGCCTGACATCGTGCAGTATCTGCTCGGCTCGTCCATCGCCTTCGGCGCGGTCGGCGCGATCCTGCTGCACCAGATCCTGCCCGAGAGGTCAGAGGCTTAGATCGATCACGCGTCGTCGCGCTTCGGGTCCGGCGTCTCGTCGCCCGGAGCCGGCTCCTCCTCGGCGGGGACGGCATAGTGGCCGCCGAGCCAGCGATTGAGGTCGACATCGGCGCAGCGCGCCGAGCAGAAAGGATGGTACTTCTGCAGCGATGGCTTGCCGCACAGCGGGCAGGGGCGCCTCGGCCTGAGGCGCACCGGATGCGGCTCGCCGCTCATATGCCGCTGAGCGGTGCAGTGGCCCAGGTGTAATGCACGGGATAGCCCGCACCTTGCAGCAGATGGATCGTCTCATAGAGCGGCAGGCCGACCACGCCCGAATGAGAGCCGCTGAGCGAACGCACGAATGATTCGGCCCGGCCCTGGAGGGC
This sequence comes from Parvibaculaceae bacterium, assembly GCA_050251035.1. Classification (GTDB taxonomy): domain Bacteria; phylum Pseudomonadota; class Alphaproteobacteria; order Rhizobiales; family Aestuariivirgaceae; genus Taklimakanibacter. The sequence continues at coordinate 34,283 of JBFWNN010000034.1, forward strand.
ATAGCCGCCGGCCTTGCCGCGCCACTCCCCCGATTTGAGATAGGTCTCGACATCCTCACGCGAGAGCCGCTTGAAACGCACCTTGGTCTCCGAGCAGCGCCGCCAGGACCGTCCGCCCGGCGCCTGCAGGGTCACGGCGGAATAGACCCAGTGCGAGCGGCCGGAGAGCAGCCACAGGCAGGCCTCCGCCTCGTCGGCGGTTTCGGCCTTGGGCAGGATGCGCCGGCCGAGGCCGACCACGGTGTCGGCGGCGAGGACGAAGACCTTGGGGCCGAGCTTCTTGACCAGAAGGGTCTCGCCCGCGGCGCGCGCCTTCTCATTGGCGAGCCGGATGGCGAGGCGGCGCGGCGTCTCGCGCTTGAGCGGAGTCTCGTCGATATCGGCGGGCATCAGAAGGTCGGGCTTGAGGCCCGCCTGCTCGAGCAGCGCCAAGCGGCGCGGCGAGGCACTGGCCAGCACGAGCTTGACGCGGGCGTCCGTCATGCCTTCCCCCAGCCTCCTACTTGAAGCGGTAGTTGATGCGGCCCTTGGTCAGGTCATAGGGCGTCATTTCGACCATCACACGGTCGCCGGCCAGGACGCGGATGCGGTTTTTGCGCATCTTGCCGGCGGTATGGGCGATGATCTCATGATTGTTGTCGAGCTTGACGCGGAATGTGGCATTGGGCAGGAGCTCGGTGACCGTGCCCTCGAATTCAAGCAATTCTTCCTTCGCCATAAGGTTCCCTGGCTGGTTTGCGGTGGCGCTACCCATGAACCGGTTGCCGGGCAAAATCAAGCTTGGGAATCGGCCCGCGATCGAGTGCTGCCGGCCTGGACTAGACGCCGCGGGCGCCGAGCATGCCGAATCGGGTCCTGATGCGCCGCATCAGCCCGTCGCGGACGTCGCGATAGGAATCGAGGATCTGCTCGCGACTGCCCATGGTCGCGGACGGGTCGAACGTCGGCCAGTATTCGGCCTCGATCGCCATGGTGCGGGTCATTTCGAGGGCCCGGTGATGCGCTTCGGGCGACAGCGAGACGACGACATCGAAGCTCGAATCCTCGAGGTCGGCAAAGGCCTGCGGGCGGTGCTTGCGCAGGTCGATGCCGATCTCGTCCATGACCGAGACGACGAACGGGTCGGGCTCGCCCGGCCGCACCCCACACGAGGCGATGAAGGTGCGCTTGCCGTAGAAATGGCGGGCGATGGCCGCCGCCATGGGCGAGCGGATGACATTGTGGGTGCAGGCGAAGAGCAGGGCGCTCGGAAGGTCCGCCGTCATCGTCCGATCCGAGGCTTCAGCCGCGCCAATGCAGGACGCAGAGCAAGGTGAAGAGCCGGCGCGACGTCGCCTGGTCGAGCTCGACCTTGCCGACAAGGCGCTCCCTGAGCAGGTCGCTGCCCTCGTTGTGAAGGCCGCGGCGGGCCATGTCGATGGTCTCGATCTGGCTCGGCGTCGCGGTGCGGATCGCCTTGAAATAGCTCTCGCAGATCATGAAATAGTCCTTCACGATGCGCCGGAAGGGCGACAGCGACAGGCCGATCATCGACACGCGTTCCTCGCTTTCGCTCAAGATGTCGAAGATGACGCGGTTGTCGGCGGCCGAGAGCTGCAGCCGGTAGGGGCCGCCCTGGTGCCCGATCACGGTGAAGCTGTTGTCCTCGATGAGGTCATAGATGGCGACCCGGCGCTCGTGATCGGCGTCGGGGCTCAACCCCGAGCCGATGCTGTCATCGAGCTCGACGGCGGACAGGCGGTTGCGGTCACCGGAGGAGGTCATGGCGCGGCCAAGTTAGGCGAGATCGGTCCTGAAAGCGAGGCGCAGCCTCGCGGCTCCGTTGCTACCAGCCATGCCATGCCGGTCGTTACCGGTCATGCGAGGGAAAGTTGGGCGTCGTCCAGGCCGGGCCCAGATCCGCCAGGCGCGCCTCGATGCATTCGACATCGAGGTTGATCTGACCGCCGCCCGAGAAGGTGAGCATGATCGTGCCGGACGGCTCCTCGCCCGCGGTGAAGGAGATCGCCAGGAGCGACAGGACGGCATCGTCCGCCCCGCGGCGGATGCGTTGCGATTTGACCCCGAGAACGCGGTCGAAAGAGAGGCCGGTGCGGCGGCGCTCGTAAGGCGGCTTCTCCTTCTGCCACAGGAAGCGGTTGGCGATGAGGGCGAACTTGCGCTGTCCTTTCAGGTAGTGGATATCACCGATGGTGACGACCGCATCCTGCATGTTGGCGGAAATCACCTCGAGATCGGCCGCATCGAGGGCGCTCAGCTGAAGCTTCGACATGGGTGTTCGTCAGTGGCCGGAGAGGCGCTCGATGTCAGCGCCGCAGGCCTTGAGCTTGTCCTCGAGCGTCTCGAAGCCGCGATCGAGATGATAGACGCGGTGGAGCGTGGTCTCGCCGCCGGCGGCGAGAGCGGCGATGACGAGCGACACGGAGGCCCGGAGATCGGTGGCCATGACCTGGGCGCCGGTCAGCCGCTCGACGCCGCGGATCTCGGCGGTGTCGCCATTGAGATGAATGTCGGCGCCGAGCCGGGCGAGCTCCTGGACATGCATGAAGCGGTTCTCGAAGATGGTCTCGCGGATGACCGAGGTGCCGTCGGCCCTGGTGGTGAGCGCCATGAGCTGGGCCTGGAGGTCGGTCGGAAAGCCCGGATAGGGCTCGGTCTCGACCTTGATCGGAGCGAGGCCGGCGCCGTTGCGCTTCACCTTGAGGCCGTCATTGGCGGCCTCGACATCGACGCCCGCAGCGCGCATGACGCTCATCACCTCATCCAGCGTGTCGATGCGGGCGCCGGCGAGCTTGACATCGCCGCCGGTCATCGCCGCCGCCATCGCATAGGTGCCGGCCTCGATGCGGTCGGCGATCACGGCATGCTCGGCGCCGTGGAGGCGCGGGACGCCCTTGATCTCGAGCGTGGAGGTGCCGATGCCCTCGACATGGGCGCCCATCTTCACCAGGCAGTGGGCGACGTCGCCGATCTCGGGCTCGCGTGCCGCGTTCTCGATGATCGTGTCGCCCTTGGCGGTGACGGCACCCATGAGGGCGGCATGCGTGGCGCCCACCGATACTTTGGGAAGGGCGATATGGCCGCCCCGTAGGCCCTTGGGCGCCTTGGCGATGACATAGCCCTGATCGATCGTGATTTCGGCCCCGAGCTTCTCCATGGCGAGGATATGGAGGTCGACGGGACGGGTGCCGATGGCGCAGCCGCCCGGCAGCGACACGCGGGCCTCGCCGCAGCGGGCGAGGAGAGGGGCCAGGACCCAGAAGCTCGCCCGCATCTTGGAGACGAGCTCATAGGGGGCGGTGGTATCGGCGATGGCCTTGGCGGAAATGCGCAAGGTCTCGCCGTCACGGCCGTTCTGGCCGGGCCGCTTGCCGGCGACCGTGATGTCGACGCCGTGATTGCCGAGGATGCGCTGCAGGAGCCTGACATCGGCGAGGCGCGGCACGCGGTGCAGCGTCAGGGTGTCCTCGGTGAGGAGGGCGGCGATCATCAGGGGCAAAGCGGCGTTCTTGGCGCCGCTGATATGAATGGTGCCGTTGAGCGTGTTGCCGCCCCTGATGCGGATGCGATCCATTGCGTGCGATTTCCCCTGAAAAGTTCCCCTGGAGGGCGGCGGTGGCCCCTGGATCGGAGTTTAACAAGCATAATGGCAGGGTCAGGGCAACCTGGCATATGACGCGCCGTTGCGTCATTTTCGAGCCTGTCCGGAAGCCCTGGTTAATCGCGCGTTTTGGGCTGTTCCGGCGGGGGTTTGGTGTCGGCCCGATTTCGCGCCTGGGCCTTCCGGCGCTTGAGGTTGGCCCGCAGAGCCTCGGCCAGGCGGGTGGACCTGGAGCCGGATTTCACCGGTCTGGACGGCGGCTTGGTCATGGGGATGCTATGGGTCGCAGCCCCTGCCCACGTCAAGGCCCGGCCGTGACGGTCTCCGCCGTGCGGTCCTTGAGGGCGCTCACCCCCGCCTGCTTGGCGCAATGGGCGCAGCAGAACATCCGCCCGTCACCGGTTTCCAGGCCGTGGCCGATGATGCGACAGTCGCAATGGTCGCACTTGGGCGCCATGGCCTGGATGGCGCATTCGAAGCTGTCGAAGGTCATCGTGCTGCCGCCCTGGGTGACCTTGAAGGCCTTGTCGTAATCATTGCCGCAGAAATCGCATTTCGCCATGAGACACCTCGCTTTTCGCCCCCTCCGGCGAGACAATGGCCCGGGAAAGCAAAGGGTTCCCGAACCCCCCTTGATCCTTGCCGCTTTAGGCGTCATAAGGCCCCCCGGCGCTGCCGTAGCTCAGTGGTAGAGCACTCCCTTGGTAAGGGAGAGGTCGAGAGTTCAATCCTCTCTGGCAGCACCATTCGCCCTTATCCTCGAGCCCTGTCCGGACGCCCTATTGATGCGATCAAGGCGCCGCCCATGACCCCATCCACCGAGCGCAAGCTGACCACCATCCTCTCGGCCGACGCCGTCGGCTACAGCCGGCTGATGGGCCGGGACGAGACCCAAACTTTCGCCACGCTCAAGGCCTATCGCGACCTTGCGGCGGAGCGGATCGCGCGGCATCGCGGTCGGGTGGTGAACACCGCGGGCGACAGCATCCTCGCCGACTTCCCGAGCGTGGTGAAAGCGGTGGAATGCGCCGTCGCGATTCAGCGCGGCATCGCCGAGCGCAACGCCGCCCTGCCCAAGGACCGGCAGATGTGGTTCCGCGTCGGCGTCAATCTCGGCGATGTCATGGTCGACAATGACGACCTGTTCGGCGACGGCGTGAATGTGGCGGCGAGGCTCCAGGCGCTCGCCGCGCCGGGCGGCATCCTGATCTCGGGAAACGTCTTCGAGCATGTGAAGGACAAGCTCGCGGTGAGCTTCGATGCGCTGGGCAACCAGATGATCAAGAACATCTCGACGCAAGTCCCGGTCTATCGGGTCGTGCTGGAGCCGCTTCCGGAGGGCGCCGCCGTCGTTGCGCCGCCGCAGCAGGAGCCGGCAGATCCGGCGGACCAGGCGCGGCAGCAGCGGCGGCGGGAACGGCTGCATCGCTTCTTCGTGAGCACGGCCTTCGCCGGGACGCTGATCTTCTTCCTGTTCGGCATCAATATCCTGTCCGGCGACGAGCTCTGGTTCCAGTGGCCGGCGCTCGTCATCCTGCTGATCTATGCGCTCAGAAACATCTTTCTGTTTCGCAAGATGCTCTGATTGCACTCAATCCTTCATGTCGGAGCGGTGGATCTCGCGCCAGTCCTCCGGCAGATCGAACGTGCCCCGCCAGATGCCGCGCTTGCCGCGCCGCGCCTCGTCTTCCGCGCGCACATAGAGCGTGCCGTGGCGCGTATAGGCGATGGCCCAGCCGAGACGGACCATTTCGGCGTTGAGCTCCATGTCGCCCACCATGCAGCGCGAGACGAGGCGGCCGTAGCGGTCGGCATCAAGGCCGGTGCAGTCGACCGTGCGTCCGGCAACGAGATTGCGCAAGGCGCGAGCCGCTTCCCGTCCGCAATCCCAATCGCGCCCACTCTCGTCGCGGCAGGTCTGGCGATATTCGGGCGCGTCGATGCCGTTGAGCCTGATCTCGTCCTTGCCGCGCCGGAAGGAATCACCGTCGATGACATCGACGGTGCCGGGCGTCACCGTCACCTGGTTGAAGACGCGGACCGCCAGGAGAATGAGACCGGCGGCGGCGGCGAAGATCGCGATATCGAGCAGGCTGCGCCACATTGGGCGCGGCGGACGCGGTGGGCCGCGGCGCCAGCGCCGGCGATACCGCGGAGGTCTTACGATGCTCGGCGGTCCCATCGCCGTGCCGCCTCATCGTCATGGTCCTTGGCTTCCACCCAGCGCGCGCCGCCGGCGCTCTCCTCGAGCTTCCAGAACGGCGCCTTGGTCTTGAGCCAGTCCATGAGGAACGAGCAGGCCTCGAAGGCCGCCTGGCGATGCGCCGAAGCGGTGATCACCAGCACGATGTCGTCGCCCGGCAGAAGCCGGCCATGGCGGTGGACGATCAGGCTCGCCGTGAGCGGCCAGCGCTTCAGGGCTTCCGCTTCGATCTCGGCCAACGCCTTCTCGGTCATGCCCGGATAGTGCTCGAGCGTCATGCCCTCGATGCGCCGGCCCTCGCTCAGCTCGCGCACCGTGCCGATGAACATGACCGTGGCGCCGCTGGCGCGATGGGCATCCTGGAACATCTTGAGTTCCTGGGCGGCGTCGAAAGCTGTCTGTTGAACACGGATCATGAAAGCACTTTGCCCGTAATGGCGTGGCCGATCAATCCGATGAACCGAGACCCAGCTTCTTGAGCGCCGCATAGGCGGAGGCCGGATCCTCGAGTATGCCTGGCATGTCGGGGTAGATTCGCGGCCCCGCCCACGGACCCTTCACCTGGATGGCGACAGGGAACGTGGCATATTGCGGCGTCGCGGTGGCCGACGCCGCAACCGCGAGCTGCGGATCGATCTTGAGATCGACAGCCTGACGCAGGAGATCGACCTCGCCCTTGCCGGTGAAGCTCAAAGTCGGGCTGGTCAACATCAGGTTGCTGGTCTCGGCGATGCCGTCGCCAATGAGGAAGGTGGCCGACAAGGCATCGAAAGCCGTGCTGGCGCGCTCATCGCGGCCCCAGCCGTCGAGGATCGCATTGGCGACCTTGCCGAAGGCCACCGGCAGATCGACGGCCTTGATCGTACCGGAAACGATGCGCAGCGACGCCTGGCCCTTCAAGGTCGATACCAGCTCGGCAACGGTGTGGCCGGTGGCCTTGACGGAGAGGCTGGGCGAGAGCTTGCCCGACATATCACCGAAGCCGAGCGCCGCCAGCAAGGCCTTGTCGGCGGCGAGACCCTCGCCATTGACGCTGAATTGCAGCGCCGGCGGCTCGGCCTTGCCGTCGACGAGGAGTGCGAGATCGAGCGTGCCTTCGACATAGGCGGCCTTGCTCAGCTTGAGGTCGAGATTTCCGTCGCGCAAATTGGCGGTGAGCCGGGCCGGGCCGGTGCGGAAGGCGCCATGGGCAAAAGCATGAGCCGATATGTCGAGATCGGCGTCGAGGCTCTTCAGCGCCGAAAGCTCGATGCGGTTCGACGACCAGGACGTCGCGAGAAATGCGGTCGAAGGCGCGTGGGTGATGCCGCTGTAACGCGTCAAGTCGATCGTCGGGGCTGCGACCTTGGCTGTGATCTTCGGGCGCCCCTTGCCCAGCGCCAGGGCGATATCGCCCTCGCCGCGCATGTCGTCGAGCACGAACTGCGCGCTGGTGAAGGCCAATCCGTGGCTCGCGGTCTCGACCGCGCCGGCGAGCTCGAAACGGGCGCCGGTCAGGCCGGCGGGCAGGGCCGCGCCGAACCAGGATGCGGCGAGGCCGAGATCCGTTCCCTTGATCTCGGCCTGGCCGTCGAGCTCGAAGCCGCCGCTGACGGCGGCGCGGCCGGAAAACTGGAAGGCCAATCCCGGCGCCTGGAGGGTCATGTCGGCGGGCGATCCGTCTTCCGCGACGCGTTGCGGCGACTTGAGGAACAAGGTGAACGCGGCGCGCCGCTCGCTCCAGACGAAGGCGCCCTTGGCGGTGAGCTCATCGGTGGGACCGGCAAGCGCCACTTGCGTGTCCACATTGGTGATCTGGGCCGTGGCCCCGCTGCGCTCGTCGAGGAAAGCGATCCGGCCCTCGGCGATGCGGAGCGGCAGCCCCGGCGGCTCGCCCTCCTGAGGTTTTGCGCCATAGTTCCAGTTGGCATGCCCGTCGGCGCCCACCACCAGGTTGATGCTCGGCCGCTCGAGGACGACTTCGACGATGCCTTCCTCGCCGAGGCCGAGAAGACCGTCGGCCGGCACGATCCGCACCGTCTCGATGGTGGCGAGCGGCGCCGAGCCGGCGCCCTTGGGAGCCGGAATGACGACATTGCCGAGGGAGACGGAAAAGCGTGGCCAGAAGGACAGTCCGGGCAGGCCGGAAGAAGCCAGCTGCACGCCGGCCTGGCGCTCGACTCGCTGGGCCAGGTCGGCCGACACCGCCCGGATGCGGCTGGTCAGGAAAATGCCGGCTGCGACAATAGCGACAGCGGCAACAGCGAGGGTGGCCAGTATGAGTTTGCGCATTACGCTCCTTGCAAGGAATTCCGGCGGTGAAGTCAAGGGTTGACTTCCAGCCGGTATTCAGGGCCTTGGGAGCACGGAAATGCGGCATGATCGTGCCGTCCAGCAATTCTGCCGATCACAAGAGATTGTGGCGGCAGCGTCGAGAGCAAGTCCCGCCAAAGTTGAAGACTTCGGTGACAAGGGTTTGCTCAACATGTTGATTGCGCGAAATCCTTTTCGGCGTCGTGAGTCTACGTCGCCGGGATGCGCGCCAGGGAGGGATCGATGTCGACTGCCGAGCCATTGTGGGCGCCTGATTCCGAACGCAAGGCCGGATCCAATCTGACCGCCTTCCGGACCCATCTGGCGCAGACGCAAGGGACCGGCCCCTTCGCGACCTATGCCGACATCCATGATTTCTCCGTACGTCATCCCGAGCCGTTCTGGGCCGGTTTGTGGGACTTCGCCAAGGTGAAGGCATCGCGGCGCGGCGAGCGCGGGCTGGCCGACGGCGGCAAGATGCCGGGTGCCAGGTTCTTTCCCGAAGCGCGTCTCAACTATGCCGAGAACCTGCTGGTCAAGTCCGACGACACACCCGCCTTGATCTTCCGCGGCGAGGACAAGGTGAGGAAGTCGATGACCTGGCGCGAGCTGAACAGCGCCGTGGCGCGGCTGCATCATGCCTTCGCCAAAGCCGGACTGAAGCCCGGCGACCGGGTCGCGGCCATCGTGCCCAACATGCCGGAAACCATCGTCGCCTTCCTCGCCGTCGCCTCCTTGGGCGGCATCTGGTCGTCCTGCTCGCCCGATTTCGGCGAGCGCGGCATTCTCGACCGCTTCGGCCAGATCAGGCCGCGCTTCCTCATCACCTGCGACGGCTACTACTACAACGGCAAGACCATCCCGATCGCCAACAAAGTGGCGGCCGTGCTGAAGGAGCTGCCGAGCGTCGAGGAGACCGTCATCATCGACTATATCGGCACGGCGACCGACATTTCCCGCACCATGCCGCGCGCCGTCGCCTATGAGGACTATATTTCGCGCAAGCAGCCCGAGCCGATCAAATTCGCGCAGCTGCCGTTCGACCACCCGCTCTACATCCTCTATTCCTCGGGCACCACCGGCATCCCGAAATGCATCGTCCATGGCGCGGGCGGCGTGCTCCTCAAGCATCTCAGCGAGCTTCTGCTCAATTCGGACGTGAAAGCGAGCGACCGCCTGTTCTACTTCACCACCTGCGGCTGGATGATGTGGAACTGGCTGGTCAGCGGGCTCGCGACCGGCGCGACGCTGCTCCTCTATGACGGCTCGCCCTTCGCGCCGAGCGAGAAGGTGCTGTTCGACTATGCCGACGAAGAGGGCATGACGCTGTTCGGCACCTCGGCCAAATATATCGACGCGGTGAAGAAATCCGGCCTCAAGCCGCGCGAGACGCACCGGCTCGGAACCGTGCGCAGCATGTTCTCGACCGGCTCGCCGCTCGCCGCCGAGAGCTTCGACTTCGTCTATCGTGAGATCAAGAGCGACCTGCATCTGGCGTCGATCTCGGGCGGCACCGACATCTGCGGCTGCTTCGTCGGCGGCAACCCGCTGTCGCCGGTCTGGCGCGGCGAGATCCAGGGGCCGATGCTCGGCATGGCGGTCGACGTCTATGACGACGAGGCCAAGCCCATGCGGGCCGAGAAGGGCGAGCTCGTCTGCACCGGGCCGTTCCCCTCGATGCCGGTGATGTTCTGGAACGACGCCGACGGCGAGAAATATTTCAACGCCTATTTCGCGCGCTTTCCCAACATCTGGTGCCATGGCGATTTCGCCGAGTGGACGGCGCATGGCGGCATCATCATCCATGGCCGCTCCGACGCGACGCTCAATCCGGGCGGGGTGCGCATCGGCACGGCCGAGATCTATGCGCAGGTCGAGCGCATCCCCGAGGTGGTCGAGGCCCTGGCGATCGGGCAGGATTGGGACAATGACGTGCGCATCGTGCTGTTCGTGCGCCTGCGCGACGGCGTCACGCTCGACGAGGCCCTGATCGGCCGCATCAAGCAGCAGGTTCGCCAGGGCGCATCGCCGCGCCACGTGCCGGCCAAGATCGTCGCCGTCGCCGACATACCGCGCACCAAGTCCGGCAAGATCACCGAGCTCGCGGTGCGCGACGTCGTGCATGGCCGGGCGGTCAAGAACAAGGAAGCGCTGGCCAATCCGGAAGCGCTCGACCTCTACAAGGATATCGCCGAGCTGAAGACCTAGCATCGAATTTACGTGGCGTGATAACCGGGGCGCCTGGGCCGGCTTGAATCTCTGATGGGCGCACCCTGCTCAAGGGCGAATTGGCCGAACAGACAAAAGCAGCATGACCAGGCGAGATGCCGCACGCCCGGCCGCATCAGCGTCAGAGAGCGGTTGCGCCGCCCGCGACGCACTGCCGGGAGAGCCGGCATGATCTGCATGCGCTGCGGCGGTGCTGCGGCTAGCGCCACCGCGCGCCTGATCGCGTTCGGCATTTCGCGGATGCAGGCGGCGCAGATCCATACGAGCAACTGAGCGAAGATCGGCCATGTGACGCACGAATTCTGGAGCCAGGGGACCAGCATTTTCTGCTTTCTTCCTTGTCGCCGGGGGCTGTGCCGATGAGGAGAGGGACAGGAGCAGTTCGGTGCAAGATGTACGGCGCCTGATGCTCCGGACGCACCGGCTTCGATCCTGATATTTCCCAAGATATACGCTTTTACCGTTTAAGTCAACCGAAAAATTCATATTGTCGCTGGGTTCTCGCATCAGCCCTTGCAAAGCTGCGGAAGTCAAATTAGCCAGGTTCTGGTTTGCTTGCGCGATATGGGCTACGCGAACCACCATCTCTCAGCCAGTCTCGCGCCATCGAGTTGCCAAATGTTGCCGATAGCTGATTCATGCGCGAGTTTCCGTGACGCTGCATCGACATAGTTGGCGTACATTGGGATCACGACTCCGCCCTTGTCATGAATCATCTGTTGAAGCTCGCGATACATTTCACCGCGCTTAGCTTCATCGAGTTGTCTCCGAGCTTCGACGAGAAGCTTGTTAAATGTATCATCCCGCCAGTAAGTTTCGTTCTGGCTCGAATCCACTTCGTATGCATCAGTAAGCATCCAGTCTGCTGTAGCACGGCCACTCCAATAACTTGCACACCAGGGTTTTTTACGCCAGACGTTTGTCCAATATCCGTCGTTCGGCTCCTGCACGACTTCGATTTCGATCCCTGCTGACTTTGCCGACTGCGAATACAGAACCGCCGCATCGACGGCCCCCGCGAAGGCTGCGTCTGCAGCCGATAGTCTGACGGAAAGCGAGCTCAGGCCAGCCCGTCTGAGGTGAAATCTGGCCTTGTCCGGATCGAAAGAGTGTTTTTCCAGATCCTCAGTGTAGTATTTGTTTGCCGGACCAATCGGGTTGTCGTTAGCAACGCGTCCGTGACCTTGGAGAATCTTCTGGACGAGCGCTTCCCTGTCTATCGCGTATTTCAGCGCGAGGCGAACGTCATTACTGTCGAATGGCGAGAGAGTCGTGTTCATGGGGAACGTGAAATGCTGGTTCCCAGTAACCTCGAAAATATCGATGTCTTTATTGGCTCTAAGAAGGTGCTCCGTCTTCAGATCAACCCGATTGACGACATCGACCTCTGCGGTCAAGAGTGCATTCATTCTTGCGGTCGAATCGGAGATGCCGATCAACTCAACGGAATCGAAATAAGCGCGATCCTGTTTGAAGTAGTTCGGATTACGCTTGGCAATGGCGGCGACACCCGGTTCGAAGCGTTCAACGATGTATCCGCCCGTTCCGATCCCCTTGGAGAGCGCTTCCTCCTTGTGCCCGGCCGGCAGAATTGTCAGATGGTAGTCACTCAACAGGTACGGAAAATCGGCGCTAGCGTCTTCCAGGCTAAAAGTGATTCGATGCTGGTTGTCGATCCGCATTTCGCTTATGCGGCTGACGAGAGCCTTGGCATAGGACTTGCTCTGTTCGTCCTTATGGTGCCGTATCGTTTCGACCACATCCGCCGCTTCAAAGGACTTTCCGTTATGAAACGTGACACCTTTTCGCAGCTCGAAGGTCCATGTCTTGGCATCGCTCGAGGCTTCCCATCTTTCCGCCAATTCGGGAACGAGTTCACCTGAGGCTGATACCTCGGTAAGACAGTTGAAGCACATTCCCATTCCCAGCACTTGCATGAAGGTATCGGCGTAGAGTGCCGGGTCCCAACTGTCGGTCGTGCTGCCGCCAGCCAAGCCGACTTTGAGGTGACCGCCGCGCTTCGGCGTCGCGGCCCCCAATTGGGATGCTGGAACACCGATCGTCGCCAGCGACGTACCGAACGCTAGCGCTCCTTGAAAGAAGGTTCGCCGATCAATACCGCTCGCTGCGAGATCGCCACGCCATTTGAGTGTGTTTGTCATTGGTTCAATTCTCCTCCCTTGTGTTCAGCAACGTTTCGTTGCTCAAGACACCGCAAGTCGACAACACCCGCGGTTCGGGCAACTCATATCCGCGTGCGTAGGTTTGTCGGATTGCCCGCAAGCAATCGCCTTTTGGCATGTCGTTGGAGAAGCGGCTGGGATGGACCGCAGGTAGATCATAGGCCGGTTTACCGGTGACGATCCATCGTGCCAGGTATTCGGCGGAGCCGCCGCCCATGCCAATGCCGACAGAAAAGCCTGAGGCCAGCCAGAGGCCCGGATGGTTGGCGACGGGACCGAGCAACGGCAGTCCGTCCGGCGTATAGCAAATTGGTCCGTTATGAACCGCTTTAATCCCGACGGAACCGAAAGCGGGTAGCCGCTCCATGACACGCGCAAGATGCGGCTCAAGCCGTTCGAGTTGCGGTGGCAGTAATTCCTCTCCAAAATCCTGTGGTATTCCGTCCAAGGCCCAGAACTCCGGGTGTGACTCGTAAACACCACACAGGAAACCATGTCCTTCCTGACGAATGTTCGCCGGAGCGTAAGGGTCGCGGACGGTCGGCACCTCGAAGTTCAAGTCTCTCAGTCCAGGCACCGCCTCGGTTACCAGTTCGTGGTGCTGCAGGGGATAGAGCGGAAGATTGATCCCCAGTTTCTCGACCAGCTCGCGGGTCCAGAAACTGGCAGCCAAAACTACGTGCTCCGCCCGCACCGTTGTGCTCGCGGTGGTCAAGCACCAGGACCGGCCACAAGGAACAATGTCGATGACCGGTGTCCGCCGACGGATAGCTGCTCCTCTCGCGGTTGCCGCTTTGGCTAGTGCGGTAGTCGCTCCGCTGGAATCGACATGTCCGTCTGTTGGCGTGTAAGCCGCGCCGAACAAGTCATTGGTAGACAGCAACGGATGAATCTCAGCGATTTCCTTTGGCCCCACGATCCTGTAGGGCACGCCGAGCTCTTCATAGGCTGGTTCAAGCCGCCGATAGGCTTCAAGCTCCGCGTGGGTGTTTGCAAGCCGTAGACTACCCGTCGGATGAAACGACACGGACTGAGCGCTTTCCTTCTCCGCTGCAAGGTAGGTCTTGACCGAGTTGACGAAAAGTCGCGTGACTTGGGGGTAGTGACCAAAAAAGGTCGTATTCCCGGCAGCATGCCAAGTCGAACCAGAAGTCAGTTCGCGGCGTTCGAGTAGCAGGCTTTCAGTCCAACCCAGCCGAGCCAGCCAGTAGAGTAGGGCGGCGCCAACGATCCCTCCACCAACGACGACCACCCTATGATGCTCGGTCATATGCCAGCGCCCCGCCAAGCAGCATCCAATAGAATTGGGTATCTGCTTCTGATCAGTTCGTCAGTCGCCGGATTGATCAGCTCCGGATAGTGGCGATCAAGCACCGACCTCGCGGCTGCAGTTGCGCGTTGCCATACATCTGTCGCACCTGCGTCCGCCCAATCATCCGGGCTCTTCCGATCAGCGTGCTTGGGATAGATGTATTCTGTCGTCATCAAGTCCCGCGTTTGCGCGGTACCTAAGAAATGACCTGGGCCCGTTACCACCTCTGCGATGACATCCAGGGACAGGGTCTCGTCCGTTACCTCAATCCCGCGACCGATCCTGCGAACAATCGAGAGCATTTCGTCGTCGACCACCATCGACTCGATCGAGCATCCAAGTAGGCTGGCGAGCATTCCCGCGCACTCGTAGACCATGCCGGAACCGGATAGGGCTGCCAGCGCCACGGTCAGAGCTTTCTCGAAGCCGGCTTGGTTATCTGGCAGCTTTGAGTCGGTCATCCCTGCGCCCATGCCGCCAGGAACTCCATAAAAGGCGGACATCTGCCCCGAGGCTGCACCCAGCAGGGCCTGTTCGCCGCCACCGCCGCTGAATGCGCCAGTCCGCAGGTCGGATACGAAAGCCCAGTTACCGAGTATGACGGGATGGCCGGGTTTGAGCATGTTGATAACGGCCAATGACGCCAAGCCCTCGGCGCAGACTTGGGCAAGAGTGCCCGCCAAGGCCGCCGGTGCGGTCGCGCCGGCCTGAGGGCCGGTCTGGCAGTGGATAGGCATCCCAATGTCGAGCGCGGCACAGGCGACATCCAGGCTGTCCTGGGCAAAGGTCATCGGTGAGACCACCGTCGTTGCATGGACCGTGCAGAAAGGTCGGCGGGAGAATTGATCCTCGCCACCCGCCAGGAGATCAAGAAGAGGAAGCAATCGCGTTACATGCTCGCCAAACGTGAAGCTGGTAGCGATATGTTTCCTGGTCCCGGCCGCGCAAGCGTAGATCGTGTTGGCATCCAGGGCAAAGAGGTCGTCGATGTCCGTCGCGACGACAGGGCGCGCGAAATACTGGATATTGGGTAATGTGTCGCAAAGGCGCGCGAGATCATAAAGATCGCGCAAGGTGCTGGAGCGGTAGACGCGACGGTCGATGTCGAGCATCTTCACGGCGGCGCCGCCGGTGCAAAAATTGATCTTACCGTTGCGCACCTCAAAGTCGAAAGAGGGGTCTCGACCGTGCATCCAGAATGACTTCGCGGCACGCGAGATCATGTCCTCGACCAACTCGCGCGGGAAGATCAATCGCCCTGTCTCGTTCAGTGTACAGCCATTATCGAGGGCAACATCCAGCACGCGCGGCGTTGGTGCGGCCATGCCGACCCGTTCCAGCAGGCTTAGAGCCGCCGCGTGAATTCGCCTGACGTCGCCGTCGCTCAGCGGTCGAACGAGATGTGCGAGATTCGTGCCCTTGCTCATCACGACATTCGTCGCGGCCTCTCTGCGCATGTGGTGGCGCAGTTGGCGCCCTCCGGAGCGTGACGAACGAGGTTTGAGGTTGGACATAGGTTGACTGCGACAGAGTTCTATAATATGGAACTAAGAATCTAATATATAGAACTTGAGGGAAAGCATCTGTAATGTCAAACGAAATAGAGATTCGCGGTGTCGCGACGATCTCGAGTTCCATCGTCACGCGCTCGACACTGATATTGGATCGGATTTGCGCGACAAAGACACCGCCGACCTATTCGCAACTCGTCGAGTGGACGGGGTTGCCAAAGAGTTCGGTTCATCGGTTGCTGTCGATATTGTCAGGCGTGGACTTGATAGCATTGGACCCGCGCCATCAAACCTACGGTCCTGGACCACGATTGATCGGCTGGGCCGCAGGCATTCTACGCGCTAGCGACCTGCCCGTGCTTTCGACGCCGGCTCTCGAGGATTTGGTGGCAGAGACCGGAGCGCATGCATGCGTCTCGATTCTGGATGGCACGAGCGTTCTTTTCTTGAAGACGGTCGACGCGGGCATACCGTTCCGTTTGGCGCCGCGTGTTGGCGAACGTTCCCCTGTGCATGCCTGTGCCGCAGGCAAGGCGTTGCTGGCACACCTCCCTGTGACCAAGCGCAACGCAATCCTGAAAGAGCTCTCGTTCGAGCAGTTTACCGAGCACACGATCCTTAAGCGCGAAGACCTCGAAACTGCTCTTCAGAACATTAGAACCGACCGCGTGGCGACATGCAACCGGGAGGAGTTTCTGCAAGTAGTCGGTATCTCCACTGCGGTTTTTGACGCTAATGGCGATCCGATTGCAGCGGTCAGTCTCTGGGATACGATCGATCGCCGAGACCTGGACGACTTGTTGCAGCATAGCAAAGCATTAATGAAGGCCGCAACGATCATAAGCAGGCGACTTGGATATTCGGATTAATTGCCGTGACTGCCACCCCAGCAGGCTCTGCGGCAACCGCCGAAAGGATCATTGGGTCTGCTAGGCGAAATCAGCGATCGGCAAATTTTTGACGATCCGGCATCATGGCTCTTGATCAGCCAGCGAAGACTGAGCGTGAATTGATCAAATGTGCTGACTATGCGTGATGCCTCACACGCATTGTGGATCCAATTGTCGATCGAGACGATTTAACAGTTGAATCAATGTGCTTCCTGGCCGGTGTGTACGGGACGTGAGCAGTGGCGCGGGGATCGATCGTCCAGGACAAAATCAGCCATCTCCTGGGCTGGGCACCTTCGGCAAAGAAGGCAAGATTCGCCACATCGCTCTTAATTACGGCTGGCTCAAATTGACGCTCTTCGGACCGATGCCCTAGACCGCGAGCACCCGCGTTGTCGGGAAGGTGATCTCGACCAGCGTGCCCTTGCGCGGCTCGCTCGATATCTGGAAGCTGGCGCGGTTGGCTTCGGCCAGCGCCTTGGTCAAGGGCAGGCCGAGGCCCGTGCCCGGCACGTCGCGGCCGTCGGTGGTGATGCGCCGGAAGGGCTCGAGCGCCTCCCGGATCTCGGCCTCGGTCATGCCGAGGCCGGTGTCCTTCACCCTGAGCTTGAGCTCGCCCGCCTTCGTCAATTGGGCCGAGATGATGACCTGGCCGCCCGGATCGGTGAACTTGATCGCATTGGTCAGGAGATTGAGCATGATCTGGCTCATCGAACGGTAGTCGGCCACGACGTTCGGCAAGTCCGCCGGGATCGTACGGCGCAGGATGACGCGCGCCGCCGTCGCCTGCTCCTGCACCATCTTGACCGCATGCTCGATGACCTCGGTGAGGGCGACGGAGGTGAAATTGAGCTCGAGCTTGCCGGCCTCGACCTTCGACAGATCGAGAAGGTCGTTGATGAGCGACAGGAGATGACCGCCGCTGGCATGGATGTCGTTCACATAGCCGCGGTATTTCTCGTTCTGGATCTCGCCGAAGCGCTCCATGCGCATGACCTCGGAAAAGCCCAGGATGGCGTTGAGCGGGGTGCGCAATTCATGGCTGATCTTGGCGAGGAACTCGGATTTCTGCCGGCTCGCCTGCTCGGCCGCGTCCTTGGCCTCGCGCAGCTCCGCCTCGGTGCGCTTCCATTGGGTGATGTCACGCAGGACCGCGCAGAAGGCGGCGCCGTTCTGGGCGGTCGAATGCAGCTTGCCGATGGTGAGGAACAGCGGCACCACGCCGCCCTGCTTGACGACGGCCGTCACCTCGCGTCCGTCGTTGAACACGGTGGCAAGCCCCGGCCCCTGGAGGGCCGACAGATAGTCGCGCAGGATTCTGCGGCTGTCGGGCGTGAGGAGGGTGGCGAGCGGCTTGTCGACGACCTCGGCGATGCGGTAGCCGAAAATGGCCTCGGCGCCGGCGCTGAAGGTGCGGATGCTGCCGGCGCCGTCGAGCGTGACGATGCCATCGGCGGCGGTGTCGAGGATATTGCGCAGCTCCTCGTCCGCGGCGATCTCGCTGCCGCGCGAGGGTTCGGGCGGGGCTTTCGCCGGAACGGCTTCGGCCTTGGCGGGCTGCGGCTGAGGCTCGGGGACCCGCGGCATGGGCCGCGGCTCCTCGCGCGACGGCTCGACGATGATCTCGGCCTGGGGAGGTTCCGGCCTGGGGGCCTCGCTCGCCTTCTCGGCCTTCGGCCGGGACGCCGGGATGTCGCGGAACGCGATGATCTCCGCCTTGGGCTGAGGCGGTGCGGGGGCATGCTCGGCCGGCGCCGCCGCGGCGTGCTGCGTCTCGGTCAAGGTCACCTGCAGGGCAGGGCCGTTGCGCCAGGCGATGGGCTGCGCGGTCAGGCTCACGGCAAGCGCGCCGCCGTCGCCGGTCGCGAGCTTCGCGGTCGAGACGCCGCGCGGCGGACCGCCCGAAAAGACCATCTTCTCCCGCAGGCTCTCCAGCGTCGCGAAGCGCAGGAGCGCCAGCGCGGCCGGATTGGCATAGTGGATCTGCTCGTCCTGCACGATGATGACGGGATGCGGGAAGGAGTCGATCTTGCGGGTGACGACCGGCGGCAGGCCCGGCATGGTCACCGGCACGGCCTGGATCTTGACCGGCGCCGGGGGGGCCGATTTCGCCTTCTCCGCCATCAGCGACTTGCCGAGCGCCTCGAAAGCCTGGGCATCGGCGGGCGAAAGCCTGTCGCTCTTGCCCGGCGCCGGCGGCGAGGCCGTGGCCGCGCCCAGATGGCGCTCGAGGGCGCGGCGATCGGTGACGTCCTCGCAGATCAGGAGGATGACCGTCTCGGCGCCCTTCTCGACGGGCAGGACTTTGGCGGTCAGACGTATGTCGCGCTCGCCGAATGCCGTGTCGAGCTTGCGGGTCAGGCCGAGCGTGCCCGCGGCGGTCACCCGGTGCAGGAAATCCTGCGCCGCGTCGACACCGCCCAGGAGCCGCGAAACGGAGCCACGCTGCTCGATGGTGAAGAGGCGCTCGGCCGCGGTGTTGGCGAAGGTCACCGTGCCTTGCGACAGCAGCACAGCCGGGAAGGGGAGGTCGCTGAAGGCGCGCGCCAGCTCGCCCGACTGGCTGGCGGGCTCGGCGCTCTCGGCGAGGCCCGCCACCAGGATGCCGGTGCGGCCGTCAGGGAGCGTATGCAGGCCCAACTGGCAGGAGAGCGGGGTCAGGGCGCCGGTCGAGGGGAAATGCAGCAGGGCCTTGCGCGTCTCGCCGCGCTTCAGCCGCCTGGCCAGGGCGGTCAGGTTTTCCACGCCGGGCTCGGCGGGATCGAAGAAACGGTCGAGGAGGTCGAACAAGGTCTCGCCGCCGAAATAGGCGATGCTCGCCTTGTTGGCCCAGACGATCCGCGCGCGCTCGCTGTCCCACAGCCAGGATGGCTGCGGCAGGTTCCGCAAATCCTCCAGCGTTGGCAAACCGGCCTGGCTCACTTACCTTGCCACGGGCACTGCCCGAGGCCCCTGCTTGAAACCCACCCCCGCAGAATCGCGGTCCTGGCAATTTGCTTATAAACCAATGCTAAATGGTTACAATTCATCAATCTTTTATTAAGCTTAACGGCCTGCCTCAAGTCTAACGGGAGTCGCGCCGGGGATCATGTGCTCAGTTCCCGTTCTCCACAGGCTCCTGCTGCGCTGCAAAATATGTTGCATTGCACAAAATCTGCCCCTATCTAGAGGCTGACAGTCACTGGCGGCTCGATCAGGTCCGCCGACAAGGAGGCGTGACATGAGCAAGAAACTGAAGGTCGTTCCAACCGCCGCGGTCGAGGTTCCCCCGGAGGTCGCCGATTTCGCCCAGAAGTCGGTCGATCAGGCGCAGGCCGCTTTCGACAAGGCGAGCGATCTCGCCCATTCCAACATGCAGTATTTCGACGCCGCCGCAGGCGCATTCAAGGCGCGCGCCGCCGACATCCAGCTCAAGGCCATGGAGATCGCCCAGATCAACATGAATTCCGCCTTCACCTTCGTGCGCAAGGCCTTCGCGGTGAAGGACCCGACCGAATTCGCAGCACTCCAGCAGGATTTCGCGCGCGACCAGTTCGCCGCGTTCTCGCGCCAGGCGAGCGAGCTGAACGAGCTCACGGTGCAGCTCGCCCAGGAGACGGTGAAGCCGGTGCAGGACGGCGTGCTCAAGTCCTTCGGCAATCTGTCCAAGGCGGTCGCCTGACCCAGACAGGCCATTTTTTTGAAGTCGGGGCCCGTTTCGTGAAAACGGGCCCTTTCACGTCTTGAAAAGGCGCAAGCTTCGGACTAGTTTGCGCGCCGTTCAAGGACCCGTGCAGCTGTAGCTCAGTTGGTTAGAGCGTCGGATTGTGGATCCGAAGGTCCCTGGTTCGAGGCCAGGCAGCTGTACCATTCTTCCGCATCGAAGCGATATCGTGACGGCGTTCGATGCCGCACGGCCGTTCATCAGGACGGCTTGTCGCCTCCGACATCGTCCTTGATGCGCACCAGCAGGCGCGCGACGGCGAAAGCGGGATAAGTGTAGATCATGAACAGCAGCACGGCCTGCACAGACTGCCAGGTCACGTCGATCCCGAGTCGCTGCCAGTGCTTGTAGAACAGGAGAGCAGAGGCGCAGCCGGCGATGAGAGCGACCACGGCCGGAGTCCACCACCAGCCCCGCCACAGCCCAAGCGAGAAGGCGAGGCCGATTGCAACAAATGTAATCGGGCTGTCGAGCATCGCGCCCAGCGTTTCCAATAGCCACTCATGGCTCATGCTTGAAACGTACCTCGCGGATCGAAACGCCTTGTGACTGCGGGGACTAGAACGCTCTCACTCCGATCAGCCGCGCTTACTTATCGTGCTGAGTAATCGAGCACAAGAACCAAGACGCCTCGCACCATGAGGCGAACCCGGAGGGCGACCTCATGCGAGAAATGATCGGACCGGTCCGCCGCGCGTCTGGCGCAGCCAGGCCTCGCAAAGCCGAAAGACATGGTAGATCAGGCTCGCCACGCTCCATAAGGCAACGGCGATGAAGCCGAGGTCGGGGCGCCCGACGACCAAGCCGGCCGCCAGGAGAGTCACATTCATGTTGCGCCGCGTGGTGATGAGCCGGAAGGCGAAGTCCGCCGGTTTCCAGATATGAATATTGAAGCCGAACCTCTTGACGAAGGCAGCTTCGACGCCGCGCACGAGCCAATAGTTCACCATGATGGTCCAGAAGGCGGGCCAACCCCAGTTCTGGAATGCGTCCGTGCCGGCGTAACGGCTTGCCAGGAGGCCGGCGAACCAGGCACCCCACCAGAACGGCGGCGAGACGAGGTCGATCCCGTGATCGAGCAGGTGGCCCATTCGCGAGGCGGTGAGCGTGACGCGCGCGAGCTTGCCGTCGACGGTATCCAGGAAGGCCATCAAATAGGCCGTGGCGATGCCCCACCAGAACGCGCCGATCCAGAAGAAGTAGAATGTCGCGACGACGCATATCAGGCTGAGCAAGGTGACGGCGTTCGGACTTACGCCGCGGCGGGCCAGGCCGCGAACGACGATCAATGCCGGCTCGGGCCAAAGATATTTGGTGATGAAATCGGTCGCTCCCTTGTAGGAGGAGCCGAACAGCGCCCGCTCGACCTGCGGCCGGGTTTCCTGCGTGAGCCTGGCGGCGATGGGGGCCCCGCGTTTGCGCAGCTCGCCTTCGAAGCTTCCGCAAATCTCCGCCGCGCTGGCGATGCGGAACTTGCCGAGCGTGGCGGGAATGACCCCCGGCTGCTCGTCGAGCAGGGCGATCGCGTCGGAAAGACATTCCGGCGGCACGAAGGCCGCTATGTAGACGGACTTGCCGGCCTCCTCCTGCGTGAGGAGCGTCGCGTCCGCGGCGACGAGCGCCTGGATGATGCGCTTTTCGATGACCCAGTCGCCGCGCACGACGAGGGCATGGCCGCTGCAGGTTTCGCTCACCGTGTCATGGAGCTGGAAGGCGTTCCCACCGCCCTCGAGGCTGCGGCGCAGACGCTCGCGCGGTGAAAGGGAAAACACGGCCGTCTCGGCCGGGCCAATGACAAAGGCATCAATTCTTGGCTTGACCAAGGGATTGCGCATGGAAAGGTCTCGTCGTCGAATTTATGTTTCTGTTAACAAGCGCCAATAGTCCTGTAAACTCAGAAACACGCCGGAATAGAGGCAAGGAGCGTGGACGTGCGGGCTGAATCCCCACTCGTGTGGGTGCTGCAAGGGCTGAGGCCCGGCGACAATGCGCAAGCGCGCGAACTGGCCGCACGGCTTTCGGCTCCCACCGAAACCAAACACCTCAGATACAACTGGCTCTATCGTCTGCCGAACTACGTTCTCGGCGCCGGACTCGCGTCGGTGCGGCAAGGGGCTGAAGGCCTGACGCCGCCGTGGCCGGATCTCGTCATCGGCATCGGGCGGCGCAGCGTTCCCGTCGCACGCTGGATCAAGCGCAAGTC
This sequence comes from Parvibaculaceae bacterium, assembly GCA_050251035.1. GTDB lineage: Bacteria > Pseudomonadota > Alphaproteobacteria > Rhizobiales > Aestuariivirgaceae > Taklimakanibacter. The sequence continues at coordinate 56,410 of JBFWNN010000034.1, forward strand.
GGGCGGACGCACGCGGCTCGTTCACCTGGGACGGCCAAGAGCGCGCCTGGACATTTTCGATCTCGTGATCACGACGCCGCAATATGGGCTGCCGTCGGCGCCCAACGTCATTGAACTGACGTTGCCGCTGGTGCCCGAGCAGTCGCTGCCGGAACCGGAACTGGCGTCATGGCGCGCGGCGTTCGCCGATCTTCCGAGGCCCTTGATCGCGGTTCTGATCGGGGGCCCCGCGCGGCCCTTTCTGATGCGAAACAGCGAAATGGCGGATCTCATCAACGAGGCGGAGCGCATGCGGCGCACGCTGGGGGGAGCGCTGGTCGTGATCGGCTCGCCCCGGACGCCGCGAGATGTCTTCAACGAAGCGGTCGGCGCATTGGGCGTCCATTGCCGGCATTTCGGCTGGTCGGCCGGCCAGGCCAATCCATATCGCGCCCTGCTGCAACTGGCCGATCGCTTCATCGTGACGTCCGACAGCATCTCCATGCTGGCGGAAGCCCTGCGGACGGGAAGACCGGTCGATGTCTATCGGCTGCCGGTCCGTCATGGGCCACACCTGCCGCTGGAACGTTGGCCGTTTTCGCTGCTGGTCAGGCAAGGTTATCTCGCGACGCGACGCGATGTGAGCTCGTTCATATCGCGGCTGATCGAGAACAACCATGTCGGCGTCCTCGGCAAGGAGAATGCCATTCGCACGCCTCTCGCGAGCGACGACGAACAGGTCGTGGCACCTGTCAGGGCTCTGCTGCAGAAAAGGTGAGACCGACGCGTCCCTGGTCGCTTCTCAGGCTAAAAGCCATTGCATCCAGCGGCCGTCAATATCGGCTCGGCCGACGATGCCCGGCCTGCTCACGGACTGGTCCGAGACAAACAGGCTGGCGGCGGGGCCGACCAGTTCCATACACACACGCTTCAGCGGCCTCGACGCCGCGCAGCTCTCGAGCACATCATTGAACGCCTCTCGCATGGCGTCGGTGAACATTACCGTAGTCAGGGAGTGCATGACGATCACCGGATAGGCAGGATCGAGGCCGGCCACGACCTCGCCGAGCAGGGCGATGCCATCGCCTTTGATCAGCCTGAGCGGTTGCCGGGCCCGGATGTCCATGGCGGCCTGGCAGGCGCGAAGCATGTCGCGCTCTTCCGGCGCCGTATGCGCCAGAACCCAGGTGCGGTCGCTCCTCGACGCGATATCAGGCAAGTTCAGATCGATACCTGTCCGCGTGACGATTTCCGGCATGGGCGTCGTCGGCGGCAAGGTCCGGCGCGCTTCGGTGCGGATGCTTATCGGCGAGTCCGGCGGTCCGACCGAATAATCGCCGTAGGAAATCCGCCACTTGTCCAAAAGAAGGTTCAGGCCGGCACTGCAGCCGATGTCGACAAGATGAATCCTGTCGGCTGAAAGCCTGCGCGCCGCCTCGACGATGAGCGACCGAAGGCACGCGCCGCGGCGAAGGTCCGTCTTGATGACCCATCTGGTCGAGAGGGTATCGATTATCGAAGCCTGGTTCGCAATGACGAAACGCCGGAAATCCGCATAGGCATCCGAATGGCTTTTTGGCTCGTCGACCACGGTGTTGAAGAACGCGCCGAGCGGGTCATCGCCCTGGCCGTCAAGCAGAAGGCCATGAACGGCATGCATGAGCATCAGCGGCGCCGAGTAAGGGTCCGGGCAGGCCGAAGCGATCGTCAGAATATCGTCATCCGTGGCGGCATCGTTGCACAGTTTTTGAAACAAAGGCGAATGCTGGAATTGCCGGTTCGCGACAGATCTGAAGAGGTTCCCTATCACCAACCAAAGCCTCTGTTCTGCCGTTAGCGGCTACTCTCGCCCGTTAATGGGCATGCGAGGGAGTGTGCCATCTTCACACCTCGTCAGCAATGTCCTCCCGACTGGCCTACCCCATGCCGAAAAACACCGATCAAGCCTTGGGCACGTTCACGATTCGAAAGAGATTCCGGCTGTGTTCGCGGGCATCCAGAAACTGGAACCGGCCGGTCACCTCGGCAAATCGGGCGATCAGGCGATTGATGTCGTCGGCCTCCAGGGGCGGGAACTGCTTGTCCTGATGCCAGGTCGAATAGATGTCATGCGAGCGGAACCGGCGTGCGTACTTCCTTATTGCTCGCAGCGCCGCATCCAGTTTGCCGCGCACGCGGTGCAGGACCTTCGACGGTCGTGCCGTCCGCCACGCCTTCGCGTGCTCTTGCAGAATGTCGACGATCTTGTCGGAGTCGAGGCGATCCGGCGTGGACGCGACATAATAATCCAGAGCCCGTCTTTGGTCGGGGGTCACGATCTGGCGATCCGGGGAGGACACGAAGCCGCGGGTGAGAGCCAGGAGATCATCGATGCTGTGCGTGCGATAGCTCAGCGAGTTCGGCAGTGCCCGATCGTATTTATCCGAGGAGATGGGTTCGAAAGAGATGGCGGGGCGATCAAGCAGTATGGATTCTATGGCGGTGGTACAGCCGTTGTGAATGAGGACTTCCGCGCCCGCCAGCCACGGCAGCACGGAACCCTCGAAAAGCACCTTCAAATTGGGATGCGCGCTCTCCATTTCGCGCCAAGTCTCGATTTTCTCGGCGGGATGCGGCCGCAGGACCACCGTCATGTCCGGAAAGCTTGACGCCACGCGGCTGACCATGGTTCTGAAATGCTTCAGCAGATCGGTACGAAACTGCAGCTGCGCCTGCCATTCGCGCTCCGCCTCCGGGTCATCCGGATTTACCGTGCCGAACTCGTCGCGCTTACGGGGCACCAGCGAGTTCTGATGGCCGAAATTCGAATTGAGAAGGATATATCGGCCGAAGCGGCGCCGGAGCGCGGAAACCTCATCGTCGTAGAACTTTCGAACATCCGCGCGCAGCAGGTCCAAGCGGGGATTGCCGACTTCGAAGATGGGAATCTCGGGCCGGAACGGAGCTCCGCGAACCAACGCGGTGTAGTCGCTGCCCCAAGAGAACAGCCCGTCGATCAGCGCCAGTGAGCCGGCCGACATGCGGCGCTGATAGTACATCTTCGGCGGATAGTGGACGAGCCCTTCTTCGTCCCAGGCCAAGACGGTAAAACCCAGCCGATGCAATATCGTGAGGAACCGCGCCTTGTTCGAGGCAAAGCCTTTGGCGACATATGCGCCGGGGGGAATTGTCGATATCCTGGATCGGATCTCGTTCTGCGCGCCGATGTAAACGTCATGGCCGCGTTCCGCCGCCACGCAGGCGAGCAGCAGTTTGCCATGCAATTCCCGGACTTGTGTTTCTATCGGCAGAATGAGCGGGATTTTATCGTCGGACATCGATAGGATAAAAGAGAACAATCTGTATACTAATTCGGGCGGGACCCTAGACGATTGTCGCTTGCCTCGCAAGGACAAGACCTTTATCAACCCAGGCCATGACCAGGCGGCATGAGGATATCGAGGGGCGGGACATTTGGATTCGAAACCCCGACCCCGCCGCAGCCTGCACCGTGATTGCCGAGATCGCCCAAGCCCATGACGGATCGCTGGGCATGGCGCATGCCTATATCGACGCCGCAGCGAATGCCGGAGCGGATGCGGTCAAGTTTCAGACCCATATCGCAGCGGCGGAGAGCACGCTGAGCGAGCCTTGGCGCACCAAGTTCAGCCGCCAGGACGCCACCCGCTACGATTACTGGAAACGCATGGAATTCACCCTCGAGCAGTGGGCCGGACTCAAGTCGCACGCCGAGGAGAAGGGGCTTGTATTTCTGAGTTCCCCGTTCTCTCACGCGGCCGTGACTCTTTTGCGCGGCATCGGCATGGCGGCATGGAAGGTGGCGTCCGGCGAACTCACCAATCTCGACATGATCGCGGACATGGCGCGGGACGGCAGGCCGGTTCTTCTGTCGACGGGCATGAGCGCATGGCAGGAGATAGATGCAGCGGTGGGCGTCGTCAGGCAAGGCAATGCGCCGTTCGCCATATTCCAATGCAC
>JBFWNN010000035.1:0-37417 GCA_050251035.1 Parvibaculaceae bacterium
TCGCACCACCCGTCTCAGCCAAAACCTTGGTGATCGCCGCCGTCAACGACGTCTTGCCATGATCGACATGACCGATCGTACCGATATTGCAATGCGGCTTGTCGCGGTTGAATTTCTCTTTGCCCATTTTCTCTACAGACCCTGTTATCTCGGCTCGGACATCAAAAACTTTGGAGCGGGTGAGGGGAATCGAACCCCCGTCATCAGCTTGGAAGGCTGTTGCTCTACCATTGAGCTACACCCGCCCGGGAACTCGTACTCTCCTCAGACCTCTCGGCCTCTCAGTCGGCGCTCCGGCCCTTGCCCCCTGAAAGCGATGGTGGGGGAAGTAGGACTCGAACCTACGAAGTCGTAGACAGCGGATTTACAGTCCGCCCCCTTTGCCGCTCGGGACATTCCCCCGAATCGCCGTAATAAGCTTGAGCCAAACGCCAACGAGCCCGGGTGTTGCCCGGGCCCTTGAGTGGCGGCTTTATGCGCGTCACACCAAAGGCTGTCAACCTCAATTAATCCAATTCTTACAATGATTGAGCGGCAATGGACTTTCTATATAAGGTCGCCCATGGCCGATCACCAGAAGCCCCCGCAGCCGAGCGATGAAATTGAGCGCCTTTATGGCGTCCACACCGTCGCCGAGGCCCTCAAGAACCCAAAACGCAAGCTTATCAGGCTCCTGGCGACCAAGAATGCCGCCGATCGCCTCAAATCCGAGATCGCCGAGGCCGGCCTCACCCCCGAACCGGCCCTCCCCCGCGAACTCGATCGGCTCCTGGGCCCCGAGGCCGTCCATCAGGGACTCGTCCTCGACTGCAAGCCCTTGCGTCAGCCCCGGCTCGACCAGATCCCCCGCCAGGGCGTGGTGGTCCTGCTCGACCAGGTGACCGACCCCCACAATGTCGGGGCCATCATGAGGAGCTGCGCGGCCTTTGGGGTGACGGCCCTCGTCGCCACCACCCGGCACAGTCCCGAGGCCTCGGGCGTCCTCCTCAAATCGGCCTCCGGCGCATATGAGCATGTGCCCTTTTCCAAGGTCACCAACCTCGCCCGCGCCATGGAGGAGCTGAAGGGATATGGCTTCCTGCTCCTGGGCCTCGACAGCGAGGCGGAGACCGATATCGGCGATGCCCGGCTGTCACGGCCCCTGGCCCTCGTCCTCGGCGCCGAAGGCAAGGGCCTCAGGCAATTGACGCGGCAGACCTGCGATGCCGTGGCGAGGCTCGACATGCCGGGCGAGATCAAGAGCCTCAACGTCTCGAATGCCGCGGCGATCGCTCTTTATGCCCTGCACCGGTCGGGAGGCTCTCCTTCCGAAAAAGCGTGAGCCTCGCCGTAACGGATCGGCTAGGACGTCGGTTCCAGCCATAGGACTCCAGCCGTGACCACCGCCGAGGACGCCAACGCCGCCCCGTCTCATCACGACACCGTTTTCGCGGTGTTGAGCGCTCTCAGCATCTGCCATCTCCTCAACGACATGATGCAGTCGCTGCTGCCCTCGATGTATCCCATCCTCAAGGACAGCTATCAGCTCGATTTCAGCCAGATCGGCTTCATCACCCTGGCCTTCCAGCTCACCGCCTCCCTGCTGCAGCCGGTGGTCGGCATCGTCACCGACCGCTATCCGCAGCCCTATTCGGCGGCGATCGGCATGGGGATCAGCGTCCTGGGCCTCGGCCTTCTCGCGACCGCCGATTCCTATCTGCTGCTGCTCGTGGCGGCAGCCTGCGTCGGCGTCGGCTCGTCCATCTTCCATCCTGAATCCTCGCGCGTGGCGCGCCTGGCCTCCGGTGGACGCCACGGCTTCGCGCAGTCGCTGTTCCAGGTCGGCGGCAATGTCGGCTCGGCCATCGGCCCCCTGCTCGCCGCGCTCATCATCCTGCCATATGGACAGAAGAGCGTCGCCTGGTTCATGGCGGCGGGCGTCGTCGCCATGGGGCTCCTCACCTTTGTCGGGCGCTGGTACTCGACGCATGGCCGCGCCCGGATCGCGGGAACATCGAAGCGCACCAACATCGCCCATCTCTCGCAAGGCCGTATCGTGCTGTCGATCGCGGTGCTGGTGGCTCTGGTCTTCTCGAAATTCGTCTATATGGCCTGCCTCGGCAATTACTTCACCTTCTACCTGATCGAGACTTTCGGCGTGTCGGTGCACAATTCGCAGCTCTATCTCTTCGTCTTCCTGGCCGCGGTCGCCGCCGGCACCTTCCTCGGCGGTCCGCTCGGCGATTATTTCGGGCGCAAATATGTGATCTGGTTCTCGATCCTGGGCGCGGTGCCGTTCACCCTGCTCTTGCCCTATGCCAATCTCGAATGGACCCTGGTGCTCGCCATCGTCATCGGCCTCATTCTGTCCTCGGCCTTCTCGGCGATCGTCGTCTATGCCCAGGAGCTGGTGCCGGGCCGCACCGGCATGATCGCCGGCCTGTTCTTCGGGCTCGCTTTCGGCATGGGGGGCCTGGGGGCCGCGGTCCTCGGCGAGGTCGCCGACTGGACCAGCATCGGCTATGTCTACAAGATCTGCTCCTTCCTGCCCCTGATCGGGCTCGTGACCTGGTTCCTGCCCAACATCGAAGGCAGCCGGTCGAAGGCCAAGACTGCCGCCTGACGGGTGTTTGAGCGTTGCGTGGCGGAACCGCGCCCGCTATATGCGGGTCGCGCGCGGCCGGAATAGCTCAGCGGTAGAGCAGCGGTTTTGTAAACCGAAGGTCGGGGGTTCAATCCCCTCTTCCGGCACCATCTTGCCGCAACGTCGTTTGTCGGCGATTATTCCCGCATGGAACCCGCGGCGGAAAAGAAGCCCTTTTACAAATGGGTTGCGGTGGCTCTCGCTCTGCTTGCGCTGCTGGCCGCCTATTTGGCCTTTGACCGGATAGGCCTGGCTCCCACGAGCGATGCCGATATGCGGGCCGACATCGAGAAAGCCTTGGCCGACTTCAAAACCTACCAGACGATCAAGGAGCTTTATCCCGAGTCCTATGAAGAATTGATCCACCTGATCATGAGCGACATGCGCCAGGGGACGGACATGAAGGAGGCCATGATCAAAGGGGCCGAATTCACCACCAAGCTCAGGCGGGACAATGCGCAATATTACGGGATGGCCAGCATCGAGCATCTGCGCCTCAGCCTGAACGGCCAGATTCCGCAATATGACTATCTCAAGAAAGCTTACGGCTTCAAAGCCTGCAACGAGCTCGCCGCCCATGGCGGCGTGGCCATTGCCAGGCTCCTCGGTCCCGACTTCCTCAAGGACCACACACTCACGCAACTGATGGACGAGACCACCGGCTATTTCTTCCGCACCGCGGCGGAGGGGCGCCAGCTGAAGCTACAGCACGAGAAGCCGACCGATGCCGACTGGCAGGCCACCCGTGACTACCTCAAGTCCAGGGGCATGACGGACGCCGGCATCAAGCTGGTCAACGAGCCGGCGAAGAGCCTCGACGATCCGCAATTGTGCGACGCGATCATGAAATTCTACCAGACCGTCACGACCATGGACAATGACGCGGCAAAGCGCGTCGTTCCCTATCTGGCGGCGACAGCTGCGGCCGGTTGACGTCCCGTTCGCGCCCGGTCAGCCGGGCATGATCTCGACCTCGATCTCGGTGCACATACCGCCATTGGTCGGATGGAAGTCGACCGAGCAGGCGGTGACCACAAGCAAGAGGTCGCGTTCGGCGCGCAGCTTCACATAGGCGCCCGGCGGGTTGATGGAGGACAGGACGTCGATCCGGCCATTGGACTGCGGCAACGAATTCTGGAACAGGTCGACCGGATCGGGCACGAAATCGATCTCTATATTCTCGCGCGCCAGAGCGGCGATGAGATTGTCCTGGCAATTGGGATGATCGGGCAGGCCCACATTGTCGTAGAGGGCGCGGTCGCAGGCGGGATAGAGCATGTCATGCGGTCCGGGCGAGGCGTCCTCGATCAAAGTCAAAAGCGGTTCGGCCCGTGCGCTGAAGAAGCTCTCGCCGACCCGCGGAAACAGCCGTTCGGTGGCGTTGCGCGTCTGTGAGGTCGAGAGCCAATCGAGCTTGGGTGCGTCGGTCACGAAGGCCCACAGATCGGCGACCTGCTGGCCCTTCGGATCGATGATGCGGATCACGTCGCCCCGCCGGGCGCGGATGGCGTGTCCCGATTGCGGGGCGATGATGATGCGGCGTGGTCCGGTCATGGCTGTCCTTCCGAAGCGTACGGGCATCAGGAGCTATCGGTATTTCGTGCCTTTATCCAGCCCGCCTCGATGCCGCCCGGTCAGGGACAATGGAACTTTCGCGCTGGAAAGACGTTGTTTCCCGCATCGACAGCAATCTCAAGACGAGGTTTTTCCGTGGCAAAAGCTCAAAGGGCGCGCTCGAAGCGGGCGAGCCGCTATCAGCGTCCCACCGCCAACCGGCTTTTCGATGACGCACTCTCGCTCGCTTCGACGCTGGCCGACAGCCGCAAGCGCGCCGGCGCCGACCGCATCGTCGAGCTCGCTTCCGCGACGCGCGAATTCGGCGCCAGCCTGGACGATTTTCCCCAGCTCAAACGCTACAGCGACGCGGCCGCCGGGAACCTCGACGACTTGGCGCATTACGTCGCCATGACCGACATTCCCGACATGCTCGAGGATTTCGCGGGCTTTGCCAAGCGCCAGCCCGTCGCCACTTTGACCCTCGGCGTCGCGGCGGGCCTTGCCTTCACCCAACTGATGCATGGCTGGCCGGTACCGACGAAAACACGCCGCGCGCCGTCCAATGGCCCCGGCAAACGTCGAGGGCGGCGCCGCAAGGCCGTGAACTAGGAGGGCGCAATGGCGGAAGCGGACGGCAAGCCGGGCGACGAAACTCTGAGCGCAGCCTTCGAGCAATTGAAGCGAGACGGCGCCGCATGGGCTGCGGCCGAGCAGGAGCTGCTGCAGGCGCGCTTCCAGCACGCCGTCCGGCGCATGGAACTAGCGGCTCTTCTGACCATTGGTGCTCTGATGGCGGTTGTCGCCGCCACGATCACATTGGCAAACATGTTGGTGAATATGCTGACGCCCTCTCTCGGACCGGTCCTGGCGGGCCTCCTGGTTGCCATCGCGCTGTTCCTCGCGGGGGCCCTCCTCATCATTTGGGTCAAGTCGCTGCTGCGCGCCAGGATGATCAGTGGGCGGACGCTGAATGGCGCAAAGGTCATATGGAGCGCCCTCAATGAATCGCATTGATGCGCTCGAAGCGGAAGCCGACCGCCGGCGTGCGGATTTTGCCAAAAGCCTGCGCAAGCTCCGGAGCAAGCTGACGCCACTCGGACTGGCTGACGAAGGTCTGCGCCGGCTCGATCCGCATTCTCAGGCGGTGGACGCCGTCGGCCAGTCGCTACGCGAGAATCCTTTGCCCGCTATTCCGCTTCTCCTGGGCCTTGGCTGGCTCGTTCTCAATACGCGTCGGCCGCAACCCAAGCCGGCAAAGCCCAGAAAGCTCAAGCGCACGAGGCGTAAATCCCTCATTGCATCGCAAAAAGAAGGAACCACATGATGAAAACCACCAGAAAACGCCGAACCACCAAGGCCAGCCGCAGATCCAGCAAGACGTCGGCGGCGCATTTCCTCCAGGACAATGCCGGAACGGCCTTGCGCCGCGGGCGCGACACGATCAACCGCGCCTATGACTGGGCACATGAAACGGCCGGGAGCGCCCATCTCGGCAATCTGCGGATGCCACGACGCAGCGATATCACACATCTGGCGGAGGCCAATCCGCTCCTCCTAGGCGCGGTGGGGCTGGGCCTCGGCGTCGCCATCGCCACGCTGTTCCCGCGCGGCATGGGCATGGGCCGGCCGGCTTCCCGCCGCGCAACGAACGGATCTGCGACGCCAGTGAAAACGACCGGCCGCAGACGCCGCAAAACACGCAAGGCCGTCAAGGCCCGCGCGAATACGGCGGCGACAGGTTGATCACTTCAGGCGGTTCAAGGCTTCCTTGAGCTTGTCGCGTTGCGCGGCGAGCGCCGTCTTGCGCTCGCGCGTCTCCTCCAGCACGTCCTCCGGCGCCTTGGCGACGAAGCCGGGATTGCCGAGACGGGCGTCGATGACGGCGATGTCCTTCTCCACCTTCTCGAGCTCCTTGCCGAGCCTCGCGCGTTCGGCAGCGAAATCGATGACGCCGGCGAGCGGCAAAGCGAGCGTGGCTTCGCCCAGCACCATCTGCGCCGAGGACACCGGCACCTTGTCCTCGAAATTGATCGCCTTGAGCCGGGCGAGGCGCATGATCTCCTGCTCCCAGGTCGCGGCGCGGCGGCGCGATTCCGTATTGGCGCCGACGATCGCGCAATCGATCTTGGCTCCGGCAGGGATGTTCATTTCCGAGCGGACCGAACGGACCTGCGAGATGAAATCGATGACCCATTTCATCTCGGCATCGACCTTGGCATCGCCGAGGCCCTTGTAGCTCGGCCATTCGGCGGCAATGAGCATGCCTTGCGCCTCGGTCTTCTGCCACAGCTCCTCCGTGATGAAGGGCATGAAGGGATGGAGCAGCAGGAGGATCTGGTCGAGGATCCATTGCGCGCAGTGCTGGGTCTCGGCCTTGGCCGCCTCGTCGCTGCCGGCGAGGACCGGCTTGATCAGCTCCAGATACCAGTCGCAGAACACGTTCCAGACGAAGCCGTAGAGGCTGCCCGCCGCATCATTGTAGCGATGCTCCTCGATGGCTTGGGTCACCTCGTCGCGGGTGCGCGCGACCTCGCCGGCGATCCAGCGATTGACGGTCACGCGCGCGGCGATCGGATCGAAATCGGGATCGCGCCGGGCGCCGTTGATCTCGCAGAAGCGCGCCGCGTTCCACAGCTTGGTGCCGAAATTGCGATAGCCTTCGACGCGCTGGGTCGCGAGCTTGATGTCGCGGCCCTGTGCCGCCATGGCGGCCAGCGTGAAGCGCAGCGCATCGGCGCCATACTGGTCGATGAGATCGAGCGGGTCGATGACGTTGCCCTTCGACTTCGACATCTTCTGGCCCTTCTCGTCGCGGACGAGCGCATGGATGTAGACGGTGTGGAAGGGCTTCTCCTTCATGAAGTGAAGCCCCATCATCATCATGCGCGCGACCCAGAAGAAGATGATGTCGAAGCCGGTGACCAGCACGTCGGTCGGATAATGGCGCTTGAGCTCAGGCGTCGCGTCGGGCCAGCCGAGCGTCGAGAACGGCCACAGCGCCGATGAGAACCAGGTGTCGAGCACGTCCTCGTCGCGCGTGAGCAGCGTGCGGGTGCCGTAATGGCGCTGCGCGGCGGCGAGCGCCAGGTCTTCCGATTCCTCGACGAAGACCTCGCCATCGGGCCCATACCAGGCGGGAATCTGGTGTCCCCACCACAGCTGGCGGGAAATGCACCAGGGCTGGATGTTGCGCATCCATTCGTAATAGGTCTTTTCCCAGTTCTTCGGCACGAAGACCGTGTCGCCTTCCTCGACCGCCGCGATGGCGGGCTTGGCGAGGGTCTTGGCATCGACATACCACTGCTCGGTGAGCCACGGCTCGATGACCACGTCCGAGCGGTCGCCATGCGGGACCTGATGGACATGCGGCTCGATCTTGTCGATCAGCCCCTGCTCTTCCAGCATCGCGACGATGCGCTTGCGGGCCTCGAAGCGGTCGAGGCCGTGCAGCGCCAAAGTGGCGGCCGGGACGTCGGCGTCGCGCAGGAAGTCTTCGTTGCCGGCGAGGAGCATCTTGCCGAACTGGTCGAGCACGTTGATCTGACGCAGGTCGTGGCGCTTGCCGACATCGAAGTCGTTGAAGTCGTGCGCCGGCGTGATCTTGACGGCGCCGGTTCCCTTCTCGGGGTCGGAATACTCATCGGGCACGATCGGGATCAGCCGGCCGGTGAGCGGCAGCACGACATTCCTGCCGTGGAGATGCTTGTAGCGCTCGTCCTCGGGATGGACGGCGACGGCGGAGTCGCCCAGCATCGTCTCGGGCCGCGTGGTGGCGACGATGATGTGCTCGCTCGTGCCTTCGATCGGGTATCTGAGGTGCCACAAATGGCCCTTGACCTCCTTCTGCACCACTTCGAGGTCGGAGATCGCGGTCAGCAATTTGGGGTCCCAGTTGACCAGCCGCTTGTCCTTGTGGATGAGCCCTTCGCGATAGAGCTGGACGAAGACCTTGAGGACCGCGCGGGAAAGCCCCTCATCCATCGTAAAGCGCTCACGGCTCCAGTCGCAGGAGGCGCCGAGCCGGCGGAGCTGGCGCGATATGGCGCCGCCCGATTCCTCCTTCCACGCCCAGACGCGCTTGAGGAAGGCGTCCCGGCCCATGGTGCGGCGGTCGGTCTTGTTCTCCTTCTGGAGCAGGCGCTCGACCACCATCTGGGTGGCGATGCCGGCATGGTCGGTGCCCGGCTGCCACAGCACGTCGCGCCCGCGCATCCGCTCGAAGCGGCACAATATGTCCTGGATGGTGTTGTTGAGGGCATGCCCCATATGGAGCGAGCCCGTCACATTGGGCGGCGGGATGACGATGGTGAAGGGCCTGGCCTTGGGCCGGCGCCCAGGCTTGAAATAGCCGCCTTTTTCCCACCCCTCATAGAGGCGGGCTTCCATTTCGGCAGGGATATAGGTCTTATCGAGCATGATTTTCGAAGCTTTCGGGGGACATGGCGGGCTTTAAACACTACCGCGCTCGGGGTTTCAACTGGGCAGTCGGAGCTTGATCGACAAGAGGCCAGCCCGGTCCGTCATCAGACCTTGAACTTGATGCCGACCTCGTCCCCCCTCACCCAGATGCGCTCGGCCGGACGCTGGTCCATCTCGCCCGGAACGGTCATGAGAAAGCTGTGCGGGACCAGGAAGGCCTCCCCCACCCGGAGCCTCGCGCCCGTCGCGCTGACATCGCGCACCTTGCAGGTGATGACGGTCTTCCCGTCGAGGAAGAAGATGCGCCCCTCCTTGAGGCGGCGCAGGCGCAGGGATTGTCGTTTCTCCGTCATCGCGGGGCTGCTCGAACTGTCTGGCCCCCGATCATAGAGGAAGCCGCAAACCCATGCGACCATGCCGCATGCGGATGGTGAACTCCTACCTCGTCGCGCTCTAGCGCGGGCGGCGGACGACCCGCTCGATCTCCTCACGCACCAGCCGCTCGACGAGCTTCGGCAGATTGTCGTCGAGCCACTGTTTAAGCATGCCGCGGAGCAGTTCCTGCGTCACGTCGGCAATCGGACGCTCGCCAAGGGCACGCCGCGTGAGCGTCTCCGCCAGCCGGCCGAAGGCCGCCTGGGTCGCTTCGCTGCTCGCGTCCGACATCAGCCCTTCCGCCTGCGGCACGCTCTGGCGATGCGCCCCGATCGCCGGCGGCGGCAACGGCAAATAGCGCGACGGGCTTGCGGAGGGCGGCGCCCGGTGGGCTTCCGGCGCGGGTTCGGCATCGTCCTCGACCTGGGCGCCGTAATAGCCCTCATACAGATTTTGGCCGCCGTCATGGCTCTGCGCCGCCACCGGCTCGGACTGGCGCGGGACCGGTTCGCGGGGCTTGAACGTCTCGCGCGGCGGGCTGATCTCGCCATAGCTCTTCTTGCCGGCCAATATGCCGGCGAAGCCTTGCGACTGGGAGGATGCGACAGGAGAAGCGGGCTCATGGCCGCGCCGACCGCGGGTCTCCTGATTAGCCGGCGCATCGAACTTCACCCTGAAGTCCACCATCGATCCGCCGGGCCGGTCTTGGGCCGGCCCATATGTATTGTCGTCTATGGCGCGGCGGATGGACGCGAGCACATCCTCCATCCTGGGCTCTGCCGGCTTCTGCCCATGCTTCATTGACATGATCCTATTGCCGGCGACTCACCTGGCGCCGACGCATGGGCAAGATTGCCCAAATCCATGGACCATGCAAATTACGCCCGCAAGTTATCAAGAGGATCGTCCTGCTTCGCGCAGGTGCGGCTGCACGACCGGGCTCAGTCGACCGTGTTGACGCCGGTCCCGAACCACTTGTTGCGGACATTGTCGTAATTCTCGATCGGATCGTAATAGTCGACGCCGAGGCCGATCTGGCGGGCCGTCAGCCGGCCGACGGAACCCAGGATCTGATAGGCCGCGACGACTTGGTCGCGCTCGGCCTGGGCCAAGTTGACTTGCGAGTCGAGAAGCTCGGCCTCGGCATTCAGCACATCGAGCGTGGTGCGCGAGCCGACCAGATATTCCTGCTTCACGCCGTCGAGGGCGAGCGTGTTGGCCGAGACCTGCGCCTTGGCGGCGGCAATGGTTTCGCGCGAGGCGACCAGGAAGTTCCAGGCGGTGACGACGGTTTCCCTGACCGTGCGGGCGGCGCCGATGATCTCGATGCGCCGCTGGCTCTCGATCTGCTTGGCTTCGCGCACCGCCGAGTAGACGCTGCCCGATTCATAGAGCGGCACGCTCAGGCGGCCGAGGAGGCTCAAGCGCTCGACATTGCCGTCGGACGGACGATCCAGGTCTTCGATGGTCTTCGACCCGCTGGCCTCGACCGTCACCGTCGGCAGGAGATCGCCCTTGACCACGCCGACATTGTGCCGCGCCGCTTCGGCGGTGAAGGCGGCGGCGAGGATATTGGGGTTGATCTTCTCGGCCATCGCATTGGCGGCGTCGAGGTTCTTCGGCAGCTTGGGCAGTTTCGGATATTTGAGCGAGCCCGGCGCATGGCCGACGACCCGGTTGTAGAACGCGATGCTGGCGGCGAGGTTCGACTTGGCTTCCGCCACGGTCGCTTCCGAGAGGCTCAAGCGGGCACGCGACTGAGCCACGTCGGTGCGGGTGACCTCGCCGACATTGAAGCGCTCTTGCGATGAGCGCAGTTGCTCACGCAGGACCGTCACGTTGCGCTGCCTGAGCGTCAGGATGCGGCGGTCGCGGATCACGTTCATATAGGCCTGCACGGTGTCGAACAGCGTCTGCTGCTCGACCTGGAGCAGGTTCTGCCGGCCGGCCTCGACCGTCGCTTCGGCGCGCTTCACGCCCTTGACCGTCTTGAAGCCGCGGAATACCGGCTGCGTCAGGGTGATGGAGAAATCGGCCGGATATGTCGTCCCGCTCTGCTGTCCGGTGGGATCGGGATCGGTATCGGTATCGGTTATTCCGGCATCGGCGCCGGCATCGACACGCGGGCGCCATCCCGACAGCGCTTGCGCGGTCTGCTCGTCGGTTGCCCGCTGCCGGGCGCGCTCGGCCCGCAAGGTCGGATTGCCGGAATAGGCGCTGGCGAGCGCCTCATTCAAGCTCTCGGCATTGACTGCCGCCGATGTGAGCAACAACGGCAGGGCCACGACCCCTGCCAATCCCCACGCGACTCCCCGCTTACGCCCCATTTGCCCAAAACTCACTTTATGTTCCCTTCGAGCCCGACTTGCGATCTTAGCGCAAGATTGGAACCCAATCAAAAGACAAAGCCGGGCCTGTCCACAGCGACCCCCGGCAGCCGTCCGATCGATGCCTCGAAGGCCGGCAATGAGCTGATCGCCCCATCATGGCGATTATACGCGGTCGCGGTGGCGACATCAGTGTCACCGACCACGGCGACCAGCCGGCCGCCGTCACGCAACTGCTGGAACAGAGCGGGCGGAACCGCCGGCACGCGGCCATCGACGAGGATGGCATCATACGGTTGGCCCTCGCTCCAGCCCGCCGCGGGGGCGGCCTTGTGGATATTGGCATTGGCGATGCCGAGGCGCACCAGATTGGCGCGCGCCGTCTCGGCCAGGGCCTCGTCCGCATCGATGGCAGTCACCGCCTTCGCCAGCGCGGCGAGCAATGCGGTGGCATAGCCCGTGCCGCATCCGATATGCAGGACGTGATCGCCGGCATCGATTTCGGCGAGTTGCACGAGCTTGGCCAGAACCATGGGCTCCATCAGCGAGCGACCGGCGCCAATCGCGATATCCTCATCCATATAGGCAAGGCCGCGCCGCGCCTCGGGCACGAAGATCTCGCGCGGCAGCACCGCCATCGCCTGGATAATGCGGCCATCGGTGATGCCGTTGGGGCGCACTTGCGAGACGATCATTTTCGAGCGGGCGATGGCAAAATCGGTCATAAGCTGCTGATAACCAAATAGGTGTTGTCTGTCCATCTGCCAATCGTAACACATTGTAGTTGCCGCGGGCTTCGACTATAAGCCCCGCCCAAGGCCTCGTGGCGGAGTGGTTACGCAGCGGACTGCAAATCCGTGTACCTCGGTTCGATTCCGGGCGAGGCCTCCAAATTCCCCTGTCATGCCAGCGACTTCTTGGACGTTTCGACAGCGATGGCGGAATCGCTGCGAGGTTGACAAGCAGATCATGACCGCTGCCAGCGCAACTGGAATTCGATCTCCTCGGCCCCCTCCTCGCGCTCATGCTCGATCGAGGCGACCGCCCGCGCCGGCACATGGATTCGCTCGCCCGCGATCTGGATCTCGAACGGCTCACCCGCCTCGAGCGCGTCGGCGAGCCGGCGGAGCTTGGAGATGAAATCAGGAAGCGGATAGACCTTGTCGATGTCGCGGTCGGCTTTCATGGAATTCCTTTCAAAGGCGAAAACGATGTGGAGGATAGAAACGATGTGGAGGATAGAAGAGCAAAGGTGACAGGCATAAGAAGGCAAATTTTCAGGCGGGATTCTGATCGACCGAATAGCCGAAGCGGCGCGCCCATTTTGGTGACCGCCGGAGCAGCCAGCGTCCGAGCCGCACATCGAGGCGGCGCTTGAGCCGGCGCGCCATCGGGATGTCGACGGCGAGCACGAGAAGGCCGAGCGGCACCATCCAGAAGCCGAGGACCGGCAGGAAGCCCAGAACTCCGCCCAGGACGAGCAGGCATCCCAACAGGATTCTGATCACCGGATGGCCGGGCAGCGGAATGCTGCGCCCGCCGAATCTGACCTTTTGCATGCTCTCCACCCGTCTCTGACGAGGAATATAGGGTGGCGGTGACGCCTTTTCGATGGCTGACAAAAAGGCTTTGAAGCCGGGAAAAACCTCTGCTATAGCGGCGCCATTCCCCGGTAGCTCAGTCGGTAGAGCAAGCGGCTGTTAACCGCTGGGTCGCTGGTTCGAGTCCGGCCCGGGGAGCCAAGTTTCTCAATAACTTAGCTCTACCCCTCTGCGGCGCAAAACTGGCCATTGTACGCCAGTTGTACGGAAACACGATTTGCTTGAATGTGCGGTTGCCGTTATCTTGCGGAAAGTGGTGTAGCCCGCTGCTAAGGCTAAAGCTGCACCACCACCGGCTAGAACCTGGTCACGGGGGGATGGCCCATCCATCCCCCCAATCAAAACCCCCGCCGGCATGACCGACGGGGGCCTCTTTATGGCAAGGTGGAAGCGGTGTCAGAGATACTCGACGCGTTCCGTGTCGCTGTCGAAGCCTTCGTCCTCGCACTGCTCTTCGTGATCGCCAGTGCCACCATGCGCCCATAGCTCCTGGTTGATGCAGCCGAGCGATCCGAGCGAAGGTTCACCGAAATCGACGTAGCCTTTGAACCGCGCCTCCATTTCGGTCCATCCAAGCTCAGGCTCCAGATCGCTGTCAGGCGCGCCCTCGTCCTCGCATTGCTCCTCACGGTCGTCGCCGAAACCTTCGGCCCATGTGGTCTGGGAAAAGCCCTGGCAGTTGCCATAGGTGAGCTGAGCCGGCTCGCAGCGGTGCACCGGAAACATGGCATAGCTCACCCCGCAAAAGAAACCGTACAGCGGCGCCGGCAAGCTCACGTTGGGCGAGCCCAGGCTGGGCTCGTTGTCATAGTCGTCGAGCTCCAGGTCCGCCTCCGGTGACGAATACTCGCCCGGCCGGCTCCAGATGGAGCCCCACTCGCTGAAGCCCAGTGAAGGCTCGTCGTCGGCATTGTCGGCTTCCGTTTCGTCGTCCTCAAGATCGGGATCGCCGTCCAAGACGTCCAGGATGGCGATAAGGCGCTCGATCTCGCTCTCAATGACCGGGCGCAGAATTTCAGGCGCAGGTGTGCTATGCGGAAAATCAGCCATGTTGGCCTCCGTGAAAGGTTGGCGTGGTTAGAGTCGGGGGAAAGCAGCAACTTTCCCTCGGCTCGTTTACTGTGTTATCATGGTTAACATGGCGAAGCAAGAAACTGTGTTAGCACGAAAGCGGCGCGGCCCCGCCCCTACAGGCATCAACCCCATGATCGGCGTGCGCATGCCGAAAGCCGAGATTGAGGCGGTGGACCGATGGCGCGCGGAACAGCCGGACAAGCCCTCACGACCGATCGCTATTCGTCGCTTGGTTGATCTGGGGTTGAAGAGGCGGCGGTGACTGACGACCAAAAAGAAGATCCGGACATGGAGGCGTTCTTGCTCTTGCTGACCGCCACCAAAAAATCAGAACTGGAAAAACTCTGCCGGCAGACATTGATCAAAAGGCGGGTATTAGCCGATTTCATCCTGGTCAGCATGACGGGCCTTTTGCCTTGGCAACATCGCCGACACCATAGCGATAACAGACCCTCACACCTGCATCTAACAGACGATGACCTAAAATCCTTCTCTCATGCAAAAGTCGGTCCTGCGGAAGGTCAAGCTCGAAAGGCAATGAAGAAATTGATGCAGACCTTTGTGGAGCGCAGATATGTTTCCGGACATCTCTTTTTCAACGAAGATTTGTCCAATTGGCACCTGTTCTATTTTGATCAGAGGGACGTCGACGTCCACGCCAACCACTGGACTTACGGCTCGCACATTCACCTGATCAATTACCTTTGGCCCGAGCATTCCGCCCAATCGATTTGGGATTCATTTTGCTCGGGCGGGAAAATGGCCGGAGCCTTCCATGTGCGGTTTGAAGGTCACTCCTCTCAATCCTAACTCTTCCCGCCCGCGATTACCCTCGGCGTCCATGACGGCGGCTTGGGCTTCGGTTTTCCTTTCAGGGCATCAGCGATAGCCTGCATCATAAAGGTATCGTACCGCCCATCTCCCAGAGGATGATCGGGAGTGTTCTCTTTGATCGTCGATACGTTGGCCTCAAGGCCATCGACATACCTGGTAACGTCAATCACTCCCTTATCGCCCAGCACGCAAATAAGCCCGGCCCAAAGGACAATCTCAGCCTGGACGATGTCATGAATGACGGCTTCAACAGTTTGCTGCGGTGTTTGCATCGGATGAACTCCCTTACGGACTGACGATTAGCCTAACACCGTCTCGGACTTGGTCATTAATTTGTTCGATCAGGCCGCGCACCTGCTCGCTGCCGAAACTCTGGCCGGCGAGATTGATGTAAATCGCCTGCTGCGGAGACTGTGAAGCCGCCGACTGTGCCGGCTGGCTTGCCGCCACGCTCGCACCGCCACCTGAGGAACCACGCCCGCCGCCGCCACCACCGCTTTTGGTCGTGCTCCTCATTGTTGCAATTTCAGCCGCCCCGGCTGCTGCAGCTGCCGCCGCCATGGCGAAGCCCGTGGGGCCGGGATACTCAGCCAAATTTCTCGTGACCGCTTGCGCGGTGTTGATGACCGCCTGAGCAATGGCCACTAGCTTCGATTCACCAAAAACGGAATCGAGCACTGACCCGATGTCGTCAGCGATCTGGAAGTAGGCGCGGCGCTGACGCTGCGCGGCGCGTTCATTGTTCCTCGCCACCTCATCGTCGAGATGCATCAACTTCTCGCTCAGGCCCGCCTTGTTGCGGATCAGCGCGTCCTTGTATTCAGCATCCGACAGCATGCCTCGCGCGTGGAAGTCCTCCAGGTCCATGAGGCGCTGTTCATAGGCCGCAAGCTCGGCCTCGCGCTCGGTCATGAGCGATCCCTGCAGGGTCGTGAGCTTCTGCGCCAACTGCTCCTGATACCGAGCAAGCTCCTCAGCCTGGCGATTCTCCCCGCCGCCTCCACCGCCACCGCCGTTAATGCCGGCCGGCTTGATCTTGGCGATATAAGCATCGACAGACTGCACCAGCGGGTTCAAACGATTGAGGTAGTCGTCGAGCCCCTTGATCAATGTGTCGGGCCCGGCCAGCTTCTGAAGCTTGGCATCGAGGTCAGACCAAATCTTGCCAATGTCGGTCGCGGCGCTGGCGTGGGCGGTGCGGAAAGCTTCCCAGTCCACACCCCCGGCCTCACCAATGCGGAAGGACGAAACCACTTCCTTCGCAAGCTCAATTCGGCGCTTGAACGTTTCAATAAGGGCGCTGTCCCGGGCGACTTTTTCGGAGAACTCAGAAAAAGCCTCCTTCATCCCGTTGGCGACGCGCTCCGCGATATTGCCCTGTTTGGCGAAGTCGCCGATCAGCGTGGCAAGATCCTTGATGGCGGGTGCAAGCCCCACGGCGACCTGATTGCCCACGCCCTGCAAAACCGTTCCGAGCTTGCTCCAACTGTCGGACGCCTCTTCGACGCGCCGGGCGTCGACGTCGCTCAGCAGAACGCCCCAGCCTTTCAACTCCTGGCGCGCATGGTCAATGGCCTGGCTGCCTTCCTGAAACAAGCCGATGATTTCCTGCTGGCGAATGCCCAGGTCCCGCAGGGTATCGGCCTGCGCCTGTGTGTTCAGCCCCAGCTCGGCCATCCGGTCGGACAGAGCCTTGATCCGCTCATCAGCGTCCATCTCAGAAAGCTCGCGAGCCGAAAGGCCAAGACGCTGCAGCGCCTCGTAGGCGGGCCCCGCGCCCTCTCGCGCAGCCTCGCCGAGACGCGCATTAAGGGTGCCTAGCGAAGTCGCCAACGCTTGCTGGCTCGCACCGGCGAGCTGCGCCGCGTGCTCCAAGACTTGGATCGCCGCGACAGATGCGCCGACACGGCTCGCCAAGTCGACCTGGCTTGAGATCGTTTCGAACGATGCCTTTGTCAGACCGATCAAGGCCGTTGCGGCGGCGGTGGCGCCGGCACTCATCGCCAAGGCGCCGGCCTTCATGGAAGTGCTCAGCGCCTTGCCGACGCGGTCGGCCATGCGCTCAGCCTCGGTGAGGCCGCGCTTGAACTCGGCCGTGTCTGCCGAAAGGTTCACCCGGAGAGCGCCAATGACGCTGGAGGACATGTCAGGTCACCCGCGCAGCGAGACGGCTTAAGGCGTCGGAAGCGTGGTCACGAACTTGGTGAAGGCGGCTTCGTGCTCAGCCGCTATGTCGGCCCGCAAGACGGCAACGAAACCGTACTGCCAGTTGTCGGCATAGCGCTCGCGCAGAACGCCAAGCGTGATGTTGGTGCGCATGCCGACCATGAGCCGCGACCAGTCGCCGGCGAGGATGATTGATTCGTCGTCGCCGGTGCCGAGATCGACCGGGATCTTGCTCGTGACCAGCATTGGAATGGTGGCAATCGCCGGCGGCTTGTTCAGGGGCTGGCCCTGGCCGTCTTTCTGGATCGCCAGCCAGCCCTCATCACGAGGCGACATGACGTAAGCCGTCACATCGCTGTTCACAGTCCTGAGCGCCGTCCGAGCCTTCACCAGCGCGTCATAGCCGCTGAGCGGATCACCAATGCCACCGACGTCGCTGACGGTGAGCCCGGTGAAATTCGCGACGCCGCGGGGCTCCGGCGGGGTGCCGCTTCCAAGAAGCGCCACGCGGTCCAGTTCCTGAGCGAGCGACGTCGCCAGCAGGTTGGGAAGGACAGTTTCCATGTTCAGGCTGTCCTCCATCAACTCCCGGCTCACCTTGACGATCACACCAAGACTGCGGGCGGTCAACGTGACGCGGCCGAATGTCGGGTCGCTCTCCGCAATGGACGCATTCTCGGCGCGCCAAGCGGGCTGCGGATCGGTCAAGACCTTGGCGATATAGTTCACGTCGGACAGGAGGGGCACCGTCTGCGCTCCGGCTTGCATCACCACGGAGGCGGCTCGCATCCTGTCAATCATTCGCGCAGAGAGGATGTCCGGCACGGTATAGCCGCCGGCGCTATCGGTGCCTTCGGCCAGCGCGCGCTTCTCAGCCTCGCTCTTTGGTCCGATGATCATGGCGCGCATATAGGCGCCGGTCGAAAGGTCGCTGAATTCGACCTCGCCATCGTGACGCTCACGAACGAAATCGCTATAGGACTGCTTGGCGCGCAGTGCGAAGCACTGTGTCGGCTCGTCAACATAAGGCTCAGAGCCGTCGTCAAAGCCACGGCTTTCAGCATCGCCGTTGTGCGGGCGCATCGAAATCTGCCCGGCCCGGACGTCAATATCCTGCAGGCGTCCGATCTTCTCGTCGACCTCGTCCAATTCAGCCATGGTTTCGTCATGCCGTGCCTCGATCTTCCGGCCTTCGGCGGGGCTGATCTTCTCATCCTCCAACTTGGCGAGGTTCTTGCGCGCCTCGTCGATGAGGGCCGTCCGCTTCTTTTGAAGTTCGGCAAGTTCGGGCGAAGTAGACAGACCAAGCCTGCGAGCATTCGCTTGATTGACCACAATGAAGTTCATAGTTGAAACTCCTGAATTTGGTTTCGACGACAATGATCGCAAGCGCCGGAACTCGCTACAGGAATGACTGGGGCAAACTAGGAAACACTGGGGTGTTTCCGGTCTGGAGCGAAGAACGCCAACAGTTCGGCCTCGCTCGCGCAATATCGACCGCCGATCTTCTTCACCGGGCTTCCCTCGATGTGGATCAGCTTGTCGCGCACGAAGTCGCCCGACGTCCCGATCTTGCGGGCGATCGTCTCCGCACCCCACAGGATTTTGACGCGGCCTGGCACATGAAGGTTCATCAGCCATGCCCTTTCACTGCCGGGAAGTCGTCGGCATAAAGCTTCTCAAGCTGCTGCAACTGCGCCTTGAGGCCCTGTATCGTCTCAGCCAGCCCAAGCGTGGCCACCGATAGGATCGCGCCGGCCTTGATGAGCTCGGCGCCGGCATCGTCGAGACCTCGTCCCTCCGCTTCGAGGCGGTGAAGGCCGAGCACAAGCTGTTTGCGGAGGTCGTCGAATTGTTCATTGCGGGTCATAGACATCGTTCCTAGATTTTACCATTTGATCAAAAACTTACAGTTTATGCTTTTCGAGGGCCCGCGCCGGTCCGGCGTCGAGAAGGTCGCAGGGATTTGTCCACCCCCCCTGGTCATGGCATCGCCTCCAGTTCATCGGTGAAGCGCCGAAGCAGGCGCAATGCCTCGTATTTGTCCGTGCCGTCGACTATGCGGACTGTGATCGGCGCCGGGCTGACGATGGCCGGTACCTCGACCTGCCTGCGCTCGATGTGGCCGTCGGCCTTGATGGTGAAGGTGTTGACCATGGCGAAGGTCATCGTGGTGCTCCGTTCTTCGCTGTCGCGCGCGCCAAAATTTGTTTTGAAGGGTTGCCGTCGAGTTGCGAGGCGGCAGGAAGGGAAGATTTGTGAGAGGTGAGACGCGCGGGCTTCGCTACAGCGCTCTGGGGGGCGCGCTTCGCCCGCGCTTCCGTCGGAGAGGTGGCCGGATATTCGGGGCTACCTCCCATGGTATATCTATATGTGTACTCCTGGTGGGACTGTGAAACGGCAGAATTGGGCGTCACAGTACCTGTAGTGGGACTGTGAGCCCGATTTTCACCCCTTTCAGACTGGTCATTGTCCCTCTGGTGGGACTGTGCGTACCTGTGGTGGGACTGTGTTTTTTCTTCGGGCTGCCAGCGCATGAAGTCCTTAGTCGCCATCTGACCGGACACGTCGCAGCCGTATTCGGTCAAGCGCCACTCGGTCGAGACGCGGTTCTTCACGTTGAAGCCGCTCGGCTTGCCCTTCGCGAGGAAGCCGGTTTGGATCAGCTTTTCAAGCGACCGGTGCGCCGTGTTCTTTGACGACTGAAGAGCCTTGGCCAGCTCACGGCATCCAAGGCCTATGCGACCGTTATTGACGCCGTCATATCGCCATTTCAATTCGAGATAAGCGGCTCTGTCGTTCGGGGTGAGCGCAGCCCAGGCGGGCGAGCGCATGATATAGCCCTCGATCATGACGAATTTCGTCTTGCCTTTGCGCTTGAACCGGCTCTTGGCCATCAGGCCGCCTCGCCATGGTAGTGTCCGTCCTCGATCCGCCACTGCAGGAGCTTGATCAGCCACTCGGCATCTTCAACGTCAACTTCGCTCAGAATATCGGACAGCAGATAGCCGGTGTTGCGCCATTTCTCCCTAGTATCCCTCCGCTTGGGGTCATCTTCGGCGAAGGCGCGATAGCTCGTCCACTCGGGCGGTTCCTCGATCGTGTCGGCCTCTATATCGACCTTGTTGTTCGCCGGGGTGACGGCGTCGATCTCCGTCGCCTGGGCCTCGATCACGATCACGGGCTTGCTTTCAATCCCGACATTTTGTCGCGATTGAACAGGGGCCGAAAGCGAGCGCCGGTTCGCCGTTTCCTTGAGCGCTTCCCTAAGGCCCAAAAGCGCGACCTCGTCGCGCCTTTTGTCGGTCATGATCGCCCAACGCTTCGCCAGGCTCATATAGCCCTGGGCACTTCGCTCGCTCAGGTCGCAGTTGGCTTCAAGCCAGGGCAGCCATTGACCATGCGGGATATTGACCTTGACCTTGATCAGGTGCTGCCCGGCTTTGACGAAATGCTCGACAGCGGTCCTGCCTGCGCTTCGCCCGGCTGCAAGCTCGGCTTTGATCACGGCGGCCATGTCCATGAGGTCGGTCATGACCGCACCTCGACGTGCAGCCACTGGTCGACGACATAGACGATCGTCCGTCTGCTGACGGCCTTGCCAATGGCGTGGGGAAGGGCTATTGAAAAGGTGTCCTGCCCGGACAACCCCTCATCATCTTCAGCCGGTCGCGTCGCCCTCGCCGCGGCCGGTTTTGCTTTGGTGAGCATGGCCGGTCACGACGCGCGGCCGATCTTGAGGGCACGGTCAGACGCGGCCTTCTCGATGACGGCGGACAGCTCGCCGGCGCGCCACCGGTTCGTGCCGCGGCCAATTTTCAGCGGAGCGGGGAAACGGCCCTCGTTGACACCGCGATACAGGGTGCTGCGATGTATTGGGGTCTGCTCGCCGCCGAGTATCCTGCAGGCAGTCGTTTCGTCGACCAGATCTGAAGAGAATTCAGCCATATCAATTTTCCTCGCTGTATAGTTAATTGATGCGAGGAAGTTCAACTATGTCCGCTGACTTGTAACTGTGAGTTATATCGGGAAATTATCTCGCAACCGACATGCTGCTTCGCAGGTGTCACGAGCGCTTTGAGGTGTCTTGGACTGATTAGGCCATAGAACCTTGGCAACTTCTTGGAAAGTTGCTCCGGCGTCCCGAGCATCTATTGCTCGGAGGAACAGCGGCCAATTAGTCTTTCGTGGCCTTTGAAACAGAACCTTCCCCACAAACTCCTTCTGATATTCCTCCAGAAGGCGACGAGCTGCAATGAGCTGCCCCTCGATCGGTCGTCCGACGTTGAAGGCGATGAGCTTCCGGGATGGATCACCTTGAAAGGTTTGAACCGCCTCGAAGGTTCCAAATTCAATGCCATGGGCGCCGTCAGAGTAATGGAGGTGCATTAAGTCGTGATCCGAAAAATCCAAAGAGGGATTTGCCAAGGTCGACATGCGAAACTCTTTTCGAATGGCGAAGGGGTCGTCTGTGGGAATCCCAAAGTTTCGCCGCCATTGGATTTTTTCTTCTACTGAACAACCATCGTTTGCCGCCAAAAACTTCATATGCTCCACATTTCGTTCGACCCATTCATGGTGCCTCGGAGCGAATTGCAGCCAAAGGGCACGGTATTCCGGGCGGCGCCTTGTGAACTGCCACCACCATTGGAGCAAGGTTGTCCGTTTAACCGCGGGATAAGCGGCAGCATCTCGCCAATCCGGAATGCCCCAGGTCATGCTACCGCCTTCGCCAACGGCACGACAGCCGCCCTGCCCTCGATGATGCCGGTGAGCCGATCGGACCAAAGGTCGAGCGCTTCCCGCTTCTCCTTGTCATAGGTGTATCTGGCATAGACCCGGCTGGTGACGGTGCTCTTCGTGATGCTGCGGTGATTGATGACGTGGCCGACGATGAACGGTGAGATGCCAAGTTCCTCCATGCCGGTCGCAGCGGTGCGGCGAAGATCGTGGGGCGTCCATGGCGCGACGCCCATGATCGTCGGCCCGCCCTTGGCCTTCACCTCAAGCCGCTTCACCGCCTTTGGGACGCTGGCACCTGTCACGGCCGCTCGGCCGCCCGGGGCTGGGAAGACGAACGGCGGCGGCTTCCTGCCCTTCCTCTTGGCCAGGGCAGCGGCGGCTTCGATCTGCTCGCGGATGATGTCGACGGCCATGTCCGACAGGGGGACGACGTGCTCCTGCTTGTTCTTGGTCCTGGCGCCTGGGATCGTCCAAAGGCGCTTGGCAAGGTCGAGTTCGTCTTTCATCATCCCGGCGACCTCGCTTTCCCGCTGAAGTGTGATCAGCAACAGCCGCAGGATACGCCGGGTCGATTCGCGCATGTCGGCACCTGGGAACGCCTTCCATACGGTCTTGATTTCGTCGGGAGTGAGCACGCGGTCCCGCTCCGTCGTCTCCGTGGGCCGGCGCATGCCATCGACAAGGTTCTCGTCGAGATCGCCCCGGCCCCGCGCCCAGCGCACCATGGCCCGAATATCCTCAAAGACCCGGTTTGCCTCCACATCGGCGCCGCGGTCCTTCACCGCGTCGATGCAGCGGGTGATCTCTCGCCGGTGCAGGTCGGCCAGCTTCACGGTGCCGATGACGTCCTTGACGTTCTTGCGCAGTCGCCGGGCTATGGCGGGACCTGAGCGCTTCGTCATGGCGTGGCGGGCGATATAGTTCTCGACAAGGTCGGCGACCGTCTGCGAGGCCTCCAGGGCCCGCTTTTCCCTGAGAGGATCATTCCCTGCCCCAATCTCGCCGCGGGCTTCCTTGGCCCGCTTCCGAGCCGTGGCGAGCGAGAATTCGGGATAGCGGCCGAGCTTCATCCTGGCTCGCTTGCCGTCGGTCGGCGAGGTGAAGGCCAGATAGAACGTCCTGGCTCCTCCTGGCGTAACCATGAAGGCAAGCCCCGTCGTCACCGTGTCGAAGTACTCCACATTGCCGGCGCCGGGCTTCGCCTTGGCGCAGAAACGATCCGTCAATTCGACCTTGGGCATTGGGCGGCTCCTGACCAAGCGGTTCGTCGTTGTACGCTCCGTTGTACGCCAATACGTGCGCTTAGTCGAGACAGGATGCAACGCGGAGCGAGGCCGTGCACAAAAAAATGCCTGATAAATGGGGGTTTCTCTATCGCGGGCCGTCGCAGGTCATATCATCAGATTGCGGTCGAAAACCTCTGTTAACCGCTGGGTCGCTGGTTCGAGTCCGGCCCGGGGAGCCAAGTTTCACACTGTTCAGCCCGGACACCTTGGGCACGGCTCGCGTCGAACGCTGACGCATCTCAGATTAGTTTACGTGGCGGAACAGAAGCTCATGCGAGCTTGGGCGCGACGAGCAGTCCGTTGACGCCCTCTGAGCATGCGCTGCCGTGGCACTTCGGCGAGAACTCCGCACATGGATCTTCTGCGCCACCTGCCCGTGCCGTGATGCGAGCCCGCCATGCCGTTCGCCCGGGCCGCATCCGGCGGTCTTGTTGATGAGGACAGGCACACCGCGCCCCTGATCGCGTTGTGCTTGTCGCGGATGCAGGCGTAGATCCGGACGAGCGGCGCAGCGAAGATCGACAATATGAAGCTCAAGATCTCGAGCCAGTGGATCAGCATTTTTCTGCTCTTTGTTAATGATCGGAGGGACAGGAACGGTTCGGTGCGGGACGCCCGGACACAATTTCTTCGATCCTGATATTTCCCAAATAATACGCTTTTAGAGTAATGGTCAACCGAAAAATACGTAATCCGGCAAGTTTCGCGCCGGCCTGCCGCTACTCGACCCGGCGGCGCGTCAGGAGCGTCCAGCTGCGCAAATCGACCAAGACCTTGATGGTCGCGCCGATGGCCAATGCGCAGAGCGCCGCCTTCGACCCTGTTCCCATGGTCCCCTCGATCAGCAGTGCGTGAACCACGCTGCCCGCGACCACCACCATCGCGAGCGCGGTGTGACCGAGGCGCCAGAGTTGCGGTCGGATGCGCAGCCGCCGACCGACCACGGCCACGAGTGCTGCGGCGAAGACAGCCCACATGGCGACGACGCCCCAAGCGGTGAACGGCGTCGGCGACGCGAAGAGGAGCGCATCGATCACATCGGGCGGGCTGGTCAGCCAGAGCCCCGCGACATGGAGCAGCACCGCTGCAACCAGCCCGCCCCCGACCCAGAGATGCACACGCCGTCCGCGCCGCGCGGTCAGACCCGGCAAATAGCCTCCCGCCAGCAAGGGCTGGACGAGGACCAGAGCCATCGCGACCACCCCGGCGAGACAGGCGGCTATGTAGACCGGATCGCGCCACGCGAGCAGCGGGCTGGTCGCGGCAACGCCAACCGGAATGACGACGGCGGCCCCCAGGGCGGCCCAGGTCAGGATCGCGCGCAGCGATGCCAAACCGATCAGGCCGGCTGGAGCACGAAATGGGCGCTGAGGCTCGTATCGCTCGCGCTCGGCATCACCGGGCGCAGAAAGACCGTTTCAAAGGTATTGCCGTCGAGATCGCCATCATAGGCGAGATGACCATGGGGCTGGCCGAAGGCCGGGACGATCTGCGGCATCTCCAGCCGGAACACGCCTTCTGTGTCGGTGAGCGTCGCGCCGTGGCTGTGCGGGTCACGCTCATATCCTTCGGTCGTGTGCGCCCAGATCTGGATGCGCACGCCTTTGAGGGGCGCGCCGTCACCGGCGCGGCGCACGCTGCCCGACATCCAGAAGCCGCCGCCGCCGATGCGCTCGACGATCGGCGCGCCGGGAATATAGTTGTTGGCCCCGCCCCGCATGGTTGGCGTCGGCGCAAGACCCGCAGCGCGGGCCGGTGCGAGCAGGCCCGCGGCGCCCATGGTCGAGATGGCGCCCGCAGTGGCGGCGCCGGCAACCAGCACGGCACGGCGGGTCAGGTGATACCGGGTCATCGAGGTTTCTCCTTTGGGCCTGTCGGAGTGCGTGCGGCTGGCCACCAAGCCGCTCTATGGGCTCCGACATGGCTTGCGTGCGAGACTGCGCCTATGGCTCGAGCCTTACAAGATAAGAGCTGCCCGATGTCATTTGCTCTCACACCTTCGTGAGGTCGAGATCGGTCAATGGCGGCGGCCACATGCAGCCGAAGGCCGACGCAGCTTCATTTCACTTGCCTCAGCCATAGAGACCCGTGCTCAGATATCTGAGGCCGGAATCGGTCATGAACGTGGTAATGGACGCATCGGGGCGAGGCATACCGCCACGCGCCAGGCCACCCGTCCGAAAAAGGCGTTCAACTCATCAAGCCTCTAGACAGATCGCCACTGGGTGAACTTCAACGGCGGGTCAGCTGCATTCCCGTTACCGTCACCCAATCCTTGAGGTTGCGGTAGAGCCGGTCGGTTTTCTCGCCCAGCATCACGCGCACGGACGGATGCGCTTTTAGATAGGCGACCATCTCGCCAAAGGCGGCGCGGCCCGTCTGCTTGGCGGTTTCAACGTCGATGTATTCCTGCAGCACCGCAAAGCCGTTCGCAGCCGCGTAGCCGCGTCTCAGGTTGCAGGCAACGACTAAATCGTAAGGGCCTTCATGAGTTGCAAGGCGGGACGCCCCCCATAGTTGAAACAGACACTCGGGGTGCTATTCACGATACCAGACGAAGCTCGCGAACGTTTTCAAGGACACGCCGGAAATCAGCGCTGGGGGCAAGGCACATGGTTCTATAATTCGATACAAAGGGGAGCCACTTTTCAAATCATTTTAAAGCCCTTGGGCGTTCGGTCGCTGATCCAGCCGGCATGGAGCGTAGCGATGCCGGCCTGTGCTTGGATCAACGCACCAAACACTCCCGACGACCTCACGCCGACCGAACCTGCTTGTCGACGCTCGCAAAACAAAAGCCCCGCCGGACGGGTCCGACGGGGCGTTCAGCATGCCGAGCACACTGTCAG
Source organism: Parvibaculaceae bacterium (assembly GCA_050251035.1). Classification (GTDB taxonomy): domain Bacteria; phylum Pseudomonadota; class Alphaproteobacteria; order Rhizobiales; family Aestuariivirgaceae; genus Taklimakanibacter. Next base: position 25,855 of record JBFWNN010000035.1, read on the forward strand.
ATGTTACATGGCGCCGAAGTGCCAGCTCAGGCCAGCCCGCACGGCGTGGAAATCGTTCTCGATTTTCGCGGTCCCGAGATCATTCTCGAGCTTGCTGTCGTCCAGGTCCGTGTAGCGATATTCGATACGGCCGCTGAGCGCATCACTGAAGGCATATTCGAGGCCGCCGCCGACCGTCCAGCCCCACTCGGTGTCGCTCTCCTTGGCAAAGGCATTCGGGGCTTCGGACCTGCTCTCGACCTCACCGGCCGCCAGACCGCCGGTCGCGTAGATGAGCGCCCGGTCCAGGGTGAAACCCGCCCGCAATCTGAGCGAGCCGAGCCAGTCGATGTCCTTGCGGGCTTCGCCGATCGGCTCATCGTCACCCTCTGACTGGAAGATGTCCGCCTTGCCCGACATGTCGGAATATTCGATGTCGCCTTCCAGGCCAAGCAGGAGGCTGTCCATCTGGAAATTATAGCCGAGATGAAGACCACCGATGAAACCATCCGCCTCGATCTCGCCATCGAGGTTATCGACGATAATCTCGCCGCGAGCTAAGGCGCCGGGCGTCGTCGTATCCTCTGCCGGATCGAGAGTGACATCCGTCTTTCCCCAGCCATAGCCACCCTGGAGACCGATATAAGGGCCGGTCCAATCATAGGCGGTAGGCTCGATGATATCTGCCGCCCAGGCAGTCGTGGAAAGCGCGCCGAACGCACATCCCGCAAACAGAAGCTTCTTCAACATACACTATTCCCCCAAGAAAGGTTCACGCCGGGCATGTTTACGCCCGGGATGACCCCGGTCAATCGATTCCGCCGGAATAGACAACACAATCCTAATGACTGTGTCTTTAATAACACAGAACGCCACTCGTCTTCCCTGGCGGAATTTTCTGGGTGAACCGAAGGCAGGTCAAAAATTACGCTACGAAATATGAAACGGCTTCGGCTGACATTTGCGTCCGAACCATTGCGACGATTGCGTCAGGCATAGAGGCCCGTGCTCAGATATCTGAGGCCGGAATCGATCATGATCGTGGCAATGGTCGCTTCGGGGCCGAGACGCTGCGCCACGCGCAAAGCCGCGACGACATTGAGGCCCGACGACGTGCCGGCAAGAATTCCCTCCTCGCGCGCCAGGCGGCGGCACATGTGGGTCGCCGCCTCGGTGGTCGCCGAAAGCACGTCGTCGACCTCATCCGGCGCCCACTGCGGTGGAACGAAGCCGATCCCGATGCCTTCGATCCTGTGCGCGCCTTTCGGCTTGCCGGCGAGCACGGCCGATTCCGCCGGCTCAACGGCCAAGACGTGAAGCTCGGGATTGTGCGCACGCAAAATCTTCGTCACCCCGTTGAGCGAATGGGCCGAGCCCACCGCCTGCACGAAGGCGTGGACTTGTCCGCCGGTCTGCTCCCAGATCTCCTCACCCAGCGCATGATAGCCCGCCGCCACGTCGCGATTGTTGAGCTGGTCGAACCACCAATGCCCGGGCGCGCGGGCGACTTCGCGGGCGGTGTCGATCATCCGCCTGATCAAATCCTCGGTGACCTTCTTGTCATCGCTCGGAACGAGGATGATCTCGGCGCCGAGAGCCTGCATCGTCCGCGTCTTTTCCGCGCTGAAGGCGTCCGAGGTGACGATCTTGAGCCGATAGCCCTTGGCAGCGCAGACGAGCGCCAGCGAGGCGCCGGTGGAGCCTCCGGTATATTCGACGACGGTGCCGCCGGGCCTCAGCCTCCCATCCTCCTCCGCGGCTTGGATGGCGGCTTTTGCCATCCTGTCCTTCATGTTGCCGGTCGGATTGGCACCTTCCAGTTTCACCACGATGCGCGCGTGGCCGGGCGGCGCGATCTTCCTCAGCGTGACGAGCGGCGTGCGGCCGATGGCGTCGAGAAGAGTGGGTGCGCGGAGCATGGGAAACCTCGTTCACAATCGATGACGGAGGAAGCTTATGATCCAGACGGCATTGCCGGCGTGGTCCGGAATCCGGACCGCCGGGATCAGACGCCGCGTACGGACCACCTCGCCGCAACGCGCATGGGACCGGTCCCGGCGAACAGATAGCGCTGAAACCATCCGGGGAAGGACCGCGTCAGCGCCCGCGGACCGATGAGCGACAAGCCCATCCTCTGCGCCTGGAGGAAGCCGACATCGCCGCGCCACCAGGCGACCAGGGCGGCGAGCGGCGCCTTGACCTTCACCAACTCGGGAAAGCCCGGATTGTGCGCGCACAGAGAAGCCTCCGCGGGGCTGAGCAGCAGGAAGCGCCGCTGGCTTCCGGCGATGTCGAAAGCGACGACCAGCGGCTCCTTGGGAAGCGCGGCGAAATCGACCCGCCGCTGCATGTCGATGAGCAGAGGCTCGACATCGAGATCCTCGTCGACCGCCCGCCGCGGCAGCCACCTTTGCCCCCACTGCGCCAGCTCGCCGATGAGGCGCGAGAGCTCCCTCCCTGCTTCGGTGAGCTCATATTCGGGCCCTTGCGCGCCCTCGCTGCGGGTCACGACGCCGGCCAGGACCAGGGCCTGCAAGCGTTCCGAGAGCATGGTGCGCGAGATGCGCGGAATGCCGCGGCGAATGTCGTTGAAACGCCGGCTGCCGCTCAGGAGCTCACGCACCACGAGCAAAGTCCATCGCCCACCCAGCACCTCATGGGCGCGCGCGACCGCGCAGAATTGGCCATATCCCGTCATGCCGCCACTCTAGCGCAATGCGCGCAACCAAGGCAGTCCGGATTCCGGACCGTCTTTCCGTCACAGATGGCGCGTCTCCTCGGGCTCGGTCCACCAGCTGTTGTCCCGCCCGTTGAAATACCTGACGGGGGCCGCCAGCAATTCGGCGGGCGTCACGTCATCGAGCGCCGACAGGTGCACGGCCACATAGTCGCCACCGATCTGCTCGATATGGCCGCGCCCGAACGGGCGCACGCCGCATTGCCTGCAGAACAGGTGATGGGCGCTCTTCGTGCCGAACTGATAATCGCTGAGCGTGTTCTCCCCGGCGAGAAGACGGAACGCATCCGGCTTGATGATGGCACTCCAGCTGCGGGTTTTGCTGCAGATCGAGCAGTTGCACTTGCCCACCCCCTGGGCGAGATCGATATCGGCTTCATAGCGCACCGCGCCGCAATGACAGCTTCCGGTGTAGGTTTTCATCATGTGCGAGACCCTCCAATGTCATGTCATGCGAGCTATATCAGCCGCAATGTCAGGAACCTGTCAGCAGCGAGAAATATGTACGTGCAAAACAGATTGCAATACGCAATCAGTTTGACTATAACCAGTTGCAAATAACAACTAGTTATGAGGAACGTGCCATGTCCAAGCTCATTGTCCGCGCCTTCACGATCTCCCTCGACGGCTATGGCGCCGGCCCCAACCAGAGCCTAGCAGATCCGCTTGGCGAGAATGGCGAAGCGCTGCACCGATGGTTCTTCCCGACAAAGACATTCCGCGCCATGTCCGGCCAGGACGACGGCGACACCGGCGTCGATGACGACTTCGCCAGGCGCGGCTTCGAGAATGTGGGCGCCTGGATCCTGGGCCGCAACATGTTCGGGCCTGTGCGGGGACCGTGGCCGGATCAGAGCTGGAAAGGCTGGTGGGGTAACAACCCGCCCTATCACGTGCCGGTCTTCGTGCTCACCCATCATCCGCGCCCGTCCCTCGCCATGGCGGGCGGCACGGTGTTCCACTTCGTGACCGACGGCATCGAATCGGCCTTGCGCCAGGCGCGGCAGGCGGCCCAGGGCAAGGACGTGCGGCTGGGAGGCGGCGTCGCTACCGTCCAGGACTATCTGCGCGCCCGTCTCGTCGACGACATGCATATCGCCGTGGCGCCGATGCTGCTCGGGAAGGGCGAGAATCTCTTCGCCGGGATCGATCTCCCGGCCCTGGGCTACACGCTGACGGAACGGATATCGACACCCGCCGCCACCCATCTCATCATGACGGGGCAAACGTCATGAAGGAACCGCCATGCCTATCACCATCCATGCCGCTCCCCCATCCGGCCTGACGACGGCCGAGATCGCCCGCTGGCGCGCCGTGCCGGTGGCCGTGGCGGTCGACCTGGTGCGCGAACAAGGTCAGATCGACCCCGACATCCGTCCCCTCAATCCGCCCGGCCGGCAGCCGAAACTCTTCGGCCGCGCCGTGACGGCGTTGTGCGAGCCGCCGGATTTCGGCGCCGTGCTCCACGCGCTCGACCGGATCATGCCGGGCGATGTCCTGATGATCGCGGCCGGCGGGCATCGGGAGACCGCGATGATCGGCGAAATCCTCGGCGGACACCTGCGCCGGCGCGGCTGTGCCGGCCTCGTCTGCGACGGCGCGATCCGCGATGTCGCCACTTTGTCGGAATGGAGCGACTTCTCCGTCTTCACGCGTTGGGTGACGCCGCGCGGACCGGTATCGCTCACCGCCGGCGCGGTCAATGCGCCCGCCGTCATGGGCGGCAGGCGGATAACGCCGGGCGACCTGGTCATCGGCGACGATGACGGCCTGGTCGTGCTGTCGCCGGACATGGTGCGCCGGCATCTGAGCGACGCCGAGGCGAAGCTGGTCCGCGAGGCGGAATGGATCGCGAGCCTCGCCCAAGGCCGGACGGTCGAGCAGACCTTCGGTCTGGCGCCGGCGAAGAGCGCTTGATACCCGCGCTCACCTGTCAACCACGAAAGGGCAAGATCGCGCGCAGCCTTTCGTCCCGCAAATAAAGCCCGCCCCATGCCATGAGGCCGAGATAGACGCCGAACAGCAGATGGCTGAAGATCGGACTGCCGATCCGCAGATGCGTGGCGATGGCGCCGCCGTAATAGCCGGTGAGCAGCACCGCGCCCAGGACCGAGGTGCGCGGATAGGCATAGAGCGCCGTGCAGACGAGCGCCAATATGCCGAGGCCGCGCGCGAAGCCCGCGCTCGTCGGCAGTCCGATGGCGGCGCTCGTTTCGGTGACGACATCCAGCGGCACCAGCTTGATGCCGCCGTCGAAAATCATGAACAGGATCACCAGCGCGCTCAGTGCATAGCCGATCCATGTCGCGGTCTTGGAACTCGCCGGCATATCCCCTCCCCCATCTTGATCATGACGCAGTCAGGCCCGCGTGGCGCCGCCGCTGATCGACCACGGCGTCCCGAACCGGTCGATCAGCATGCCGAAGCTCTTGGCAAAGAAGGACGGCTGCAACGGCAGCAGAATGGCGCCGTCGCTCGCCAACACATCAAAGGCGCGCTTGGCCTCGTCCGCCGTATCATAGGCGAGCGCCACGGAGAAGCCTTTCATACCCTGATAGGGCGTTTGACCGATCCAATCGCTCGCCATGAGGACAGCGCCATTGCCGAAGGACAGCTGCGCATGCAAGACCTTGTCGGCATTGGCCCCCGGCATCCGCATGGCTTCCGGCATATCGCCGAACGTCATGAGCGCGTCGAGCCTGGCGCCGAGCGCCTTCTCGTAGAAGCGCATGGCCTCCCCGGTCGTGCCGTCGAAAGAAAGATAAGGATTGAGCTTCGGCATGGACGCCTCCCCCTTATGGTGGCGCCGACCTTAGCCTCAAGCGCTCGCGGCTGTTTTGTACAAATACGACAACTGCTCGTCCTGGCGCATGACGTCGCCGGGCGTCTGGCCGATGAGGCGCCGGACGGATCGCGCCAGATGCGACTGATCGAAGAAGCCCGCTTCATGGACGGTGTCGAGAATGGACACGCCGCGCCGCAGAAGCTCGGTCGCATGGCGGGCGCGCACGATCTGGCGATAGGTCGCCTGCGTCATGCCCGCCGCCATGCGGAAGTGGCGCTGGATGGAGCGCAGGGAGAGCGCTTCGGCGTCGCCGGCGAGCGCCGCCTGGACGGCGCCGTCCCGGGCGACGAGCCCGTCCTTCACCAGGCGCGCGACGAAGCACTCGGCAGTCTCGAAGCTCGGATATTCCCATTCGGCGCCGTCGAGCCAAAAGGACTGTGGCGAGAGCGACGGCAGATCGACATCCTGCCGGTCGATGAGGCGGCTCACGGGTAGCTTCGGCATGAAGGTGCCGAGCTTGAACCTAATGCCGAGCCATTCGCCCTCGGCCGGACAATCGACCATCGTCGCCCTGGTCTCGGGGCCGCGGATCGTAAGAAACGTCCTGCCGCGATGGCGGGTGACCGCCATTTCCCAATGCGGCGAGGCGATGGAATGGAACTGGCCGGCGCGCTCGCTGTGGCAGCGCCACACCCTTTCGACGAAGGGCGAAGAGGATGGCCTGTCGTTGAAGACCAGGAACATGTCTCAATTCTCCTGACGGTCCTGCGGCGTTGCGCGGTCCATCACGTCCATCGCCGCAGCACGATACTGGCATTGACGCCGCCGAAGCCGAAACCGTTCGAGATGGCGTGGTCCATGGCCATGGGCCGCGCCGCGCCGGCGACGAGATCGACGCCGTCGGCCGTGTCGTCGGGATCGTTCAGATTGAGGGTCGGCGGCGCCACCTGATCGCGCAGAGCGAGAATGGTGAAGATCGCCTCCAATCCGCCGGCAGCACCCAGCAGGTGCCCGGTGGCCGATTTGGTGGCGCTGACGGCGATGCCGCCCTCGCGCCCGAAGACCATCTTGATGGCTTCGAGCTCGCCCCTGTCGCCGACCGGTGTCGAGGTCGAATGGGCATTGAGATGCCGGACGTCCCTCGCGGCGATGCCGGCCTGGCGCAGAGCGGCCGCCATGGCGCGGGCGGCGCCCTCGCCGTCCTCGGGCCCCGACGTCATGTGATGCGCATCGGCCGAGGTGCCGTAGCCCACGATCTCGGCGATGGGTGTCGCGCCGCGTGCGCGTGCGTGGTCGAGCTCTTCGATCAACAGCATGCCGGCCCCCTCGCCCATGACGAAGCCGTCACGCGCCTTGTCGAAGGGCCGCGAGGCCTGTTCCGGCCGGTCGTTGAAGCCGGTCGACAGCGCCCGCGCGGCGGCGAAGCCGCCGAGGCTGACGAGATCGATGCAGGCTTCCGTGCCGCCGCACAGCGCCACATCGGCTTCGCCGGTGCGGATCAGGCGCGCCGCATCGCCGATGGCCTGCACGCTCGCCGCGCAAGCCGTGACCGGCGCGCCGAGCGGCCCCTTGAAGCCATGACGGATGCTGACCTGGCCGGCCGCGAGATTGGCGAGGAAGGAGGGAATGGTGAAAGGCGACAGGCGGCGGATGCCGCGCTGGTCGGTGGTGCGCACCGCCTCGACCATGGCGGGAAAGCCGCCGATCCCCGAAGCGATGATCGTCGCCGTCCGCTCGGCCTCATGGGCATCGGCCGGATGCCACCCGGCCTGGGCGATCGCCTCGGCCGCCGCCAGCAGGGCGAACAGGATGAAGCGGTCCATCTTGCGGTGGTCCTTTGCCGGCGCGGCCTTCTCCGGCTCGAAACCGCCTTCCACATCCTGGGCCTTGCTCGGAACGAGCCCGGCGACCTTGGCCGGCAGCGATGCCGCCCAGTCGGGCAAGGCACGCAGGCCCGAATGTCCGGCGATGAGGCGCGACCATGCCAGTTCGGCCCCCGAGCCCAGGGGCGAGACGAGACCAAGACCGGTGACGACGATGCGGCGCATTGGGGTCTATCCTTTCGCAGGCGCGCTCGCCAAGCGCTTGGCCTGGATCATGGCGAGACGTTCATGGGTTCCGGACGTGGCGCGGGGGCCCGGAATGACATAGGCGTCGTCGAGCGTGATCGGCGTCTTGCTGCCGGCATCGACGATGATCGGATCGAGCCGCCGCGCTGTCCGGCGTGAGGCGATCAGGACCGTCTCCCCCTTGGGCGCCAGATGCTTGTTGCCCCAGGCGAAGATCGCCATCACCACCGGGAACAGGTCGCGGCCCTTCCCGGTCAGCACATAATCGTGGCGCGGCGGCCGTTCGCTGTAGCGGCGGCGCTCGAACAGCCCGGCCTCGGTCAGATGCGCGAGCCGCCGCGACAGGATGTTGGGCGCGATGCCGAGGCTCTTCTGGAATTCGTCGAAACGGGTGAGGCCCTGGAAGGCGTCACGCAGGATGAGGAGGCTCCACCACTCGCCGATGCATTCGAGCGAGCGCGCCACCGGACATTCGACGCCAAAGGCTTTCTTCGGGTGCATGGCGGCTGGCATAGGCCAGTTACTATCAAAATGCAAGTCACTAAATCCTGAGTTCTTGCTCCGCTTCGCGCAGCGCCTGGTCCTCGATCTGGATCGTGGTGTGGGTCAGTCCGAAATTCGCGCGCATGAGCGCATTGGCGTTCGTCAGGATGGTCCGCGACTGGCTCATGTCGGCCACGACGAGATGGCAGCTCATCGCGTCTAATCCCGACGTTATGGTCCAGACATGGAGGTCGTGCACGGCGGCGACGCCCGGAATCTCGCGCAATCCGCGCTCGATGAGGCCGATGTCGACTTCGGGCGGGGTCCCTTCCATCAGGATGTGGACCGCCTGCTTCAGCAAGAGCCAGGCGCGCGGCACGATGAACAATCCGATGGCCGCGCCGATGAGGGGATCGGCCAGCGTCCATCCGGTGATCATGACGACGAGGGCCGCGACGATGACGCCGAGGGAGCCCAGCATATCGCTCAGCACTTCGAAATAGGCGCCTTTGACATTGAGGCTTTCCGAAGATCCCGCCGACAGGAGCTTCATGCTGACGAGGTTGACGGCGAGGCCGGCCACCGCCACCGCCAGCATGGGTCCGCTCAGGATTTCGGGCGGATCGAGGAAGCGCTGATAGGCTTCATAGAGGATGTAGAGGGTCAGAAGCAGGAGGACCACCGCATTGGTCAGCGCCGAGAGGACTTCCATGCGGACATAGCCATAGGTCTTCTGCGGCGTGGCCGGCTTCTCGGCGAACCGGATTGCGATGAGCGCCAGCGCCAGCCCGCCCGCATCGGTTAGCATATGGGCCGCGTCGGCGATGAGTGCCAGGCTTCCGGTCAGCCATCCGCCGATCGCTTCGACCGCGACGAAGGCCGAGGTGAGAAGGAAGGCCCAGAAGAGCCTGCTTTTGTGCCGCCCCGCCGCGGTTGCGGAGGACGCTGCCGTCCCATGCGAATGTCCCGCGCCCATATTGGCCTCCCGGCTGATTGGTCTTCGGCTATGCGTCCGCGTCGTAAGGCTTCGCCTCGGCGCTGAGCCAGTCGCGGAAGGCGACGAGCGGCGCATAGCTGCCGCGCTCCGACGGGCTGACGAGATAATAGCGCTCGGCGCTCGGCTGGGCTCGCGCGAGCGCCGGCACGAGCTGGCCGGCCGCTATCTCTTCCTCGATGAGGAACGTCGGCATGAGGGCGAGGCCGAGCCCGCTGCGCGCAGCGTGAATGACCATCTCGAAATGATCGAACATCATGCCGTGGATGCCGTCGCCGCGGCCGCCCTGATGCGTGAGCCAGCGCTCCCAGGCATCCGGCCGCGACAGCAGGATCAGGAGTGGCGCCTGGCGGATATCATCCGGCGAGGTGAACGAGAACCGGCTCACCAGCTCCGGCGCGCCGACCGGCAGGACGGTTTCGCCGAAGAGCGGCGTGAAGGCGACATCGGGCCATTCGGCCTTGCCGAAATGGATCGCGGCGTCGATCGAATCGAGATTGAAGTCGAAGGGCGCCGGCCGTGAGAACAGGTTGAGATGTATGCCCGGAAACCGCGCGACGAAGCCTGGCAGCCTTTGGGCCAGCCAGCGCGTGCCGAAGGTCGGCAGGATGCCGAGGGTGAGCGAGCCGCCAAGCGGATTGGCGCGGATCGTGAGGGATGCCGCGCTGACCCGGCGCAGGGCCTCGCGGATGTCACGCGCATAGCTCTGCCCGGCCAGCGTCAGGCGGATGGTCTGCTTGTCGCGCACAAAGAGCGCGAGGCCGAGCTGGTCCTCGAGCGCCTTGATCTGGCGGCTGACCGCGCTCTGGGTGAGATCGAGCTCGCGCGCCGCGTTGGAGATGCTGCCCGTCCGGGCGGCGGCCTCGAAGGCGTGAAGCGCGTGGATGGGCGGAAGGAGGCGGCGCGGGATCTGCATGCTTATTCCGGGACGGAATGACCTATCCCCCATTTATTGATTTCCGGGACTGATCTTTCAAGAGAGATTTTGCGCCGGACAACCCCTTCGGAGGTCGACATGACGGCTGCACCATCCTCCCTTTCCCCCGATATCGAGCCTTTCCGGTTCAGCCTTCCGGCGCTCGAAGCGGCGACCGCCATCGTTCGGCAGGCCTTCCCGGCCACGCCGCAGATCGCCTGGCCGCTCTTGGCGGAGCGCACCGGCGCCGAGGTCTGGGTCAAGCATGAGAACCACCTGCCGACCAGCGCCTTCAAGGTGCGCGGCGGCCTCGTCCTTGCCGATGCGCTGAAGCAGGGACGGTATGGCAAGGTCCCGCGCGGCATCATCACGGCGACCGTCGGCAATCATGGGCTGAGCCAGACTTTCGCCGGGCGCAAGGCGGGCTTCGCCGTCACCATCGTCGTGCCGGAGAACAACAATCCGGAGAAGAACAAGGCGCTGAAGGCATTGGGCGCCGAGCTGATCGAGGCCGGCCACGACTACAGCGCCGCCTACGAGATCGCCGCCCGGATCGCGCGCGAGCGCGGCCTCTTCGTCATCGAGCCTTTCCTGCCCGAGCTGATGCTGGGTGTCGCGACCTATGCGCTCGAATTCTTCACTGCCGTCCCCGATCTCGACACGGTCTATGTGCCGATCGGCATGGGCTCGGGCATTTGCGGCCTGATCCGCACCCGCGACCTCCTGGGCCTTGAGACCCGGATCGTCGGCGTCGTGGCGGAGAACGCGCCCGCCCATGCGCTCTCCTTCAAGGCAGGGCATGTCGTGACGACGAACAGCGCCCAAACCTTCGCCGACGGCGTGGCGGTGCGTGTGCCGAAGCCCGAGCCTGTCGCCCTCATCCGCGCCGGCGCCGACCGGGTCATCACGGTCAGCGATGACGAAATCGCCGATGCGATCCGTTTCTATCACGAGGACACGCACAATATGGCGGAAGGTGCCGGCGCCGTGCCGCTCGCCGGCCTGCTTCGGGAACGCGAGCGGATGACGGGCAAGAAGGTCGGCGTGACGCTGACCGGCGCCAACATCCATCGCCCCCTCCTCGCCCGCATTCTGGCGCAATAGCTCAACTGCGGATATATGATCCGGCCGGGAGCAGGATCATGACCGAAAAGCGCGTGTGTTTCGATTTCGAGGTGGATTTCTCCAATGGCGGCGGCATCCAGGGCCAGGATTTCCGTCTCGATATCGACGGCGACGCCATCGCCGACGACGCGCTTGCCGCCCATATCATCAGCGATCTGCGCCTCCTGATGGTGGGCGAGGTGCGTATCCTCAACAAGAAGATCATCGAGGAACGCCACAAGCGGAAAGGCCCCCCTGCCGCGGTGGCCGAAGCCGGCGACACGGCCCATGTGATCGATCTCAGCCACACGATCGAGAGCGGCATGATCACCTATAAGGGCTTGCCGGCGCCGCTGATCTGCGACCATCTCTCGCGCGCCAGGTCGCGCGAGATCTATGCCGAGGGCACTGAGTTCCAGATCGGCAAGATCGAGATGGTGGCAAACACCGGCACCTATATCGATGTGCCGTTCCACCGTTATGCCGACGGCCACGA
>JBFWNN010000035.1:37517-59196 GCA_050251035.1 Parvibaculaceae bacterium
CGCCTTGCGGGTCGCGACCTCGCTTTGCGGTTCGGCGATGTTGAAGACTCCGGGCCGCCAATGCTCCAGCGCGCAGAGCGCTGCATAGGCGGCGGCATGGACGTGCACCGGCGAGGGTCCGGCCGGTTCATCGCGGCCGGTCTCTGGCCCATAGAAATTGCCATAGCGCAGGACAACGCCCTCGAGCGGCGGCGAGCCGAGCACGAGCCTTTCGAGCGCGATGATGCCGCTCAGGGAGACAGCCCAGTCTCCTTCAGCCTTCACGTCGAGCGGATCTTCTTCCGTGTAAGGCGGTGTTCCGGGCGCATAGGCCCAGGCGATGCTCTGGGCGACCATCCGGCCGACGCCCGCGGCGAGCGCGGCCTGCACCAGATTGCGCGTCCCCTCTTCCCTGACCCGGCTATTGCGCGCGACCGCTTCACTCCCGAGCGGGGAAGCGAGGCGTGACGGGAGATCCGTCAGCTGATGAATGATCACGTCGGGACGCGCCGCCGCGACCGCACGCGCCAGCGCATCCGCATCGAAGACATCGACCGCGACATGATCGGCGCCAAGCGCCCGCACCATCTCGGCCGAACGCTGAGACCGGCCCATTCCGGTGACCTGATGGCCGGCGCCGGTCAGGAGTTTGATGAGCGGCAGGCCGACGACGCCCGACGCCCCGGCAAGAAAAACGCGATTGCCCATGACTGTGATCCAGAGTTGGTCGATGAGGTTCCGTCAGCGGCTCAGGCGAGCCATTCGGTGATGAATGTGCCGTTCTCGTGGATATCGATCATTTCCAGAGGCCCCGGCCCCACATTCGTGAAGCCATGCGGCACGCCGGCGGGAACGACGATGATCTGACCGGCATGGCCTTCAATCCTTTCATCGCCGATCATGAGGGAGGCTTTGCCCTTTCGCACCACGAAGGTCTCGGCATAGGGATGGCGGTGCAGCCTGACACCCTCGCCGGCTTTCTCGACCAGGTTGACGATGACGCAGATATTGGCCCCGCTGGCGCCGCCTTGCCATTCGCCGGCGAACCGGCCAGCCTGCGTCTGCCAGGTTTCAGGTTGCGCGACGACGATCGAGGGGGCGGTCGATTGCATGTTCATCTCCGGGATTGTCCTCATCCGTGGACCGCGACCAGGCAGAGCTGCGCCTTCTCGAGATCCTGCATGACGGTTTTCCGTATGACCAGCCCGCTTTCCGAGAACCGGGCGGCCACTTTCTCGGCGATCGCCGTGCGCTGCGCCGCCGCGGGCGGCTCATAGAAGAGGTAGAGCCTGCCCGTCTTCTTGAGCATCTTTCGAACCACCGGCAGCTCGGCGCGGGGATCGGTCCAGAACAGATTGACATTGATGGCGAAGATCTTGTCGAAGCGCCCCTCTCCGCCCGGGAGATCACGCAAGGTTGAATGCCGGAAGCGGGCCTTGCCCGACGCTTCCCATGTGCTGTTGCGCGCCCTGGCGGCAGCGATCGCGGCCGCCGAGCGGTCGAGGGCGAGGATGCGTCCGCTGGTCAGCCGCGGGGCCAGCAAGGCGACGGCGAGGCCGCGGCCACAGCCGACTTCCAGAAGCGAATCACTGTTTTCGGCGGCCAGCATGGCGACTGCCCAGCCGATCCGGTCCGGTAGTGTGGGGGCCATGGCCGAGTATGGCCCTGGTCCCGGGGTCCGATCAACCGCGGTCGCAAATCCGGTCGCCTTTCTCCGCTCTGCCGCCACAAAGCCCCGCCATATGTAACTTGCCCATAAGGCATAAGAGTCTAAAATCGCGACAGGGGATCGGAAAACAGGGAACCGCTGGACGGCATGCGGAGCGTATTTTTATGGCTGGGCGCCATGTGCCTGTGGTTGACGGCGCATGCGGCTTTTGCCCAGGATCCCCAGAGCGAGCCGCAATTGCGCGTCGAGGCGGGCATGCACACCGCGATCGTGCGCCATGTCGCGCTGAGCGCCGACGGCAAGCGCATGGTGAGCGCCTCCTATGACAAGACGATCAGGGTCTGGAGCCTTCCCGAAGGCCGGCTTGAAAAGGTCTTCCGCGTGCCCATCGGCGAAGGGTTCGAAGGCTCGATCTTCGCCATCGCGCTCAGCCCCGACGGCAAGACCATCGCCGTCGGCGGCTGGATGAAGCAGAAATTCGTCTATCTCCTCGATGCGACGTCGGGCGACGTCGTCCGCACGCTCGGTCCCAATCCCGAAGTCACCGTCAATCTCGCTTTCTCACCGCTCGGCGAGAAGCTGGTCGCCGTCTTCGGCAGCAATTTCGGCATGCGGATGTATGACCCGAATACCGGCGCCGTACTGGCCGAGGACAAGGCTTATTCCGACGACACCAATGGCCTCGCCTTCAGCGAGAACGGCACCTTCGCAACCGGCTCCTATGACGGGTTGTTGCGGCTCTATGCGCAGGACGGCAGCCTCCTGTCGCAAGTGACGACGCCCAGCGGCAAGAAAGTGTTCTCCGTGTCCTTCGCGGCGGGTGGCGACAAGGTCGCCATCGGTTATGGCGACACGCCGAAGGTCGACATCTTTTCCACCAGCGCTTACGAGTGGCTGCCGCAGCCCAACCTCACCGGCATGGACAATGGCGATCTCACGAGCGTCGGCTGGTCGCGGGACGGCAGCGTCCTCTATGCCGGCGGCACTTTCCGCGATGACAAGGGATATCAGGTTGTCCGCTGGCGTGATCAGGGCGCGGGCGAACGGGCGTTCATCTATTCTGTGGACGATACCGTGCTCGACCTCCAGCCCTATGGAGCGACCGGCATCGTGGCGGTTGGCGCCCTGCCCCAGATCGCGGTTCTGGAGAATGACCGGACGATCACCGAGCTGCTGACGCCTATCGCCCGCATGCGCCGCAGCGAGAAGGGCTCGATCACCGTCAATGAGGACGGCAGCCAGGTGCGTTTCCTGCTCGACAATGCCGGTCAGCATCCGGTGCTGTTCGACATGAAGACGCTCGAGTTGAAGGAGATGACCGGCATCGCCGACCATCTCATCGGACCGGACACGACGAGCCTCAAGCTCGACAAATGGAACGGCCAGCGCGGTCCGACCCTCGACGGCAAGCCCCTGCCGACCGATCCGCACGAGATGAGCTTCAGCGCCGCCATCGCGCCGGACAGGAAGTTCGTGGCCCTGGGAACGGCCTGGTATGTGCGCCGCTATGACGACACGGCCAAATTCCTCTGGCGCACCGCCGTTCCGGGTGTGGCCTGGGGCGTCAATTTCGCCCAGGATGGCAAGATCATCGTCGCGGCAGTGGGTGACGGGACGATCCGCTGGTTCCGGGCCGAAGACGGCAAGGAGCTTTTCGCGCTCTTCGTCCATGCCAAGGACAAGCGCTGGATCGTCTGGACGCCGACCGGCCATTATGCGGCATCGCCGGGCGGCGAGGACCTGATCGGCTGGAGCATCAATCGCGGCGATGCCCTGGCGCCCGATTTCTTCCCCGCCTCGCGCCTGCGCAGCACCTATTACCGGCCGGACGTCGTGCAGCAGGTCCTGAAGACTCTCGATGTCGCCAAGGCCGTGACCGATGCCAATACGGAAGCCGGGCGTGAGGACGAAGAAGGCGCCGACAAGCCGACGCCGCTGACCTTTCCGCCCGTCGTCGAGCTGGCGATGGACAGCGGCGAGATCAAGACCGCCACCTCGCCGGTGCAGGTCGCTTTCCGCGTGCGCTCGCCGAGCGGCGAGCCGCTGGAGGGCATCGACATCCTGATCGACGGCCGGCCGCTCGAAGGTCGGGCCGCCATCGCCATACCGGACGAGGACGAGGTCACGACCTTCGACGTACCGATCCCCTCCCAGAATGCCGAGATCGGCATCATTGCCAGGACCAAGACCGGGGCCAGCGAGGTCAAGGTGGTGAAGGTGCTCTGGGACGGCGCCTTTGCCGAGATGCTGAAGCCCAAGCTCTATGCGGTCGTGATCGGCGTCAGCCAGTATGACAGCCCCGACCTGAAGCTCAAATACGCGGCCCAGGACGCCAAGGATTTCGCCGCAGCCCTCGAGCGCCAGGAAGGCGGTATCTATGGCAAGGTCGACGTGCGCCTCATCACCGACGCCGATGCCAGGCGCGACGACATCATCGAGGCCTTGGAATGGCTCGAGGGCGAAGTGACCGCCCGCGACGTCGGCATGGTCTTCATGGCCGGCCACGGCGTCACCGACAACAAGCAGAGATTCTACTATCTGCCGGTCGATGCCGACATGGAAAGGCTGCGCTCCTCGGCGGTGTCGCGCGACGATCTTCTCGCCACCATGAGCGGACTGGCGGGCAAGGCGATGATGTTCATCGACGCATGCCATTCCGCGAGCGGCCTCAGGGGCGAGCAGACCCGCAGTGCCGGCGCCGACATCACCCAGGTCGTGAACGAGCTGTCGAGCGCCGAGAACGGCGTCGTCATGTTCGCGTCCTCGACCGGACGCCAGCTCTCGATCGAGAGCGACACTTGGAAGAACGGCGCCTTCACCGAAGCGCTCATCGACGGACTGTCCGGCGGCGCCGATTTCGTGAAGGACGGAAAGCTGACGATCTCCGAGCTTGACCTGTACCTGTCCGACCGCGTCAAGCAGCTGACCGACAAGCGGCAGGCGCCGGTCATGCGCAAGCCCGACACCATACCCGATTTTCCCATAGCCCTGGTGCGATGATCCCATGAAGATGAAGAAGTTTCTGCTTGCCGGAACGGCAAGCGCCCTCCTCGCCCTCGCCGGCCTCCAGTCCGAGGCCGAGGCCAAGACCCGCATGCTGCTCATCGGCGTCGCCGACTACAACGAGGACTCGGGCATTCGCGACCTCCTCGGTCCGCGCAACGACGTCTCGATCATGTGGCGGCTGTTCAAGGCGCGCGGCGTCGATCCCAAGGACATCACCGTGCTGAGCGACGGCGTGCCCGAAGGCGCCGACTATCCGGTCCTCAACGGCGCCGCCACCATCGGCAATATCCGGGCCGCCTTTGACAAGATCGCCGACGAGACCGGGCCAGATGACGATTTCGTTTTCTATTATTCGGGCCACGGCACGCGTCAGCCCGACAATGATCCGGCGGCCGAGATCGAGCCGGAAGCCGATGGCTACGACCAGGTCCTCTTGCCGTCCGACGTCGGTCCCTATGACCCGACCGGCGGCGGCATCACGAATGCCCTCGTCGACGACGAACTCGGCCAGAAGCTCGATGCGATCCGCGCCAAGGGCACTTTCGTCTGGGCGATCATCGATTCCTGCCACTCGGGAACGGTGACGCGCGGCGACAGCGTCACCCGCTCCATCGACCCGGCCTCGCTCGGCGTTCCGGAGAAGAGCGAGACGGCGGGTGCGGCCGGCGCCACGCGCGGCGGCAATCGCAAGGGCGCCATCGTCAGCAAGAACGAGAACGACCTCGTCGGCTTCTATGCCGTCGACGCCTTCGACGAGGCGATCGAGCGTCCATTCACCGGCTACAACCTGCCCATGGTCGGCGACGGCAAGACCCAGCGCATGGGCGTGTTCACCAATGCGCTCCATCACGCCTTGACCCAGGGTACCGCCCAGACCTTCGCCGATCTGGCGCGCGAGATCTCCGCCGACCTGACCACCGACCGCTCCGGCGGCCGCGTGCCGCAGCCGGTCTTCGACGGCGTGCTCGACCGGCCGGTTCCGGGTGCCAGCAGCAAGGGGCTGCGTCTCATCACCACCCAGATGGGCGACGATTCGGTCCCCGTCCCGCGAGGCGTGCTGCATGGTTTCGAATTGGGCTCGCGCGTTGCCCTTTATGCGCCTGGTCAGGATGAGACGCCGATCGGCAAGGCCGAAATCACCGCAGCCGAGGCGGCCTCGAGCCAGGCCGGAAACATCGTCTGGGAACCGGGCGCCAAAAAGCCCGCCAAAGGGCAGGTTGTCGCGGTCAGGCTCACCGAACAGGCGGTGAGCTTCCGCTTCGCGGTGTCGCCCCCGCCACCGACGGAGCTCAGCGACGCCGGCCAGTCGGACACGGTCGCGAAAGCCGTCGACATGGCCTTCGGCAAGGAATCGGGTTCGTCCGAGATCGGCATCGCTTTGGGCGAGCCCGGCAATCCCGACGGCGACGTGCTCCTCAGGGTCCAGAACGGCCGGCTGTGGATCATGCGTCCCGACCGTCCGCTCGACATGACGGCCGGAAGCTTCGGCGAGACGCCGAGCCTCGCGATCGACGCCGATCCCAAGGCGCTCGCCGAAAAGGTGAAGCAGGCGGTGTGGTCGCTGTCGCGCGCCGAGAAGCTGGTGCGCTTCGCTTCCTCGGTCGGATCGTCGGTCGACGACAACGCCGATCGGCCCGAGATCGTCGCTACCATCCAGCGCAAAGGCGACACGAGCGCCGATCCTTCGACCGCCTGCGCCAAGCCCAACAAGACCGATCCCGAGAAGCCGCTCGCCGCCTTCGCCCCGCAAGGTGTCGGCAATTGCGACACGGTGCGTTTCAAGATCACCAACGAGACCGACCAGACCTATTATATCGCGGCCTTCTATGTCGACGCGCTGGGCGGCGTCTTTCCGCTGTCGAACCAGGACAAAGCGCGCGGATGTGTGAGAACGCTCTATTCGGGCTCGGGCGACGTCACCTACACCATCCAGATCAACACCTGGGATGCGCAGAACAAGAAGCCGGCCGCGATCGGCACCGAGAATGCCGTGATCCTCGCCATCCCGCAGGATCAGACCAAGATCGCGCCCAGCATGTGCTCGCTGATCCAGCCCACTCTGTCGGCCATGCAGCAGACGCGCAGCGTCGAGGACAAGTCCGCCACCCGCGGCACGGCGCGGGGCAAAGCGCTCAAGACGCTGCTCGGCGGCATCACGGGCTCGGCGACCCGTGCCGCCTCCATCCAGGAGGATGAAGAAGGTGGCCCCGCCATGAGCTCGGCCCTCTTCACGTTCGACGTACGGCCCTAGACGTCCGGGGCGCGTCATGGATGGGAAGATCCTTCGCCAGATCAAGACGCGCTACAAGACGTGGGATCGCGGCAAGGGCAAGACGGGCGAGCTGTTCATCGATCTCCTGTCCGACGATGCGACCTTCCGGTCGATCGGCGGCGGCGTGGAGGCGATGCAGTTCACCCGCACCCACAGCACCAGGGAGAAGATCCGCGCTTACTTCGAAGGTCTGATGCTGGACTGGCAGATGATCTTCTACAATGTCCGCATGTTCCTGGTCGTCGGCGACACCGTCGCCGTCATATGCGAATGTGCCTGGAAGCACAGGCACACAGGCAAGATCGTCCACTCGCCCAAGCTCGACATCATCCGCGTGAAGAACGGGAAGATGCAGGACTTCTTCGAGTTCTTCGACACGCATCAGGCCTATGCGGCCTGCGTGCCGGATGGGAGCCCCGACACGCGCCGGCCGAAGCCGCTCTATAAATGGGGTGCCGCGCGCACCGTGACCGAAGCGACCGAGGCGACGACCGCCAATGTCAAGACGCTCAGGAAGCTCTATGCCCGCTGGCACGAAACCAAGGGCAGCAGCGGCAGCGCCCGGGCCTTCGTCAACATACTGGCGGCCAATGTCATCTGGGGCTCGCTCGGCGCCGGAACCCGGCCTCTCGCCTTCACCCAGACCCGCATGACCCGCGATGAAGTCGGCCAGTATTTTCGCGAACTCGGATCGGCCTATGAGATGAACTTCTACTACGTAAAGGAATATATCGCGGCCGGTCCCTTCGTGCTGGTGCTGGCGGACGTATCTTTCACCAGCAGGAAGACCGGCAAGGCCTTCGTCTCGCCCAAGGCCGATCTGTGGCGCTTCGCCCGCGGCAAAGCCACGGAATTTTATGAATATTACGACACCGCGAAGGCGGTGACGGCCGCCGGATGACCTAACGGCATTTTCTTGGTATGGTGAGCCTTTCACAGGGGGACGGGCCATGCCAGCCGATATCGTGAGCCAGATCAGATCGCACTATCGCGCGTGGGACCGCAAAGAGGACAAGTCCGCCACGGCGGAGAAGTTTGTGCAGCTCATGGCGGACGACGGCGCCTTCCGCTCGATCGGCGCCGGCGCCGAGTCCATGCTGTTCACCCGCGACCACAGCACGAAGGACACGGTCCGTAATTACTTCAAGGGCCTCGAGCAGGACTGGAAGATGATCTTCTACAATGTCCGCACCTTCCTGGTGCAGGGCAATACCATCGCCGTCGTCTGCGAATGCGCCTGGAAGCAGAAGCACACCGGCAAAGTCGTCCACACGCCGAAGCTCGACATAATGCGCCTGAAGAAAGGCAAGGTCGCCGACTTCTTCGAGTATTTCGACAATCACCAGGCTTATGCGGCTTGCGCCCATGAAGGCGCCTGGCACGTGCCCGCGAAGCCGAAGCCGCTCTACCCGTCGGGCAAGTCGCTGACGGCGCGCGGCGTCACTGCGGCGGCCGCCGGGAATGTGAAGACGCTCAAGAAGCTCTATGCCCAGTGGGCGAAGACCAAGGGCGGCAACGCCGATGCGATCGTCGACATATTGGCGCCCGATGTCGTCTGGGGCTCGCTCGGTGCCGGCGCCGATCCGATCGCCTTCACCAGGACACGCAAGAGCCGCGAAGAGGTTCGGGATTATTTCCGCAACCTGGAGCAAGGCTTCACGATGAACTCCTACGACGTGAAGGAATATGTCGCCGGCGGGCCCTATGTGCTGATGCTTGCGGACATCTCCTTCACCAACAGGGCGACAGGCAAGAGCTTCGTGTCGCCCAAGGCCGATCTGTGGCGCTTCAACCGCGGCAAGGCGACGGAGTTCTACGAATATTACGATACCGCGGCGGTGATGCGGACAACAACCTAGCTACTTCGGTAGCCAGCCCTTTTCGAGCGCCGCGATCAGGTCGGCGGTCACCTTGTCCTGCGGCAGCGTCCGCAGCCGGCGCACCGCCTCGAAGCGCCAAGTGCCCTCCTGCTGGCCTGCCAGCCACACGGCTTCAAGCTTGCCATGGGTGTCTCGCGCCGTGACGGCCGGCGGCGCCTTTGGCGCGGCCTTGCGCAAATCGAAGGCGATGCGCAGTTTGCGTTTGCGCGCATCCGTCACGATGACCACGAACTTGCTGCCGCTGATCCCGGCCAGCGGGATCTCGATCTCCCGGGCGGACTGCGAAACGGGTTTGCCGCCCTGCCCGTCATCGACCAGGACCGCGAACGGCCCCTCGCCGCCCGTCCAACTCACGCGCAGCGGCCTGGCGTCTTTGACGAGGTGATTGCGCCCGCGCACCGCCATGGGCGCCTTCATCTCGTCGCCGCCCTTGGCCACCAGGACGGACAGCGAATCGTCGCCGTCATGGCCGAAAAGAATATCGGCGATCTGCTCGATGATGTCGAAGCCATCATCGCCGCTCGGCATCTCGCCTGCGATCTCTTTGCGCATGAGCTTGCCCGAGACCACGAGATTGCCCTCTTGCGCCAGGCTCAGCGTGATCCGGCTCGCCTCATCGCGGATGAAGACGGAATCATCGTCATAAAGCGGCATCAGGAGCTTCGGCGCGAGTTCCTTGCCGTCTCGGACCACGACCGTGCCCTTCGCGGCATCGGCGCCTTTGAGCTCATAGGCCATGATATAGCCCGCCGGGCGCGCGCCTTCGGCCAAGGCCGGGGATGCGAGGCCGAGCGCCACGAGCAGGATCGCGCAAAAGCGTTTCAGCACCTTCGTGTCTCCTAATGCGGCTTGAGCATGGCGCGCCAGCCTTTGCCATGGCTCCAGTCATAGACGACGCCCACCAGCGAATCGACGAACTTGTGCAGGACGAAGAGCGTGACCGTCACCGCGATGATGCGGATCGCGACGTCGAAGCCGAAGAACCGCGACAGGAT
The DNA here is from genome assembly GCA_050251035.1 of Parvibaculaceae bacterium. Taxonomy (GTDB): domain Bacteria; phylum Pseudomonadota; class Alphaproteobacteria; order Rhizobiales; family Aestuariivirgaceae; genus Taklimakanibacter. Next base: position 47,319 of record JBFWNN010000035.1, read on the forward strand.
CAGGGCTGTCGCCACGATGAGCGGCCCTGCGACCATGATGGCCGGCGCCATCTGCAGCCGATAGGAGATGAAGGCCAGCACCGCGAAAATGCCGAGGATTATGACGATTTCCATGGTGGGCGAGGCTTCCGGCATACCGGACATGGCGCTGGCCGCGGCTACGGTATTGGCGAGGATTACCGCCCCCGGCTGCGAGCCGAGCGGTGTCGCATAGATGTCGCGCGAATTGGCGTGGGTGACGCCGATCACGACGATGCGGTCCGCAAAGGCCTGCGGGTGGATCTCACCCGCTTCCGTGGCGCCGCCGGCACCGAAATTAACCAATGTCCAGGCCGGCACCTGCTTGAACAGCGCGACGGGAACGCCGCCCCGGACGACAGTCTTGACCGTCGTCTCTTCCGACCCGGCATTGAACATATATTGGATGGCGACATCGGGCGTCACCCGGTGCGGCCATCCATCGGGAGCGGCGTCCAGCCTCTTGCAGCGGCGGTCGACCTGGCTTGCGAGAAATGTCCCGAGATCGCCCAACCGGTCGCCCTCGCCGGCGAACCTGGCGGCGATGACGAGAGCCGGCGACGGATAGCTCATCCCCTCGGCGCCGGCGCAGACGGTTTGCCAGAGCCTGAGCCGGCGCACGATCCGGTCGGCCGACAAAGGCGTGAGGACGCTCACCCACATCGCCTTGGCGGTCGTGGCGAAGACGCCGTCATAAGGCGTCGTGTTGACGAGAGCGGCTCCGCCGATCTCCCTGTCGTTCGCCGCGCCGGCGCGGAAGCTGCGCACGAACATGACCGGCAGAACGTTTGCCTGGTGCTTCGAGATCGCGTCCACCAAAGCAGGATCGGGTGCCGCCGCGGGATTTTCGGAAGCGAGGTCGATGTCGACGATGACCGCCGCGGCGGCGCCCTTGTCGGCGATCTCGATGAGCCGCGCCAGCGCCGCATGCGGTGTGATCGAAGGCGCGCCCCAGCGTGCCATGGTCTCGTCATCGACCTTGATCAGCGTGACCGGGAAAGACCCTTCTGCGGCGCCCGACAGCGCAGCTGAAATCTCAATGATCCGGTCGGTCTCGGTGAAGCTCTTATAGGCCGCGGTCAGACTCTTGCCGCCGCCGAGCAGGGTCAGGAGCGCTACCAATATCGTCGTCAGGACGGCCCACGCCGAGCGTGGCCAGCTTGCGAGGCTCCATGGCTTCATCCCTTGGCGAGGGGCCATTCGTCGACATTCGTCCCTGGATAGCCAGTGGGCCGGCGCAAGAGGCGCCGGCCCACTCGATCATTCCCGGCGATCAATCCTCTTCCGCCGGCGCGCCCTTGGTGCCGTCGCGGTCGAAGAACGCCTTGACGGCATCAAACATCACGCCCTTGGTGCCGCCATCCTCCTTCTTCCAGATCGCCTCGAACTTCTCCTTGTTCTTCTGGAAAGCTTCGAGACGCGCACTCTCATTGGCCGGATACATGGCGGCGATCAGCGCCCGGTCGCCCGACGAGATCTGCGAGTTGGGCTCAGGCACGAAACACTTGCTCTTGGCGCCTTTCTTGTAGAAGTCGGCCGGGAACTGGTAGAGCATCACCGACGTCTTGTCGAACTTCGTCAGTTGCAGGTCTTCGCCCGAAGCCTGGCGCAGATTCCAGTCGATGGTCTCCTTCGTCCAGTTGTTCGGCGGTCCTTCCAGATACTGATAGATCAGCTGCCAGTTATATTCCTTGTCGCAGCCGCCCTTGGGGTTCTGGTGTTCGTGCTCGATGCCGAGCGCATGGCCGAACTCGTGCCGGATGGTGCCGATCTCGTAGTCCGAGAGCTGGTCGGGCGCGACGTTCATGAAGCCGCCGAGATTGAGCGACGCCTCGTTCTGCTTGGCGAAGACCACGCTGTTCTGGCCCACTTGCGACCAATAGCCGTCCTGGCTGAAGGTGATGCGTATCTGCATTTCCTTGCCGTTGTCGGGCTGGCAGGTGCGCCGCTTGCCGGGCTTGCCAAAATCGAGCCTGAGCGAATTGTCGTCGCCCATCCACTCCTTGGCGACATTGGCAACCACGTCGCGCAACGCCTGGCTGCCTTCGAAGAAGCACACTCTGATCTTGGGATAGTTGGGCCCCCACAGCGAGCTGTTGCGGTAAATGCCCTTGGCCTGGTCGGAATCGTCGAGCTTGTCGAGCGCCTTCTGATACTCCTTGATGCGCTTCACATATTGCTCCGGAAGTCCGTCGCGCGCCAGCAGCGGATTCTTCTCGGCCGCAAGGGCTCCGCTTGCCGCCGCGGCGGCGATCACCGAAGCCAGCACCCATTTTGAAACGCTAAACGCCGTCATTCACTCAGTCTCCTTCGCATTGAATTGGTTACAGCATTTACTCGGAAATTTACTGCCCGTCGTCGGGATCGCCGGCGGTGCCCTTGCGCTCGTAGAACGCCTTGACGAAATCGATCATGACGCCCTTGCGTCCCTGCTCGCCGGCCTTCTCGACGATCTGCTGCAGCGCCGCCTTGTTCTTGGCGGCGGCTTCCATGCGCGCGGCCGGATTGGCCGGATACATGTGGGCAAGCGTCGCATGGTCGACCGCCGAGATATCGTCATTGGGATGGCCGGCAAAGCACGGGCTCGCCGAACCCTTGACGTAGAACTTGTCGGAGAAGGAATAGAGCATGACCGATTTCGGATCGAAGTCGGTCATCATCAGATCGTCGCCGAAATAGGTCTGCATGTTGAAGTCGATCGTCTGCTTGTCCCAGTTGTTGGGCGGACCGCTGAGATAGGAGTTGATGAACTCCCAGTTGAACTCGTTCTGACAGCCTCCGGCCGGGCTTTGATGCTCATGCAGGAGGCCGAGCGCATGGCCGAACTCATGCAGGATGATGCCACGGATGTCGCCCTCGGCGATCTCCTCCGGCTTGAATTTGTCAAATCCGCTCAGATTGAGCGAGGCTTCTTCCTGTTTTGCGTAAACGACCGCGTTCTGGCCGATATGGGACCAGTAGCCGGGCTTGTCATAGGAGATGCGGATCTGGTTCTCCCGCCCGCCCGCCGCATCGCATTGGCGCGGATTGTCGGCCTTGCCGAAATCGAGCTTCAGGCCGACATCGTCGGTGATCCATTTGTTGGCGACCTTGGCGACGGCGGTATTGGCTTCGGGCGTACCGCCGAAGAAGCACACGCGGAGCTTGGGATAGGTCGGCGCCCACACCACCATGGTCGAGTACATGCCGCGCGCCTGATCGGAATCATCCAATGATTCCAAAGCTTTCTTATGTTCCGCTATGCGTCTCAGATGATCCTTGGGAAGGCCCGATCCGATGCCGCGCGGATCATGCGCCTCGGCCTGAGGGGAAAGACAAACCACAACCATGGCCGCGGTACCAAGTACCCCGGCCAGCCTCGAAACCGACATGCACCACTCCCTGTTGACCTGCCCTCCCTGGACCGAGCGAATCTAGCACAGGGGCAAGCACTGATAAAATAGTTATCGCTGCGGAAGGTGGTGAAACTGCGATGACACGGCGTCAAACTTGGTGCGAACTGAAGGCCGGCGGCCGGGGTCCATCGGGCGTCTTTCCATGCAAGCCAAAGGAGAGCAACATGGGCGAAAGGAGTTGACCGCTTTGGATATGCGCGACATTGAAGTCTGCCTGCCGCCGCAGCTTCATTCCTTCAGCCGCCAGGTGCTCGAGATCTACCTCATGGGCCACATGACCACCGAGGAATTCCGCCGCTGGTTTCACATGCCCAATTCCGATTATCTGCCGTTCAGCGACTGCATCGCGCAAAAAGTCGACCCCTTTTATGTGCCGGAGGCAAGGCTCCCCCCTTCCATTACGCTGAAACCCAATCCACTTTGAGACTGGTCTTTCGTGCTCACCTTGGACCTGTTATCGGTTCCCTTCGAGCTTTGAGCCTGTCGGAGTAATCATGGATATCAAACCGGATGTCATCGCCGCAATCGGCAACACCCCCCTGATCAAGCTTAAGAAAGCCTCCGAGCTCACCGGATGCACCATCCTCGGCAAGGCCGAGTTCATGAATCCGGGCCAGTCGGTCAAGGACCGCGCCGCGCTCTTCATCATCAAGGACGCGATCGCCAAGGGCCAGCTCAAGCCGGGCGGCACCATCGTCGAGGGAACCGCCGGCAATACCGGCATCGGCCTTGCCGTCGTCGCCAATGCCATGGGCTTCAAGACGGTGATCGTGATTCCGGTTACCCAGAGCCAGGAGAAGAAGGACACGCTGAGGCTTCTGGGCGCCGAGCTGGTCGAGGTCCCGGCGGTCGCCTACAAGAACCCGAACAACTATGTGAAATATTCCGGCCGCCTGGCCGAGCGGCTGGCCAAGTCGACGCCGGAAGGCGCCATCTGGGCCAACCAGTTCGACAATGTCGCCAACCGGCGCGCCCATATCGAGACCACCGCGCAGGAGATCTGGCGGCAGACTGACGGCAAGGTCGACGGCTTCGTCTCGGCGGTTGGCTCGGGCGGCACGCTGGGCGGCGTTTCCGACGGGCTCAAGGCGAAGAACAAGAACATCCGCATCGCCCTCGCCGACCCCCTGGGCGCGGCGCTCTACAGCTACTACACGGCCGGCGAGCTCAAGGCGGAAGGCTCCTCCATCACCGAGGGCATCGGCCAGGGCCGCGTGACCAAGAACATCGAAGGCGCCGTGGTCGACGATGCCTTCCAGATTCCCGACAGCGAGGCGATTCCCCTGGTGTTCGATCTCCTGAAGGATGAAGGCCTCTGCCTCGGCGGGTCGACCGGCATCAATGTGGCGGGCGCCATCCGTCTCGCCAGGAAGATGGGCCCCGGTCACACCATCGTCACGCTCTTGTGCGACTATGGTACCCGCTACCAGTCGAAGCTCTTCAATCCCGAATTCCTGCGCGAGAAAGGCCTGCCGGTCCCCGAATGGCTGGAGGAGCGCGCGGCAAGCGTCCCGCAGGTCTTCGAGGAACTGCCCGCCTGATGACCCTGCTCCTGTTTCGCGACGACGCCTATCGCACATCCTGCGACGCCAGGGTCGTGGGCATCAATGACCGCGGCGGCATCATCCTCGATCAGACGGTGTTCTACCCCACCGCCGGCGGCCAGCCGGGCGACAAGGGCACGCTGACGGTCGCCGGCTCCGAGATCGCGATCGCCACCACCGTTTATGACGAGGCGAAGAACGCCGTGCATGTCCCGGCGGCGGCTGTGACGCTTGCGCCGGGGGCACCGGTTTCCGCAGCGCTCGACTGGGAGAACCGCTACCGCAACATGCGCTGCCATTCGCTCATGCATCTGCTCTGCGCCGCGGTGCCCTTCCCGGTGACGGGCAGCGCACTCACCGAAGACGGCGGCCGCATCGATTTCGACATTCCGGAAGGACATATTCCGGCCAAGGACGAATTGGCGGCGAAGATCAACGGCTGGATCACCGAGGATCATCCGATCACCACGCGCTGGATCGCCGAGGAGGAGCTCGACGCCAATCCGGCTCTGGTGCGGACCTTGTGGGTCAAGCCGCCGCGCGGCTCGGGCCGCGTCCGCCTGGTTTCGATCGGTGAGAATGATTCCATCGACCTGCAGCCCTGCGGCGGCACCCATCTCAAATCGACCGGCGCCATAGGCCCGGTCGCCGTCGCCAAGATCGAGAACAAGGGCAAGCAGAACCGCCGCATCAGGCTGGCTTTCGCGAGCTGAAGCGCAGCAAGGGAGAAACCATGTCGTCGCCTTACGTCGTCTCGACACAGTGGCTGGCCGAGCGCCTCGCAGCACCTGACATCGCCATCATCGATGCTTCCTGGCATCTGCCGGCGGCCAAGCGCGACGCCAAGGCCGAGTTCCTCGAGGAGCGCATCCCCGGCGCGCAGTTCTTCGACATCGACGATATTTCGGACAGCGCCACCACCTTGCCCCATATGTTGCCGAGCGCGGAGAAATTCGCCTCGCGCATGCGGAGGCTCGGCATCGGCGACGGCAAGAAGGTCATCGCCTATGACACCGCCGGCCTCTTCTCCGCGGCCCGCGCCTGGTGGATGTTCCGCATCTTCGGCCATGACGACGTCGCCGTGCTCGACGGCGGCTTCCCGAAATGGAAGGCGGAGGGCCGTCCGGTCGACGAGGATCCGCCGGGCCGGCCGCAGGAGCGGCATTTCTCGGCCCGCTTCCAGTCGATGATGGTGCGCGACAAGAGCGATGTCCTCAATGCGGTGCAGACCGGTAGGGCGCAGGTCGCCGATGCGCGCTCCCCCGGTCGCTTCACCGGGGCCGAGCCCGAGCCGCGTCCCGGCGTGCGTTCCGGCCATGTGCCGGGAGCCGGCAACGTCCATTATGCCACCCTGCTCCGGACCGACGGCACGCTCAAATCGCCGGACGAGATCGCTGAAGCCTTCGCGGCGGCCGGGATCGATGTGAAGAAGCCGGTCATCACCTCCTGCGGCTCGGGGATAACGGCGGCGATATTGACCCTCGGCCTGACCTTGATCGGCGCCAAGGATCACGCGCTCTATGACGGCTCGTGGAGCGAATGGGGCGCGGCCGCCGACACGCCCGTCGAAACCGGAGCAAGCACATCATGACCGACACGGACCTCCTCGACCGCTATGCGCAACTGATCGTCCGCTCGGGCGTCAATGTCGCGCCCGGACAGGAACTCCTAGTGACGGCGCCGGTCGACGCTCTCCCCTTGGTTCGCCGCATCACCGAGCACGCCTACACGGCCGGCGCCAGCCTCGTCACCACGCTCTATGGCGATGATGCCGCGACGCTTGCACGCTTCCAGCATGCCCCCGACGCGAGCTTCGACAAGGCGACCAACTGGCTGTTCGACGGGATGGCCAATGCCTTCAAAGCCGGCGCGGCGCGTCTTGCCATCATCGGCGAGGATCCCTCTTTGCTGGCCGGCCAGGACACCGACAAGGTGGCGCGCGCCAACCGGGCGCGCTCAAAGGCCTATCGCCCGGCCCTCGAGCTCATCGCCAGCCACGCCATCAACTGGTGCGTGGCCGCCGCGGCGACGCCCGCCTGGGCCCGCTCCGTGTTCCCGGACCGGGAGCCCGATGCCGCGCTCGCGGCGCTCTGGCAGGCTATCTTCGCCTGCAGCCGCGCCGACAGGCCCAATCCCGTGCAGGCCTGGGTCGAGCATTCGCGTGATCTTCGTCAGCGTACGGACTTCCTGAACGCCCGCCGTTACGCGGCGCTCAGCTACAAGGGTCCGGGCACCGACCTCACCATCGGCCTGGTCGACGGTCATATATGGAAAGGCGGCGCGTCGGTGTCGCAGAACGGCGTGACCTGCAACCCGAACATCCCGTCGGAGGAAGTCTTCACCATGCCGCACAAGGAACGGGTCGACGGCACGGTCGTCGCCACCAAGCCGCTCTCTTATCAAGGCACCTTCATAGAGGGCATAAGGGTGCGCTTCGAGAAGGGCCGTATCGTCGAAGCGCATGCCGACAAGGGCGCCGATGTCTTCGCCAACATGATCGGCACCGATGAGGGGGCCGCCCGTCTCGGCGAGGTGGCGCTGGTGCCGCATTCATCGCCGATCTCGCGCAGCGGCATCGTCTTCAACAACACCTTGTTCGACGAGAACGCCGCGAGCCACATCGCCATTGGCCAGTCCTACAGCGACACGATGGCGAATGGCGGCAGCCTGGGCAAGGAGGCGCTCGCCAAAGCCGGCGCCAATGCGAGCCTCATCCATGTCGACTGGATGATCGGATCGGGCAAGCTCGACATCGATGGCGTGCGCCCGGACGGAACGGCCGAGCCCCTGATGCGCCGGGGCGAGTGGGCGGCTGCCTAGACTAGACTAGCTGGTCACCTTCTCTCTCGCGAGAGGGAGAAGGTCAGTGCAGGATCTGGCTCAGGAACAGCTTGGTGCGCTCGCTCTTGGGGTTCTGGAAGAACTCGACCGGCGAATTCTGCTCGACGATCTGGCCCTGGTCCATGAAGATCACCCGATTGGCGACCTGGCGGGCGAAGCCCATCTCATGGGTCACGCACAGCATGGTCATGCCGGACTGCGCCAGGTCGACCATGACCTCGAGCACTTCCTTGATCATTTCCGGATCGAGCGCCGAGGTCGGCTCGTCGAACAGCATGATGCGCGGGTTCATGCACAGAGAGCGCGCGATGGCGACGCGCTGCTGCTGGCCACCCGACAGCTGGCCCGGATATTTGTTCGCCTGCTCGGGGATCTTCACCCGCGTGAGGTACTTCATCGCCGCGGCTTCGGCGTCGGCCTTGGACATCTTGCGCACCCAGATCGGTGCCAGCGTGCAGTTCTCGAGCACGGTCAGGTGCGGGAACAGATTGAAATGCTGGAACACCATGCCGACTTCGCGCCGGACCTCGTCGATGCGCTTGAGATCGTTGGTGAGCTCGATGCCGTCGACGATGATCTGGCCCGACTGATGCTCTTCCAGCCGGTTGATGCAGCGGATGAGCGTCGACTTGCCGGAGCCCGACGGTCCGCAGATGACGATCCGCTCGCCGCGCTCGACCGCGAGATTGATGTCGCGCAGCACATGGAACTCGCCATACCATTTGTTGACGCCGACGAGCTGGATGGCGACCTCTCCCGCCTCGTTCTTGTCGGTCGTCTGGACCTTCGTCGTGCTGGTCTGGGTGGAAGCTTGAGCCATCATATCCCTCGTCTCTTATGGCCGGTCTGCAGCCGGCGTTCCATGAATATCGAATAGCGCGACATGGCGAAACAGAAAACCCAAAACATCAGCGCGGCGACGAAATAGCCGGTCGAGCCGGTCTGCGGCGAGACCCATTTGGGATCGCTGAAGCTGGCATTGACGATGCCGAGCAGGTCGAACAAGCCGATGATGAGCACCAGCGTGGTGTCCTTGAACAGGCTGATGCAGGAATTGACGATGGCCGGGATGGAGATCTTCAGCGCCTGCGGCAGGACGATCAGGTTCATCATCTTCCAGTAGGAGAGGCCCAGCGCCTGGGCCGCCTCATATTGGCCCTTGGGGATGGCCTGCAGGCCGCCACGGACGTTCTCCGCCATATAGGCTGCGGTGAACAGAGCCGTGCCGACGAGCGCCCTCAGCAGCTTGTCGAAATTTACCCCTTCCGGCATGAACAGCGGCAGCATGATGCTCGCCATGAAGAGCACGGTGATGAGCGGCACGCCGCGCCAGACCTCGATGAAGATCACCGAGAACAGGCGCACCACCGGCATCTTGGACCGTCGCCCCAAGGCGAGCAGGATGCCGAGCGGCAAGGAGGCGACGATGCCGGTGACCGCGACGACGAGCGTCACCAGAAGCCCGCCCCATTGCTGGGTCTCGACCGGCACCAGGCCGAAATCGGCGGTCACCAGAACCAGGACGGCAATGACAGCGCAGCAGGCGCCGACCCAGCTCAGCAAGGACGAGCGGGCCGAAATGTCGCGCGAGGACGCCGCGGGCGCGATGGAGAGGAACGCGGCCGCGGCCAGCAGGCCGACGATGGCCAGTGTCGCCACCGATACGAAATTGCCGAAGACATTCACCTGCGGCATGGAGATGAAGAGCGACACCAGGAAGATCGCCAAAGCGATCCCGGCGAGCGCCAGCGCCGTCATGTTCCGCCTGATCCCGTCCTCGACGCCGAAGGCGAAGACCGGCACGGACAGCGCCGACAACAGGAGGAGCCCTGCGAAACCCAGGATGGTCGACAGCGACAGGCTGAGATTGCCGCCGGTCAGCAGGATGAAGGTGAGGAGCGGATAGACCACCAGCAGGAAGAGCGCGTTCCACTTCTTGTGCGGAAGGGAGGGGATCGCCATCGTCGCGAGCGCTATGGCCCCGACGATCAGGCAGATATTCACCCGCCAGCGCTGATCGAAGGGATAGAAGCCATAGATGAACTGGTGGAACTTGGCCCAGACATAGGGCCAGCAAGCGCCCGAATCCGGCACTGCCACGCAAGCTTCACGGTCTTCACCCGTGAATACCCCGCGCAGGATGGCCCAGTCGAAAATGCCCCAGCCCAGCCACAGGACGAAGGCGGCGCCGAGGAGCGTGAGCAGCGCGTTCAGGGGTGTCGAGAACAGGTTCTGCAGTACCCATCCCATCACGCCGGTCGTGTTGGGAGGCGGCGGCAATTTTGGTGCGTCTTCGGAGCGAACCCAGGCGCCATGCGAGGAGATGTCGGTCATGTCTATCTCTCCACCAGACGCACGCGCTCATTGTACCAGTTCATCACCGTCGAGGTGATGATGCTGAGCGACAGATAGACGACCATCCAGATCAGCACGACCTCGACCGCCCGGCCCGATTGGTTGTTGACGACGCCGCCCATGGCGACGAGGTCTGGATAGGCGATGGCGACGGCGAGCGAGGAGTTCTTCGTCAGGTTGAGATACTGATTGGTGAGCGGCGGGATGATCACGCGCAAGGCCTGCGGGATGACCACCAGCCGCAAAGTCGGCTGCGATCGCAAGCCCAGGGCGTGCGCCGCCTCGGTCTGCCCGTGGCTCACCGCCAGGATGCCCGCTCGCACGATCTCGGCGATGAACGTGGCCGTGTAGATCGAAAGCGCCAGGACGAGCGCGATCAATTCGGGCAGGACCGTGGTTCCGCCGGCGAAGTTGAAGCCCTTGAGTTCGGGATATTCGAATGTCACGGGCGCGCCCATCAGCAGGAAGGCGAGCAGCGGCAGTCCGATGATCAGGCCGAGCCCGGCCCAGAAGCTATGGAACTGCTCGCCGGTACGTTCCTGCCGGGCCCGCGCCCAACGGCTCACGGCATAGGCGCCGAGACAGCCGACGACGAAGGCGATCAGGATGAAGCCGGATCCCTCGCCCCATATGGGCTTCGGCACCACGAGGCCGCGATTGCTGAGGAAGGCAAGATTGAAGAAGTTGACGCTCTCCTTCGGTCCCGGCAGAGGCTTCAGCACCGCCGAATACCAGAAGAAGATCTGCAGCAGCAGCGGAATGTTGCGGATGATCTCGACATAGCCCGTCGCGATCTTGGCGACGAGCCAGTTCGACGACAGGCGCATGATGCCGACGATGAAGCCGATCACCGTCGCGAAGAAGATACCGAGGGCGGCGACGATCAGCGTGTTGAGGAAACCGACGATGAGCGCGTCGATATAACGCGAATCGCGCGAATACTCGATCGGCCTCTGGATTATGTCGAAGCCGGCCGTGCTCCACAGGAAACCGAAATCTACATTCTTGTTGAGCCGGGCCAGATTTGCCGCGGTATTGTGGACGATCTCGTAGCCGAACCAGATCACCAGCAGCAGAAAGACGATTTGCGCGATCCGCGAGCGAAACTTCGGATCATTGAGGAACGAAGCGCGTTGCGGACGCGCCTCATCGATGACTGCGGTCATCCCTTCACCCCTTCCCCACCCGTTGGCACTTCGTCACGTTGTCCGTGATCTCGTCGTGCAAAAAAACCGAGGAAGCCCGGTCTTCTCGCCGGGCTTCCTCGCGTGACGTTCAGCGGATCGGCGGGGCGTATTGCAGGCCGCCCTTGCTCCACAGCGCGTTCTTGCCACGCGCGATCTTGAGCTTGGTGCCCTCGCCCAGATTGCGCTCGAAGATCTCGCCGTAGTTGCCGACGTGCTTGATGATCTGCGCCGCCCACTCGTTGCTGAGGCCGATGCCGGTGCCGAAATCGCCTTCCTTGCCCACGAAGCGCATGACTTCGGGATTGGTCGAACTCTTCATCTCCTCGATGTTCTTGGCTGTGATGCCGAGGTCCTCGGCGTTGACCAGCGCGAAATAGGTCCACTTCACGACGTTGAACCACGCATCATCGCCCTGGCGCACCAGGGGGCCCAAGGGTTCCTTGGAGATGATTTCCGGAAGGATGATGTGATCGTCAGGCGCCGCGAGCTTGAGACGCTCGGCATAGAGGCCGGACTGGTCGGTCGTGTAGACGTCGCA
>JBFWNN010000036.1:0-58637 GCA_050251035.1 Parvibaculaceae bacterium
ACGCCGTCGCCCAGGACGAAGCCCGAATCGAACACCGAGACCATGGCCCTGGCGCGCGGATAGAGCTCGCCATTGATCGATATCAGGATGTTGTCGTTGCGCGGATCGACCTTGAATTCCTGCGTCACGATGCGGCTTTCTCCTCTTGCTCGGTCATGCTGCGCGGATCCTGCACGGCGTCCGGCACGGTCCCCCAGGGCCGATCGGGCGAGAATTCGGGCTGACGGGTCTGATCGCCCGACAGCACGCGCTCGATCTCGACCTGGGCGGCGCGCGATATGTCGATGATCGCATCGATGTCGCCGGCATGCCGGGCGGTGCGGCGCATGAGCGTTTCGTCATGCTTGCGGAACAGGCGCAAGGCTTGCGCCGCCTCGTAAGGATGCTGGCCGAGCGCCACCAGCGCGTCCTCGGCCATGGCGAGCGAGCTATCGAAGACCTCACGATAGACATGCGCGACGCCGGCATTGAGGAGGGCATAGGCGTGGGTGCGGTCGAAGGCCCTGGCGAAGATCTCGAGATGCGGGAAATTCCGCTGCGCCGTCTCGACGATCTGCATCGATTTCTCACGGTCGTCGATGGCGATGACGAGGATCCTGGCGTCGGCGGCGCCGGCCGCCGCGAGCAGGTCCTCGCGCGAGGCATCGCCGTAGAAGACCTTGAAGCCGAAGCGGCGCAGTGCGTCGATCTGCTCGGCGTCGTGATCGAGGACGGTCGCCTTCGATCCGTTGGCCGCCAGCACGCGGCCGACCGTCATGCCGAAACGGCCATGTCCCAGGATGATCGCCTGGGATCCGGCGGGCTCGATGCGGTCGGCTTCGCGCTTGAGCCCCAGGCTCTCGAAACGCGGCTGCACGAGGCGGCTGTCGATCATCATCAGGAGCGGCGCCAGCGCCATGGAAAGCGCCACGACGGCGACGAGCATATTGGCCTCCGCCACGGCGAGGAGACCCAGGCCGGCGGCGAAGGAGATGAGCACGAAGGCGAATTCGCCGCCTTGCGCCAGCGAGAAGGAAAAGAGCGAGGCGCGCGGCGGCTTCATGCGCGCCAGCCGCGCGATGGCATAGAGCACGACGAGCTTGATGACGACGAAAGCGAGCACGGCACCGAGGATGAAAGTCGGCGCCGAGGCAATGAGCTTGAAATCGATGCCGGCGCCGACGGCGATGAAGAACACCGCGAGAAGCAGGCCCTTGAAGGGCTCGAGATCCATCTCGAGCTCGTGCCGGTATTCGCTTTCGGCGAGGAGGACGCCGGCGAGGAAGGTGCCCAGCGCCGGCGACAGGCCGACCGTCTCCATGAGAAGGGTGATGCCGACGACGAGCGCCAGCGCCAGCGCCACGAAGATCTCGCGCAGGCCGGTCATGGCGATGAGGCGGAAGAGCGGGCGCATAAGGTAGCGCCCGGCCAGCACGATGAGGGCGACGGCGGCGAAGACGACGAGCGCCTGCTGCCAGGCGGGCAGGCTGGACAGCGCGCTCTCGCCATGCGCGGAGGCCGCGCCATCCATGGCGAGGAGCGGCAGCAGCGCCAGGATCGGGATGACGGCGATGTCCTGGAACAGGAGGACGGAGAACACCGCCTGCCCACCCGACGTCTTGAGCTGTCGGCGTTCGGTGAGGCTCTGCAGCACGATGGCGGTCGAGGACATGGCGAGGATGAGGCCGATGGTGAGGGCCGTCTTCCAGCTGGTGCCGAAGGCCATCGCCGCCAGCGCCAGCGCCACCGCGGTGCCCAGCACCTGCAGGCCGCCGAGGCCCAGAATGGGCTTGCGCAAGGTCCACAGCTTCGACGGCTGCAGTTCGAGCCCGACCAGGAACAGCATGACGATGACGCCGAACTCGGCGAAATGCAGAACGTCCTCGCCTTCGCTGCCGACCAGCCCCAGGGCCGACGGGCCGATCAGCATGCCGGCGATCAGATAGCCCAGCACCGAGCCCAGGCCGAGGCGCGTCGCGATCGGCACCGAGATGACGGCGGCGGCGAGATAGATGAAAGCCCCGAGCAGAAAGACGTCAAGTTGCATGGCGCTTCTTCTGCGACCTCGTGCCCGAGAAGGCAAGCGGCAGGGCATAGTTCTTGGCGAGCCGCGTCAGCGGGTCGATATGGCCGTCGCGCAAGCCCTCGATGAGACCCTGGTAGTCGCTGGCCCTGAGGCTCAGGTCCTCGGCCGTCAGCCAGCGCCCGGCGAAGACGGTGAAGGGCTCGAGATAGGCCATGCCGCACAGATGCGCCGACTGGTTATAGGGGCTCAAGAGCTCGGTGATCTCGAAACGATTGCGGCCGTGCCGGCGATAGGCCGCCTCGACGCCGCCCGTCGACAAAGCATTCATCAGGAACTTGCCGCCGAGCTTGTCGCCGCCCGGCCCGTAGGCCCAGCCCAACTGGAGGACGAGGTCGAGCCATTCCTTGATCATGGCCGGCGCCGAATACCAGTAGAAGGGATGCTGCAGCACGATGAGGTCATGCTCGAGGAGCAGCGCCTGCTCATGGGCGACGTCGATGGTGAAGTCGGGATAGGCGGCATAGAGGTCGTGAAAGGTGACGCCGGAAAGGCCGCGGACGGCATCGGCGAGAACGCTCTGGACGTGTGAGCCGGACGGGCGCGGATGGGCGAAAAGGATGAGGATTTTCATAGGCCGGGGAAGAATAGAGGATGCCGGCGGAAGCGGGCACGGGACATGGGTGCGGGCGAGCCCCTCTCCGCCGCTGGGCTATCGAATTCACAAATCGATCGAACGCGGCTCGTTGACTATCCCCTCTCCCGCTGGGGGGGTGTGGTTTTGGGTGCGGGGGAACCGGAGTAGAGATTCTGATGCAATACCAGAACGATTGCCGTCTGTTCCCCCTCACCCTCCCATTGCTGCGCAATGGGTCCCTCCCTCTCCCCCGTTGGGGGCGAGGGTAGAGAGGGGCGAGGCAAATCCCCAGACGCCTCGCAAGATGTGTGAATCTGATAGCCCGCAAGGTGGGAGAGGGCTCCCGCAGCTCAAAGAAACCATATGCGATAGCCCTGCTCACCGCCGGCATCCGGATTTCAGGGCTCGTGCCGCCGGCTTTTCTCCTTCAGCACGCTCTTCACCAGCTTGCCGAAGGACCGGTCGCGCGCGCGCCTTTCGGCCAGGCTCTCGCTGTTATAGGCGTCCTCGGCCAAAAGCTTGCGCCAGCGCCGCAGACGTTCGGCCTCGATGCGCCCTTCGGCCAGGGCGGCCAGGATCGCGCAGCCGGGCTCGCTCTCATGGCGGCAATCGCCGAACCGGCAGGTCTCGGCCAAAGCGGCGATGTCGGCGAAGACGCCGTCTATCCCCGAGCTCACATCGGTCAGCTGCAGTTCGCGCATGCCCGGCGTGTCGAGGAGCCAGCCGCCGGCGCCCAGTCGATGCAGGCTGCGGCTCGTGGTGGTATGGCGTCCCTTGTCGTCATCATCGCGAATGGCCTGCGTGGCGATGCGGGCCGCGCCGACAAGCGTGTTGACGAGTGTCGACTTGCCCACGCCGGACGAGCCGACGAAAGCCACCGTCTGGCCGCGCCGGCACCAAGGCGTGAGACAGGCCACATCCTCGGGATCCAGAGCGTTCACCGCCTCGACCAGGAGACCCGGGAGAAGCCGCGCCGCCTGGCGCACGAAGTCCTCCGGCCTGTCGGTGAGATCGGCCTTGGTCAGGACGACGACCGGCGTCACCTGCGCCTCATCGGCGAGAACGAGATAGCGCTCGAGCCGAGCGATGTTGAAGTCCTGATTGCAGGAGGAGACGATGAGCAGCGTGTCGACATTGGCGGCGATGAGCTGGATCTTGCGTCCCGTGCCGGCGGCGCGGCGCTTGAACAGGCTCTTGCGCTCCAAGAGATGCTCGGCGCGTGTCCGGTCTTCAGCGAGGAGAAGCCAGTCGCCGACCGTGGCGGTGGCTTCGTCATCCTGCGCATCGGCGGTGAAGGGCGGGATTGCGAGGTCGGGTCCGACTCCGGTGACATGGAGGCGATCGCGATGGACCGCCATCACCCGGACGGGCGAACGCGTGTCGTCGGACGCGCGTTGAGCGGTGAAATGATTGCTCCAGCCGAGATCGCGGAGGTCGAGGATTTGGGGTGTCATTGTGTCTGCCAGCTTGGGCGCCCGTCGATGCGGGCGCGAACAAACGAACGGCCGCTGCCATGGCAGGAGCCGGGTTTGGGCTGGACCGAAAGCAAAACCGCGCGCTATTGCGCTATCCGGCTCGCTCCAGCCTATTGGACACAGCGACAATCACCAAGGCCTCCTTTCTCTATTCTGCAGCACGCGCAGTATAGTCGAGCCGGGCGCTTGCGAAAATGGGGCAATTCATGAATGGAAGCGCAGCCGAGGTCTTTCTCGCGCTCATCGTTGGTTTTTGCGAAGCAAGCGTCATCGCCCACGATCTAGACATTATTCCGGTCTAGTCTTCTCGTTGTAGGTAAGCCCGCCATGCGGGCGTTTACCGATCAAGCAGAAATCCGACCCGGGACGGCCAGAGACAGTCGCGGAGGACCCATGCTGCACGTGCAACGCATCAAGCGCTATCTGAACCGGATCGCCGGCCCAAGCGCGCTGTCATCGGTGGACGTCGAAACGCGCGAATTGCTGGCGCGCATCCGATCGAGCAAGCTCACTTATCTCTCAGATGCGAAGCTTGCTAGTCTCGCCAATACCTGCAGCGCGATCGAAGACGCCGAGTTGCCCGGTACCTTCATCGAGGCAGGATGCGCGCTCGGAGGCTCTGCAATCCTGATCGCGAGCTTGAAACGCTCCGAACGGCCATTCCTCGTCTATGACGTATTCGGGATGATCCCGGCGCCGACACAGGACGACACGAAGGACGTGCATGATCGGTACCGGATCATCGTGGAGGGGAAGTCGACCGGAATCGACGGCGACACATATTATGGCTACCAGGACAATCTGTACGATGTCGTGCAGGCCAATCTGCGGCGCTTCGGAATAGAGCCGAAGGAAGAGTCGGTGTCGCTGATCAAAGGTCTGGTGCAGGACACGATGCGGATCGACCAGCCCGTGGCCTTCGCCCATGTCGACGTCGACTGGTACGAGCCGGTGCTGACCTGCCTGCGGCGCGTCTTTCCGCGGCTGGTCGAGGGCGGCAGCATCATTCTCGACGACTATCATGATTGGGGTGGCTGCCGGAAAGCGGCCGACGAATATCTGAGAGATGTCAGCGGTCAGTTCGTGCTCGACGATCGCGCGGGCTCGATGAAAGTGACCCGAGTGAAGACATGATCACGCGGTCGCCAGGACCGCCAAGCACGGGCAGGCCCCCGACTGTATTCTGAATTATGGGATTTATTGCCTGTATTGCTGGATGCGGGTTGTCCGCAATCCCGCCAGGCCATGCTTGTCGATCGAGCGCTGCCAGCTCAGATATTCCTCGACGGTGAGCGTATAGCGCTCACAGGCCTCTTCCAGGCTCAAGAGCCCGCCCCGGACAGCGGCCACGACCTCCGCTTTGCGGCGGATGACCCAGCGCTGATTTCCGGGGGGCGGCAGATCCGCAATGGTCAACGGACTGCCATCGGGCCCAATGACGTAGTTCACGCGGGGACGCAACTGACCGTTGTTCATCACCTTACTCGACTGGGGTACACATACTAACGACCCGTCCGAGACTAGGTGGGTTCACTTAAGATTGGGCTAAGCAGTTCCGAACAATTTGCAAATCTTGGCCGGCAACTGCGTCAAATCAGGACAGTCCCGCCTAAATTTGACGTTTACAAGAGAAAGCCGAGCCGCCATCTATCCGCCCATGAGCCAGTCCGACCCCCTCATCGAGCAGGTGCGCCGCTCGATCGGCCTTGCCGGAGACCCCGCCGGGACGCGGGTCGTCTGCGCCATGTCCGGGGGCGTCGACTCCTCCGTGGCGGCGGCGCTGCTCAAGCGGGCGGGCTATGACGTGGTCGGCATCACCCTGCAGCTCTACGATCATGGCGAGGCGGTGAGGCGCAAGGGGGCCTGCTGCGCCGGGCAGGATATTCATGACGCGCGGCGCGTGGCGGCCCAGCTCGGCATCCCCCATTATGTGCTCGATTTCGAGAGCCGCTTCCGCGCGGCGGTGATCGACGACTTCGTCGCGAGCTATGCCGCGGGCTTCACCCCGGTGCCATGCATCCGCTGCAACCAGACGGTCAAGTTCGCCGATCTCCTGGCCCGCGCCCGCGAGCTCGAGGCCGAGGCGCTCGTCACCGGCCATTATATCGAGAGCCGGCCCAGGGCCGATGGCTCGGGGTCGCGCGATCTCTTCACGCCGGCCGACCTGGCGCGCGACCAGAGCTATTTCCTCTTCGCCACCACGCAGCCGCAGATCGACTATCTGCGCTTCCCCTTGGGCACTCTCGCCAAGAGCGCGACGCGCCGCATTGCGGCCGAGATCGGGCTCGCCGTGGCGGACAAGCCCGACAGCCAGGACATCTGCTTCGTGCCGGAGGGCCGCTATGCCGATCTCATCACCAGGCTCAGGCCCGACGCGGCCGAGCCCGGCGACATCGTGCATGAGGACGGGCGCGTGCTCGGCCGCCACAAGGGCACGGTGCATTTCACCGTCGGGCAGCGGCGCGGCCTCGGCATCGCCGAAGGCGATCCGCTCTATGTGCTGAAGATCGATCCGGAGAGGCGGCACGTCATCGTCGGTCCGCGCAGCTCGCTGCTGCGGCATGATATCGCTCTGGCGCAGGTCAACTGGCTGGGACGTGCGCCGCTTGATTCGCGCCCGCAGCTGGTTTTTGCCAAAATCCGCTCGACGCGGCAGCCGGTCGCGGCCGAAATCCGGGAAGGGCCAGGGGGGGCCCTTGTCAGTATCGCCGAAGGAGAATATGGCGTATCGCCCGGGCAGGCTTGTGTTCTCTATGAAAATACGGGGCCAGGGGCGCGGGTCCTGGGCGGGGGGTTCATCGCCCGCAGTTTTCCAGTCAAGGAAAATCGGCGCTTGCCATAAGCACTGTCCATGGTCACATAATCGGGAAATGGGAGCAGGAGAGAGCCATGCAGGGCAATGCCCGCCGCGCGCTCGCTGAGATCGACAACCACGATGTCATGCGAGCCTACCGGCGCTGGGCCCCCGTCTATGACGCTACTTTCGGTAAGGTGGTCGAAGCCGGTGTCAAGCAAGCTACTTCCATCGTCAATAAGTACCATGGCCGCGTCCTCGAGGTCGGCGTCGGCACCGGCCTGTCGCTGCCCCACTACAAGCACAGCCTCAAGGTCACCGGCATAGACCTGTCGCCGGATATGCTGATGCGCGCGCGCGAGCGGACGCAGAAACGCAATCTGCGCCACGTCGAGGCGCTGACCGAGATGGATGCGACGGCCCTCAAATTCGCCGACAACAGTTTCGACGTCACCACGGCGATGTTCGTGATGACGGTGGTGCCCGATCCGGCACAGGTGATGAACGAGCTCATCCGTGTCACCAAACCTGGTGGCCATGTGGTGATCGTCAACCACTTCAGCATCGACAAGGGCCTGCGCGCGGTGGTGGAAAAACGCCTCGCCCGCTTCTCCGACCTCCTTGGCTGGCGGCCCGATTTTCCGGTCGAGACGCTGATGGTGAGCGGCAAGCTCAAACTCGAGGAGCAGCGGCCCCTGAAGCCCTTTGGCTTCTTCACCCTGTTGCGGTTCCAACGGCTCTATTAGTGCTGAACACGAAGTCTCGGGACATGAAGAAAGCACAACTGCTGTTCTGGCAGCGTTACCTGCATCGCCCGTTCGGGGTCGGCGGGGTGGCGCCGAGCGGGCCGAGCCTCGCCAGAGCCATGGTCGAGACGCTGGCACCCGGCGAGCGGGACGTGATCGTCGAGATCGGCCCGGGCACGGGTCCCTTCACCCGGGCGCTGCTCGACGCCGGCGTCGAGCCGTCGCAGCTCCTCCTCGTCGAGTTCGATCCGGAGTTCGTGCGCCATCTCCGGCAGAGATTTCCGGGCGTTACCGTCTTGCACGGAGATGCCTCGCAATTGCCGCAGCTCCTGAAGGAGCAGGGGCACGACAAGGTGCCGAAGATCCTCTCCGGCCTGCCACTCAGAAGCATGCCTAAGCCCATTCGCGCTGCGATCACCCGCGCCATGGCGACCTCGCTCGCTACTGAAGGCTCGCTGGTGCAGTTCAGCTACTTCGCGGCGCCGCCGCTCGCCGAGGCGGAAGTGAAGGCCTGCGGCCTGACCGGCCGGCGGGCGAAAGCCGTGATGGCGAATATCCCGCCCGCCTTTGTGTGGCATTACCGCAAGAACGCCGCCTGACATCCCGCGGATTGTCAGCATGACGCTTGGTGACGTCGTCCGTTGATCTGGACAAAAGCCGGTGCGCCATGCGAGGTTGCGCCCCGCGCGGGCCGATCGCTTCGTCCCGTCGAGCCTCACGTCTTCGACTTGCGCAACGCCGGCGCCGACTAGAGCAAATCCCGCCAAAGGCCTGCCCCGGACTTGATCCGGGGTTGAAGACTTTGGCGATAAGGATTTGCTCCGACATATTGATTTGGCGCGAATCCTTTCGGCGAAGTGAGTCCACTTCGCCAGGATGCGCGCTGTACGTGCCGATTTCACGATTTCGAGACCGTCATGAACGATGCAACGCGTATGAACAATCTGCCGCCTGCCGTGGAGCGCGCGACGCCTGCCGTCGCAGCGCGCGGGCTGGTCAAATGCTTCGGCGCGGTCCGGGCCGTCGACGGCATCGATCTCGACGTGTCGCGCGGCATGATCTTCGCCATCCTGGGGCCCAACGGCGCCGGCAAGACCACATTGATGCGCATGCTGGCGACGCTCGCGGCGCCCGATGCCGGCACAGCCAGCGTCATGGGCCACGATCTCGTCCAGGCGCCGCACCAGGTGCGCGCCAGCATCGCCATGACCGGCCAGTTCGCCTCGCTCGACGAGGATTTGACGGGACGCGAAAACCTGCTGCTGCTCGCGCGGCTCTGGGGCTTTCGCGGACGCGACGCGAAGACGCGCGCCGATGACCTGCTGGCGGCGTTCGATCTCACCGAGGCGGCGCAGAAGCAGGTGAAGGCCTATTCGGGCGGCATGCGGCGCCGGCTCGACATCGCCGCCTCGCTCATCGTGACGCCGGGCGTCCTGTTCCTCGACGAGCCGACCACCGGTCTCGACCCTAATGCGCGCCAGGAGGTGTGGCGGATGATCCGGGCGCTTGCCGAGAAGGGCGTCACCATCCTGCTCACCACGCAATATCTCGATGAGGCGGACCAGCTCGCCGCGCGCATCGCCGTCATCGACAAGGGCAAGAAGATCGCCGAGGGCACCAGCCGCGAGCTCAAGGCGGCGACGGGCTCGGGCTTCCTGCATGTGGGGCTCGCCGATCCCGCCCGCCTCGACGAGGCGCAGAGGCTGCTCGAACAGCATCTCGGCGGACAGGTCCAGCGCAGCCCCGAGGGCGCGCAGTTGTCGATCATGACGGGCAGCGCCGAGGCCGCCAACCGGGCGATCGGGGCGCTGATCGCGCACGGCATCGAGCTCGCCGACTTCTCGATGGGCTCGCCCAGCCTCGAAGAGGTGTTTTTCGCCCTGACCGGCGGCTCGGGCCGGCTCGCCAGGAAGAAGGAAAGCGACGCATGAGCGATATCGGCGCAACGCCGCTCCGGCCGGGCTTCGAGATGACGGCGCGCCCTGAGCCGCCGTCGGCCTTCTCCAACGCCCTCGTCTTCGGCTGGCGCGCGATCCTCAAATTCAAGCACGTGCCGGAGCAGCTGTTCGATCTGGTGATGACCCCGATCATGTTCACGCTGCTGTTCACCTTCGTCTTCGGCGGCGCGCTGGCGGGCTCGCCCTCGGCCTATCTGCAGTTCTTCCTGCCCGGCATCCTCGTCCAGACCGTGGTGTTCAACTCCGTCTATTCGGGCATGGGCTTGTCGACCGATCTCGGCAAGGGCCTGTTCGACCGGTTCCGCTCGCTGCCGATCTGGTCGCTGGCGCCGTTCGCCGGGCTGATGGTGGGCGACGTGCTGCGCCATGTGATCGCCGGGCTCATCATCCTGACGATCGGCCTCGTGCTGGGCTACCGGCCGGAAGGCGGCGTCTTCGGCATCATCGCCGCTTTCGCGCTGCTCATCGCCGTCGGCTTCGGCATGGGCTGGATCTTCATCGTGCTCGGCCTCCTCATCCGGACGCCGACCACGGTGATGACCGCGGGCTTCACCTTCCTCTTCCCGCTGGTCTTCGCCTCCAACATCATGGTTGCGCCCGAGACCATGCCGGGATGGCTCAGGGCCTTCGTGGTGGTGAACCCGGTCTCGCTGATGACGGATGCCATACGCGGCCTGATGGCCGGCAATGCCAGCCTGAGCCAGGTGCTCCTGGCGCTGGTCGCGCCGGCGGTGGTGACGGTGCTGCTGGCGCCGGTGACGCTGTGGCTCTATCGCCGCAGCGACCGCTGATCTCAGG
This sequence comes from Parvibaculaceae bacterium, assembly GCA_050251035.1. Taxonomy (GTDB): domain Bacteria; phylum Pseudomonadota; class Alphaproteobacteria; order Rhizobiales; family Aestuariivirgaceae; genus Taklimakanibacter. Next base: position 10,411 of record JBFWNN010000036.1, read on the forward strand.
CTTTCTCACGCCCGCGCCAGGCCATGCCCATATAGACACCGCCCGATTTGAGCTCGGCCAGCATCTGGTCCAGGCGCTTCTGCTTGGTCGCGGCGAGCTTCGCGCTGTTGATCCACAGCAGATAGTCGTTGCGCTGATAGGGCGGGCGTTCGCGGTAGCGCGCCGTGAGGCCGGCCTCGGCCAGGGCTTCCTTCACGAAGGCCGGCATGGGCTGGGCTGCGCGCTTGAGGCGGGTTCCATGGGCAGGGGCTTTCGGCATGGGGTACGGTCTCTGGACTGTCTTTCCGATTATGCGGAATGGGAGCAAATACGCAAATTCGCGCGCATGGTTCGACTTGCACCATGTGCCAACCGTAGATCGCCCGTCACGATCCTGGGGCGGAGTAGCTCAGTTGGTTAGAGTACGGGAATCGTAGCCCTGGGGTCGGCGTTCAACTCCCTCCTCCGGAACTCGCCAGCAAACTCGATACACACGGGTCGCATACCTCGCCCGTTTCCGGATCGATGCTCTTCAGCTGAATGCCGCAATCGACGACTTCGTGGAGCTGTTGACGGGTAACCGCGTCTGGCTGAGGACGACGCAGAGGTTGTAACGGGCCGCTTCCAATCTTCCTTGCGAGCGAGACAGATTTCTTGTCCTGCTGGGTTCAACGCTTCGTACGAGCCTTTCTGCTCGATTGGGGAGAAGGTGTCGGTGCATTCGTGATCGAGACTTCCTTCAGAAATTTGGGGATATCCGCAGTCTTGATCAGAACCGTGCCGGGTTCTTCGATCGGCCATAGAAGATACTTGGCACGGGCCATGAGCTCGATCTTGGATCTGTTTCTCAAAACGCTTTCAACTCGTTCCTTCTGACCTAGCCCGTCGGTTCCGAAATGATCATCCAGAGCTTCGCGGCTGATCACGCAGGAGACGGAAGTGCCGAGTGCGCTGCCCTGGAATGTCGCGGCATCCCGAATGAAGTCGTAGCGAACCGGAGGATTGGCAAAGGTCAAATCCAGACCGGGAACTTTCGCGCGGCTGACGCCAACGGTCTTGAGCGTCAAATCCAGCGTGTGGCCCCCGATGGTGCTCAGTCCTTCAAGGAGCAGTTTGCGCCAGGTCGGCCCACGTTCAAAAACTTCTTCCCAGGCAAGTTTGAGCTCGTAGGGTCTTTTCTCGGCGAGCACCTTGAGCAGCAAGCTGGCTTGTTGAACATCTTTGTCTCGCTTGGCCAGGCCTTCGCGACGCCGACGCGATACGATCAGCTTATGAAGGGCAAAGCGCGCCGGCGCAGGTACCTGAACGAGGATACCGGCATTATGCAGGATCACCGCCGGTTCGGGGTCGTGAATGAGAAAGTCGAGGAAGCGCAACGGTTGAGCGTCCGTTCGCAACGCCGGTAACGATTGGGGTTGCCCGGTTTCTTCTCCTTCATTGGGTGTGAGGAATTCGACACGCAAGCCGCCCTTGGCGACATAACTTGTAGCCCGCCGGCCGTCCACCGCATGCGGCACCGCACGAAAGGTCTTGTCGACCTCCTTCAGGATTTCGAGCGCGGATCGGGTGCTGTCCTCGACAGCCACCGAGACGTTCTTGAACTGGGCGATATCGACATCGCCCGTCTCCAGGAGAGTGGAGGCTATTCTGACGCCCAGCATGGCAGAATAAGTCTGATAAGCGACGGTGCCGACGAGCACGCCGCGGAGACGGAAGATGCCGGCATTGGTCAGAGCGGCAACGACGTTGCCGATTTCGGGAATGGGGCGGGGCAGGTTGAACGATCTCACAAGTGCGGACACAAGCGCGCGCCGTTCGCGCTCGTCGTTGCGCGCCTCCCGGTGATGGGCGATACGTTCCAGGATTTCGGGCGTTTCCGCGCCCACATATCGTTGCCTCCGAGCATCGCCGGCTCCAGTCTGGAAGTACCAGTAGCGACGCCCTTTGATGATTTTGGCGGTAAAGGCGCCGTCTTCGGCGAAGGCCTCGTCGAACGCCGCATTCGCACAGCGTTCCAGCAGTTCGGCGTAGGTTGTCTGCGTGACCAGCGGGGGAGCCGCCATCGCCATCTCCACTTCATTATACTCGTTCTGCAAAACGAGTATAATTCCTTTCGTTCTGGGAATCCAGGTTATACTCAATTTTCAGTATGAGTATAACCGACAATTCACTGGACGCGCGGTCATGCTGACAAAATCGCAGTTAGGCCGAAGCGGACAGATCCTCGTTCAGAGCATCACAGCTTGACCAGTTGCTTGCCGAAGTTCTCTCCCTTCAACATCCGAACGAAAGCGTGGGGCACGGTCTCAATACCTTCGGCAACATCTTCCCGTGTCTGAAGCAGTCCCTGTTTGTACCATGACAGCAGATCGGCAATCGCGGTCTCGTATTCTCCCTCGTGGTCGTCGAGCAAGAACCCTTCTATCCGCGCACGGGTGATCAGCGTCCTTCTGAGATGCCTGACACCGATATCGGGCTGGTCAAATCGGTCGGCCAAGGCAATAGTGCCGACGACCACCACCCTGCCAAAGGTGTTGAGATTAAGCATGGCTGCATCGTGAATCGGCCCGGCGGTATTGTCGATAAAGACGTCGACGCCGTCAGGGCATGCGGTCGCGACATCTGCCACGAGATCAGCCGAGCTTCGATGATTGACGCCGGTCCGGTATCCAAGCTTCCTGCACCATTGCAGCTTCTCGTCCGAGCCCGCAACAGCAACTGCGTCGAACCCTTTGATCCGTGCGATCTGTCCCGCAATTTGCCCCACAGCTCCAGAAGCGGCAGAGATCAACACCGTTTCCCCCACCTTCGGAGCTGCGGTTTTGAGGAGGGCGAAGTAGGCGGTGAGACCGGGCATGCCGAGATAGCTCAGCGCGGACTGAATCGGAGCGTCCGTAGTTGTCACTGCTTTGGCTAACGCCGCCGGGATAACGCTTAACGGCTGCCAACCAAAATAATCGCTCATCACGACGTCCCCTGGCTTGAAGGCTGGAGATTCAGACGCAATGACCTCGCCAATTCCCCCTCCGCGCATCAGATCGCCAAGTTTAAAGCCAGCAGCATAATTCTTCGCGGGGCTGATCCGACCGCGCATGTAGGGGTCGACGGAGAGCCACAAAGTTTTCACCAGCAGCTCACCATCCGCAGCCTCGGGAATTGGGCGGCCCTCCAGGCTCCAGTTCTCGACGGAAGGCATTGCGGAAGGGTAGCTCCGAAGGATCCAGCTAGGATTCATGGACATGTCAATCTCCTGAAATCGAGCGTTCGCCGCATTGATGCATTAATCCGATTTCCGTGTTAATGGGTGCTTTGTGAGAGACATTATTCTGAATTTCGGAAGAATGGCGAATGGATATGATCGAGGCCATGAAGGTGGCAGTGGCAGTCGCCAGGCATAACAGCTTCTCTTTTGCGAGCCGGGAATTGCGCCTTTCCGCCGCCTCGGTAAGTCGCATTGTGGCAGACTTGGAGGCCGATCTCGGCGTACGTCTCTTTAACCGCACCACCAGGCAGATCAATCTGACGGATGCGGGGATGGAGTTCGTGCAAAAGAGCACCAGCCTCCTGGAGGAGCTTGACCTGATGCGGAGCGTGGTACGCGAACGCCACGAAACCCCTCGCGGCCAACTCCACGTCTCCTGTGTAACGGCCTTTGGCAATGAGTGTCTGGCACCAGCGGTTCCTGAGTTCGTGAGACGGTTCCCGCAGCTCGATGTCTCAATCGACCTTGGCAATCGGTTGGTCGACCTCATTGGAGAGCACTTCGATATCGCCATCCGGGTAGGGCCGTTGAACGATTCATCACTGATTGCGCAGAGGATTTTCACGCAGAGGATCGTGTTCGTCGCTACGCCCCAGTTTTGCAAGCAATATGGGACACCCAGGACCTTAGACGAGGTCAGAGCTTGCCCGGCCGTTACTCAGGTCAGCGGGGAATGGGGGCGCGTGCATAGGTTTTCGCATGAAGGAAAGGTCATTGACTTCGAAGTGCCGCAGCAACTGACAATGAACTCAGCACGCGCGGTGAGAAACGCCTGCCTGGCGGGAGGGTGCTATTCCCTCTTGGGCGATTTCATGGTCGCCCAGGATATAGCCGAGAACCGACTCGTGCGGCTGCTGCCGGATTATGAACCCATCGAGCAGCCGATCTTCGCCTTCTACGCTCAGCGACGTCACACCCCACGTAAAGTCAGGGTGTTTATTGACTATTTGTCGGAGGTGTTCGGTGGCAAAAGTACCGCGTGAGGCCTCATGACATCTCGTTTCGGGGGCACAATTGCCATCCCTGGCAGGCTGCTTTTCTCCGAACCTCGTCACAAAGATTCTCGTCCAGGTGCCGATGGCATACCGCTTACGATGAAGCACTCAGTAGAGAGATTTCATCGCCGACATGCGCTCCACCAGGAAATCACGAAATTTCAGCGCGATCGTTGGCGGCGTTCGCAGCGATGGCGAGATCACCGCCATCTCGTCGAGGAGTTGAGGCTCGAATTTTCGAAACACCAGTCCCTTGGCCTTGAGTATGTTGTCGAAGCTCCACGCCGTGATCGTGTCGACGAACGAAACACCAAAGCCGGCAAGGGCGAATCCCAGCGAGGGAATGTAATAGGGAACTTCATGGACGGGATTGAACAGAACCCGGTCGTTGGCGAAGGCCGTGGACAATTGCTCGTACATGATGTGCCCTCTGCTGGTGAGTGTCAGAGGGACGCCCTCCAGATCGACAGGTTGAAGTGAGCGTTTGGAACTGAGTGGATGGTCTTCGCGCATGGCGCAGACATATTCGTTCGGTGTCGGAAACTTCTCGTAGGCTGACGAGTTCGGCGGATTGACCAGAACTCCGATCTCGACCTGCTGGGTGCTCACGAGATCCCGGATGATCGGGGTGGACCGCGTATTGAGCAGGAAGCGGTGGGCGCTTTTCACCCCGAAGAACTCCTTGAGCAGCTTGGGGATCAGAAAGCTGGCCGGGCCGGGCAGGCTTGCGATCTGAAGCCGGTCGCCGGGCTCGCCCTGGGCATTCTTGACCCGTTCATCCAGCCGCTCGATGCTTTTCAGGCATTGATCCAGCTCTTCGAACAGATACGTCGCCTGGGGTATGGCGACCAGTTGACCGGCGGTGCGCTTGAAGAGCTGAAATCCGATACGGGTTTCGAGCGCCGCAAGCGCCTTGCTGACGGCGGGCTGGGAGACGTTCAGCAATTTGGATGTGCCCGATACCGAACCCGTCAACAGCAGCGCATGAAGCAGCTGCACTTCCCGATGTTTTATCAACCCTTTGCCCCCAAACGCCCGACTGAAGGCAGTTCATGAACGCCCATAACCGATGGTTATGGACTATTGAATTCATACCATTTCCCTGTGTCCTGACAAATCGATAATGATCGCCGGATAGCGGCTGCGGCAGGCGCCGAAATACAAGTGGGGAGTTATCGAATGACCAGGCAATCAAGACGCCAGTTTCTCGGCACGGCCGGTGCGGCCGCGCTCGGATCGGGGCTGCTCTTCGCGCCGCTGGTGAAGCGCGCACATGCCACAGGCAAGGGTGAGCTTGTCGTGTCTTCATGGGGCGGGTCGTTCCAGGATGCGCTGCGCGAAGTCTATTTCGAGCCGTTCTCCAAAGAGTTCGGCATCGAGGTCAAGGAATTGACCTACGGCACGCAAGGGCTGGCCAAGGTCAAGGCGCAGGACGCCGCCGGCAAAGTCGAAGTCGACCTTCTCGACGGACCGCCCTTCTGGAATGCCATCGGCCGGCGCGACGGCCTGACGCAGGAAATCGACCTCGGCGATATCCAGGATCGCGGATCGCATGTTCCTGCCGCGCTCGATCCGTGGGGCTACGGTTACGGGTCGATCTCCTGGGGCTTGGGCTACAACAGTGAGAGCTTTGCAGGCGGTGCTCCGAAGAGCTGGGCCGATTTCTGGAATGTCGATGACTTCCCCGGCGCGCGTGGCATGTTCGGCCCGATCGCGGCCCGCCATTTCGAATATGCCCTGATGGCAAAAGGGGTGGCCGCGTCCGCCGTCAACCCGATCGATGCCGACAAGAAAGAGGCGGCGTTCAAGGCGCTCGAGGAGATCAAAGACAACATCAGCATCTGGTACACCAGCAGCAGTCAAGCCGAGACGATGCTGGTGCAGCGCGAGCTCGACATGTCGGAATTCGTCCATGGCCGTGCATTCGGTCTTGAGCGTGACGGCGCTGCTGTCCGTTTCGAGTTCAACGGCGCGGTCATGAACCTGCTGACCTGGGTGATGGCGAAGGGTGCGCCGAACCGCGAGAATGCTCAGAAGTTCATCAGCTTCTGCAGCCGTCCGGACCGCCAGGGGGCCTTCGCAAACAAGCTCTTCTACGGTCCGACGAACAGCGCCTCGATCAAGGGCATCTCGGATGAATTCGTAAAAGCGGCTCTTCCCACCAGCCCCGCGAATCTGGAAAAGCAGGTTCTGCTCGATGGCGCCTATTGGGCGGAAAACCTCGAGGTCCATGCCGCGCGCTGGGCGAAAATCACCTCTGGCTGACACTGAACGGCGGCGCCGTCCGGGCGGTGCGCTTGGCATGCGCGATTCGCGCGCATGCCAGCGACAGTCATCTCATGCTCTTGGACAGACGCAAAATGCGGAAAGATCGAAAGGACGATGACTAAGTTTCATATGAACCTCATAGAAATTACCAAGAGGTTCGGGGACTTCACTGCCGTCGAACGCGTCAGCCTTTCCGTCGAGAAGGGAGAATTCCTGACACTGCTCGGGCCGAGCGGTTCGGGCAAGACGACATTGCTTCGCATGCTCGGTGGGTTCGAGTACCCGACCTCGGGCACGCTTGAACTGCATGGCGCCGATGTCGCGTACCTTCCCCCTTACAAGCGCAACATCGGCATGGTGTTCCAGAAGTATGCGCTTTTTCCGCACCTTACCGTGATTGAAAACATTGCGTATCCGCTCAGGCGCCGCAAGGTGAAGGCGGCGGAGGTCGAAAAACTGGTCAAGGACGCGCTCGAGCTGGTCGGGCTGGGCGGTTTCGGTGCCCGCTATCCACGCCAACTGAGCGGCGGTCAGCAACAACGGGTCGCCTTGGCGCGGGCCGTCGTTTTCCATCCCGAACTGCTGCTCATGGATGAGCCCTTGGGCGCGCTCGACAAGAAGCTGCGCGACCGCATGCAGGTCGAGATCCGGGCGCTGCAGAAGCGCGTCGGCATCACCACCGTTTATGTGACACACGACCAGATCGAGGCGATGACGATGTCCGATCGAGTGGCGGTCATGAATCATGGACGCATTGAGCAGATCGGCACGCCGCGGGAGCTCTACGACCGCCCGATGACCGAATTCGTGGCGGGCTTCATCGGCGATTCGAACCTCGTTCCAGCAGTCCTGGACGGCGTCGACGGCAATTCGGCGAGTCTGAAAGTGCTCGACCGGACGGGTATTCGGGCGCCGGCAAATCCCAGCGCGGCGCAAGGCAAGGGCCTCAAGCTTCTCATCCGCCCCGAGAAGCTCCGCGTTTCGCCCGACCGGGCCGAGGCCCGGGAGAACTGGCTGGAGGGCACCGTCCGCGCGATGGTCTTCCTCGGCGATGCGCTCCAGATCACGGTTGCGGTCGCCGGAACCGATCTATCAGTCAAGATCGCCAACAGGACAGGTGAGGCCGTCGTTTCGGTCGGGCAGAAGGTGGTCGTCAGCTGGTCGAAGGACGATTGTTCGCTTGTCGTCTCGGACGTCGTCGCGTGAGCGCCCGCGTCTCGTTCAGAGAAGCCATCCGGATTCCCGGCATGATCGCCAGCCTGGTCATGATCGCACCGGCGCTGCTTCTCGTGGGACTTCTTTTTCTCCTGCCGATCGCCCTTCTCGCTTACCGCAGCTTCGGCGGCCCGGATCTTTCGCTGGAGAACTATCATAGCCTGTTCTCGTCGAGCCTGTATGTCGACTCGCTATGGACCACGCTCAAGATCAGCGCGTTCGTGGTGCTGGGCTGCCTGTTCTTCGGCTTCCCGATCGGTTACGTGCTGGCGAATGCGCCGAAGAGATTTCGGCCGATACTCATTCTGGCCGTGCTGTTGCCGTTCTGGAGCAGCATCCTGGTGCGGAACTTCGCCTGGATCTACCTGCTGCAACGGCGCGGGCCGATCAATGAATTCCTGATCTCGATCGGAGTTGCCGATCAGCCGGTCGCCTTCATGTTCAACCAGTTCGGCGTTGTGCTCGGGATGACGAATGCGCTTCTGCCGTTCATGGTCTTGCCGATCTTCGTGGCGCTTCAGTCCCAGGACAAGACCTATCTCGAAGCGGCGGCGAGCCTCGGCGCCACCCCCGAGACGGGCTTCTGGACGGTCACCTTGCCCCTCAGCCTGCCCGGTATCATGGCGGGCAGTCTTCTCGTCTTTGCCACGGCGCTGGGATTCTTCGTGACGCCGGCTCTGTTGGGGGGCGGCAAGGTGCTGGTCGCCGCGACCTACATCGCCGATCAGATCGAGACGCTGCTCAACTGGGACATCGCCAGCGCCGCTTCGGTTGTCCTGCTTGCAGTGGTCGTGATCGTCGTCGCGGCCTATCTGCGGGTCGCTTCCAGCAGCAATACGACAGGGGCGGGCGATGCGACGGCTTGAGGCGGGATGGGTCACATTGGCAATGTGGGCCATCGCCATCGTAGGATTTGTCTACCTGCTGATACCGCTGGTGATGATTTTTCCGTTGTCGCTGGAGACCGGATCCATGCTCCGGTTTCCACCGAAGACCATCGGGCTTGACTGGTTTGCCGCCTATCTCACCGACAGTGGCTGGATGCGTGCGACCATGGTCAGTCTTCGCATCGCGCTGGTCGCGACGATCATTGCCACGGCAGTCGGGGTCCTGGCGTCGGTCGCCATGCATCGGCAGGACATCCCGGGGAAGAACCTGTTCAATATCATACTTGTGCTTCCCATGATGCTGCCTTTGGTCGTTGTCGCCATTTCCGTCTACGGTGTCTACGCGCGGCTCGGCCTGGTCGGAACGGAATTCGGCATTGCAATGGCACATGCCGTTCTCTGCCTTCCCTTCGTGATCCTCAACGTCAACTCCGCACTGGCCGCGCTCCCCCGTTCCTATGAAGAAGCTTCGCTGAGCCTCGGGGCATCGCCGATCACTTCACTGTGGCTCGTGACCATCCCGTTGATCTGGCGAGGCATCGCGGCGGGCGCGATCTTCGCTTTCGTGATCTCGTTCGACGAAGTCGTAATAGCAATGTTCCTCAGCAGCGTTGATACCACGACCCTGCCCAAGAAAATGCTGGACGGCATTTTCTTCGATCTCAGCCCCATTCTTGCAGCGATCTCCGCAGTTCTGATCATCTTCAATATCGCACTCGCTTTGCTGGGGCTGGCGCTCGCGAACAAAACCCGGAAGCCGAACGCCTGATCGAAGGCTGGCCTGCCGCTGTATGGAGGAAGAAAGATGGACGGAAAGAACCTGATTGTTTTCATGTCGGACGAACATACCCGCAGCGCGCTTGGCTGTTACGGGAACGAAATCGTCCAGACGCCGAATCTCGACAAGCTTGCGGCACGCGGCACGCGCTTCGCGACGGCCTATTCCAATTCACCGCTGTGCGTTCCGTCCCGCGCGAGTCTGTCGACCGGGCGGTATGTGCATGAAATCCGCTGTTGGGACAACGGGCATCCCTGGGACGGCACCGAACCCGGCTGGAGCCACCGGTTGCGCGAGACCGGGCATGCGACTGTCGCGATCGGCAAGCTGCATTTCCGGCACGTCGATGACGACAACGGCTTCGACGAAGAGATCCTCCCTATGCACGTCCGGTTTGGCGTCGGCGATCTGATCGGAATGCTTCGTAAGAACAAGACGACCTATCCGAGCACCAAGACCTCTTCGAAGGGGGAGAAGGTCGTCAGCGGTCCGGCGATGATGGCCGAAGCGGCCGGCAGTGGCGACAGCAACCACATCGACTACGACCGGCGAATCACCGCCGCCGCGCTTGATTGGATCAAGGCGCAAAAGGAGCGGAACGCCCGCAGGCCCTGGATGCTGTTCGTCTCGCTGGTTTCGCCGCATTTTCCGCTGATCGCGCCGCCGGAGTTCTATGACCTGTATCCGCACGACAAAATCCCGATGCCCAAGCAATACGGGCCGGATGAGCGGCCAAGCCATCCGACGGTCGTGGCCAATCGTGAGATCTGGAATTACGACGACTATTTCGACGAGGCGAAAGTGCGCCGGGCGCGCGCCGGATATTATGGACTGTGCACGTTCCTCGATCACAACATCGGGCTGGTTCTGAAGGCGCTCGAGGACAGCGGACAGGCCGACGCTACGCGGATCATCTATGCCAGCGATCACGGCGACCATTTGGGCGACCGCGGCATCTGGAGCTGCTCGACGCTTTATGAGGAATCCATCGGCGTTCCGCTCATCATGGCGGGCGCCGGCATTCCGCAAGGCAAGGTGGTGGACGAGCCCGTTTCGCTGGTGGATCTCTACCCCACGATCGTCGCTGCCCTGGGTGAAAAGATGCCTGCCAATGGGATCGAGTATCCCGGCATGTCGCTTTTTGACATTGCCAATGGGGCGCCGGTGAAGCGGACGGTGCTCAGCGAATATCATGCTGGTGGATCCATTACCGGCAGCTTCATGATCCGCGATGGAAAATGGAAATATATTCATCACGTCGGCTTTGCTCCTCAGCTGTTCGATCTGGATGCCGATCCGGATGAAGCGAATGACCTGGGCGAAAGCGCGGAACACAGCGAAATTCGGACGAAGTGTGAGGCGCTCTTGCGCAAGATCGTCGATCCCGAGCGCGCCAATCAGCAGGCGTTCGACGACCAGGAGGCCACCGTGGAGCAACATGGCGGAGTTGAAGCCGTAATCCGAAGAGGCCATTACCCCGAGCACGGATTGGACAGAGTCCTCGGTGTCGAGAACTAATCGGCAGAGCGCCCGGGTTCTTCGTTCGTCGGCCGCGGGCCTTAGAGGATTGCCTATCTGACGGATTTTTCGGTTGACATTAACGGTAAAAGCGTATATTTGGGAAATGCCAGAATCGAAGACATTGCGCCCGGCACAACACGTGCCGGGCGTTCTTTATCGACCTCTTCCGTCCCTCTCATCATCGACAGACTGCGTCTCAACCACCTCCACGGCGACAAGAAGGAAAGCAAAAAATGCTGTTCCCCTGGCTCCAGAAGTCTTTGTCGATCTTCGTTGAGTTGCTCGTCCGGATCTGCATCGGCGCCAAGCGTTGCACCCCTTGGACCTCGGCAAACGGCGCTATGTGCCCGACTCGGAGAGCGGGCAAGGGGGTGGAAGAGACATGCCGAAGTGCCGTCGCAGCGCATGCGGACCACATCTCGTGCGGACGCAGCCGCTTCCCGACGCTGACGGGGCTGAGCCTGCCGCGCGTCTCAGGCCCTGTGCGGGCCGACTGAGCCTCACCCTTGGCGGCGTCGCCGACCATTCGGATGGGTTTCTCTGCCGTCACGTAAAGTAAGGAGAATGTGTTCTGTCACCCAGGTGTCCGGGCTGGACAAAGGGATCGATGGTAGCGGAGGAGGGAGTTGAACCCCCGACCCCAGGATTATGATTCCCGTGCTCTAACCAACTGAGCTACTCCGCCCAACATCGTGAGGGGCGATATAGGGTTTGCCTGTGTGGCAAGTCAAGTCACGTCGCCCGTTTTAAGCATTTACTCCCATGACCGGGCGATGATGTCGCGATCTCAGGCCTTGCGATAGCCGAATTGCACCGAGGTCTGGCCGCTCATGGCGGCGAGCTTGCCATTGTATCGCGCGGGCGCTGGCGCTGCGCCCGAAACTCATCATCGCGGATGAGGCGACGTCGGCGCTGGACGTGCTCATCCAGCGCCAGATCGTCGATCTCCTGGCGGCGGTGCGGCGGGAGTTCGGCATCGCCATGCTGTTCGTGTCGCACAATCTGGCGGTGACGGCGGCGCTCTGCAACGAGATGATCGTCATGCGTCACGGCAGGATCGTCGAAGCCGGACCGTCGCGCCAAGTGGTGGAGAGCCCGAAGGATCCCTATACGCGCGTGCTCCTGAAGTCGGTTCCGACATTCGGCACGCGCCGCGCCGGCTGAAGCCACGTGCTGACACTCACAGCCTCATGACTCCTAATGCTCGCGCATCTCGACATTCATGTCGGTGATGAGCTTCTCGCGATGAGCGAGGGCGGTCATCGCGCTTTGCCCGAGAAGCCGGGCTACCAGGTTGAGCATTCCCTCGCAAAACACGATATAGGCGCCCATGCTGTTGCTGAAGAAGCTGCTGGCATGCGGCACAAAGAAGGCATGGCGCGACGGCGGAACGAGCGGGGAGGCGCGCGTGTCGGTCACCGCCACCACCTCCAGGCCGCAGCGCGCGGCCATTTCGGCCACCTTGGCCACGCTGCGCGTATAGGGGGCGCAACTCGCGACGACGACGACGTCGCCTTTTTCAAGCTGTGCCAGGGCCTCGGCGGCGCCGAGACGCGGGGCGTCCAGCAACGCCACATCGCTTCTCAGCATGCCGAGCCCGTATGTCAGGAAACTCGCGAAAGCATGAAATTGCCGCACACCGTGAATGCGCACGCGGCGAGCAGTGGCGAGCAGCGCCGCCGTACGGCGCAGCGCCTCGGGGTCGAGCTGGCCCATGAACCCTTCCACGTTCGCCGCAGTTTCACGTGCAAGGCGTTCGAAGACGCCGACTTCCTCGATGCCGGGCGGTACAGTGGAAAGCAGGCGGCCGGCCTGCCGGCTGTAGAAATAACGCTCGTCGTCGGTGATGGCTTCGCGGAAGATGTTCTGGAAATCGTTGAAGCCGCCGAAACCCAGCTTCTGCGCCAGGCGGGTCAAGGTGGAGGCATTGACGGAGAGCAGTTCCGCGAGTTCGGAAATCGTCCGCACGGCCGCACGTTCGGGCATATCGACAAGTCTCGCCAATACGTCGAGCGCCTTTTCTCCGAGCGAGATGTCGGCTTGCTCGCGACGTATCATGACCACGAGATTCCGCAACTCGTCGATGGTTCGCGGCCTGGAGGCTTTGCTCATGCTGTTTCCCTGTCCAGCCGCAGATCCTCCGGCATTTCCCGGGCGAGCGTCAATGCGCCGTCGAAAACATGGCGAGCCTGCGAATCAGCCCTGTCATAAACACGCCATCTCACCTTGTCCGTAATCTCGAATATTGCTGTGGCGAGAGTGTTCTCGTCGTCTGGATCGTCGGGTTGCTGACGATAGACCGGAAGTGCATTGTCCGCTTCGTTCCAAAGGATGGCAAGCGGATCGAGGGCGCGACCGTGGGCGTCTTGGATGATCTTGTTCCCGCGCAGCTGGCGAGATCGCGACGAGGCGGTTATGGCCTGGTCTTCGGATTGGATGTCCGGATGGACCAGGTGGTTGGCGTGACATTCCGGCCGTGCGAGGACGCGGACCGAGCAGTTGGAATGCGTGAACTCGATGCTGACGAGACGAGGGTCGCCGGCCTGCGCCAAGCCGACATGAAACGCGCCGGCCCGCTCCGCGCCGCGGATCAAGCCGACCGCCTCGTCGATGTCGCCACAATCGAGCACCGCCCTTGTCAGCACCATGCGCGGCAGGCCGTCGCCCGCGCGCCGCGAGCGGATATTGTTGATTGTCTGGACCAGCCCTGCTTGGGTTACGGCGAAGGTGTGGCCGGGAAGGGAGGCTGGATACAAGAAGGTCGCAAACGGCCGGCCGCCCTCGGAGCGCACCCGTCCGATGGCGCAGCCGCTCCGCAAGCCGGCATGGCCGTCTTCGTTGTGAGCCAGCACCGACCGTTCGCCTGGAAGCAGCACCGTGGTGCAGCCGTCCGGCGCCATCGCCCAAACGTCACCGCGGCAATTCCAGGCGAACACTTCGTCGAACGGCAAGCCGAGCCCGGCCGCAAGCCCGCGCAGTTCCTGCCAGTAGCGGGGAAATCGCGCCTCGACCATACGCTTGGCGGCGGTGATCCTGAGATCGCGCCGGAAAGTCATCACGCTCGCCCAGGCATGGGTCTTGGTCAGATAGCCGTTGACTATCCCGGCGCCGTGGCGACCGAGAGTGGCACCGACGTCGTAAGGCTGTCCGGCGATGTCGATGACGGGAAGCGGCAGAAGCCGGTCAGTTGACATGCTGCAGGAACTCGCGAAGTCTCGGGTTTTCCGCCTCGGCAAGAAGCGCGGAAGGTTCACCGTCAACCGCAATCCTCCCGTCTTCCATGAAGATGAGGCGGGTGCCGACCTTGCGGGCAAAGGCCATCTCGTGGGTCACGACGATCATGGTCATGCCCTCTTCGGCGAGCGCCTGCATGACGCGCAACACCTCATGTCGAAGCTCGGGGTCAAGCGCCGAGGTCGGCTCGTCGAAAAGCATCAATTTTGGCTTTATGGCGAGTGCCCGCGCGATCGCCACGCGCTGCTGCTGGCCGCCGGACAGTTCCAACGGATAGTGATGGGCGCGGTCGGCAAGACCGACCTTGGCGAGGAGTGCGCTTGCCTGTTCCGTCGCCTCGGCGCGGGTCAAGCCGCGCACGTGGCGCGGACCGAACGCTACGTTCTCGAGCGCCGTCATTTGCGGAAACAAGTTGAACTGCTGGAAAACCATCCCGGCTTCCTGGCGTATCAAGCGCATCTTCGAACGTCCCGCCTTCACGCTGATGCCATTGACGATGAGGTCGCCGCCATTGATCTCCTCCAGCGCGTTGATACAGCGCAGGAGCGTCGACTTCCCCGAGCCGGAAGGTCCGATCACGACCACCATTTCGCCGACGTCGACGGCGAGGTCGACGTCTTTCAAGACCACGACCTTGCCGAAAGTCTTGGTGACGTTCCTGAATTCGACGATGCTCATAATATCCGCATCCTCTTTTCGGTCATGCGCAGGATAAGCGTCAGCGTTCCAGTCATCGCGAGGTACAGTATCGCGACGGCGGTCCAGATTTCGACGGCGCGGAAGTTCGCGGCCATGATCTCCTGACCCTGGCGGGTGAGCTCGCCGACGCCGATGACGATGAACAGCGAGGTGTCTTTGAGGCTGACGATGAACTGATTGCCGAGCGGCGGGATCATGCGGCGGAAGGCGACCGGCCCGATGACATAGGCCAGCACCTTCCACATCGGCAGACCGAGGGCGAGCCCGGCTTCCCGCAGCCCCTTGTGGACGGACAGGAACGACCCGCGGACGATCTCGGCGATATAGGCACCGGCATTGACGATGATCGCGGTGATGGCGGCCGTCATCGGGTTGACCCGGATATCGGCGACCACCGGTAGTGCGAAGTAGATGAACATCACTTGCACGACGATGGGCGTGCCGCGAATGAGTTCAATATAGGCGAAGGCCACGGCGCTCAGGGCAGCATTGCCATAAGCGCGCATCAGGCCTGCGACAAAGCCGACAACGAGGCCGCCGACCAGGCCCGCCAGGGCGATGAGGATCGTCAACTTTGCCCCGCCCAGCAGAGCTGGCAGGGCGTCGACGATCACGGACCAATCGAACGCCATGAAGGACTCCAGAGAAAATGTGCCGGACAAGCCGGCACGCTGGATTTGCGATTTCGGATCAGCTTTGCGGCTCGGCGCCGAACCACTTCTTATAGATGGCATTGTACCGGCCATCGGCCTTCATATTGGCGAGCGCCGCATTCACCTTGGATACCAGCTCGCTGCCCTTCGGAAAGCCGATGCCATATTGGTGCGCCATCATCTGTTCGCCGATAGCCTTGACCTTTCCGCCGCCGGCGGTGGCCACGTAATAGAGAACATTGGGTGTGTCGTGCATGGCGGCGTCGACGCGACCGGTCTGCAGTTCGAGATAGGCGTTGTCGACATTCGGAAACTGACGCAGTTCGGTCTCCTTGAAGTGCTCCTTGGCATAGTCGGTCGCGGAAGTGCCGGTCTTGACGGCCAGCGTCTTGCCTTTGAGATCGTCGGGTCCCTTGATCGCGCTGTCGGCCGGCACCATCAGGAGGAAACCGCTGTCATAATATCCGTCGGAAAAGTCGATCACCTTCTTGCGCTCGTCCTTGATGGTGATGCCGGCGAGCGCGACGTCGACCTGTTTGGTCTGCAGCGCCGGGATGATCCCGTTGAAATCCATCGGCTGCAACGTATAGGTCACGCCGATCTCCTTGGCGATCGCGTCCCACATGTCGATGTCGAAACCGACATATTTGTCGCCCTGCTTGAACTCGAACGGAACGAAAGCCGTGTCGGTCGCGACGACGAGATCGGCGGCGCGGACCGGCTGCGCGAACATGACGGCAGCCGTAAATGCATACAGGAAAAGATTGCGGCGATTCATGACGTCTCCCTTCGATTGTGTTTTTTCGTGTACTGCAAATATACAGTGCTTTTCTTGTATTGTCGCATTGAAAATTTGCATATCTAAATACTCAAGCAAGATCAGAGTGTTATCCGAGGCGCTCGTCACTTGATGACGAAGACGACGCAATTGGCGGGTTCTTCAATCCCGACAGACTTGTCACTCTCGTCCTTCGCTTTCCGGCCCTAACTTTGTCTTTGACCGCACTAATCGAGCGGCATCGCGAATTGAACCGACGGGGAAAGGGCGCCGTGGCTGCCTGTCACAACATTCAAACCGATAGACCGTCAGCTCTCCGGCAGGGCGAAGACCGTGCAGGGTGCGGCGATGCCGCGGAGCCTATGCGGGCCGAGCGGACTCAGCGCCGTCGCCGTTTCCGCCGCGACCGCGTCCGAAACCAGAACGTTGTGGCCCAGGGGCTTGCACAGGCCTTCGAGCCTCACGACCAGATTGACGGCCGGGCCGATGGCGGTGAAATCGAGACGGTCGGCCGTGCCGATATTGCCCCACAGCATGTCGCCCATATGCACCGCCATGCCGAAAGGCAGCGGCGGCAGGCCTTGCCGCCCGCGTTCCTCATCGAGACGTTTCATGCCGGCGCGCGCGGCGGCGATGGCGCGCAACGCCGCATCGCAGGCGGCAGCGGGCGGCCGGTCGCCCAGGGGAAAGATTGCCAGGACGCCGTCGCCGATGAATTTCAGCACCTCGCCGCCGAATGCATGGACGGCGCCCGCGATGCGATCGAACCAGGCATCGAGGGCGGCGACGACCGCCGTCGGCGCCATCGTTTCCGACAACTCGGTGAAGCCGCGCAGATCGCCATAGAGGAGAACCGCGCGGATCGTCTCGCCCGCCGCGCGCCGCAGCCGCCCGTTCAGCACCTGCGCGGCGCTGCGCCGGCCGAGATAGGTCTCGAGCAATGCGGCCAGCGTCGCGCGCGTCACCAGGGCGGCGAGGGGGGCGGCGGCAAAGCGCGCCGCCTCATGCAGCAGCGACGCCTCGGCCGCAGTGAGCGGCCGGGAGAATGCCCAGGCGAGGCGCGGGCTCTCCGCCATCGCAGTGTCGTGCCCTTGTGGGGCAGCGATGGTCTCGTGCATGATGCCGGTGCCCAGCTCAGCGAGCCAGTCGCGCCCGACATCGCCAGGTTCAGGCCGGGTGAGGCCCAATGCGCCGAAGCCCAGCGCCTCGATCACAGCACCGGTTTCCGCCTGCCACAGCCATGTGCGACGCGCGATGATCGGATGCGGCGCGGCGAGGGTGAGCGCACCGCCGGCGAGCGGCAGACCGTCGCTCTTGAGGCGGGCACCGAGCGCGGTCAGAAAGCGGTCGGCGCTTTCCATGGCGCCGGCCTCGTCGATCAGCCAGGTGAGAGAAGACGGAAGATCCATGCGGGTAATCATGGGGCGGCACCCGGCATCTGTCATCGTTTTCTTGCCCGAGGGATAGTTTGTCAGCACATGGCGGTATCTTGCCAATGCTCGACCACGATGCAACCGTTGCAGCCAAGCTCAAGGAGACATCCATGGCCCAATCCCTAGTGGTCCGCCGCGAGGTCGAGATCGCGGCACCTGCCGCGACCGTTTTTGCCTTCCTCACCGATCCGGACAAGATTCTGCGCTGGATCGGCACCGAAACGACCGCCGATCCGCGTCCGGGCGGCATCTATCTCGTCAATGTCGGCGGCAAGCATCGCGCGCGCGGCGAATTCACCGAAGTCGTCCCCGTCCATCGCCTCGCTTACAGCTTCGGCTGGGAAGGCGGCGAGAAAGTGCCGCCGGGCTCGAGCCTGGTCGAGATCGATCTCATCGACAGGCCGGGCGGCACCTTGGTGCGCTTCACCCATAGCGGCCTGCCCGATCAGGAAGAGTGCGACGGCCACGACAAGGGCTGGGCCCACTATCTCAACAGGCTGGTCGTGGCGGCAACCGGCGGTGATCCGGGGCCCGACCGGGATTTCGAAGGCTAACGGGCTGTCTCATCGCAACCAGCCCGCCTGCGCGCGGCGTGCGGGTCCGAAGCGATCACCGGCCCGCGAACATGCAGATGATCCCGGCGCTCAGCAGTCCGGCACCAAGCAGTTGGTAGGATCCGAGATGCTCACGGAAGAACAGGAATGATGCGAGAACCGCAATGAAAACGGTTCCGCAGACCACGACAGGTATGACGACGTTCGCCTCCATTGCTTGGCGGGAGCCGATTCCGGAGAACAGGTAAAAGTAGCCAATTTCAGCGCCTCCTATGCATAGCCCCGCCAAGGCTGCCCATCCATATGAGGCGGAGGGCAGCGAAAACACCTGCCCGCCGCGCAAAAGCAGGAAGACGCTGAAAATCGTAGACGTCGCCAGGGCGACCAGCTGGACGGTAATCGTTGCGAGAACGGTTGTGGTCGCGATGCCGGAGACGTGGCCGCCGGAAACTTTCGCAAAGAGGTTGTAGCCCGCGTAAAGAATGGTCACGAGGCTCAGCAGCAGCCAAGCATTCATGACCGACCCGCTACCCATTCGCGCGCCAACTCCAGAAACTCGCTTTGGTCGATGAGAAAATGCCCTCTGCGATTCTTGAAATGCGCTCGTACTTTTCCGGCGATCTGCTCGGCCAGCTCTCGACTTACCTCGATGCCTGCGATCTCCAGGTTGTAGAGAACGGTGAAAGCATTGCATTTCCGGCCGATCGACATACTGGGCACGGCGCCCACCAACTCCGGTGGCAATGGCAGGCCGTCTTCCAAGCGGCCTTCGCGATGGAGTTGGTAGAGGGCCTCCTGTATCTCCTCAGTTTCGGGAATTGCGAAGGCGAGCCGCCCGGTGACCGGCTTGTTGGCAGGTATGGGCAGGCCGGATGCTTTCGCAACGAGCCTTGAGAGGTCTTGCAGCCGCAGGCGATCAATTCCCAGAGCCAGGCCGGCATGCATTTCGAGCGCGACCACGCACTCTTCGGTGGCCGCGATGCCGGAAAATTCACCCAAGCCATTGACAACCGTCTGCACGATCGAAGCGCCACCCAGAACCGCTCCTAAGCAGTTGGCGACCGCCATCGAGGTGTGGTTATGGGGGTGTATCTGAAGCGGCTTCGCCGTCCATTGCAGGACCTGCGAGATGAGATTGCGCATGCCGAACGGAGATATCCGCCCTAAGGAGTCTCCGATCACGAATTCATCGACAAAGGGGTCAAGCTCGCGGATGACGCGCTCCAGGAATGGCGGGCGGGTACGCGTCGCATCCATTGCCATGAGGCAGGTGTGGAGCCCGTGCTCGCGCGCATGCACCGTCAGCTTCTTGCATTGATCGATGATGTCCTGTCCCTTTTGGCCTCCGGTCAGCACCGCGTCATTGATGCCCACGAGGATCGTCACTCCCCAAAGTCCGATGCGGGCCGACGTATCGATCTCCTCTACGGTCTTCACGAGCGCGCCGACCCTGGCCTTGAGACCGAGACTGGCGATCGCCGCGGCGCTTTTGACTTCATCGCGAGTTGGACGAGGCGAATTGCCAAGCACTGAAATACGGTGAATACCCGCAGCATCGAGCAGTTTGGCGATTTCAATTCTGTCCTTGTGACTGAAACGGAGGCCGGCCATTTCCTCCCCATCGCCTTCCAGCGTGAGATCATGGATCTCGACGCGTCTGGACGGGGCGGGGGTCGTGGCGGCTTCATCCGCCCGATTGTATGGGCTTCCATATTGCTGCAATGTCGTCATTTTTTCGGTGTTCCGTTCAGTTGGCACTCAGATGTCTGTCGAGGAATTTTCGGAAGCGCGGCTCTTTGGGGTTCCTGAGAACCTCGGACGGTTTACCTTCTTCAACAACGAAGCCCTGATCCATGAAAATGACGCGGTCGGCCGCATCCCTGGCAAACCCGATTTCATGCGTCACTACGAGCATCGTCTTGTCCTGTGTCGCGAGGGATTTCATGACGTCGAGGACCTCGCCGACCAGTTCAGGATCCAGCGCGCTCGTTGGCTCGTCGAAAAGCAGAACCTCCGGCTCCATGGCGAGCGCGCGGGCGATTGCGACGCGCTGCTGCTGCCCACCGGAAAGGCGAGCTGGATAGACATCGCACTTCGCCGCCAGGCCGACGCGCTCGAGGAGAGCCATTCCCTTGTCGCGCGCCTCGGCCTTGTCGATCCTCCGTACGATTACCGGTCCCTCTATGACGTTCTGAAGCACCGTCCGGTGGGGCCAAAGGTTGAAAGATTGAAACACCATGCCGAATCGGCTTCGCTGTTGACGCAGCTTCGCCTCGGGTAGGGGGGCCTCTTGGCCGTTCTTGTCCTTCTGGACCCCGATGCGCTCGGATCCCATCCAGACTTCGCCTCCCGTCGGCGGAGAAAGCCAGTTGATGCACCTCAGGAACGTGGATTTGCCTGACCCTGACGGGCCGAGAATGCAGACGACTTCACCACGAGCCAAATCGATCGAAACATCCTTGAGCACCTCGACGGTGCCGAAGCTCTTGCGGATGTTCATGGTTTGGAGAGCAAGTTCGGTCATCTGGATGCTCCTTCTTTACGTCCGGCTCCGTCAGGCCGCTCTGTAGCGGGTCATCCGGGTCTCGAGCCGCCGGACGGCAATTTCAAAGAGGGTGAGGACGACCCAGTACATCGCGGCGACGACGACATAGGTCTCGAAAGGCGCGTAGGTGCGTGAGACCACCTGCTTGGTCTGGAAGGAAAGTTCGACCACGGAGATGACCGACAGCAAAGCGGTATCCTTGCATAGCCCGATACTGATTCCCGCCAGTGCCGGCAATGCAATGCCCATGGCCTGCGGACCTATGACACGTGTCGCAATGTGCCATCCGGACATTCCTACGGTCTGGGCTGCCTCGACCTGGCCCGGGGGAACGGCTGCAATCGCGCCGCGGATCACCTCGGCCATGTAGGGCGCGTAGTAGAGCGTCAGCGCAAGGATTCCGGCGTAGAGAGGAGGCATGGCCATGCCGAGATCCGGGAAGACGAAAAAGATGACGTACACCAGCACGAGCACCGGAATGCCGAGAATGATCTCGGTATAGATCCTGGTCGCTATCCGGAGGAGCCAGTTCGCCGAGCGTCCGGCCGCCGCGAGAGCAACGCCCATCACCAGGGACGTGCACAGCGCCGCGATCGAGATCAGGATCGTCGCCTGAAGTCCTGCAAGCAGGAGTGGAATATAGCTCCATATGGCGCTGAACTGCATTGCAACCCCTTCAGGCGTGATATGCGGAGAGGCGCCGTTCGAGTCGGCGCGCGAGCCGCATGAAAGTGATGGCAATGATGATGTACAGAGCGGCGACCGGAACCAGGACCTCCAGAGCGCTGAAGGTGCGCGCCTGAATGAGCAACCCCGCATAGGTGAGTTCGGTAACGGCTACGATCGACGCGAGTGGAGTCGACTTGAGCACGATCGTGAACTCATTGGTGAGCGCGGGAATGCTGATCGCGAAAGCCTGCGGAAGGATGACGCGCCGCCAGATGTCAAAGCGCGACATGCCGATCGCCTCGGCGGCTTCGATGTGACCTCGCGGAACGCTCTGGACCGCGCCGCGTAGGATCTCGGTCGTGTAGGCGCCGCTGTTGAGGCCAATGGCGATTGCCGCGGCAAGGAAAGCCTGGCCTTTTATCCCGATCAGCGGAAGCGCGAAGAACACCACGAAGAGCTGGATCAGAAGCGGGGTGCCGCGCATCAAGCTCACATAGGCCCGGCTGACCCAGTAGCCGCCCGGAATCCGCGAGAGCTGCAGCATGCAGGACGCAATGCCGAACAGCAGGCTGAGGACGGCGGCGACCGCGGTCAGTTGGACGGTCACGATCGCCGCTTTCGTCAAGCTGGGTAAGGCAGCGACGAGAACTTGAACGTCAAGCATCGAATGCGCTTCCTGCCTGATGGTTCGATCCGCGCACCTTGTCGAGGTGCACGTTCACGAGTGGGCTCAGTTTTCCGTGGGTATGAAATCCGTTTCCGGAAGGTCCTTGATCGGAAAGCCGAAATACTTCATCTGAAGCTTCTCCAGCTCGCCATTCTGCTTCAGCTTGATGATGGTTTCGCTGAGGGCGGCCGTGAGCTTGGGGTTGGACTTGCTGACGCCCCAGGCTATGAGCGCCCTATCGCCGATCTCGCCGACGATCTCGAGAGGCGTGTCGGTGCGGGATTTCATTGCCTCAGTCAGCACGGCCTTGTCGTCGACCACGCACTCGACGCGCTCCGCCGCAAGGGCTGCGATCGTCTGCTCCACCGTGTCGAAGCTCATGAGTCCGACTTCCGCCTTCCCCGACGAACGCAGATATTCATTCAGCTTCTGCATCATCTGTTCGGGCTGGGTCGTCTGCTTGACGGCGCATGTAAGGCCCGAAAGGTCTTCGATCTTGCTGGACTTCACTTTGTCGTTTCCGCTGCGCTTCACGACGACATTGACGGTCGCGGCTATCGGCACAGTGTAGTCTATCCGCTGCGCTCGCTCGGCCGTGACGTTGAGCGCGCTGGCCGACATGTCGAACGAGCCGGCGATAAGGCCCGGGATGATCCCGGGAAACGCCATGACCTGCCACTCGACAGCGACGCCCCAATCCTTGGCGATCGCGGTTATGAGATCGGCGTCATGGCCAATGATGTTGTTGTTCGCATCCGTGAATTCGAATGGCGGGAAAGTGGGGTCTATGGCGACGAGGATCTTGCCGCGCGACTTGATTTCGTCCATCGCGTCCGCGCGGGCCGGTGAGATTGCCGCTGAGCTGCCGAGCGTCAGCGCCGCCGCCGTGCTGAGGATAAAGGCTCTTCTGTGCATTTCCTGTTTCCCTCCATTTGAAGTTCGCTGCTTTCTTTTAGTTGCCTGGCGGAGGCGAACCGTTTTCTTGTCCCGCTCAAGCCGTCTTCCTCGCTATCTTGCAGGAGGAACTTGTGTGCCGATGAGCCGAAGACGGTTGACGCCGCCGTCCGGTATCAGGTTGAAACGCACGTGGGTTACTGGCCCCAGGTGGACGATTTCCTTTTCGAACGCATGGGCACGGTTCATTTCAAGCTTTTGTTCCGGCAGCAGCTCGTCCCAGAACATCGATGCCGTAGTGGCCATCGCTTCGTTGTCGGACAGGGTGGCGGCTTGTATCGAACAACGGTCCGGATAATTGCCCTTGAAGTGCGTCGTATCGACGACGATCTGACGGACGGTTCCAGGTCTTGCCAGGCGGAAAATGGCCCATTCGTTGCCCGGCTCGCGACGCCGCCGCGTTTCCCATCCCTCTGCCATGCTGGCGCCGATGCCGGGATAGAGAATGTTGGCCGGCGATCCATAGTGTTGATCGCTGCACGCCACCATCCAGGCGCCGTGCTCGATCGCGGCCAAGTTGACCGGCGCGTCGCCAGCAGCCTGCCGGTCGAGATGGAAGTCGCCGTAAACGCGCAGGCGCGCCACTCCCCCATCCGGATAGATATTGAGACGGACATGCGTCCACACTCCGTCGTTCTCGACCGGGAACAGGTTGCTCACGTGGCCCCGCAACGGGACCGCAGGCAGGACCTCAATCCACTTCGTGGATACGTCTGGCCCGCTTTTCGAATGACACGCATCTATTGAAGCGAAGGGCGGGTAGTTTCCAGTAAAGTGGCTTGTGTCGATGTTGACACCTCTGATCCGCCCGGCACCAGCCAACCTGACCACACAATGGTCGTGTCCAGGGATGCGCAGCCGCCTGGTCTCCCAACCGTCCATCCACTTCCCGTGATCGTCGTATTCATTGGCGATGAAGCGCGGCGGCTTATGATCCAGCAACCTTGTCTTGGGCGCGAACCACTCGTCGGTTGCTGAGATCGCCGCAGCGCCCAATCTCGGATCCGCGAGATTGTGCCATCTTGCAGCAAACTCGTTTTCGGCGGCCGGGACGAATTCGCCAAGCATTTCATCAAAGATCAGGGCTGCGGCTCCGCCGCCATGTGTGTTTGGTGAGGTGATCTCCGGTCGCGCGGTCCTGTCCATGTTCTGTCTCGTCCGGTGCAGCCTAGTTGACGATGCTGATGGAATCCCCATCAAGGAGGACTTCCTCATAGTCCTGGTCTTCAGGAGCGCCCGATATTGTGCGGTCCATGACAAGGAAGTCGCCGGTCTGGAGCGCGATCAAAGGGTGATGCCAAACGCCTGCATGGAGATTTACACCCTGACCATATCCCGCCAGAAAGGCGCGCAGACTTGCAATGCCTGGCCGGACATCGCGCGGCGCGACGACGGCGACAAATCGCAAGGCACCAAGCGGAACAAAAGCCTGGCTCGAAATGGGGTGCCGCTCCATCAAGCGTAATCGGAACGGCAGGGCCGCCTGCTTGAGCACCTGGAAAATACTGACCGCTATTCGGCCACCCTGGGCGCCGACATCGATGTGCGCAAGATCATGGTGGCGGAGCGCTTCGCCGTCATTCGTCTCGTATGAAGAGGCGGTATTGCGCTCGATGACGTCGCCAAATGCCTGGAAGGCGGCCTTAGTCAACGGCTCTATCGGGATCCGGCAATTCGCCAAGCGCATTCCCTCCGCTGTTCAGCGCTTCACCCCTGGGGCGGCGCGGCATTGACTATGCGTCGGTTGCCGTGCGTGCAAAAGCTGCTATATTCGCACTCATGCTTGCAGGATCTGCAACATGGGCGTTGACGATATTTCTCTTTCAGAGCGCGACCTGCGCGCTCTCCGGCTCTTCCGAAGCGTCGTGGATGCAGGCGGTTTGACCGCCGCGGAGCGTGACGTCGGCCTCGAGCGTTCGACCTTGAGCCGGCAGATCAAGGCGCTCGAAGAGCGGCTTGGCGCTGCAATTTGTCGCCGCGGACCACGCGGCTTCGATCTCACCGATTTCGGCCGGGATGTCCTGGTTGCGGCGGTAGCGCTGGAGGATGCGCTCGAGGGCATGAATCGGGAACTGAGCCGAGCAAAGGGCATCATTCGAGGAGAACTGAAATTCGGAATCGTCGACAACTGCATCACCAATCCAGAATCCCGGGTGATCGAAACCTTGGCGCAGTTTGCCGAGACCGCACCTGCCGTCGATCTTTCCGTCGTCATAGGACAACCAGCAGAACTGCTTCGCGCGCTTCACGAGTTCAGGATCAATTGCTGCGTCCTGGGAACGTTCCCAAGGGATTGTTCCCTGGCCGTTGATCCGCTGTTCACAGAAGAGTTTCGGCTCTACATCAGCAGCAATCTCCGTCCGACACCGAGATTTGAGGAGCTCAGGGAACGAGGAATTGAGCTCATTCTGCAAGACGGGCCGACGCCCGTGCCGGAGCCTTTGCGGACGGCCAGCCTGCGGCGGGCTGTAGGGGCGGAGGGGCTCGAAGCCGTTGCATTTCTCATCGGTACCGGACGCTATGCCGGTCAACTGCCCAGCCACTATGCCTCAGCCCTGAAGGCACGCTTTCCGATCTGCGAAGTACCTGGGCTGGAGCGCGCCGCAGTAAAAGTCTCACTCTCCTTAGTCTCTCTGGTCAGCCGACCTGCAACGCGGGCGCATGAGCACATGCGCGCGCTCTTGCTGAAGGCTCATGGCACGCCGGAAAAGCGAAGAGTGCGTCCTGAAAAGACTAAGTGACTGGGCGCCCCGGGCGACGTCACAGCTCCTTCTCCGCCAGCTCGCGAAATTCATCGGGGACCGAGCGCGTGCCCTCCAATACGACGGAGGCAAAGCCGGCGGCGTCCCAGCCGAAGCGGCCACGCGCTTTATCGACGGCACGATCCGCCGCGATGCGCGCCATGCCGATGCGGCTGCCGGGCTTGCGCTTCTCATCGGCGAGACCGAGCGGAAATTCGAGCTGCAGGTCGCGCTCCTCTTCGAGATGCGACACCGAGATCGCGAGCAGCGAGATGGCCCGCTCGTCGGGATGATCGGCGAGCGCCGCGCGCACCAGGTCCTCGGCGATCTCGGCCAGGATCGCGGTCGCGGCGACCGGTGCGTCGAGCGTCACCGAGCGCGTGACGGAGCGCATGTCGGCGAAGCGGACGCGCGCCGTGACCGTCCGACCGGGACGCGATTTGGCGCGCAAGCGGGTCGCCACCCGATCCGCCAGATGGCGCAAGGCCGGCCGGATGATCCGCGCCACGGCGGGCTGGCGGCCGAGCGCCGACTGGGCGCCGGCCGATTGCGCGCGATGCCGCGTGCGGATCTTGCGCGGGTCGCGATTGGCGGCGAGCGCCGTGAGCTTTTCGCCGGCGGCGGGACCGAGCAGGCGGGCGAGCGACCATCCGGGCGTCTTCGACAGCTGGCCGATGGTGACGATGCCGATGGCATTGAGCCTGGCCTTGGTGGCGGGTCCAACGCCCCAGACATGCTCGACCGGCAGATCGGCGAGGAAGGCGAGCTCCCGGCCGGGCTCGACGACAACGAGGCCATCGGGCTTGGCGACCTGTGAGGTGATCTTTGCCAAGTGCTTGGTCGAGGCGACGCCGATCGAGATCGGAAGGCCGAGCTCGCCGCGCACCCGCCGGCGGATCTCCCGCGCGATCTCGGCGGGCGAGCCGAAGAGATGGGTGCAGCCCTTCACGTCGGCAAAGGCCTCGTCGATGGATATGCGCTCGACGAGCGGGGTGAAGTCGCCGAGGACCTTTATCGCGGCATCACCCAGCCTCTGATAATCCTTGAAATGGCCGCCGACGAAAACGAGGCCGGGGCAGAGCTCGCGCGCCCTGCGGCCCGGCATGCCGCCATGGACGCCGAAAGCCTTGGCCTCGTAAGAGGCGGCGAGCACCACGCCGCCACCGACGGCGATCGGCTTGCCACGCAAGCTCGGATCGAGAAGCTGCTCGACCGAGGCATAAAAGGCGTCGAGATCGGCATGGAGGATGGTGGCGGTGGTTTCCATAGAACAAAATGAGAACAAGTAGTGGCAATTGTCAAGATGCGCGCCGGTAACGATATGATCCATATTGAAAGACGAGGTCGCGCATGGATCTGCTGTCGTTAAGAGAGACGGTGGCGTGGGCCGAGCCACCGGCCGGCGTGAGCTTGGCGCTCGCAGCGCTATGGTGGGACGCCAAGGGCGATTGGGAGAAGGCGCATCGCTGCGCCCAGGAACGGGACGATGAGGCCGGGATGTGGGTGCATGCCTATCTGCACCGCAAGGACGGCGACCTGTCCAACGCCGATTATTGGTATCGCCGCTGCCGCAAGACGCCGCCGAAAGTGAGCCTCGCCGAGGAATGGGAAAACCTCGCGCGATCGTTCCTGTCACAGACGTCGTGAGAGTGGAGACGCCTCCGTTCGGGAATGCGGGGGCGTTGCGGAAGCGTCTCCTGATCCGCTCCGAGGGAGAAGCGGCATTCTGGGCCGGCCACGGGTGATGCTTGTCGCCACACATCACCCTGCCTGCCACTGCGCCGTATGGAAACGGAGCAGGTGCTCGCCCAAACGGGCTCGCAGCCTTGTCTGTGCAACAGCCGTGCCACGCCCGCGATTGACGGCGGCGCAACCGGGAGGCACCCTGGATCGCCTTATGAAACCTGCTTTCGGCATGACCACTCCCCGCATGGACCTGACGCCCGAGCTCGTGGCGCTCTGCGAACGCAAGATCGCAGAGCCGGACCCGGATCCGCGCTGGATCGAGGATGACGAGCTCAGAGCCTTTACCCGAGGCCTGGTGGCGCGACGGCCGGAAGGTCCCTTCTGGATCTTCGCCTATGGCTCGCTGATCTGGAATCCGACCTTCACCAGCGTAGGGAGCAAGCGCGGCACCGCCAGAGGCTGGCACCGGTCCTTCTGCCTCGAGCTCGACCGCTGGCGCGGGACGCCGGAGCACCGCGGCCTGATGATGGCGCTCGACCACGGCGGCAGCTGCGCCGGGCTCCTCCATGAGCTTTCGGAGCAGGGACTCGACGAGACGGTCTATGGCCTGGTCTGGCGCGAGATCAGTTACCGGCACGATCTCGGCACGGTGCGCTGGCTTACCGTCGAGAGCGATGACGGGCCGGTCATGGCGCTCACTTTCTGGGCCGGGCCCAAGGGCCAGCGCATCTTCCGCAGGCTGCCACTGGAACAGGTGGCGGCGGCCGTCGCCAGGGCCTGCGGCCATATCGGCTCCAACGCCGCCTATCTCCACAACACCGTGCTGCATCTCGCCGAGGCCGGCATCTATGACCGCAACCTCTGGCGCTTGCAGAAGCTCGTGGCGCGGGAGATCCGCGCGCTCCACGGCGTGACAGAGGTCTAGTAATCGCCGGCGTCGATGCGGGCGATCAGCCGGTCGATGCGCGCGCGCCGGTCATCGTCCGCCATGATCTCGAACGGCTCACCCTTCGCCATGCTCGGCACCAGGACATCGAAATCGAGACCGCGAATGAGCGCGAGCGAATTCCGATAGGCGGCCGGGTCGCTGATGCCGTCGAGCACCGCGATGCGCCATTCGCCGTCACGCAGATAGATCGTGTCGCCGGTGAAGAGGTAGCGATGTGCGCCATTCGTCCACAGGAAGGCGGCAGAGCCCGGCGTGTGGCCGGGAATGGGAATGACCTCGAAATCGTCGAAATGATGCGAGCGGCCGTCGAAGGTGAGGTCGACTTTGCAGATCTTCGCCGCGGCAGCCGCATCCGCCGCATGACAATAAAGCGGTGCATCGAACTGCGCGGCGACCTCGTCGCAGGATGCGTGCGCCTGGTGCTCGTGGTTGAGATATTGCCGCACGATCCCGCCGGCATCGGCGAGGCTCGCGAAATCGTCCGCGATGCGGCCCGAACTGTAGACGAGGAGGTTGCCTGACGGGCGGGTCAGCAGAAAGGCCCGGCCCGTAAAGGCCGGCGCGAAGCTCAGGCGCTCGGGCGCGACATCATGGAGATTGTCGAAGAGCTTTTCCATCAGACCTCGCTTGCAAATTGCCCCCGGTGACTGGGCAATATTGCATTTGGGTGGTTTTGGGCCGCGGTGACAGAAGGCAAATCCTCATGCCCCCCATACGAAAGCGTATGTCACAGATGGACGTCGAAATCGTCTTCCTTACATGCGCGGATGGACGAGCCGCAGGCGCGTCACGAGCTGACAAGGAAACACATGACTTCGCAAACAACCAGTTGGCAAGAGCTGATCAGCGGCCGCAACGCCGCCTATTCCCTCGTCCTGTTCGGCGCCACGATCCTGCATGCGATCAATGTCTACATCACCATCACTATTCTCCCTTCGGTGGTGAAGGATATCGGCGGACTCGATTATTATGCCTGGAACACCACGCTGTTCGTGGTGGCCTCGATCCTGGGCGCAGCTCTCGCCACCAAGCTTCTGCACGGAGCAGGACCGAGGGGTGCCTATCTCGTCGCGGCCCTCGTCTTTGCCGCCGGCACGGTGGTCTGCGCCCTGGCGCCGTCGATGACCGTGCTGCTCGTCGGCAGGTTCGTCCAGGGGCTGGGAGGCGGGCTCCTCTATACGCTGACCTATGCGCTGATCCGCATCGTCTTCGCCGAGCGGCTGTGGGCGAGGGCCATCGGCATCGAGGCCGCGACGTGGGGTATCGCGACACTGGCCGGCCCCGCGATCGGCGGCATGTTCGCCGAGTTCGACGCCTGGCGCGCCGCTTTCTGGCTCTTGCTCCTGGTCACGGGCCTCTTTGCCTTGGTGGCACTCGTCATCCTGCCGAAGCGGCATGAAAGGCAAGACGACACGACCGGCATCGCCTGGCTGCAGCTCCTTCTGCTCACCGCCGCGACCCTCGTTCTGTCCTGGGCGAGCATTCTTGAAAGTCCGGGCGCTATTGCCGTCGGTATGGCGGTCGCCCTGCTGCTGACGATCCTGCTGTTCCTGGTCGAGGCTCGCGCGCGGATCCGACTCCTGCCGTCCGGCGGGATCAATGTCACGACGAGGATAGGGGCGCTCTATGCCGCCGCCGCGCTGCTGTCGCTCGGCGTGCAGCCGGAAATCTACGTCCCCTATTTCATCCAGGTGCTGCATGGGCAATCCCCGTTTGTCGCGGGATATCTCGCGGCCCTGATGTCGATCGGCTGGACCTCGGGCTCGCTGATCAGCGCTGGTTGGTCCGAGCCCCTGGCGCGGCGGTCGATCGTCGTGGCGCCGGTGCTGATGGCCTCAGGCCTCGTGGTGGCGGCGATCTTCATGCCGGTCCACGGGGAAGGCGATTGGCTGGTGCTCGCCCCCGCTTGCCTCGCCTTCACGGTGGTCGGGCTCGGCATCGGCCTCGGCTGGCCGCATCTCTACACCCATATCATCGAAGCGGCACCGGCGCGGGAGCAGGACCTCGCGGTCGGCGCCATCGTCACCGTACAGCTCTTCGCCTGGTCGCTGGGCGCGGCGGCGGCCGGCATGACGGCCAATTTCGCCGGCATCACTGATCCCGGCGGCGTCGCGGGAGCGAGCCTTGCGGCGCGCTGGCTGTTCGCGGTCTTCGCTTTGGCGCCGCTCGCCGGGCTCATCGCCGCCCGGCGCGGCGTGCGGAGCTAAAGCCTCACTCGGTGAAAGCGGCGAGATTGCCCAGCGTCGAGGCCATGCCGGCCGCGTGCTCGACATAGATGAACGACATGCGAAGCGGCCGCCTTCACGGGCATCGAAGGCGGTGGATCTTCGCCGTCATGCCCTTGGGCGGCCGCCATCGCACGATGGCAGCCGGATTCGGCAAGGCTTCATAGATGCGCTGTGGCGACGCCTCGATGATGCGCGATGCCGAATGGATCCTCTCCGATCGGTCAGTCATGGCAGGTTCTCCTTGCGATGCAAATCTCGAGCACCGCTGCAATTCCGCATCGGCTGGACATTCCTCCGATGCCTGACGCTCGTTCAATAGCCATATCCGATCAATGGGATAGATCATCAGGAGTGATCCTCCAAATCCTGGCATGCGTATTGCTCATCGGC
Organism: Parvibaculaceae bacterium; assembly: GCA_050251035.1. Taxonomy (GTDB): domain Bacteria; phylum Pseudomonadota; class Alphaproteobacteria; order Rhizobiales; family Aestuariivirgaceae; genus Taklimakanibacter. The sequence goes on from JBFWNN010000036.1 coordinate 41,496, forward strand.
TCGCAAACAAGCATCGCGGGAGGAGCAATGAATATGATGGCGCAGGGCGACATGCCCTTTCTCAATCTCTCGGATCCAAGCTTCTCCATAAGATCCGCCGCGGTGCGCGAAGCGCGCGAGCGCAGCTGGTGTGCGCGGACACCCTATGGGCTCGCCGTGCTGCGCTATGATGAAGTGAGCAAGCTCCTGCGCGATCCGCGCCTGCGCCAGGGGAGCTATGCCTGGCCCGCCCACAATCAGGCGACGGGCAGCTTCGCCAACTGGTGGCTGGCCATGCTGCTCAACCGCATAGGCGACGATCATGCACGATTGCGCCGCCTCGCCAATCCGGCCTTCTCGCCGAAGCTCATCGGCGCGCTCAAGCCAAAATTCGAGGGCCTCGCTCATGAGCTGATCGACGGCTTCGCCCGGCGGGGGCGCTGCGACTTCATGGCGGAGTTCTCCGAACCTTATGCCACCCGCGTGATCTGCATCCTCCTCGGCCTCGACCAGTCGGAGTGGCGTGCGCTCGCCGAGATATCGGCCGAAATGGGGCTGGCGCTCGGCGTCACCTACAAGCAGGACATGGCGCGGGTGAATGCGGCGACCGACCGGCTCTATGCCTATGCCCGACGGGTGATTTCCGAGCGACGCAAGCGACCGCCCGGCGACGACTTCGTCTCGTTGCTGCTGCAAGCCAATGAGAACAAGGACACGCTGAGCGACGAGGAGCTCGACAACATGGTGGTGCTCGCGGTCTTCGGCGGCATCGACACGACGCGCAACCAGCTCGGTCTCGCGATGAGCATGTTCATCGACAATCCCGCGCAATGGCAACTCCTTGCCAAGGAGCCGGAGCTGGCGCGGCCGGCCGTCGAGGAGGTGATGCGCACGCGCCCGACCACCACCTGGGTGACGCGCGAGACGATGGAGGACATCGTCTTCAACGGGATCGAAATCAAGAAAGGCACGACCCTGCATCTCTTCGCCGAGTCGGCCGGCACCGACCCGCAAGTGTTCACGCCGGGCTTCGATATCGCGGCGAAGCGCATGCCGCATTTCGGCTTTGGCGGCGGCGTGCATCACTGCCTCGGCCATTTCATCGCGCGTGGCGACATGACGGAAGCGCTGCGCATTCTGGCGCAGCGCGTCCGTAACCCGCGCTATGACGGCGAGCCCGCCTGGCTGCCGGACAGTGGCAATACGGGAGCCGTCAGGCTTCCGATCGCCTTCGATCCGGAAGGGCAGGGTAGCGGGCAATGAAGATCTGCGTCGATCTGGACAAATGCAAGTCGCATGGCCAATGCGTGATCGCGGCGCCCAAGATATTCTCCTTCGCGGCCGACAATCAACTGCTGTGGGTCGAGCATCCGGAAGAGGTGGCGCGCAAGGAGGCGGAGGACGCCGCCGATGTCTGCCCCGAGCAGGCCATCACGATCGAAGGTTAGCTCATGTCGCAGCATGTGCTGGTGATCGGAGCGTCGCTCGGTGGCCTGAGACTTGCGGAGCAATTGCGCGCGCTGGGACATCACGGACCGGTCACGGTGGCCGGCGCCGAAAGCCACATGCCCTATAATCGCCCGCCGCTGTCCAAGACGGTGCTGACCGGTGCGGGCGACAGGATCGAGGTGATGAAGGCGATCGGCTTTCGCCTGCGTTCGGGCCTCGACGATGTGCGATGGAAGCTGGGCGCCGCCGCCGTGGCTGCCGATCTCGATCGCCGCTTCGTCACGTTCAGCGATGGCGAGCGCATCGCTTATGACGCAATGGCGATCGCCACCGGTCTGTCGCCGCGCCGCCTGGCGCTCGCCGGTGGCGAGATGGATCGTTTCGTGCTCCGGACAGTCGACGATGCCTTGGCTTTGCGGACGCGGCTCGTTCCCGGCGTAAGGCTCGTGGTCATCGGCGGTGGTTTCGTCGGCTGCGAAGTCGCGGCCTCGGCCGCCATGCTCGGCGCAAGCGTCACGATCGTCGAAAGCCTTGCGGCGCCGATGCAGCGGGCGATCGGCCTTGCCGCCGGCCGGGCGATGCAGGAGCTGCATGCGAACGAAGGCGTTTCCTTCCGGCTCAGGGCAACGGTTCAAGACTTCGTCGAAAACGATCACGGCCGGCTCATCGGCATCAGGCTCGAGGGTGGCGAGATCCTGGCCTGCGACATCGCGCTCGAAGCCTTGGGATCAATGCCCAACACGTCCTGGCTCGACGGCAATGGCCTCGATCTCGAGGACGGCGTGCTATGCGACAACCGGATGTGCGTCGAAGGGCGTCCCGATGTGGTGGCCTGCGGCGACATCGCCAGGTTTCCGAATCCTTTCGCAGACGCGGTACCGCGCCGTATCGAGCACTGGTCCGTCCCGGCGCTCACCGCAAGACGTGCAGCCGAAAGCCTCCTCGGACACTTCACCGGCGCTGTGGTCGGCGCGGATGCTTTTGCTCCATTGCCCAGCTTCTGGAGCGATCAGCATGGCGTGCGGCTGCAGAGCTACGGCGCGCCGAGTCTCGGCGAGGAGAGCCAGGTGCTGGAAGGGTCGCTCGCGGCGGATGACCTGCGCAAGGACGGTGCTGCCATCGGCTGGCGCCGCCACAACCGGCTCATCGGTGTCGTGCTGATCGGCCTCAAGCCGACACGGCTCGGCGTCTACCGCGATCTTGTCGAAGGAGCCCGAAACATGCTGAATTAATGCAGCAATCGCTGCAATATTGCAGCGTTCGGATATGGGCTGTTTGGCGCATTTGCCGTGCCCGGAAAGAAAGTCGAGCTGAAACAAAGAGCTAAACTGTTCTTCGACGAGACCTTCCAACTGGCACGAGGCTTGCGAAGTTCACGCAACAAGGCGCGGTGACAGCGCCATGATGAATGGGGAGACGCCGGAATGGCTGATGAATTGAGGCGGCACAGCATGCTCGCCGAAGCCTTGGAGGCAATCCAGGCCGATATCGTCCATGTCGGGGTGTTCGACTATGCCAGCATGTTCCGCGAGCGCCGCCTGCATCGCGATGACCTGCTCAAGAGCGCCGACACGGCGGTGTTCGCCAATGTGCTACCCAAATGGGATTCAGCAGAGAACATACTGTTCCCGGGGCCTTATCGCAGCGAGACCGTGACCTATGACGTCGCATCGCTGCGACCTTATCCCTTCGAGAAGAATGCCGCCGCGCTGGTTGCCGACTATACGGGGCCGCAAGCGGCGATCATGCCGCGCCGCGTGTTGGCTCAGCAGGTGGCGAGAGCGGCGCATCTCGGCTTCGATGTCTTCGCGGCCTATGAATTCGAGTTCATCGTGCTCAACGAGACGGCGGAGACGCTGCGCGCCAAGGGCTTCAGCAATCTCGCGCACTATGCTCCCGACAATCGCTGCTGGTCGGGGCAGACCGCGGCAACGCATGCCGGCTTCGTGAGCGATCTTGAGGATCTGCTCCTGCGCGCCGGTGTCGATCTCTACTCACTCAGCGTCGAACTGGGGCCCGGCTGCTTCGAGGCGACGCTCAGGCACCGCGATGCGATGCGGGCGGCCGATGATGCCGCCTTCTTCCGCATGTTCACCAAGGCCTTCTGCCGCCAGCGCGACCTCACCGCCTCCTTCATGGCGCTGACCGGTGCCGGCTTTCCCGGCATCGGCGGCCATATCACGCTGTCGCTCAATGAGCGCAGGTCAAGGCGCAACGTCTTTGGCGACCGCACCGACGCTCATGGCCTTTCGCCGGCGGCGAAGTCCTTCCTCGCCGGCATCATCGATGGCGTGCCGGATGTGTTCGCGATGATCGGCAACACGGTGAACGCCTATCGGCGCCTGGCGCCGGGAAGCTGGGCGCCGAAGACGGTGAGCTGGGCGCCTTACAACTATGCAGCGGCGGTCAGGACGGCGACCGAGACGGAAGAAATGACCCGTCTCGAATTGCGCCTGCCCGGCAGCGACCTCAACCCGCACCTCGCTCTGGCGGCCATGCTGGGCGCCGGCCTCGACGGGCTCGAACGCAAGCTGGCGCTCACCGCAGAGCCGATAGCCTCGGGCGGTCCCAATGAGATTCCGGAAGGTGTCGAGCGCCTGCCGGTCGACCTTCTCGAGGCGACCAGAAGGTTCCGGGCGAGCGCCAGGGCGCGAGCGCTGCATGGTGACGCCTTCGTCGATCACTACGCCGCCATCTGCGAGGCGGAAGACACAGCTTTGCGCAAGGCGGTCAGCCCGGCGGAAGTGCAACGTTATCTGGAAGGCGGCTGAGGCACATGACAAGGCAAACCGATTTCGAGGTTCACCGCAATGCCGTCGGCCGGGCCGATCTGGTCAGGAAGGTCCAGGCGAAGATCGATGAACTGAAGATCGACTATATCTACCTGCAATACATCTCGATCACCGGCCGGGTGATGGGCAAGGCCTGTCCGGCGCGCCATTGGGGCGGGCTGGCGCGCAAGGGCGTGCAGACCTTCATGGGTGGCGTCGTCAACGTCTTCCCCGACCGGCACGGCAAGCTCATCGCCTTTCCAGCGAACTCCCACGAGGTGATAGCGCTTCCCGATCCCGAGACCTTCTGCCAGCTGCCGTGGAACAAGCGCATGGCGCGGGTGTTTTGCACGCTCTTCTACATGGAAGAGGATGCCGACAGGCCCGGCAGTTATTTCGAGCCCGATGCCCGCGGCAACCTGCGCCGCATCGACAATGAATTCCGCGCCACGCATGACCTGCACATGCGGGTCGGCTGCGAGCCGGAGATGCTGTGGCTCAAGAAGGGCGCCACGCCCGATGTCCCCTTCGAAGGCACGACCAAGCCCTACGCTTATCATATCGAGCAGTTCGAGCAGCTCGCGCATGTTTGGCTCAAGGTCTATGAATATTCGATCGCCATGGGCCTCGACATCATCCAGGGCGATCATGAGGATGCGCCGGGCCAGGTCGAGCTCAATTACATGTTCGATGAGCCGCTGCGCACCGCCGACCGGCTCACCACCTACCGGCAGATCTGCGCGCAAGTGGCGCGCGAGTTCGGTCTCATCGCCTGCTTCATGACCAAGCCCTATATGGGCACGTCGGCCAATGGCTGCCATCACAACCTGTCGCTCTGGTCGGGCGGCCAAAGTGAGGTGGTCAAGCTGACGGAAGGTCCGCTGCCCGGCCTCGACGACGTCTTCACCTACCGCACGGGCGGCCGAAACGAGTTTCGTGACGAGAAGGAGACCTGGAAACCGGCGGAAACCGGCCGGCACGCGCTGGGCGGCCTCCTCAAGCATCTTTCCGGCATGACCGCGATCGCCTGTTCGACGGTCAATTCCTACCGCCGCCTGAACGACACCGGCTTGTGGGCGCCGCTGGCGATCAGCTGGGGATTGCAGAACCGCTCCTGCGCGGTGCGCGTCTCGAGTCCCGACCGGTTCGAATACCGGCCGTGCGATTCGATGGTCAATCCCTACCTGATGATGTCGGCGCTCTATGTGAGCATGGATGACGGCCTCGCGCACAAGATCGATCCGGGCGAGCCCGAGGAGCGCAATCTCGTCGAGGTCATGAATGCCGGCGAGCATGTCGAGCGCATTCCTATGAACCTCAACGACGCGCTCAACGAACTGCGCGACGATCCCGTCGTGCGCAGGGCCCTGCCGGGCCGCATGTACGACGTCTTCGACGCCTATAAGCGCGACGAATGGGACCGCTTCATCTGGGAGGCCTCCGATTGGGACGTGAAGACCTATCTCGACTGCTTGCCATAGGCTGATCCATGGACGACCGGCTGATCCGCACCGCGCCTTTCCTGTTCGATCTCGTGACGAGCGACGGGCGGATCGCCTATGCCAATGCGACGGAGGAGCGCGAACTGGGCTTCCGGCCCGGCAAGCTCAAGGGGGCGGGCTTCGAGCTCGTCTATCCGCCGGACTCGCGCCTGCTGATCGAGCGCATTCTGTCAGGGGACCAGGCTTCGCCCCTGATCTTCGCGCGGCTCCAGGTGCGCAGCGCCGAGCGCCGGCTCATCGACGTCGCCGCCAACATCGACCTTATCGAGGACGGCGAGCTCGGGCGGTGCGCGCGGATCGTCAAGTTCCAGATGACCGATACGCTGCGCCAGGTCGACATGCTGAGGCGCGAGAACGAGCTCCTGTCGAGCATCGTATCGACCGCGCGCGATGCGGCATATTGCGTCGAGTTCATCGAACCGGTCGATCTCACCGCGCCCGAACATGAGATCATCCGTCAGGTCTTCGAGAATCGCTGCATCTGGCGCTACTGCAACGAGGCGATGTCGCGCCTCTACAAACTGCCGGCGGGTGACGACCTCAACCGCCATGATGTGCGGGAAGTGTTCGCGCGCAATCCCGACAACGAGGTCTTTGTGCGCACGCTCAACCAGAACCGCTGGAACATCGATGGTGCGCTGTCGCGTGATCACCGTTATGACGGCGCTGACGTCTATATCGAGAATGACGTGCGTGCCGACATCCGCGAGGGTCAGCTGTACCGCTTCTGGGGCGTGGTGCGCGAGCTCAGCGCGCGGCGCATGCATGAGCGGGATCTGGAAGACCAGGCTTCGGCGGCACTCGACATACTGGCGGCGGTCGCCGATCCGATCCTGGTCGCCGACAGCACTGCCCAGATCATTGGGGTGAATCCGGCGGTCGAATGGGCACTGGGGTGGCCTGTCGATCATGTCCTCGGACGTAGCCTCGCCGATCTGCTGCAATTGCGGGCGGAGATCAAGGATCTGATCGCCGCTGCCCGGCCGGCGCGGCTGGCGGCGCATGTCGAGGGCGTGGCCCGGCACCGCGATGGCGGGTCGGTCGCCTGTTCGGTCGCCGTCTCGACGCTGCCGCGCGGCGGACATGAGCCGCGTTGCGTGCTGACGCTCAGGCTCAAGCCGGGCGGCCTCGGCATGGAGCGCGCCTCATGAGCGAGCATCAGGCTTGGCAGGCGAAAGCGATCGACGCCCTTCCGGAAGGTATCGTGATCACCGATGCGACGGGAAGGGTGCAGGCGACCAATGCCGCGGCGGCGGCGATCCTCGGCATCACCCGCGACCGTCTCGGCGGGCAACGGCTGTTCGACATCTGCGGAAGCCAGAAGCCTTTCGCAGCCCTGGTCGAGCTCGTCGAAGCGGGACTCAAGGCGGAGACCATGATCGAGCTCGAGGGTGGCCGCCAGATCCTCGCTCAGATCCGCCGCCTGAACGACAGCGCTCCCGGCGTGGCGCAGGGCATGCTGATCATCCTGCACGACCTGCAGGTCCTGGACCATGAGCGTGACAAGGCGCAAGGAGCGGGCAAGCGCCCGGCTTTCCGCATGATGGGCCAGCGCGCGGCGAGGCCAGATCTCGCCCACCAGCGCCGCCTCTCGTCCTACCTCAACCAGATCATCACACTCGGCGAACGCGCCATGCGGCAAGGCGCCCGTGTGCTGCTCCTCGGCGAGTCGGGCGTCGGCAAGACCGAAATCGCACGCTACCTCCATTCCTATGTGGCGCCACCCGCGGCTCCCTTCGTACATGTGAATTGCGGCTCCATTCCCGACACGCTGTTCGAGTCGGAGATGTTCGGCTATGAGCGCGGCGCCTTCACCGGCGCCTTGTCGCAAGGCAAAAGGGGCCTTATCGACGCGGCCGACGGCGGCACGCTTTTCCTCGACGAGGTGGGCGAGATACCGTTCGCCATGCAGGCGAAGCTCCTCAAGTTCCTCGAGAGCGGAACGGTGCAGAAGGTCGGCGGATCGGCCGAGAAATCGGTGAAGGTGCGCATCATCGCCGCCACCAACCGCAAGCTCGAAGAGATGGTGAAGGCCGGCCAGTTCCGCCGCGATCTCTACTATCGTCTGGCCGTGGTGCCGCTCCATGTCCGTTCGCTGGCGGAGTCGCCTGAGCTCGTCGGCGAGCTCATCGATCATTTCGTCACGGCCGTGAACCAGCATCGCGACCAGCCCCTGGTGATCTCGGACGAGTGCCGCAAGCATCTCCTGGCCTATTCCTTTCCCGGCAATATCCGTGAGCTGCAGAACATCATCCAGCAGATCTCGGTGGTTGCGACAGGCAGGGCCGATGCCGGTTATCTGCCCGAGGCGGTGCTGGCGCGGCATGCGGTGCGGCCCATGCAGCTCGACGACGGCGGCACGCTCAAGTCGCGCGTGCGCGCCTATGAGCGCCAGCTCATCGAGGCGGCGATCGGCCGGCTCGGCTCGAAGCGCAAGGCCGCCGAGGCTCTCGGCGTCGACATCGGAACAATTGTGCGCAAGACACAAGAAAGAAACTGAAATGTGAAAGGGAACAGGAGGAAACGATCATGACATCTCACTTGCGAACGAAATTGAGCGCGACGCTTCTGGCGTTCGGCCTCGCGGCGGGTCCGGCGCTGGCCGACGGTCAGGTCAATGTGCTGACCTGGGAAGGTTACGCCGACCAGAGCTTCATCAAGAAGTTCGAGACGGAATCGGGCTGCAAGGTCACGGCGACCTATGTCGGCTCCAATGACGATTTCGCCCCGAAGCTCGCCGCCGGCGGCAATGTCTACGACCTCATCACCCCTTCGATCGACACCACCATGACCATGATCGATGCCGGTTTCGTCGAGCCGATCGACACGGCGAAGCTCGGCGAATGGAACAATATCTACGAGAAATTCCGCAAGGCCGGCGGCATCAACAAGGATGGCGCGGTCTATGGCATGCCCTATGCCTGGGGGGCCATCGCCTTCATGTACCGGAAGGACAAGATCGCCACGCCGCCCACGTCGATCGCCGACCTGTGGAACAGCGATTACAAGGGCAAGGTGTCGCTGTGGGACGACAAGAGCGCCATCTATGTGGCGGCGCGGCTCGAAGGCAACACCAACATCTATGAGCTCACCGACGAGCAGATCGATAAAGCCAAGCAGAAGCTCATCGAGCAGAAGCCCCTGGTGCGCAAATACTGGGCGACGGCGGGCGAACTCGTCGATCTCTATGTGGCGGGCGAGGTGTGGATCTCGAACACCTGGGCCGGATACCAGTCGGCGCAGATCAAGGCCAAGGGCATCGAGGTCGTCGAGTTCATCCCGAAGGAGAATGCGGAAGGGTGGCTCGATTCCTGGATGGTGGTGAAGGACACGCCCAACAAGGACTGCGCCTACAAGTTCCTCAACATGCAGAGTTCGGAGCAAGGGCAATGCGGGGTCGCCAATGTCAACGGCTATTCTGCCGCCAATCCCATCGCTGCCAAGAAATGCATGAAGCCCGAGCAGTATCAGGCGCTGCATCAGGATGATCCGGCCTATCTCGACAGTCTGATGCTGTGGCAGAATCTGGGCGCCAGGCTCGAAAACTACACCAATGCCTGGAATGCGGTGAAGTCCGCCAACTGAGGCGAACACCCGATGTTGCAAACAATGGCCGGATCCGCGACAGTTCGCGGATCCGGCGGCTCGTCATCGGAATCACCAGGCGCCATGAAGCCGATCATCGAGATCGACCATGTGTCCCGCATATTCGGCGGCAAGCTCGTCGCCGTCGATGATGTGACACTCGCGGTCGCCGAAGGCGAGTTCATCACATTGCTCGGTCCGTCGGGCTGCGGCAAGACCACGCTCTTGCGCATGTTGGCCGGCTTCGAGCGTCCGGACCGCGGCGCGATCCGGCTCGATGGGCACGATGTGACCCAATTGCCGCCCTACAAGCGCGATGTGAACATGGTCTTCCAGGACTATGCGCTCTTCCCGCATCTCACCATCGCGAAGAACGTCGCCTTCGGTCTCGAGCGCCTGCGCCTCGACCGGGCCGATATCGTCCGCAAGGTCGAGGAGACGCTGCAGCTCGTCGGTCTCGCCGACAAGGCCGATCGCATGCCGCATCAGCTCTCGGGCGGCCAGCGCCAGCGCGTGGCGCTGGCACGTGCCATCGTCAGGCGGCCGCGCGTCCTCCTGCTCGACGAGCCCTTGTCGGCGCTCGATGCCAATCTGCGCGAGGCGATGCAGGTCGAGCTCAAGCACCTCCATCGGAAGCTCGGGCTCACCTTCATCATGGTGACGCATGACCAGACCGAGGCGCTGGTGATGTCCGACCGCATCGTCGTCATGCACAAGGGCCGCGTCGCGCAGGCCGGGACGCCGGCCGATCTCTATGACCGCCCGGCCTCGACCTATGTGGCGAATTTCGTCGGCACGTCAAACCTGCTCAAGGGCATCGTCGCCGGCGCGTCGAGGACCGAGATCACCGTCGACCATGCCGGCCTCAGATTCCATTGCCCGCCGTTGCGTACCGTCACGCCGGGACAGCATGTCATCATCGGCATCAGACCTGAGAAGCTCAGGATGGCGGCGGCTAGGAAAGGGGCAGGGAGCGAGCCCAATGTCATCGACTGCGAAGTGGAGGAGCGGCTGTTCCACGGCAACGGCATCCGGCTCAGATGCCTGCTCTCGTCGGGCGAGCCGCTGCTGTGCGATCAGCAGCTCACAGGGGCGGCGGCGCTGGCCGAGATGCCGCAGAAGGGAGCCCGCATCCGGCTTGCGGCCGATGCCGACAGCATCACGCTCTTCACCGAGGACGAGCGGGCATGAGGCGCATCACGCTCGACCGGCTGCCGGGACTCGCGGTGCTTTCGGCGCCGCTCCTCTGGGCGGTCGTCTTCATGTTCATCCCTTATCTCATCATCTTCACCTACAGCTTCTGGCTGAAGAAATATCCGACCTTCGTCCCGGACTTCCAGTTCGGCAATTACGCGCAGATCTTCGCCGATCCGCAATATTACCAGGTACTTCTGCGCACCGGTAAGATCGCCGTGCTGGTCACGGCCGCCGCCTTGCTGCTGGCCTATCCCTTCGCCTATTTCCTCGTCTTCAAGGTGAAGACGGCACGAGTCAGGACCTTTCTCTACATGGCCGTCATCGCGCCGCTCTGGGTGTCCTATCTGCTCCGGGCCTATACTTGGAAGACCATCCTCGGCAATGAAGGCGTGCTCAACTCCTTCCTGGTGTGGAGCGGCATCCTCGCGGCCCCGACCGATCTCCTGCTCTACAACCAGTTTTCCATGATCGTGACTCTCACCTACATCTTCATCCCCTTCATGGTGATGCCGATCTTCACCGCGCTCGAGAAGATCCCGAAGAGTCTGGTCGAGGCGGCGAGCGATCTCGGCATGACGCCGTGGGGAACGCTCGTGAAAGTCGTCTGGCCGTTGTCGCTGCCCGGCGTTATCGCCGGCGCCACATTCACCTTCTGCCTCACCTTCGGCGATTTCATCGCCCCCGTCCTGGTCGGCGGTCCCGATGGGGTGATGGTCGCCAATGTCATCACCTCGCAATATGGCGCAGCCCTCAACTGGCCGCTCGGCTCGGCGCTCGCCGTCATCCTGCTGATCATCGTTCTCGCCATCATCGAGCTATCCGACCGGATGCAGCGGGCGGACCGGATCGGCCTTTCATGACCATGGTCCTCGCCGCCGACACCGCTATGCCGCGCCGGCTCGGCGACAGCCTGTTCGTCCTGATCATCGCCAGCATTCTGGCTTTTCTTTATCTTCCAATCGTCGTCCTCATCGTCTTCAGCTTCAACGATTCGAGCTCGCTCACGCTGCCGCTGAGCGGTTTCACCTGGAAATGGTACCAGGAGGTCTTCGCCAATGAGGACCTGCTGCGCTCGCTGCGCAACAGCTTCTATGTGGCGACTCTGGCGACGGCGCTGACGCTGCTCATCGGCGTGCCGGCCGCCTTTGCGCTCGACCGGCTGAACTTCCCCGGCAAGACGCTGTTCCGGCGCCTCGTGCTCCTGCCTCTGGTCCTGCCCGGCATCATCACCGGCATCTCCATGCTCAACCTGTTCAAGTTGATGGGTTTCGGCCTCAGTCTCGAGACGGTGATCATCGGCCATGCCACGGCCCTGCTGTCAGTGGTGGTGACCCAGGTCTTCGCGCGGCTGCAGCGCCTGAGCCGCTCCTATGAGGAGGCAGCGGCCGACCTTGGCGCCAGACCCTGGGAGACCTTCTTTCTCATCATCCTGCCCAATATCCGCTCCGCCATGATCGGCTCGGCCTTGCTCTCCTTCACGCTGTCCTTCGACGAGATACCGGTGACCTTCTTCCTCACGGGGCGCGACAACACCTTGCCCATGTATATCTGGTCGACCATGCGGCGCGGCCTGACACCCGAGATCAACGCGGTCGGCACCTTGATCGTCGCGGCTTCACTGGTGCTGATCGTCCTCTCGGTGTGGCTCCTCAAGGCGGATGAGGAGAGGTGACCTTCGCCGCCGATTCCGAAGACCGATGCTCCAAGCTTCAGTGCAGAAGCACGCCGCCATCGACGACGAGATCGACGCCGGTGATGAAACCCGCTCCGTCGGAGAGGAGAAAGAGCGCTGCATTGGCCATGTCGTCGGCGGTCCCGATACGCTTCAATGGCACGAAATCGGCGACCTGGCGGCGCAATTCGTCCGTGTCCCAGCGCGCCTGCAGCGGCGTCAGCGTTGGGCCGGGACAGATGCAGTTGGAGCGGATGCCGTCCCTGGCGAGCTGCATGGCGAGAGAGCGTGAGACGGCGGAGACCGCGGCCTTGGACGCCTGATAGGCATCCTGCGGCTTGAGGTCGCCGCGCATCCATTGGATGGTGGAGAAATGGACCATGGCGCCGCCCCTGGTCTTACGCATGAACGGCGTGGCGGCGCGGCTGGTGAGCACCATGCTCTTGAGATTGATCTCCATGACCTCGTCCCAGACCGGAAGATCCATCTCGAGGAGCGACTTGTCGCGTCCGAACCACAGGACACCTGCGACATTGACGAGATAATCGAGCCGCCCGCCACGGGCATGGGCGGCGGCCATGGTCTTTTCGACAAAGGCGACGTTGCGCAGGTCGCCTTGCGCATAATCCACCCGCGATCCGAGGGCCTTGAGGCTGTCGGGGCAGGGCTTCACGTCGATGGCGGTGACGGTGGCGCCCGCTTTGGCGAGCGCCAGCGCAATGGCCTCGCCCATGCCGCCTCCGGCGCCGGTCACGACGGCGGCCTTTCCGGTGAAATCGTAGGTTGGTATCGGCATGAGCTTCCTTTCCCGGGCGTCGGTTCGATCCTATCTCGTCACGCTGCAGCGGAAGACGTCTCTACTTCAGCCTGGCGATCAGCGCCATGGCCGCCGCCGGCGCCTTGGGCTTGAAGCCGTTGATCATATAGATGAAGACGTCGCGCGATTTGGGTGGGCTCTTTTCGGCCGCGCCGATGGGCGCGAGATCGCCGGGCGTGCCGCCTTCGGCCCACAGCCTGGCGCGCTTGGCCCATTCGTCCAGGGCCTTAGGCGCATAGCCGGTCTCGATCGCCTCCGAGGCGCGCTGCAGCCGCGCATAGACGAAGGGCGCGGTCACGTCGGGGATCTCGGGGAAGGTGTCCTTGTCGGTCAAGACCGTCGCCACCTTGTATTCGCGCAGCATGGCGATGAAGTCGGGCGAGCGAAAGCTCGGATGGCGCACTTCCACCACATGACGCAATGCACGGCCTTCGAGTGTCGCCGGAAGGAGCTTGAGGAAAGCCTCGAAGTCCTTGGGATCGAACTGCTTGGTCGGCAGGAACTGCCAGTTGACGGGCCCGAGCTTCTCCTTGAGCTCGACGAGGCCGCTGGTGAGGAAACGCTCGACCGACTGGCCTGCTTCGGCAAGGACGCGACGGTTGGTGGAGAAGCGCGTACCCTTCACCGAGAAGACGAAACCCTCCGGCGTCTCCTCGCGCCAGCGCGCGAAGCTTTCCGGCTTCTGGCTGCCGTAATAGGTGCCGTTGATCTCGATCGACGTCAGATGCTGGCCCGCATATTCGAGCTCGCGCTTCTGCGCCAGACCTTTGGGATAGAACGTGCCGCGCCAGGGCTCGAAGGTCCAGCCGCCGATGCCGACGCGGATGCTGCCGTTCTTGGCCATGGGTGGTCTCCCGTGAGGTTCGCTGATGTGGAAGGGAAGATACAGTCTTGCGGAGCCCGAGACTACAAGCGGGCTCCTGTCAATTCCTGACAGGAGCGGCCGCGGCCTTGTCGGGTCCGTAGGCCTTGAGGAAGGTCCTGACCGCCGCCACCGCGGCGGCGCGCAGATCAGCCTCCGACGGCTTCTCGCCCAGGATCACGCCGACATAGAGATCGGCATTGATCAGGGCCTGGAACTGGCGCGCGGCGATGTCGGGATCGTCGATAGTCAGGTGGCCGGCATGATGCAGCTTGGCGAAGCGCGCCGCGATCGCCGACCAGGCGCGCTCGGGGCCATATTGCCGCCAGGGCGCGAAGAGGGCGGGGTAGCGCTCGCCCTCGGCATGGATGAGCTTGCGCAGCGCGATGCAGTCGCGGTTGCACATGCAGTTGCGCGCCAGCCGGATGGCGAAATCGACGAGATCGGCTTCGATGTCGGCCGGATCGTCGGGGAAGGTGGCGAGCGTCGTATAGATGCCGGCATTGGCGCGCTCGGTCATGTCCTTCACCACCGCGACGAAGAGCTTCTCCTTGTCGCCATAGTGATTGTAGATGGTCTGGCGCGACACCCCGGCCTCGGCGGCGATGAACTCGATGCTGGCGCTGGCAAAGCCGTCCCGGCAGAAGACGATGGCCGCCGCTTCCAGAACCGAAAGCCGCTTGGCGAGATGGCTCCGATGCGGGGTCGGAGCCGGGCTGATGCCGCTGATGTCCGTCATGTCGCCAAGAAGGATAAAAGAGCTTGACTGTTTTGACAACTCTGTCCAATAATTTGGACTAGATCGTCTAGCGAGGCTGCGCCCGCCGCAGACCCTTGCGCTCGCGGGGCGAAGATTTCTGATTGATTTCAATATATTCGGGGCTGCGTTCAGCAATGATCGCGCCTCCGGATATGGGGATTGTTCGCCATGCAAACCAGATTCGTCCGCAATGCCGTGATCCTGGGGCTGCTTTCGGCCATCGGCCCCTTCGCCATCGACATGTATCTGCCGGCGCTGCCCACCATCGGGAAAAGCCTCAATGCCGATATCGGCGCGGTGCAATTGAGCCTGACGCTGTTCTTCGTGTCCTTCGGCGCGTTCCAGCTCGTCTTCGGCCCGATCTCCGACATGTATGGGCGCAAGCTGCCGCTCTATATCGGCCTCGTGCTCTTCGCCGTCGGCGGCATCGGCTGCGCCTTGGCACCCGACATCACGACCCTCAACATCTTCCGCTTCATCCAAGGCATCGGCGCCTGCGCCGGCATGGTCATCCCGCGCGCCGTGGTGCGCGACCTCCATACCGGGATCGACGCCGCGCGCATGATGTCGCTGCTCATGTTGGTGTTCAGCATTTCACCAATCCTGGCGCCGCTCACCGGCAGCCTGGTCATCAGCTTCGCCGACTGGCGCGCCGTGTTCTGGGTGGTGACGGTCGCTGCCGTGCTCGGCCTCGTCATGATCGCCACCATGTTGCCCGAGACGCGGCCGAGGGCCTTACGCGTCGAGAGCGGCATCGGCAGCGCTCTCGCCGGCTACCGGCTCCTGCTCGGCGACGGGAACTTCCTGGCGCTCTCCTTCATCGGCGGCTTCGGGATCGCGAGCTTCTTCGTCTATCTCGCCAATTCGCCCTTCGTGCTGATCGATCATTTCGGCCTGTCGCCGACACTATTCAGCGTCTTCTTCTCGATCAACGCCGTGTCGTTCTTCGCCGTCGCGCAATTCACCGGCAAGCTTGCCGGCCGCTTCGGCCTCAGGCGCATCGTGCGCATCGCCGTCATCGGCTATTTCGCGGCGATCGCGGTGCTGTTTGCGCTGACCGCTTCGGGCGTGGACCGTCTCGACGTGCTCGCTGTGTGTCTGTTCATCGGCTATGGCTTCCTCGGCCTCGTCATTCCGACGACCGCGGTGCTGGCGATGGAAGAACACGGCGAGATCGCCGGCACGGCCTCGGCCCTCATGGGAACCCTGCATTTCGCCACCGGCGCCCTCGCCGTGGCGGCCGTCGGCCTCATCGTCGACGGAACGGCGCTCCCCATGGTCACCGGCATCGCCGCCTGCGCGCTCATCACGTTCCTCCTGGCGCAGGTGACCTTGCGACAGCGGCAAGCGGTCGAGGCGCCGGCCGAATAATTCAAATTTTTGCGGAACCATCCCGCGGGGCTCGCGTTCATCCCCAAGTCTCAGCGGCAGGAGCCGTCCCGTAAGCTGAGGCAGGGCTCGCTCCCGAGATCTCAATATCTCAGGAGCGAGCCTTTGCTTTTCGGCCGCTTTGACAAATCATTGAAATTCGAGAAGTTTGTCGCCCTCAGAGCGAAGCAGCGAGGAGCGTCAATTCATGCGGGCCAAGTCGAAAGCCATTATCACCTGCGCGATCACCGGATCGATCCACACGCCGTCCATGTCACCACATCTGCCGGTGACGCCCAATGACATCGCCGAGCAGGCGGTGGAGGCCGGCAAGGCCGGCGCCGCCATCCTGCATCTCCATGCCCGCGATCCCAAGGACGGGCGGCCGTCGCCCTCGCCAGAGCTTTTCCTCGATTTCCTGCCGCGCATCAAGCAGGGCACGGGCGCCGTCATCAACATCACGACCGGGGGTGGGCAGGGCATGTCGCTCGACGAGCGGCTTGCCGCTGCGGAACAGGCCTCGCCCGAGATGACCTCGCTCAATATGGGCTCGATGAATTTCGGCCTCTATCCGATGCTCAACCGCTACACGGACTTCGCGCATGAGTGGGAGCGCCAGCATCTCGAGCGTTCGCGCGACTTCATCTTCCGCAACACCTTCAACGACATCGAGCAGGTGCTGAAGCGGCTGGGCGAGGGCCACGGCGTCAAGTTCGAGTTCGAATGCTACGATGTCGGCCATCTCTACACGCTCGCCCATTTCCTCGACCGCAAGCTGGTCAAGCCGCCGCTCTTCGTGCAGACGATCTTCGGCATATTGGGCGGCATCGGTCCCGATCCGCAGAACGTGCTCGTCATGCGCGACACGGCCGAGCGCCTGTTCGGCGATCAGTATCACTGGTCGGTGCTGGCGGCCGGGCGCTTTCAACTGCCGTTCTGCACCATGGCGGCGACCATGGGCGCCAATGTGCGCGTCGGGCTCGAGGACAATCTGTTCATCGGCAAGGGCAAGCTCGCCAAATCCAATGCCGAGCTCGTCGCCAAGATCCGCCATATCCTCGAGGAGCTGTCGATCGACATCGCCTCGCCCGACGAAGCCCGCCAGATGCTCGACCTCAAGGGCGCGGGGAACGTGAAGTTTTAACTTTCGATGATCGGCACGTGCGGCGCCGCGTGGCGT
>JBFWNN010000037.1:0-58619 GCA_050251035.1 Parvibaculaceae bacterium
CGTCGAGATGCTTGATGTCGAGGCCGTAGATGAATTCCTTGTCCTCGGCATAATGCTTGACCATGGCGGCGATGGCGGCGGTGTTGAAGATCAGGATGGCGGCCGCGCCGATCAGCACGACGATGCGCACCGTCGTGTCCGGTATATGCGGCCAAGTCATGAACAGAACGAAGAGGATGGCGATCCATAGGATCGCGACGAGGGTCCATGCACCGCGACAGTCGTTGCGGTACATGGCCTCGATCCTCTGATTGAGGTCGGCCATTTTGTTCCTCCCAAGGGCGCTGCGTTGTCCCCGCTAAGCGCGTCCGCCCCCACGATTCGTTGCTTACGGGGCAATATTATTTTCTCACAGGAAAAACCGGCCTTTGACGAAAGTCAAGACCGGTTAACGTCTTTTCCAAAGCCGGACAGTCTTAGGGAGGCCTGGATGAGAGCTTGTCAGTACCTGTCGATGGACTTTCGCGTCTCCTCGCCCCGGGGATCTGACGAAAGATCCTCGTCGAATTCGGCCGTTTCCTGGCGGGTCTGGAGAACGTGCCAGCCGATCCAGAAGGCCAGTCCGAGAATGACGAACAGGACTTCAAATCCCTGGAAGGGATAGATGGCGCCAACATTGGCAAGATCGACGGCCCAACTGGTCATTCCATTGGTAGACATGTGTCGCTCCTTGTCACCTAACCAAGGCCCGCTCGGCCGCCGTGACATCCCTCAAAGCGGCTTCGTAGGCTTGGTCGCTCGCAAAATCGAGGCCTTCGAGCTCGACCTTGGCCGGCACGCGCAGCATCTTGGCGGATTCGAGGATCTTGGCCACGATGAAGGTCGGAACGAAGCCAAGCGCCACCATGATCACCGCGCCGATGAGGTTGCCCCACGGCGTGATCGTGGCGAAGCCCTCATAGGGCGAGGACGGCGTCCCCCACAGCATGATGCCGGCGATCACGACGCCGAGAAAGCCGCCGTAACCATGGACGGCCACGGCGCCGACGGCATCGTCGATCTTGTAGCGGCGCTCGACATAGTTGTGCAGCTTGTAGGCGATCGTCGGCACGATCGCGCCGATCAGCATCGCCTGGATCGGGTGATAGAGGTCATTGCCGGCCGATGCGCCGATAATGCCGCACAAGCCTGCCGAGAAGGTCCAGAAGGGATTGCCCTTCGAGAACAGGTAGCCCGCCATCATGCCGCCCGAGAGCGACATCAGGAAGTTGAAGGTGATGGCCGAGAGAGTTGTCGGCGCGAGATAGATGTTGGTTGCGGTCCAGGTCGCGCCGGTGATCTGTCCGGCGATAGTCGTGGGACTGATGATGGGGATATTGCAGGCCGCATAGAAGCCCCAGAAGCCAGTATAGATCATGAGCAGGCCGATGGCGACCAGCCAGGTGTTGTGGGGAGGGATGTCGCGCGGCGTCCCGTCTTGCCTGAACTTGCCGAGGCGCGGTCCAAGCACGATCAGCATGGCGAGGGCGGCACCTCCGGCGATCGCATGCACGACGCCCGACGCATAGGCGTCATGGTAGCCGAGCACCTTGACCATCCAGCCCAACGGATGCCAGCCCCAGGCCGCATCGAGAATCCACATGACCGAGCCGATCAGCACGGCGACGATCCAGAACGCGCCGGAGCGTACCCGTTCGATGATAGCGCCCGAGATGATCGACGCGGTGGTGATTGAAAAGAGGAGGAAGGCGCCCCAGAACACGCCGTTGAGGCGGTGCCAGAGACCCGCCATCGCCGCATCGACGCCGCCGTCGGGCGTCGGACCCGAAAGATGCGTCGCCATCAGGGGACTCCACGGCGTGGCCCACGGGGCGGCGGTCATACCGCCAGTGAAGCCCGGCCCGTTCGGAAAGGCGAAATAGATGTACCAGCCGAAGAAGTAGAACGTGACGGTCACCAGCGGGATCGCCATCGTGTTCTTCATCAGTGTCTTCAGATGATTGCGCCGCCGCGACACGCCCACTTCATAGAGGCAGAAGCCGATATGAATAAGGAACATGATCACGATCGTGACCCAGTAATAGAACTCCGTGAAGACAACAGTCAAAGAAGTGAGATTGTCGCCCATCGTATGTCCCCTCCGGGAAGCGCGTTTTCAACCCCGCTGGACGCTCCCACGACTCATTGATGGCAGGGCGATACTGGCGACATAGAGAAGGGACAGGTTGCCGCAAAGTCAAGGTGCTGCCGTGAGTTTCCCACGGTGTTCTCTGCCCGGAGGCCCAGGAAGTAGAACATATTTCAAGAGAATCAGTGGGTTGCCCAGTGGTTCAATCCTTGGCTGAACCGGAGTTAAACGAACCCCTCAGGTTCCATACAGCCGCATGAGCGCAGTCTCGCGGGTGACGATCACCTCGCTCCAGGAAGCCGCATCATGTTTCGCCTGCCGATCCGCAATACCCTGCAAGCCTTTTTCGGGCTCGTTGTCGCCGTCGGCATAGCGGCGACCCGCACCGAAAAGCTCTTTGCCGAAATGCAAGCGAGCCTGCCGCATGCGGCGGACATCGTGCTGTCGTCCGCCGATCACGCTCTGCCGGAGCCTTTCGATCCGGCCCGCGTGCCGGCCTCAGGCGGCATGGCCGCGCGGCTCCTGGCCGGTATCAGCGTGAAGCCGTCTAACGCCTAAGCGCGCAGAGCGGCCGCCGGCGGCGCGCGCAAGGCGAGCACCGCCGGGATCGAGGCGATAACTGCCGCGCCCAGGACAAGCCCCGCGGCAAGGCCGAGATCGCTCGACTGGAACTCGACCGGCAGGACGACGCCGTTCTGCGCGGTGAAGGCAGTCGACAACAGGCGCACCGCCGCCCAGCCGATGAGGAAGCCCAAGGCGATGCCGCTCGCCATCAGGAAGATGGCCTCGCTCCACACGATGCCGAAGATGGCGCTCCTCGGCGCGCCGAAGGCACGCAAGGCGCCGATCTGGCGCCGGCGCTGGTTGACATGGGCAATCGCGATGAGGGCGATCGCCGCGGCGACGAGGCCTTGGCTTGCCAGCGCGATGAAGCTCATGACGGTGCGCGCATCGCCCAGCGTGGCGTAGAGGCGGGTCAGGACCTCGCCTGGAAACACGGCCATGGTCGCATCGCCGCGATATTCGCCGCGCAGCTTGTAGGCATCGGCGATCGTCTTGGGCTTCACCAGGATGGCCGGGACACCGGGCAGCTTGCCGGTGACCGATCCATCGAGCAGTCCCGGGACGACGGGGGTCGCGTTGTCCTGTGCATGCAGGTTATGTACCGCCCAGACCGCTTCGATCGGAACGATGATGGCGCGATCCCAGGCGGTATCCGTCGGCGCCATCCGGCCCACGACCTTGTAGGTGAAATCGGTATGGACGTGCCCGGCATTGCCGGCGAGGCCGTGCACCGGCGCGAAGGTCTGGCCGGACACGAGCGCGACCGAAGCGCCGATGACGGCATCGTAGAGCGTGCCGGGCGCATTGCCGGCGATCTCCGCGCCGTTGGTCAGGGCACTGACGAGCTCTGGAGTCGATCCGACGACCGGATAGGTTTCATAGGAATCGCCGAAGCCGATCGGCGCCGCCCAGGCCACGCGCGGATCCTGCCGAAGCTTCGTCAGGACCTCGCCCGGCAGGAGCGGCAATGGCGCCGTCTGCAAAAAGACGGATGAGAGGACGAGCTGCGTCTCGCTGCCGGCCGCGCCGATGACCAGATCGAACTTGTCGGCGGCGCGGGCGCTGCCGAGCCTGAGCGCGCGCTCCTGCAGTGCCACGCCGATGCCGAGCGCCGAAGCGAGGCCGACGAGGCAGATGATGACGAGGGCGGCCGCCCACAGGCGCTTGAGATCGGCAAGGACGAAGCGGATCATGCGGCGAGGCCCGGCCTGCTCTTGCCGGCGAGCCGGCCGGCGCTGAGACGCAGCTCGCGGTCCATGCGCCGGACGAGCCTTTCGTCATGCGAGATGGCGATCAGCGTGGCGCCGGTCTCGCGGGCGAGGGAGATGAGAAGGTCGATAACCTCAGCGCCATTGTCGGGATCGAGGCTCGCCGTCGGCTCGTCGGCCACGAGCACCTTGGGTTGGCGCAGCAAGGCACGCGCCACGGCGACGCGCTGCAACTCGCCGCGCGACATGGTTTCGATCGCCTGGGTGTGGCGCGTCAGGCCGACGCGCGCGAGCAGCGTCTCGGCCTGGCGGACCGTGGCGGCGGATGCCGCCCGGCACAGGCGTGCCGGCAGGAGCACATTGTCGAGGGCCGAGAGCCCCGGGAACAGATGGAAGTCCTGCAGGACGAGGCCGATCGTCTCCGCCCGGAAGCGATCGCGCCTGGTTTCCGGCAGGGCGGCGATGTCTTCCGTACCCCAAAGGACGCGGCCGGTGTCGGGGCGGGCGAGGCCGGTGATGATGTTGACGAAGGTCGTCTTGCCCGATCCCGATGGGCCGGTGACGGCGACACATTCCTCGGCCTCGACTCTGAGCGCTGCGATGTCGAGAGCGGATGTGCCGAGGCCCGGATAGGAGACGACGACATTCTCGAGGCTGAGCGGCAGCATCGAAGTTCAGACGGCCTGGAACTGGGCGTGGCGCAGGCGCAGGAGGCTGACGAAGCCGGTCTCGGAATCGGTCCAGGAGTCGTGTTCGAGCGTGCCTTCCACCTCGATCGGTGCATTGGCCTGGACGAAGGTCTGCTTCTCGTCGAGATAGACGACCACGATGTTGTCCGGCCAGTCGGCATCGGAGGAGCAGAAGGGGCAGAGCGCCATCGGGATCTCGGTGAGCACGAAGAATTTCGCCTCCGCCTTGAGCGGCGGGGCCATGAAGCCTTTCATGGTCACCGTCCTGCCGGCGAGCGACTTGACCTTCTCGGTGAACTTCAGCCCGAGCACGCCTTGCGCGGCGTAGAGCTCATCGAAGGTGAGCTGCTCGGCCGCCTGTGCGGGAATGCCGAAGCTCGCGAGCACAATGAAGCCGAGCGCCGTCCTGCGGCTCAAGGAACTGTCCGTGCTGGTTTCCCTCCCCTTGGAAGGGGAGGGATCGGCTCCGCTGGTTTTTTGCATCAGTTTCCGAGATGATTCTTGCCGAGGGCGAAGACATCGGCGAGCACGCGGTAGACGTCACTCTCTTCCATATAGCCCTTGAAGGCTTCCGAGCCCGGTCCTTGCGCCTGGAGCACGATGTCATCGACCGCATGAACGCCGGTATCGCCGTCCTTCGGTATGTTGCCGGGGCGCAGCACGGCGCCCGGCACGTCCTTGTAGGCCGCGTTGGCGACATAGTGCTTGTTCTCGTCCTGGATCGCCGGCACGAACGGACCGTCGAGCTTCGGACGGAAGGTCTCGTAATAGTCGGGGTAGTTGTTGGCGAACATCGCGAGCCGGCGGGTCACGTCCACCTTGTCCGGATAGCCGTCGCCATTCTCGTCCTTGTAGTTGGGAAAGCCCGCCTTGTCATAGGTGCCGACCTTCTCGCGCATGTCGGTGCCGGGCTTCTCGTCGTCGATCGTGCCGATGATGGAGAAGCCGTGGGTATGATCGCCGGTCGCGATGATGAGCGTGTCCGGGTTCTTCGCGGCGAACTCACGCGCGAGGCCGATCGCCTTGTCGAACTCGATCGTTTCGAACAATGACCGGTCCCAGTCGAGCGGATGGGACATCTTGTCGATGGACGAGCCTTCGACCATGAGGAAGAAGCCTTCCGGGTTCTTCGCCAGCCGGTCGAGCGCGACCTTGGTCATCTCGACCAGACCGGGCTGGTTGGGGAACTTCGACACCGTGCCCTTCTTCAGGAATTCGCGGTCGAGCGTCACATCCATGTTGCCGGTATGGAAGAGGCCGAGGAGCTTCGGCTGGTTGGAATTGGCCGCCGCCGCGAGCTCGGTCTTGTCGGTGGCGAGCGCGTAGCCCGCGTCCTTGAAGAGCTGGACATAATCCTTGTCGTCCTTGCGCTTCGAGCCGGCGGTCGCCTGCGGCAGGAAATAGGCCGAGCCGCCGCCCAGGACCACATCGGGCTTCACGCCATGGAACATCTCGACGATATCGGCCTTGTCGGCGCGCCGGCGCGTGTGGGAGACCACCGCGGCGGGCGTCGCGTCCTCGATCTCGGCGGTGGCGACGATGCCGATCGACTTGCCGGTCTGGCGGCGCAGAGCCTCGGCGATGGTCTCGACGCGCGGATCATCGAGGCTCGAGGGCGTGCGGTCGGCATAGACGCCGAGCGCGTTGACCGAGGTCTTGTGGCCGGTCATGTAGGCCGACATGGAGTTGGCGCTGTCGACAGCGATCGAATCGACCGACGACGTGCCGATGAAGGCCATGCGGTCGAGCATGTCCATGTTGAGGCGGCCATTGGCTTTGCCCTCGGTGACGCCCTTGGACATGATGCGCGCACCGGTACGATGAGCGACGGAAAGCCCGTCACCGAGAAAGAAGATGATGTTCTTCGCTTTCGGCATGGCGGCGGTGTCATAGACGTCCCAGACGACTCTTTTCGTCTCGTTGCCGGCCGTCGCTTCGACCGTGTAGATTCCGGGCTGGGAGATGATGACGTCGCGGGCGACCACCGCCGAGGCCTCG
The DNA here is from genome assembly GCA_050251035.1 of Parvibaculaceae bacterium. Classification (GTDB taxonomy): domain Bacteria; phylum Pseudomonadota; class Alphaproteobacteria; order Rhizobiales; family Aestuariivirgaceae; genus Taklimakanibacter. Next base: position 6,528 of record JBFWNN010000037.1, read on the forward strand.
GCCTTCTCTTCTTTTTCCGTGAAAGCGAAATCCTTGCCGAAGACGGACTTGTAATGTTGGCCGTTGACCGTGATCTTGACGTCGTCGGCCTTCACGACGCCGGAAAACTCCACTTTGAAGTCGAAAGGCGAACCGACAAGGATTGTCGCACGGTCAATTGGATAGATCGTGGCCGCGGCAGCCGCTCCCGTCAGGAAGGTGGTAGCCGCCAGCGTGGCGAGGAATCTGCGCATTTCGGTGCTCCATGAGAGTCTGGGAACGACCTCTTCGGGCGTAGGGCTCGAACATGACAGACTGATAAAGATAGCGCCGCGACGGCGATCAATTTCGTTTGTTCGCGGCCGACAGGCGCCGATCTCGGCCGCACGAGGCGGCCCTGAATATGATCAGCCGGCGCGAAGAGTACGGTGCGGCGTTTGGCGCCCTCATGCGCTGACCGTCTCCAGGAAAGGATAGTCGGTGTAACCGGCGCTACCCGGCGAGTAGAAGGTCGTATCGTCCGGCGTGTTGAGCGGGGCATTGCGGGCGAAGCGCTCGGGCAGATCCGGATTGGCGATGAACAATTTGCCGAAGGCCACGGCATCGGCTTCGCCTTCCACCACGCTCCGTTCGGCTCTGTCCTTGGTGAAATCCTGATTGGCGATATAGACGCCGCCAAAGGCTTTCTTCACCGCAGGCCCGATGCGCGGCGCCTCGAGCGACTCGCGCGCCACGATGAAGGCGATCTTCCGCCGCCCCAGCTCGCCGGCGACATAAGAGAAGGTCGCTTCCGGCGTCGAATCGTCGATGTCATGCGAGTTGCGCCTGAGATTGAGATGCATGCCGACCCGCTCCGGCCCCCAGACCGAGATCGCCGCATCGGTGGCTTCGAGCATGAGCCGCGCGCGGTTCGCGACCGGCCCGCCATAGTCGTCGCTGCGGCGGTTGGTCTTGTCCTGCAGGAACTGGTCGAGCAGATAGCCATTGGCGCCGTGGAGCTCGACGCCGTCGAAGCCGGCCTTCAGCGCATTCTCCGCCCCCTTGCGATAGGCCTCGATGACTCCTGGGATCTCGTCGCGATCGAGGGCGCGCGGCGTCACATAGGGGCGCTTGGGCCTGACCAGGCTCACCGTGCCCGCGGGCTGGATGGCGGACGGCGCCACCGGCAGTTCGCCATCGAGGAAGACCGGATCGGAGATGCGCCCGACATGCCAGAGCTGCAGGAAGATGCGTCCGCCCTTGGCATGTACCGCCTTGGTGACCTGGCGCCAGCCGTCCGTCTGTTTGTCCGACCAGACGCCGGGCGTGTCGGCATAGCCGACACCCATGGGCGTCACGCTGGTGGCTTCGCTCAGGATGAGGCCTGCCGAGGCGCGCTGGGCGTAGTATTCCGCCATCAGCGCATTGGGGACGCGCTCGGACCCGGCGCGGCTGCGCGTCAGGGGCGCCATAAGAATGCGGTTGGGGAGCGTATAGGGGCCGAGCTTCAGCGGATCGAAGAGAGTGGGCATGGTGGATCTCGTTGGTGGAGTTCAGGAGAGGGGCGAGGGGTCTTTACGGAAGATGGCATCGAGCAGGCCGGGGAAGCGCTCGTCGATATCCTGGCGGCGAAGCGTGTTGATGACCTCGACACCTTTCTTCTCGGAGCGGATGAGGCCCGCCTCGCGCAGAATCTTGTGGTGGAAGGAGACGGTCGAGGGCGGCAGCGTCGCGCAGGCCTGGATGCAGCTCATGCTGTCGCTCGCCATGAGCTTGCTGACGATATGGCGCCGCATCGGGTCCGACAAAGCGTGAAGGACCGTGTCGAGCGAAATGTCTGAGGCCGCGGGATGGGTAAAGGCGCGGGGCATAGCTCGCATATAGTCCCAAAATTCAGTAGTACAAGATTATTGCATTATCACGAGATGGTAACACCAGCGCGCCTTAAATGAGCGCCATTTCACTGCTTATCCCGGCCTGAGACAGAGGCGGCGATCTGGGTTAACTAAGGCAAATCGCCCAAAACGACTGATTCGACTGGAATTCTGATGGCCAAGAACAAGGTGAAGGACCTCTTTGACAAGCTGGAAGCCGAGATGGCGCCGCAGGCCGCCAAAGCGCGCACCATGAAGCGCACGGGCGATGAGAGCTATACCGCCGCCGACATCGAGGTGCTGGAGGGGCTCGAGCCGGTGCGCCGCCGGCCCGGCATGTATATTGGCGGCACCGACGAGAAGGCGCTCCATCACCTGTTCGCCGAGGTGATCGACAATGCCATGGACGAGGCGGTGGCCGGCCACGCCTCCTGGATCGAGGTCGATTACGACAAGGACGGCTGGCTCACCGTCATCGACAATGGCCGCGGCATTCCGGTCGACCCGCATCCCAAGTTCAAGGACAAATCCGCCCTCGAAGTCATCATGACGACGCTGCATGCCGGCGGCAAATTCGATTCCAAGGTCTATGAGACCTCGGGCGGCCTGCATGGCGTCGGCGTGTCGGTGGTCAATGCGCTGTCGGAGGACCTTATCGTCGAGGTGGCGCGGGGCCAGCAGCTCTTCCGCCAGAGCTACAAGCGCGGCAAGCCCGCGGGCAAGCTCGAGAAGCTGGGCAAGGTCAACAACCGGCGCGGCACCAGCGTGCGCTTCCGGCCCGATCCCCAGATCTTCGGCAAGGCGGTCGAGTTCTCGGGCGCGCGTCTCTTCCGCATGGCGCGCTCCAAGGCCTATCTCTTCGGCGGCGTCGAGATCCGCTGGTCCTGCGATCCCGCCCACATCAAGGACAAGGAGACGCCGGAAAAGGCGGTGCTGCATTTCCCCGGCGGCCTCAAGGACTTCCTCGAGGAGCGTCTCGAGGGCCGGCCGCGCGTGGCGGACGAGATCTTCGCCGGCAAGGTGACCAAGCCCGGCGGCCACGGCTCGGTCGAATGGGCGATCGCCTGGTTCGGCGGCGATGACGGCTTCATCTCGTCCTATTGCAACACCATCCCGACGCCGGACGGCGGCACCCATGAGCTCGGCCTGCGCTCGGCCCTGCTGCGCTCGCTCAAGACCTATGCCGAGCTCACCAACAACAAGCGCGCCGGCGTCGTCACCGGCGATGATGTCATGGCCTCGTCGGGAGCGCTGCTCTCGGTCTTTATCCGCGAGCCCGAATTCCAGGGCCAGACCAAGGACCGGCTGGCGACGCCCGAGGCCGCGCGCATCGTCGAGGCGGCGATCCGCGATCATTTCGACCACTGGCTCACCGGCCATCCGGCCCAGGCCGACAAGCTGCTCGACTGGATCATCGAGCGCGCCGAGGAGCGCATGCGCCGGCGCCAGGAGAAGGAGGTCGGCCGCAAGACCGCGATGCGCAAGCTGCGCCTGCCGGGCAAGCTCGCCGATTGCTCGTCGACCGCGGCCGAGGGCTCCGAGCTCTTCATCGTCGAAGGCGATTCCGCCGGCGGCTCCGCCAAGCAGGCGCGCAACCGCGCCACCCAGGCGGTGCTGCCTCTGCGCGGCAAGATCCTCAACGTGGCGAGCGCCGGCAAGGACAAGCTGGCCCAGAACCAGCAGCTGTCCGATCTGCTGCAGGCCTTGGGCTGCGGCACCGGAACGAGCTATCGCGAGGCCGACCTGCGCTACGACAAGGTCATCATCATGACCGACGCCGATGTCGACGGCGCTCATATCGCCTCGCTGCTCATCACCTTCTTCCATCGCCAGATGCAGCAATTGATCGAGGAGGGACACCTCTATCTCGCCGTGCCGCCACTCTACAAGCTGGCGCAGGGGTCGAAGACGGCCTATGCCCGCAACGATCAGCACAAGGACGAGCTGCTCAAGGGCGATTTCTCGGGGCGCGGCAAGGTCGAGATCTCGCGCTTCAAGGGTCTGGGCGAGATGCTGCCCGGCCAGCTCAAGGAGACGACGATGGACCCGGCCAAGCGCGCGCTGCTGCGCGTGGCTCTTTTGGGCGATGAGAAGACGACGACCGCCAAGGTGGTCGAGCAGCTCATGGGCAACAAGCCCGAGGAGCGCTTCAAGTTCATCTCCAACCGCGCCGAATTCGTGAGCGAGGAGACGCTGGACGTTTGACGCTGGCGGCTTCGGATGCCAGACTCACCGGGTCCTGCTAATTTCGTCTGAGATGGGAGCTCGGCTGGAACTTCGAAGAGGTTCCGGCGCTTATCAAATGTCGGCAGCAAGTGCCGGCAAGGAGCTGTCCATGACCAGATCGTCATCGTCACCCATCACCGAAGACCGCATTCGCGAGCGGGCCCATCGCCTGTGGATCGAGGAAGGCCAGCCGCAAGGCAAGGCCTCCGAGCATTGGGAAAAAGCGCGCGAGCTTCTCGCCCTCGAGGCCGATCCCGAGGAAGGCAGGGAGAAGCCGGACGAGGGCTATAACAATGCGGGCCCCTGGGGCGAGCCGGTCGAGGAAGCCTCGATCCTGGAGAACCAGGGCGAATTCCCGACCGTGACAGATCAGGGCGAGCAGGAAGTCCCCAAGAAGCGCAAGCCCACGGCCACCAAGCGCCGGCCGAGCGTATCGCGGAAGCGGCCCATGTGAAGCGGCATGCCGTCGACCGCGATCAGTCGCATCGCCTATGAAGCGGGGGCTGGGACACTGAGCGTCTGGTTCCGCCCCTCAGGTGAGCTTTATCGCTATTGTGAGGTACCTGCGCGCGTCCATGACGCCTTCCGCAAAGCGGGCTCTAAAGGGCGCTTTTTCAATCTGTATATCAGAGACCGTTACCCGTTTCAGCGCATCAGAGATCCGGATGGTGGTCAACATGCGGCCTAGCGGTCAGTCGCAGTGGTTTTGAGCCCTTCGGTGTCACTGGTGAAGGAGGCGGGCTGGAGCTTCGCGTCGCCGGCATCGTCCTTTCGCGCTGGCGTGACGTTGACGTCCTGAGCGGGCTCGCGGTCCCTGTCGGCCTGGCCCGCTTTTTCAGTGGTCGGTGCCACAGCGATAAGGCTCGTGCCGATCAGGACAATGGCTATGAGGTCACGCGGTTTCACAAAGGTGGTCTCCGAATCGAACGGAGGCGGTCCGCCGTCGAACCGCCTCCGTCTCGCCGTCCGGTAGCTCTGAAGCTAGTTCAGAAACTCACGGAGCTCGATCTGGGCACGGCTGATGCCGATGTCGCGCAGCATGCGGTCGTCGAGTCCGCTCAAATGTTGCTGCGTCGCGGCATTGGAGAAGTGCTTGCGCACACGCTCGAACAGACCGGGCGTCGGGCGATGGCGGGAGCCGAGAATGATGCCGCGGGCGGTGTCGAGTGTCATGAGTGGCCTCCTGAAAGAGAGTAGCTGCTGTCCCGATGACACGCGTTCTAGCAAGCCTTCCTGCAATCCACCCTGAACGGGTCGTTCATCTGCCGTTTAGGAAACCAAATCTCTGACAAAGCTCGGTTTTCTGCCTTTTCGGCGCCCCAATGCCCGTCTTATCTCAGGGCCCGGAAGCGCCGAAACCTTGTTCCCAGATTCCGCTTCCATGCTTAGAGTGAGGCCATGGCAGATTCGCAGAAGATGCTTCTCGTCGTGCACGACCGCGATGAAATGGACGACCGGGCCTCGGCCTGGGCGCGGCGCCGAGGCTATGCGTTGCACTGGATCTGCCCCGCCGCCGGCGACACCTTGCCGGCGCTCGATGACGGCGTGGCCGGCATCGTCGTCTATGGCGGCGCCCAGGATGTCGATCAGCAGGACCGTCTTCCGTATTTGAAGGACGAGATGCGGTTCCTGGAAGCGGCGCTGAAGCGCGAGACGCCGGTTCTGGGTCTCTGCCTCGGCGCGCAGCTTCTCGCTCACACGCTGGGCGAGACCGTCTCGGGCCACCCTGACGGCCAGGCCGAATATGGCTATTACGACCTCGAGCCGACGGCGCAGGGCATGAGGCTTTTTGGCGCCAGGATGAAGGTGCTGCAGTCGCACTGGCACGGCTGGTACCGGACGCCAAACGGGACGGTAAAGCTCGCCGGTACGGAGGCGTTTCCCGAGCAGGCCTTTCGTTATGGCCGCAATGCCTATGGCTTCCAGTTCCACCCCGAGACCAGCCGCAAGGGCCTCACCCGCTGGATTTCGCGCCGGCCGCCGCACAAGCAGACGATGAAGGGCGCCCATCCCGCCGATCGTCAGTTGGCGGACAATCTCCGTTACGACCGGGCGCTCGGTGCCTGGTTCGACATATTCCTCGACGATTGGATGAGCGGACGACAGATCAGATACGAGGCGGCCGAATGACGATTGTCACCATACTTCCCGCGGTCGACACGCCCTCCTTGGTTCTGCGTGAGATCGAGGCGCGCGACTGGAAGGCATTCTCACAATACATGACGCAGTCGGCCTATCAGCGCCATATCGCGCTCAGGCTGCGCAGCGAAGACGATGTGAAGAATTTCGTCTCCCGCCAGGTGGCGCGCCAGGGCGACGAGCGCCGTCACATCTTCCATCTCGCGGCCGAGGACAAGGCCCGCGGCTTCGCGGTCGGCGACGGCTTCATCATCCTGGGCCGTGGCGGCCTGGCCGAGATCGGCTGGGGCGTGGCGCCCGATCTGTGGGGCAGGGGCTTCGGCACCGAGATCGGCCGGGCGCTGCTCGGCCTTGCCGTCGAGCGCGTCGGCGCCGTGCGCGTCTGGGCCAAGGTGATGGCCAACAACGCCGCCTCGCTCAAGCTCGCGCGCCGCATCGGCTTCAAGCATGAGCGCTCGCATCCGGACTATCCGGCGGGCCATGGCCGCTTCGAGGCGGTTGAATTCTTCACCGTGACGGCGGAAGATTATTTCGACGCCGGTTATTGAGCGGCTGAACCGATCGCATCGCGCAAGCCCTCGGGAGGTGTGCCATGGCTTCGACGCCGCCCATTTGTGATTTCGGCTGGAAGGCCCGGGATTTCCGCCTTCCGGCGACCGACGGCAAGAGCTACGCGCTCGCCGACATCCGCGGGCCCAAGGGCACGCTCATCGCCTTCATCTGCAACCATTGTCCCTATGTGAAGGCGATCGCGGACAAGCTGGTGCGCGATGCCATGGATCTGCGGAAGGCCGGCATCGGCGTGGCCGCCATCTGCGCCAATGACTCGACCACCCATCCGGAAGATTCCTTCGACAGGATGGCGGCTTTCGCCAAGGCCAACGGCTTTTCCTTTCCCTATCTCCATGATGAGAGCCAGGAGGTGGCCCGCGCCTATGACGCCGTGTGCACGCCCGACTTCTTCGGCTTCAACGCGAAGGACGAGTTGCAGTATCGCGGCCGTCTCGATGCGTCGCGCACTTCGCCGGTGGCTGATGCGCGCCGCGATCTCTATGAGGCGATGATGGACGTGGCGCGGACCGGCAAGGGGCCCAGCGAGCAGATCGCGTCGATGGGCTGCTCGATCAAGTGGAAGGCCGGAAACTGGTAGTTATTTCTTCCCCTTCGACGGCGTCTTGAGCGGAGCGGTCGCGATGGCGAAGAGGTCCTCCGCCTCGTCCGGGATCTGCATATAGCGCACGCCCGGAAAGATGATGATCTGCGCGGGGCCATTGACGTCCGCATGGGCCTGCGGCGAGGGCAGAGCGCGCTTCGGGAACGGAATGACGACGGCGTCTAACATTTTAGTCTCCCAGCAAGTCGAAAAGCATCGAACTTGATTGCGAGACTAGGGGAGGCTGGCCGAAGGAAGGCTGAATGGACCTGTTAGCTGCCGTTCATATCTGACGTGAATGCGCGTCAACAGTTGCTGTGGCGCGGCAATCACATGATTCATCGGGATTTTCGTCACGCCGGGCAGTCTTGGCCCAACGTGACGAAGCCGGAAATTAACCTTACGCAAACCACCAGCGCGAGGTGATCTTCATGCCGTCGAGGTCCCAGTTGTTGCCGATCTCGCCATGCGCGACCTTCTTAGAGTGGGCACAGACATAGTTGTTGAACATGATGTTCAGCATGCCGCCGTCATCCTGCAGGAGCTGCTGCATCTCGGCATACATCTTCGCTCGCTTGCCGTCGTCGGTCTCCGAACGTGCCGCGACCAAAAGCTCGTTGAACCGCGCCGGCTTCCACAGCGTATCGTTCCAGGCGGCGTCCGCCGCATAGAAGGTCGTCATCATCCAGTCGACCGTGGGACGGCCGTTGGTGTAGGTCGCGACGAAAGGCTTCTTGAGCCACACATTGTCCCAATAGCTGTCGGCGGGCTCGGCGATCACATTGATCTCGATGCCGGCCTTGGCGGCGCTTTCCCGGAACAGGGCGCCGGCATCAGCCGAGCCGACAAAGGCCGCATCCGACACCGAGAGATCGACCTTCACGCCGTCGAGCCCGGCTTTCTTCAGGAGCTCGCGCGCCTTGTCGGGATCGTAGGTGTGGCGCGGTTCGACATCCACGGCGAATTTGATGCCGGGCGCCACGGGATTGTCGTTGCCGGCCTTGCCATGGCCATAGAGCACCTTCTTGACGATCTCGTCGCGGTCGATCGCATATTTGAGCGCGTTGCGGACATCCTTGTTGTCGAAGGGAGGCACCGTCGTATTCATCACCAGATAATAATGGCCGTAGCCCGTCACCTCGTCGATCTCGATGTCGGGAGTGCGCTGGAGCAGGTTCAAGGTCTTGAGGTCGCAACGGTCCATCACATCGATGGCGCCGGTCGTCAGCGCGTTGGTACGCGCCGTCACGTCGGAGAGCACCATCATCTCAACCTCGTCGAACCAGGTGTCGCGATAGTAGTTGGGATTGCGCTTCAGCTTGGCGCGGATGCCGGGCTCGAATGTCTCGAGCATGTAAGGGCCGGTGCGGGCGCCGGATTCCCAATCGACGCCGCCGCCGTCCTTGGCCGGCATGATCGGCAGGTGGTAGTCGGAGACGAGATAGGGGAAGTCGGCATTGCCGCCGGTCAGGGTGAAGAGAACGTTGTCGCCATCGGCCTTTACGTCGGCGATGGCGGTGAGCGCCGACTTGGCGACCGATTTGGAGTCTTTGCCCATATGGTGGCGGAAGGATTCGACCACATCGGCCGGGCTGACGCTCTTGCCATTGTGGAAGGTGATGTCCTTGCGCAGTTTGAAGGCCCAGCTCCTGGCGCCGTCCATGGGCTCGAAGCTTTCGGCGAGATCGGGCGTGATGTTGCCCTTCTGGTCGACCTCGGTCAGCGCATTGCCGAGCGAGCCCCAGCCCAGCGTGCCGGTGAACTGGTCAGGATAGGTGGCGGGGTCGAGGGAATCGGTGGTGGCGCCATGGCCCAGCCCCAGCCGCAAGCTGCCGCCCTTCTTCGGCTCGGCGCGCGCGGCGGTCACGAAGAGCTTGTCGGCGGCGGTCACCGACAGGCCGGCGGCAAGCGCGAGCTGGATGAAGTCGCGGCGCGAGACCTTGCCGCGCGCCACCATTGTCTCGGCCCGTTTCAGCTTGTGATCGAGATCGGTCATTCGTTTCCCCTTGTCGCTTTTCATTGGTCCGCGGAAGGCGCGGGAGCCGGGCGATTACAACCCGGCGATGCCCTGGACACAAACGAGCTTTCCAGGCACCATCAGTGAGAAAAGCTCACTGATATGAAGATCCGCAAGCGCTATCTGCCGCCGCTCAACGCCATCCGCGCCTTCGAGGCCGCCGCCCGGCATTTGCATCTGGGCAAGGCCGCCGACGAGCTGGCGGTGACCCATGGCGCCGTTTCCAAGCACATCGCCAATCTGGAAGATCACCTGGGCTTTCCCTTGTTCGCGCGCGCCGGCAACCGGCTGTCGCTGACCGAGCGCGGCCACAAGCTGCTGCAGGCGTCCAATGCGGCGCTGGACCAGCTGGGCTATGCGATCGCCAGGCTCGACGGCGCCGCGGTCGAGGGCGAGCTCAGGATATCGGTGTCGCCGGCCTTCGCCGCCAACTGGCTGATCCCGCGGCTCGCCGGCTTCCGCCGGCTCGCACCCGCCTTGCGCTTTTATGTGCTCGCCTCCAACCGCGTGAACGACGTGCTCGATGACGACACGGATCTGGCGATCCGTTTCGGCAAGCCGGTATGGAAGAACTGCGCGATCAGGCTGATCGCCCATGTGCGCTATTTCCCGGTCTGCAGCCCGAAGCTGCTTCACGGCCCGCCGGGTCTCGCGACGCTCGCCGATCTCGCCCGTCACACGCTTCTGTTCGACGATCCGGAGGGCGAGAACTGGAAGCGCTGGCTCGAGCACGCCGCCCTGCGCGATGTCGAGCCGCGCGGTGTGCTCTATTTCCAGGACTTCAACCATATCCTCGCCGCCGCGCGCCAGGGCCTCGGCGTCTGTCTCGGCGATCCGATCACCACCGGCGCGGACCTCGCGGCGGGAAGCCTGGTTCGTCCCTTCGAGCAGTCGGTCGAGGATCTCGGGGCCTATTTTCTCGTCACGCCGCAGCTTGCCTCGCCGGGCGCCCGCATCTTTGCCGACTGGCTCGAGGCCGAGATGGTGAGTTTCATGTCGTCGCCGGCGGCGGACTGACGGGTTCGGTGAGTATTTATCACTGAGGCCGGGAGGTTTAATCGCTTGCGCTCCGGCCTCCACTCACCCAGTTTGCGCGAGCCTAGACCAGACCATCCGGGAGAACAGAATGGCCCAAGACGCAATTCCCCTTCGCGCCCGCAAGGACGGCGGCGGAACGCCCCTGATGAAGGAATGGTATCTCAAATCCGAGACCGGACCGCTCAAGGATGTGCTGCTGGGACCGGCCGAAAGCTTCCGCTGGATGGGGCTCGAGAACGCCCAATGGTCGTCGCTGGTGCGCGACACGCTGCGCAGGGGTTACAAGTTCGACAAGCAGCTCGCCATGCGCCAGCATCGCGAGATGATCGATGCCTATCAGGATGCCGGCGTCACCTGCCACTTCCTGCCGGTCGACATGACCAATCCCTATCAGGTCTATGCGCGCGATTCGTCCTTCATGTCGCCTTACGGCGCGGTCGTCTGCCAACTCGCCAATCCGCGCAGGCGCGGTGAATATGCGGCCGTCCTGCGCTTCTATCTCGAGCGCGGCATCCCGATCTACGACATGGTGAGCGCCGGTAATTTCGAAGGCGGCGATTTCAACATCATCCGGCCCGGCGTAGCCCTGGTCGGCTATACCGATCACCGCTCCGAGGAAGTGGCCGCCCGCCAGGTCGCCGACTGGTTCGCCAAGGAGGGGTGGGAGATCAAATACGCCCCGATCGACCAGTTCTATGTCCATATCGACCTGATGGTGTGCATGCTCAATGAGCATTGCGCCGCTGTCTGCCTGGAGACCACCGAGGACGACATCGTCCAGTGGCTCAAATCGAAGAAGATCGAGATCATCCCGGCGAGCTTCAAGGAGACCATGGCCTTGGGCTGCAATGTGGTGGCCCTTGGCAATGACCGGGTGCTTTCGACGCTCACCGCACGCGACCTCAACAGCAAGATGCGGGCGGCGGGCTTCAAGGTCTATGACCCGGACATGACCATGTTCACCCAGGCGGGCGGCGGCGTCCATTGCATGTGCCAGCCGCTGCGCCGGGAGGCTGCGTGACCCCGTCGCTACCATTTTTAGGTGAGATCATAGGCCTTTAGATACTTGACTATTTTAGTCGGATACCCTTAGTAGGCGGCCGGGCCGGAAAAGTTAATGGCCCGGCGCCAGCAAACGACTCCTCCAGTCCAGTAGCCAGCCTATCGATGGTTCAGGGGAGAGGGGTCTCATGGGACGCACCACATATTTGCGGCCGTGGCTGTTGGCGACAGCCGCCATCATTGCCTACACCGCGCCGGCACTCGGCCAGGAACAACAACAGCAGCAGCAAGCTGAGCAGGAGGCCCAGACCGATGGCGGCCTGCTCGATCAGATCACCATTGTCGCCTCGAAATTCGACGAGGAGGTGATCTCGTCCATGACCTCGACCAGCGTCGTCGGCAAGGAGAAGCTGCAGCAGCGGCAGCCGTCGAACATCGGGCAGGTCCTCAATGGCGTGCCGGGCGTCGCGACGGCGGGCTCGCAGGATCGAACCGGCCTTGGCACCAGCATCAATATCCGCGGCCTCCAGGACTTCGGCCGTGTCGCCATGATCACCGATGGCGCGCGCAACAATTTCTCGCGCAACGACCATGGCAGCGCCGCCTCGACGTGGATCGAGCCCGAGCTCCTGAAGCAGGTCACGGTGGTGCGCGGTCCCGTCGCCAACATCTATGGCTCGGGCGCCATCGGCGGTGTCGTCGTGTTCGAGACCAAGTCGGCCAGCGACTTCCTGCGTGACGGCGAGCAGTTTGGCGGCTCGATCAAGGGCGGCTACGAAACCAATGGCGACGGCTATCTGACGAGCGTCACCGGCGCCATCAAGCCGGTCGAGGCTTTCGATCTCCTCGGCAATTTCACCTATCGCGAGCGCGACGACTACAAGGGCGGCGACGGCGAGCGGGTGGACGACACGAACTACGAGGTCCAGGCCGGCCTGGCCAAGACCGTGATCCGCCCCGCCGATGGCCATGAGATCACTCTGGGCTGGATCGGCAACCGCAATGAGTGGCGGGAACCATCGAACTCCCAGCCGCATGAGACGGATCTCAGGGAAGACATCTTCACCGGCAAATACCGCTATGTCGATCCAAGCTCGCCGTGGATCGATTTCACTCTTTCCGGCTATGTGAATGATACCTCAATGGATCAGACGTCGTTGCGGGCGGCGTACCGGTGGGATCAGGGAACGCCGGGGCAGTGGGTCCTCGTGCCTGCCGGAACGAAACGCAACTTCGACCTGACGACAACTGGCCTCGACGTCAACAACGTTTCCCGCTTCGAAACCGGTAGCATACGTCATACGCTGACCTATGGCGGCGACTGGTTCGAAGACGATGTCAATGTCGAGGATCCCCTGGGCGGCGCCTACATTTACAGCCCCTCCGGCTACCGTGAGGTCTGGGGTGCCTTCATCCAAGACAAGCTTGAATTCTCGAACTGGCTCGAGGTCGTGGGCGGGTTGCGATATGACTCATATCGGCTGAAGAGCGACGATGGGGAGGTGGATAACGAGGATGATCGTCTCTCCCCACGCATCACGCTTGGCGTCAAGCCCTTCGAGACGACCGGGCTTAACGGGCTGCAGGTCTATGGCACTTACGCCGAAGGTTATCGCTCGCCAAGTGTCATCGAAACGCTGATGGCCGGCAATCATCCCGCAGGCATTGTGTTCCCTTTCCTGCCTAATCCAAATCTGACGCCGGAAACTGGCCACTTGTTTGAAGTGGGTCTCAACTACAAGCGTGACGGCATTTTCACTCCGGATGATGGCATACGCCTGAAGGCAGCGGCGTTCCACAACACGGTCAAGGACTATATAGGGGTCATTTACCTGTCAGCGTTTCCGCCGAATGACGAGTGTCCTTTCGTACCTGCTCCGCCCCCTCCCGGCAGCCCGCCCGGACCGCCGGGATCGATCCCGATCTGCTTGCAGTACCAGAATTTTGATGAGGTCGTGATCAAGGGTATCGAGTTTGAAGCCGTGTACGACGCGGGCCGATTCTTTGCCGGTATCTCCGGCACCTTCCTCGAAAGCAAGGACAAGACCAACGACACCGACCTGATCACTGCGCCGCCGGACAATCTGTTTGCCTTTGCCGGCGTGCGGTTCATGGAGATCCGCGCTGTTGTCGGTGCTGAGTTCCAGTATCTGTTCGACGCCGACCGGACGCTCTATGACCCCGAGACCACCGAGAAATATTCCTACCACATCAGCGACGTGCAATTGGTCAACGTGTTTGCGGGATATGCAGTGACTGACGATTTTCGAGTCGATCTGCGCATGGAAAATCTCTTCGATGTCAAACATACCAACTACCTGAATGACGTGTTGGGGGTTGGCGACTTCCTGGAGCCTGGCTTCAACGCCAAGATTTCGGCGACCTGGCGATTCGGCGGCTGATCGCTTTCGAGGAGACTGGCGATGACCGCGCTCAGTGCGCGGTCATTTGCTTTTTGAGGGCGGCTTTGCTCTTGGCCAGGGCCTGGCGCACGTCCTGAGGCTTGAGCCCGGTCTCTTCGGCACGCGCGACCACGGTCTCGAACTGCGCCTGGCAGGCGGCGAAGCTCGCTTCCGCTGCCGCGTCCTTGTCGGTCTTGACCTGCCGTTCGGCCTTGTAGGCGGCCGCCGCGCATTGTTGCCAGGATTTGATCGCCTGGGTGATTTGCGGCGGCAGCGTCTGCTTTGCTAGGAGAGGACTGGAGGAGACGATGGCGGCAAGAGCCAGAAGTCCGAATCTGAAGATCACCGATGAAGTCCTTTTCAATGCTGAAGCATTTTAGTCACGGCATCTTTTCTGGCAATGCCGGCGCATGAGTTTTCATGTCGACATCATCGGTGCCGGTCCGTCCGGCCTCATCGCCGCCGAGGTGCTGGCGCAAGGCGGTGCGCGCGTCCGGGTAATCGACCACATGGCTTCTCCGGCGCGGAAGTTCCTAATGGCGGGCCGCGGCGGCCTCAATCTCACCCATTCCGAGCCGCTGGAGCCGTTCCTCGACCGCTATGGCGCGGCGCGTCCCGTTCTCGAACCGTCCATTCGCGCCTTTCCGCCTGAAGCGCTGATCGCCTGGTGCAACGGGCTCGGCGTCGAGACCTTCATCGGCTCATCGGGCCGGGTCTTTCCCAAGACGATGAAGGCCTCGCCCTTGCTGCGCGCCTGGCTGCGCCGGCTCGACGGCCTGGGAGTCGAGCTCGCGCTCAAGACGCGCTGGACTGGCGAGATGGAGCGCGATGCCATGATCCTGGCGCTCGGCGGCGCCAGTTGGCCGCGCCTCGGGTCCGATGCACAGTGGGTCGACGACCTTGCGCGCCGCGGCATCCGGGTGAACGCCTTCATCCCGGCCAATTGCGGTGTCGCGATCCCGTGGTCGCCGTATTTCCGCGATCGCTTCGCCGGCATGCCGCTCAAGCGCATCGCCGCATCGAGCGGCGGCCGGAGGGTGCGCGGCGAGGCCGTCATCACCAGGACCGGCCTCGAGGGCGGGGCGATCTACGCGCTGACATCAGAGCTGCGCCGGTCGGGAAAACTTGTCCTCGACCTCAAGCCCGATCTCACGCTTGCCGCCCTGGATGATCGTCTGGCGCGTCCCAGAGGAAAATCCTCGCACAGCACCTGGCTGCGCAAGACGACCGGGCTCGCGCCGGCGGCGATCGCGCTCTTGCGCGAGGCGGGGCTGCGGGCGAGCGCTACCGCGATCAAGGCGCTGCCCTTGACGGTGACCGGGACCGATGCGCTGGCGCGGGCCATATCCTCGGCGGGCGGCGTGGCTTTGACCGAGATCGACCGGAACTTCGAGCTCAGGGCATGGCCTCATGTCTATGCCGTAGGCGAGATGCTGGATTGGGAGGCGCCGACCGGCGGCTATCTCTTGCAGGCCTGTTTTTCCACTGCGATTATGGCTTCCCGAGCCTGTTTAGAACAATTACAGGCCGCCCCAAGCCGGCCACAATCGCCTCCCAAGGGAAGTTAGCTCGAATTTGGGAGTTCGGGATGAGACGGACAATCTTGCTGAAAGGCATGGGCGCCGCACTGGCGGTCGCCGTGATGACCGGGCAGGCCTCGGCGGGTCTTCGCGAATATTGTGATTCCTATGCGCGTGACGTCGCGTATCGCAAGACCAATGGCGGTGCGCCGGTCGACCGCGGCGAGAGTGTCGGCACGAGTTCCATCATCGGCGGTTCCGGCGGCACCATCTTGGGCGCTGGCGTCACCGGCAATCGGTACAAGCGCGCTTATACCAACGCATTCGAGCGCTGTGTCGACAACTATGAAGGCCAGCGCGCCCGCAACGAGACAGCCGAGGACAAGGTGGCCGGGACTAAAGTGGTCGTGAACAAGGCGACCGAGACTAAGGTCGCCGAGAGTGACGAAGGAAGCGCAGGCTCATGGACAAAGGCCTGTGCGCGAAAATATCGCTCTTGGGATCCTCAGAAAGGCAAATACAAATCGTATTCCGGCAAATGGAAGCCGTGCCGGCTCTAGGCGATTGATCGATATCGGAAACAAAGGCCGGGACCACATCCCGGCCTTTTGTTTGGTTCAAGCGGCTTCGCGGCTGCCGAGGCCTGTCTAGAACGGTTACAATGCGCCCCGGACCGGCCACAATCGCTTTCTAAGTGAGAGCACGCTTTTTGATAGGAGTACGGCATGAGACGGATGATCTTGGCGAAATGCATGGGCGCTGCGCTGGCGGCAGCCGTGATGGCCGGATTTGCCGGGCAGGCTTCGGCGGGCCCGCGCCAATATTGTGATTCCTATGCGCGTGATGTGGCGCATCGCAAGACCAATGGTGGCGCGGATGTTCTCGTCGGCACGATCGGCGGCGCTCTGACGGGCGCGCTCGTCGGCGGCCTGATCGACCGCGGCGAAGGGGCCGGCAAGGGCGCCATCATCGGCGGTGTCGGCGGCACGCTCTTGGGTGCCGGCGTCACCAGCGACCGCCACAGGCGCGCCTACGCCAATGCCTATGAGCGCTGCATGGACAATTATGAAGGCCAGCGTGTGCGCCATCAGGCGGTCGACGAAGGCGGCGGGCGCTCCTGGACCAAGGCTTGCGCCCGCAAATATCGCTCTTTCAATCCGCAGACCGGCAAATACAAGACGGCTTCCGGCAAATGGAAGCCCTGCCGCCTTTGAGGTTTTTTCGATCGTTGTGAAAAAGGCCGGAGAAGATCTCCGGCCTTTTTGTTGGTTCAGGCGGCTTCGTCGCCCCGGCGCTGGCGCACGATGATCGCGGCCCCGGGCCGGGCGCGGTTGTAGAGATCGATGACGTCCTGGTTGATGAGCCGCACGCAGCCCGACGAGACGGCGCGACCGATGCTCGCCGCGTCTTGCGTGCCGTGCAGGCGATAGAGCGTGTCCTGCCCGTTCTGGAAGATGTAGAGGGCGCGCGCGCCGAGCGGGTTGTCGAGCGCCGGCTCCATGCCGTAGCGGTATTTCTCCAGCTCGGGCTGCCGGGCGATCATTTCGGCGGGCGGCGTCCAGCGCGGCCAGGCGCGCTTGTACTGGATGCGGCCGCGACCGCCCCAGGTGAAGCCGTCGCGTCCGATGCCGACGCCATACCGCATCGTCTTGCCGTCGCCGAGGACCAGATAGAGGAAGCGGTTCGGCGTGTCGACGATGATCGTGCCGGGGATCTCGGCCGTCGGGAAATCCACGATGCGGCGGCGATATTTCGGCTTGAGCTTCTTCAGATCGACAGCCGGTATCGGAAATTGCTCGTCGGGAAGGGCGGGATAGCTGGTTCGGGTGAGCGAAGAGAATCCGGAGCCGGCAGGCTCCGCGACGATGCCTTCTTCGGTTCCATCCTGAACGCAGGCGCTGAGGGCGGCTCCAATGCCGCTGAGGAGGAATATGCGCCGGGTGATCGGCATGAGAGTGAGTCCTTGATGAAACAGGGGAAATGCCGCGACAGGCGCGCCACGGCCGTTTTAGTTGTCTATGGTTGGATCAGGCGCGCCGCGGCGGCGGTGTGGGGACGCCCAGCTCGGTGCTATGCGGCTGCGTAAACGTGGCGGTGGCGATGAATGCGCAGCTGGCCTCGGCCGGTGCGACATCAATGGTCCCGATCTCGACGGGGACGAGCTTGATGCTGGCGCAGCGGCTGGGTAGCGGATTATGCGTGCCCGAGCTACGCTCGTTCACGGCGGCGACGGCGGAGTCCGTGATATCGGCCGGTCCAAAAGCATGGTTCAGGCGGGCTGTCGGTCCGAGGACCTGGACGAGGGTCAGCGCCAGCATGCACAGGAACACAATGGCAACTGTGACATGACGCCCGGCGGAAAAAGCTATGCGATTCATTATGAGTGCCTTTTACTCTCTTCGCTGGGGGTGGGACTCACGAGATCGTGAAATCACGTGCAAATTTGGCGACTGTTGCGCTATGGCCACACTTTGAGGTCGTGAATGGAGGCCCCGCGTGCCGAGCATACCGCTGACCCCTCTCGTGAACGGGCTGCCCTCGACGGTGCCCTTTGTCGGTCCCGAGGCGCTGGAACGCCAGCGCGGGGTCGCCTTCAGGGCCAGGCTCGGTGCCAACGAGAACGGTTTTGGTCCGTCCCCCCGCGTCAAGGCGGCTATCGCCGAGGCTGCCTCTGACGTATGGAAATATTGCGACCCCGAGAATCACGACCTCAAGCAGACGCTGGCCCGGCATCACGGCGTGCGTCCCGAGAACGTCGCCGTAGGGGAAGGGATCGACGCACTGTTCGGCTATGCCGTGCGCATGTTCGTCGAGCCCGGCGTCACGGTGGCGACCTCGCTCGGCGCCTATCCGACCTTCAACTTCCATGTCGCGGGTTTTGGCGGCAGGCTGGTGACCACGCCCTATGTCGCGGACCGCGAAGACCCGGCATCCTTGCTCGATCTGGCGAAGCGCGAGACGGCGCGTCTGATCTTTTTCGCCAATCCCGACAACCCGATGGGCTCCTGGTGGCCTGCGAGCGCCGTCACCGCGCTGATCGACGGCATCCCCGATGGCTCGGTTCTCATCCTCGATGAGGCCTATGGCGAGTTCGCGCCGCCCGGCACCTTGCCGCCGCTCGACCTCGACAACCCCAAGCTCCTGCGCTTCCGCACCTTCTCCAAGGCCTATGGCCTGGCGGGAGCACGCGTCGGCTATGTGATCGGCGAGGCAGGGCTCGTCAAATGCTTCGACAAGGTGCGCAATCATTTCGCCGTCAATCGCCTGGCGCAAGCGGCGGCGCTTTCGGCCCTGGACGACCGGCCCTATCTCGAGGAGGTGGTCGCCAAGGTCAGCCGGGCGCGTGAGCGCATCGGCGCCATCGCCCGTGGCGAGGGCCTCGCGCCTCTGCCGTCCGCCACGAATTTCGTCACCATCGACTGCGGCCGCGATGGCGCCTTCGCCAAGAGAGTGCTCGACGGCTTGATCACCCGTGGCGTCTTCGTGCGCATGCCGGGCGTCGCACCCTTGAACCGCTGCATCCGGGTCAGCGTCGCGCCCGACCACGAACTCGACCTCTTTGCCGAAGCCTTGCCTGAGGCACTTCGCGCCGTTGCCGGGGCAAATGAATGACGCCTGATCTCATTCTCATCAATGGCGTCATCCGGACCATGGATCCGCTGAAGCCCGAGGTCGCGGCGCTGGCCTCACGCGCCGGCCGGATCATGGCGCTGGGATCGACATCCGAGATCAGGGCGCTCATCGGCAAGACCACCCGGGTCATCGATGCCGGCGGCCGGCTGGTGCTGCCCGGCTTCCAGGACACCCATATTCATCTGCAGGATTCGGGCACGCGTCACGCCCTCGACGTCGATCTCGCGGGGGCGCGCACCATCGCGGACTTGCAGAATGCGCTTGCGGACTTCGCCAAGGGCAAGCCCGAGCGCGACTGGGTGAAGGGTCATGGCTGGTATTCCGGCATTTTCGGCGAGCACAATCTTACCCGCGAGGTGCTCGACCAGGCCGTGCCCGACCGGCCCGTGCTGATCTTCTCGTCGGACTATCACAGCGCCGCGCTCAACTCGAAAGCCTGCGCGCGGATCGGGCTCGACGAGAGCGTGGCCGATCCCGAGAACGGCCGCTTCGCGCGCGACAGGCGGGGCCGGCCCACCGGCATGCTACATGAGCTTGCCATCGAATGGGCACGCGAGCGCATGCCGGAGACACCGGACGCGGACTGGGAGGAGGGCGTGCGCTTCGGCCAGGCGCTCGCCAATCGCAACGGCTTCACCGGTGTTCTCGACGCTCTGGTCACCGAGCGGCATCTGCGTGTCTATCGCGCGGTGGAGAAGAGCACGGGTCTTACGGTGCGCGTCGCCTCGACGGCCCTGGTCGAACCTTCCGATCCGGTCGCCGGCGCGCTCGCGCGTATTGCGGGTTTTCGCCGTGACTATGCCTCGCCCATGCTCAAGGTGCATTCGGCCAAGTTCTTCATCGACGGCGTGCTCGAGAATCGCACGGCCGCGATGCTCGAGGACTATCACGACGATGCGGGCGGCAATGCGCCGGTGATGTTCGGCGAGAACCATCTGCGCGAGCTCTTCATCGCCTTCGATGCCGCGCGGTTCCAGATCCATTGCCACGTGATCGGCGACAGGGCGGCGCGCGTGGCGCTCGACGCGCTGGAGGCGGCGCGCGACGTCAACGGCGCCTGGCCGAGCCTGCATCAACTCGCCCATGTGCAATGCGTCGATCCCGACGACATCCCGCGCTTCGCCGGGCTCGGCGTCATGCCGAACATCCAGCCGCTGTGGGCGCGCAACGAGCCCTCGGTTACCGATGTCGCGGTTCCGATGGCGGGGCCGCGCATGGCGCGCTGGATCTATCCCTTCCGCTCGCTCATCGATGCGGGAGCGAGCTGCGCTCTGTCGAGCGACTGGGGCGTCTCGACCCTCAACCCCTTCAAGATCATGCAGACCGCGATCACCCGCCAGCCGCCGGGCCAGGGCAGGGACCATCCGCCGTTCCTGCCGGAAGAGCGCATGACGCTCGCTGAATGCATCAAGGGCTATACGGTCAATGCCGCGGCCGCCGCCTGGCGCTCGGCCGACACCGGGTCACTGGAGTTCGGCAAATATGCCGATCTCATCATCCTCGACCGCGATCTCTTCGCTATCGATCCCTACGACATCGCGGACACGCAAGTGATGCTGACTCTGCTCGGCGGGCATGAGGTTTATCGAAGCGAGAGGTTCGACGGATGAGGTTGACTTGATGCAGATACGCAGACCGATCCTGCTCTTTATGATCTGGCTGTTGATCGCGGCCCTCGGCGCGTTCTGGGTCTGGCAATCGGCGAAGACGAAGATGTCGTCATCGGACGATGCGATGCTATGGATCCAAATCCTGCGCACGTGACGGTCGCAAGGGCGGAGCAATGAAAAAAGCCGGAAGCTCAGCGCCTCCGGCCAGGTTCCAGGGGATAGTCCAGCCTCAGCAGCTGTAATACATGTCGAACTCGATCGGATGCGGCATCATCTCGTAGCGCATGTTCTCCTCCATCTTGAGATCGATGAAGCTGTCGATCTGGTCGTCCGAGAACACGCCGCCCTTTTTCAGGAAGTCGCGGTCCTTGTCGAGCGAGGCGAGCGCTTCGCGCAGCGACCCGCACACCGTCGGGATGCCCTTGAGCTCCGCCGGCGGCAGGTCATAGAGGTTCTTGTCCATCGCATCGCCCGGATGGATCTTGTTCACGACGCCGTCGAGGCCCGCCATGATGATGGCCGAGAAGCCGAGATAGGGATTGGCTGTCGGATCTGGGAAACGCACCTCGACGCGCTTCGCCTTGGGGTTCGACGTGTGCGGGATGCGGCAGGAGGCCGAGCGGTTGCGTGACGAATAGGCCAGCAGCACCGGCGCCTCGTAGCCCGGCACCAGACGCTTGTAGGAGTTGGTCGACGGGTTGGTGAAGGCATTGACCGCCTTGGCATGCTTGATCACGCCGCCGATAAAATAGAGGCAAAGCTCCGAGAGGTCGGCATACTGATTGCCGGCCATCTGCGTCTTGCCGTCCTTCCAGATCGAGAAGTGGCAGTGCATGCCCGAGCCGTTGTCGCCGAACACCGGCTTCGGCATGAAAGTGGCGGTCTTGCCATAGGCATGCGCCACATTGTGGATCACGTATTTGTAGATCTGCATGTGATCGGCGGCGGTCACGAGCGGCTGGAATTTCGTGCCGAGCTCGTGCTGGGCGGCCGCCACCTCGTGATGGTGCTTCTCGACCGAGAGGCCCATCTGACCCATGACCGAGAGCATCTCCGAGCGCATGTCCTGCGCCGAATCCTGCGGATTCATCGGGAAATAGCCGCCCTTGGTGCGCATCCGATGGCCGAGATTGCCGGTTTCGTATTCGCGATCCATATTGGTCGGCAATTCGATCGAGTCGAGCTTGTAGCCGCAATTGTAGGGCGAGGAGGCGAAGCGCACGTCGTCGAAGATGAAGAACTCGGCCTCGGGGCCGACGAAGATCGTGTCGCCGAGCTTGGTCTGCTTGAGATAGGCCTCGGTGCGCTTGGCGATCATGCGCGGGTCGCGCGCATAGCCTTCGCCGGTCGAGGGCTCGAGGATGTCGCAGAAGACGGCGAGCGTCGTCTGGGCGTAGAAGGGATCCATGTGAGCGGTGGAGGGATCCGGCATCAGCACCATGTCGGACTCGTTGATCGCCTTCCAGCCGGCGATCGAGGAGCCGTCGAACATCAGCCCCTCGGCGAACGCGTCTTCCGTCATCTGCGACACGTCCATCGTCAGATGCTGCATCTTGCCGCGCGGGTCGGTGAAGCGGAGATCGACATATTTCACGTCCTTCTCCTTGATGAGCTTCAGTACCGCGTCGGCGTCCTTGACCTTGGCCATTTTTTTATCCCTCTGGTTTGGCTTGGTTGTCTTGTGGGGATCAGAGCGCGTCCGTGCCGGATTCGCCGGTGCGGATGCGGATCGCCTGATCGATGGTGGAGATGAAGATCTTGCCGTCACCGATGCGTCCGGTGCGCGCCGCGTTCTGGATCGCCTCCACCGCCTTGTCGACGAGCTCGTCGGCGAGGACGATCTCGATCTTCACCTTGGGCAGGAAGTCGACGACATATTCGGCGCCGCGATAGAGCTCGGTATGGCCTTTCTGCCGGCCGAAGCCCTTGGCCTCGGTGACGGTGATGCCTTGCAATCCCACTTCCTGCAGAGCCTCTTTGACTTCGTCGAGCTTGAACGGCTTGATGATGGCCTCGATCTTTTTCATGCACACCCCTGTTCTGATCTTGCGCCCTGTTTGCAGGCCGCATGCCAACTGGCATTGGGATAAAAATACAAATGAAATCAACACGCTGACATTCGGATAAGGTCAGCCTGCACGATTCCACTGCCTAATTATAAGGCATTCGCCCAAGCCTTGGGCATGCAAATGCAGTCACGGACAAATTTTCCGAAACGGGCTATTGGTCAGGACGATGAAGAAAGCGGCATCACGATTCACGGTTCGACCTCTGACGGCGGCGCGCTGGGCCGATGTCGAGGATCTGTTCGGACCCGACAAGGGCGCCAATTCCGGCTGCTGGTGCATGTGGCCGCGGCTCACCGGAACGGATTTCAAGGCCCTGAGCAGGGACAGGCGCAAGAAGGCCTTCAAGTCCTGCGTCGCCGCGGGGCCGGCGCCAGGTCTGCTTCTCTATGAGAAAGGGCAGGCGATCGGCTGGGTCGCGGTCTCGCCCAGGCCGGAGGTCATCCGTTTCGAGACGGCCAAGACCTCCGCCCTCGAGCCTGAGAAGGACCCGCGCAAGCATTATGCGATCACCTGCTTCTATGTTCGCACCGGCCATCGCAAGCGCGGCTTGATGACCGACCTCGCCGAGGCCGCCATCGCCTATGCGAGAAAGAAGAAGGCCAAGGCCATCGATGTCTGTCCGATCGACACCGGCAAACCTTTGATGTGGGGCGAGGGCTTCGTCGGCATCGTTTCTGTGTTCCGCGAGTTGGGCTTTACGGAAGTAGCCCGCCGCTCGCCGCGTCGGCCTCTGATGCGGCTCTCCTTCAAGACTTAGCGTCTGCAAATCAGACCGACGGCGGTGGGCGTTGCCGGGACAGGTCAGATTGCTTGCTTTGGAAGCTCTTTCACAACTAAAGTGCGTCTATGCCGAATGCAATGATGACAGGTCGTGGTGAAGTTGGTCCGATGTCCGGGAAAGAATACTGAAGATGACCCGCTCGCATCAGGTTATTGATCTTCGCACGAGTGCGGCGGACGCTGTGACAGAGCGGCTTCGCCAAGAATTGCTGGATGGCACGATACCTGCCGGGGCCAGAATGCTGCCCAAGGCAATCGCGGAGCGGTTTGCTCTCAGCCTGGTTCCCGTGAGAGAAGCGCTGAGCCATCTCGAGGCCGAGGGCCTCATTGTCACCACGCCCCAACGCGCCACATTCGCGGCGGAAATCGGCTTGGATGATCTGGCCGGCATCTATGATCTACGACGCATTGTCGAGCCCGAGCTCGCCTATCGTGCCGCGGTCAAGGCGACGGACGAAGACCGGCGAAATTGCCAGATGGCGGTTGAAGGCCTCTTGAAGACGACATCATATTCGTCAGATTTTTTTCTCGCCCATCGCAACTTTCACTGGCTCTTGCTCGCACCGGCGGCCACGACGGTCGTAAGGAATGTCTTGGAGCGGCTTTGGCAGAATGTCGATCGTTACTTCGCGCTCGCGGTTCGTCCAAACCCCGAATGCAACACGCCGGAGTATTTCCAGGCGTACAAGGACGAGCATGCGCTGCTCGCCCGCAAATTTGTCGAAGGTGATAGAAAAGCACTGCGACAACTCCTGACGGATCATCTCTGTGAAACCGAGAGGCGTCTGCGGACAGCCGTTCATCAGATGCAATCCGACAAGCGGCCCTGAACGTCAATTGACAAGGTGTGATTATAAATTATAATTTATTGCAACATCGATGAGCAAGCCGGTTCGGTGGTGTGCCGGCTTGCGCTCGAAACGCAATCTTGTGGAAAGAGGGACCAAAGTCCAAACCTTTTGACGCAGACGATACGGCTCAGATTGCCAAGACCGTCAATCAAATCAGAAGCATAAGAAGTGGAGACAGGGATGAATCGCTTGAGTGGCATCAATAGGCGCGACACGCTGAGAATGATCCTTCTCTCGGGGGCCGCGGCCGCAGGACTGCAGCTGTCCGACAGGACGGCAAAGGCGCAGACGTCGAAAGCTCTGGTCTGGGCCAAGCCGCTGGAGGCAAATCTCTACGATCCTCATACGTCGATCCTGGGCTCCTCATGGGAGCTGCTGCATCTTGTCTATGACGGGCTGACCGCTCTCGATGCCGATTTGAATCCAGTGCCTGCCATTGCGGAATCATGGGAAGAAGCCTCGCCGACAAATTACACGTTCAAGCTGCGCAAGGCCGCCAAGTTTTCCAATGGACGCGAGGTGACTGCCGATGACGTGATCGGAAGCCTCAAGCGGCTGACCGATCCCAAGACCGCTTCATTCTTCAGCGCGCAGATAGGGCGTATTAAATCGATAGATTCGCCCGGCGAGGGTGTTGTGAATATTCAGCTCGAAGAGCCCTATGCGGGTTTCCTCAGGGCTCTCGCGTCGACAATGGCATCGATCATCCCGATGAAAGAGCTTGGCGATGGCACTTACGATCCAACCAAGCAGTTGTTGGGCACGGGGCCGTTCCGGGTGGTTTCGCATGTCCAGGACGATCACTGGAAGCTCGCGCGCAACGAGCATTATTGGCAGGCAGGATTGCCCCTTATCGAAGAATTGACGGTCCGGATCGTGCCGGCCGATCAATCCAGGATTGCCGGCCTGCGCGACGGCTCCATCGATGTCGCGTCATTCGAAGCCAGTCCCGACGCCGCGCTGCTGCTCAGCGGAGTCGAGGGTATCGAGATCGCGCAAAACCCGACCACGAATGTCTTCCAGTTGTGCTTGAACGCGGTGTGGGACCAATCGCCGTTCCGCGATGCGAAACTGCGTCAGGCCGTCGCCCTTTCGCTCGACCGGCAGAAGATGATCGATGTCGCCCTTGGCGGGATCGGCGAGCTCTCGTCGGTGATGGCGCCGGTCTTCAATGCCTGCGACACGACCAAGCTGCCATTTTACACTCGCGACATCGAGAAGGCCAAAAAGCTGGTCGCGGAGACGGGTGTCGGAGCGCTGAAGTTCACGATGGCGATCGGGCCGACGCCGGTTTATTCGCTGATCGCGCAGATCGTAAAAGAGAACGTCGCCGAACTCGGACTGGAAGCCGATATTTCGGTTTCGGACGAGGGCTCGTGGATAAAGAAACTCTGGGTCGACAATCCCAGCACCTTCCAGGCTTCGATAGTCTGGTATGCGGGCTATACCGACCCGGCGATGGTGCCGCTGTGGTGGAACGCCGAAGCGGCCGGCTTTACTGCGGGGCACATACCAAACGATCCCGCCTACAATGCCGCTCTCGCCGTGGCTCGCGGGTTGCCTGCCGACGATCCTGCCCGTCCCAAAGCACTGCAGGACGTGTGCACGAAAGTGGACGAGATGGCGATCGTCGTGCCCCTGGTGACCCGCATCGATACCGTTGCTTACAGGAAAGACAAATTCGCCAAATTCGAGACGGCTCACCGGGACGGTTACGCGACCACCCTTTATGGAATTGAAAACGCCGAATTGAAGTGACGGATCGATGAGCGCCTTCCTGGCCTTTCTCTTCGGCCGCATTGGCAGCGCGGCCGTGACGCTGTTGGGCGTCACGGTCGTCATCTTTACTGCGATCCATCTCATTCCGGGCAGCTTTGAGGAAATCCTGGTCCCGCACGGTTCCCCGGAATTCCGCAAGGAAGTTGCAGAACGCCTCGGGCTCGACCAGCCGCTCATCCACCAGTACGTCTATTGGGTAGGCAATCTCACCACGGGTGATTTGGGCACCTCGCTCATCACCAGCCAGCCGGTCTGGACTGAATTTGCCGGGCGCATTCCCGTCACGCTCGAACTGGCAACCCTGGCGGCCCTGACGGCCATACTGCTCGGCGTTCCGCTCGGTTTTGCGGCGGGCCTGGCCGGAACGGGGCGGTTTACGTCGACCATGAGCCGGCTTTTCAGCGGCTTCTCGATGTCGGTCCCCGATTTCGTCCTCGGATCGCTGTTCTTGTACATATTCTCGAAATATGCGCTCGGCCTGACGGTGGGCAGATGGGTTCCCTTCGATCAGGATCCCGGGGCGCATGTCAAGGCTATTGTCTTGCCCGTGCTCACTCTGTCGCTGATCGGGATCGGGACCGTCGCCGCCGTGACCCGCCAGGCCGTTTTGGCCCTGTCGGAGGAGGATTTTGTCTTTGCCGCCAAGGCTCGGGGAAGGACCACGGGGCAGATCGTCCGCCGCCACATGCTGCGCAATTCGGGCGTGCCTGTGGTCACGATCGTCGGCGTGTATCTCGGCTATCTGCTCGGCGGCTCCATCCTCGTGGAACAGCTCTACTCAATTCCTGGGGTCGGGCGATATATCTTTCAAGCCGTGCAGGGGCGGGACTATCCCGTCGTACAGTCGGGTGTGCTCCTGATCGCGGCGTCCTTCGTCCTCATCAACATGGTGACGGATATCGCCTATGGCATACTCGATCCACGGATCCGGGCACTGAGCTCATGAACGTCCTTTCTTCGCTGTCGCGGCTCAGGAGCGCGCTGTTCGGCAACACGCTGTCCGGCGTGGCGACTTTGGTCCTGCTGTTTCTCCTCGCGGCCAGCCTCGGCGCTTCACTGCTGCCGGTGGGCGATCCGAACCAGATCGGCTACGGGCCGCGCCTGTCGCCGCCGCAATGGCTGATCCCCTTCGGCACCGACCAGCTCGGGCGGCCGATCCTGGCGCGCGTGCTGGAAGGCATCCAGATCACATTTCTTCTGTCTACCGTGTCTGTCATCATTGCCGGAGCTCTCGGAGCCGTCGCGGGAATGATCGCGACCTATTTTCATCACTGGACCGACGAATTTGCCGGGCGGATCGCCGATATCATGTTCTCTTTTCCTCCGATCCTGCTCGGCATGCTGGTCGTCGCCGTGGCCGGACCCGGAGTGACCAGCGCGATGATGGTCATTGCGCTGATAACTTTTCCGACAATGCTGCGGGTCGTGCGCGCCGCGACGATGAATGTTGTCGGGCGAGACTTCATCCTCGTCGCCGAAGTCGGCGGGTTGCCGTTCCTCGATCGCGTGTTCACCCACATCCTGCGCAATGTCGCCGGTACGATTGTCGTGCAGGCGGTTTACTCGATCTCTCTCGGAATGCTGATCGAAAGCAGTCTGAGCTTTCTCGGGCTGGGGGTCCAGCCGCCGGTCGCGTCGCTCGGGTCGATGTTGCGGGACGGCGCGACCTACCTGGAAATCGCGCCGTGGATGACCCTTGCGCCCGGAGCCGCACTCGCTCTCTCGATCATGTCGATAAACATCATCGGCGACGCGATGCGTTCCTACGTCGATCCTGCTCACCGGTTTTGACGGACATGGCCGCCAGTTCCCGCCCGATCGTAAAGGCAAGCAACCTCGTCGTGGAATTCCCCGCGAGTGAAGGGATGTTTCGTGCACTGGACGGCATCGATTTCGAGGCCTGGCCGGAGGAGTGCGTTGGCCTGATCGGGGAAAGCGGCAGCGGCAAGAGCACCTTGGCATTGGCGGTTGGCGGCATCAACCGGGCTGGGCGGAAGCCGTCAGGAGGATCGGTCAAAACCTTTGGAAGGGACGTATTCTCTCTCGAGGGAGAGGATCGCCGACGCTTCTTGTCTCATGAGATAGGCTTCATTTTCCAGAATCCAGTCACGTCGCTGGATCCGACCCGCAAGATCGGAAGCCAATTCTATTCGACCGACGGTCGGATGCCGCCCGCTGACATCGCGGACCTGCTCAAATCGGTCGGCATTCACGACGCGTCCCGGATACTTTCGGCATTTCCACGGGAAATGTCCGGTGGAATGGCCCAGCGGGTCTGCATTGCCATGGCAATCGCCAGCCGGCCGAAGCTTCTGGTGGCGGACGAGCCGACATCGGCACTCGACGCTGCTGTCCGGATGCGAATTCTCGATCTGTTGGCGGAAACCAGGAAGCGCACGCAAGCGACACTCATTCTGGTCAGCCATGATCTGCGCGCAGTTCGCCAGTGCTGCGACAGGATTTGTGTCATGCGCGCCGGCAAGATCGTCGAGGTCGGACCGACCGAGGCGGTGATAGAGGACCCGCAGCATGACTATACCAAGGACCTCATGCGTGCCGGACAGGTTGCCGGCAAGCTGATCCGCTCGAGTCGAAGCGCCGACGAGCCGGCTCCGCCTTCCAGCGGGCCCGCGGTGATCTCGCTCAAGGGAGTGCGTGTGAGGTATCCGAAAGGGCCGCCCTGGGCCCGAAAATACCACGATGCGGTCCGCAACGTCGATCTTGCGATCGGGGCCGGGGAGATTCTCGGGCTAGTGGGCGAGTCGGGGTCAGGCAAGACGACGATCGGGCGTATTTGCATAGGCCTTCTCAATCAAAGTGAAGGCGAGGCGACACTGGACGGCATGCCACTCTATCGCATGGGCCGTCGTAAGCCTGGCGTTCTCGGCGCCGTGCTGCAGCATCCCGAATGGTCGCTCGATCCACTGATGTCCATAGGCAGGTCGATCGCCGAACCACTGAAGCTCATAGACGGCGTTTCGCCGGCCGAACGGCGGGAGCGTGTTCTCGGCATGCTCGCGAAGGTGGGCCTCCGTGCCGATCTGATCGAACGGTTCCCGCGTGAGCTCTCCGGCGGCCAGCGGCAGCGGGCGTCGATCGCGCGCGCCCTGATCACTCATCCGCGGTTCATCCTGTTTGACGAGGCGGTCAGCGCCCTTGACGTGTCGATTCAAGCACAGATTCTGGATCTCGTTCGCAGCGTGCAGGAGAGCGCAAAATTTGCCGGATTGTTCATTTCCCACGACATCGCGGCAGTCCGGTCCATTGCGACAAGAATTGCAGTGCTGCTGGCCGGCGAGATCGTCGAATGTGCGCCGGCGCATGATTTCTACAAGCCGATGGCGCATCCGTATACGCGACATCTGCAGCGCGCCAGTGGCCTGATCGAAGGAACCGAGGACTACGCCGGGGCGGTGTTCAAGCAAGAAGTCGCCTGACGCATTCCGCCGCGGCGTCGGCGCAAAGCGAGCATGAGGACCAGGAATGAGCGAAGACAATAGTCTCTGTTATATCGGCGCTTCGGAAGCGCTTTCCCGATTCAAGGCGAGGACGCTTTCTCCGGTGGAGCTGATGCAGTCGATCATAAGCCGATCGGAGGCAATAAACACTAAAATCAACGCTTTCAGTGCGACGTACTATGATCGCGCCCTCGAGCAGGCGCGAAAGGCGGAGGCGACATACGCAAGTCGAAGCCGGGACGCGAGACCGCTCGAAGGCATTCCGGTTGCGATCAAGGACTTCCATCCGGTCGCCGGCGAGGTGACCACCTATGGCTCTGTCGCCTTGGCGGATCATCGTCCGACCTTCACCGCTCCAACGGTGGAACGGTTGCTCGACGCCGGCGCGATCATGCATTGCCGCACGACCACGCCGGAATTCGCGATCGGTCTCATCACCCACAGCAAGCTTTGGGGCGTGACTAGAAATCCCTGGAATCTGGACTATTCGCCGGCCGGTTCTTCGGGAGGCGCGGCAGCGGCTGTCGCCGCCGGGATGACGACCATTGCCGATGGCACGGACTCGGGCGGCTCGATACGGGCGCCGGCATCCGCCTGCGGGATCTTCGGGTTTTTGCCGCCATACGGGCGAAATCCGCTGGATCGCAATTTTCTTTTTGAAAGCCTGCTTCGATACGGACCTTTGACGCGCGGCGTTGCCGATGCGGCGCTCATGCAGAATGTGATGTCCGGAGTTCATGCCGAGGACCCTTCGACGGTGCGAGACGTCGTGGTGTTGCCGGAGCGGTTCGAGCCGTTGAAGGGCATGAAGATAGCTTTGAGCATCGATCTCGGATTCTATGAAGTCGATAAGGAGGTTGACGCGGCGGTTCGAAACGCAGCCAAGGCGTTTTCAGAAATGGGATGCAGCGTCGAGGAGGTTTCCCTAGGATGGACTGAAGACATAGCGCACGCGATGAATGCCTATGTCGAATATCTCGTGCATAGCTCCAGCGCCGACCTGCTGCCGAAGTGGGAAAGGGAACTGTCGCCTCATATCAAGAGCCTCATCGAGCGTGGATCGAAGCTGAAGGCGTCGGCCGTCGCCGGGTTTTCGGCGACCCGGCGGTCGATGTACGAAGCCTTCAGGCCGATTGTGGAGAACTATGATCTGCTTCTCTGCCCGACGCTGGCGGCGCCCGGGGTTCTGGCTCGGCATGACAGCATGGACAAGAATTTTTCGATAAATGGAAAGCCCGTGGGGGCGTATCTCGAATGGGGGCTCACCTATCCCTTCAACATGCTGTCCTACCTGCCCGTATCTTCCGTCCCATGCGGATTTACCGGGGCAGGGGTGCCGATCGGCATGCAGATCGTAGGACGTCCGTTCGACGATGTTTCTGTCTTTCGTGCTTCGGCTGCTTTCGAGAGCGCACGTCCATGGCAGAAACGGCGGCCACAACTTTGATGTCGGATAAGCAAGAAGACGGAACAGCATTCTAAAATGAACCCTCAAAGCAACCTTATCATCAGCACCGACCCGGGATCGAGGACGCTCGAGTTCGATTTTCCGTCCCTGTGGATCGGAACCAGCGAGTATCCGGAGGGACCGACCGGCGCGACCGTTTTCTGGTTCCCGAACAAAGCCGTGGCGGCAGTCGATGTCAGGGGAGGGGCGCCGGGCGGTTACAATCTCGATTGGCTCAAGCTCGGCTACGACTTTCCAAATCTCGACGCCCTGGTGATTTCAGGAGGGTCTTGGTACGGCCTCGGCACCGCAGCGGGTGTTTCGGCCGCGCTCAAGCAACGCGCTCACCGCTCCGGCCATTGGTCCAACCTGGCGGCGGTGGCGGGCGCGATCATATATGACTATGGCCTGCGTCGCTTGACATCATACCATCCCGATGAGCGCCTGGGTGTCGCCGCTCTCGATGCCGCGAAGCCCGGCATGTTTCCGCTGGGAGCAAGAGGGGCGGGCCGAAACACCATGCAGGGGTCGTATTTCGGACTGTGGCTCCACTCCGGCCAGGGCGGGGCTTTTGCCCAGCACGGAGCAACGAAAGTTGCGGCATTCACCGTCGTGAACAGTGTCGGTGTGATCGTCGACGGCGCTGGACGTGTCGTTACCGGCGGACAGAAAATTCCCCCGGACGCGTCCAGTATCAATTCCTTGCTGGGGCTTGTTCCCGATCAGATCAGGTCTCAGAGCGGAAGCATCATGGGGCAACGCAGGTCGGTGATGAACCCTGCCAACACGACGATCAGCGTCGTGGTGACCAACCAGAAGCTCAGCTTTGCCGAGCTTCAGAGGCTCGCCGTCCAGGTCCACACATCAATGGGACGTATGATACAGCCCCTGGCGACGGCCAATGACGGAGACATCCTGTTTGCGGTCTCCACGGGAGAGGTCGAAGGCGACGCACTGCACCCGACCGACCTGGGAGTCGTGGCGTCGGAAGTGATGTGGTCGGCGGTGCTTTCAAGCGTGCCGGCTCTCGATGACTTTCAGGCGGCCGAAATCATCGAAGCGGCAGGTGATGTCGACGGCAACTACCAATTCTCCCCGGAAGTATCGATAGAAGCGAGGAGGCTTGACGGGGGGCTGGAGCTGACCTTTCGCGGCAGTCGTGATGTTTTCGGGGTGGAGCCCGGCACGGTCATGCGCGCGAGCAGATCCGGAAAGACGTTTGATGTCGGCCGGGGTTATCTCGAGCGCGTGGCCTTTTCCATGAGCCGCGCCAGCAAGATCTCTCTCGTGCTCAATCCCGGCCACTGGCAGCAGGTCGGGACCAGGACATAGAGTTCGGAAGACGCTCGCCGATCGGCCCAAACACTATTTTTCAAGCTCTCCAAAGGAAGGCGACTGTGGCAACTGGATTTGCGTTTCACGAAAGATGCATGTGGCACGATGCCGGCAATTCTGCGTTGTTCGTCCCTGCGGGAGGTGCTGTTCAACCCGATCAGCATGCGGAAGAGCCCGAGACGAAAAGACGTATCAGAAACCTGCTCGAGATTTCGGGCCTGCTCGACGAGTTGACGGTGATCAAGGCGGAGGCGGCATCATGCGAGCAGGTTTTGCGCATCCATGCCCGTGAATATGTCGAGCGCATCCAGGCCCAAAGCGCGGCAATGGGCGGCATGGCCGGCACCAACACCTTCTTTTCCACCGACGGCTATGAGATAGCGCTTCTGTCGGCAGGCGGGTGCATCGCCACCGTCGATGCGGTTCTCAGGGGAGATATCCGGAACGGATACTCGCTGACGCGGCCGCCGGGGCATCACGCGCGCCCCTCCGAAGGGATGGGCTTCTGCATTTTTGCGAATGCAGCCATTGCCATTCGCGAAATGCAGAAAAAGCACCGTCTTGAAAAGATAGCGGTCGTCGATTGGGATGCGCATCACGGCAACGGAACGGAAGAGATCTTCTATGAAGATCCTTCAGTCCTGACGATATCGCTTCATCAGGACAATCTGTTTCCGATCGACAGCGGAGGAATGGACTGTCGGGGCCGGGGGCGAGGCGAGGGCTATAATATCAATGTGCCCTTGCCTCCGGGTTCGGGGATAGGCGCTTATCATGCCTGTTTCGATCGCGTCGTGCTGCCGGCGTTGTTGGCTTACCGGCCGCAGCTGATCGTCGTCACGTCGGGCTTCGACGCATGCGGCCTCGATCCATTGGCCAGGCTCATGCTGAAC
Source organism: Parvibaculaceae bacterium (assembly GCA_050251035.1). Lineage (GTDB taxonomy): Bacteria > Pseudomonadota > Alphaproteobacteria > Rhizobiales > Aestuariivirgaceae > Taklimakanibacter. The sequence continues at coordinate 39,712 of JBFWNN010000037.1, forward strand.
AGTGATGCATACCGGCTTATGACCGAGAAGCTGATGATGGCGGCGGACGATCTCTGCGACGGACGCTTGGCGATGACCCATGAGGGCGGGTATTCGCGCGCATATGCGCCATTTTGCGGGCTTGCTGTCATGGAAACGCTGGCTGGACGAAAGACCGGTGTGGCGGACCCGTTCAACGATTATATCGGTTCGTTCGGCGCTCAAAGCCTGCAGCCGCATCAGGACGCGCTCATCAAAGCGGCAGAAGGATTGATCGACCGAATTTAGCGAGAAACGGGCCCGTCCAGATGGGCAATGTCCTGGGTCGGCCGAGAGGAGGGCGTCGGGGCGTAGCGTCAACCTGATGAAGGTGCGGGACGAGCGGATCGTCGAGGCGCTCGGTTATGTAAGGCCCCTTGATCCCGGTGCCGCGACCTGCCACCTCTGAGGGTATCACCACCTCGTGAGGAGCCGGCTCATGGTCAAAGTCGCGATACTGACCGCAGGCGGCCTGGCGCCGTGCCTTTCGGCGGCCGTCGGCAGCCTGATCGAGCGCTATTCGAGCCTTGCCCCCGATGCGGGGATCATCGGCTATCGCTATGGCTATCAAGGGTTGCTCACGGGCGACAGCGTCACGGTCACGCCGGCGATCCGCAAGCAGGCGTCACACCTGCGCCGGGAGGGCGGCAGCCCGATCGGCAACAGCCGGGTGAAGCTGACCAATGCCGCCGACCTGGTGAAGCGCGGCTTCATCAAGCAGGGCGAGAACCCTCTGCATGTGGCGGCCGCGCGATTGCTCGAAGACGAGGTCACGATCCTCCATACGATCGGGGGCGACGACACCAACACGACGGCCGCCGACCTGGCGCGCTTCCTGGCCGAGAGCGGCCACCGGCTTACCGTGGTCGGCCTGCCCAAGACGATCGACAACGATATCGTGCCGGTCCGCCGGTCGCTGGGCGCCGATACGGCGGCCGAGCAGGGGGCGATCTTCTTCGAGAACGTCGTCAATGAACGCACCACGGCGCCGCGCACCCTGTTGATCCACGAGGTCATGGGCCGCCATTCGGGCTGGCTCGCGGCGGCGACGGCGCAGGCCTATCGCCGCCGGCTCAAGGCGCCGTCCGCCTTCGCTGCCGTCCAGAAGGACATCGACGCTCTCTATGTCCCCGAGATTCCCATCGCCATCGAGGCCGAGGCGCAAAGGCTCAAGGCGGTCATGGACGAGAAGCGTTCGGTCGCGATCTTCCTCAGCGAAGGCGCGGGCGTCGCCGATCTCGTGCGCGAGATGGAGGCGCGCGGCGAGGCGGTCGAGCGCGATGCCTTCGGGCATGTCAAGATCGACAAGATCAATGTCGGTGACTGGTTCTCGAAGCGCTTCGCCAAGCTCATCGGCGCCGAGCGCACTTTGGTGCAGAAATCGGGCTATTTCGCCCGCTCGGCCGCCGCCAATGCCGACGATCTGGCGCTCATTCACGCCATGGTCGATCATGCCGTGGCGTCCGGCCTCAGGGGCGAGAGCGGCCTCGTCGGCCATGACGAGGAACGGGGGGGCGAGCTCCGCACCATCGAATTCTCGCGCATCAGGGGCGGCAAGACGTTCGATGCTTCGGCGCCGTGGTTCACGGGCCTTCTGCGCGAAATCGGCCAGGCCGCCGGCTGAAGTGCCGACACGATTTTGCAACATTGTTCGGATCACCTGTCGCCTCTGACGCGATATCACCGGACGGCACTTCGACTGCAGGCCACAAAGGGAGACCCCAGATGACGCAGTACAGCACCGGCCTCATTCCGCATATGACCATCAACGACAATGCCAAGGCGGCGATCGATTTCTACAAGAAGGCGTTCGGCGCCGAGGAGGTCGGCCGCCATGACGCCGAGGACGGCAAGCGCCTCATGCACGCGCATATCAAGGTGAACGATCACGACATCTTCCTGATGGACGCCTTTCCCGAATATGGCACGCCGATCACCCCGCCGGCCGGCGTCATGCTGGCGCTCAGGGTGGAGGATCCCGACAAATGGTGGGACCGCGCCACCAAGGCCGGCGCCACGGTGGTCATGGAGCTCGCCGACCAGTTCTGGGGCGATCGCTGGGGCCTCCTGTCCGATCCTTATGGTCATCAATGGTCGATCAGCGCGCCGTCGCGCGTGCCGCTGAGCAAGGGATAGGCAGTTCTGCGGCGCACTGGCTGAGCGTCTGACGCCGGGCTATCCTGGCGCGATGCCGTCCCGTTTCTCGCACGCCCTTCTGACACCTCAGCAAATGTATCGCGCCGACGCGCTCGCCATCGCGGCGGGCGTGTCGTCGCTCGCCCTCATGGAGAATGCCGGGCGGGCGGTGGCGGAAGAAATCCTCCGCCGCTTCGGCGCGCGCCCGACCCTGGTTCTCTGCGGCCCCGGCAACAATGGCGGCGACGGCTTCGTCGTGGCGCGCCACCTCGCACGCTGGGGCTGGCCGGTCCGCCTGGCGCTCCATGGCGACCGCGCCAGGTTCACCGGCGATGCCGCCGTCATGGCCGACCGCTGGAGCGGCCCCGTCGAGAGCATCGCCGCCTTGGGCGATGCCGGTCTCATCGTCGATGCGCTCTTCGGCGCCGGCCTGTCCCGGCCATTGCCCGATGCGCTCGTGGCCCTGGCCAGGCAAGCCACTCAGCCGGTCGTCGCCATCGATGTCCCCTCGGGGCTCGACGGCGCGACGGGACAGGCGAGGCCCGAGGCCTTCCGCGCCGCGCTCACCGTGACTTTCTTCCGCAAGAAGCCCGGCCATGTGCTGATGCCGGGACGCGCTTATTGCGGCGAGACCGTGGTCGCCGACATCGGCATTCCGGCCGAGATCCTGACCACCATCGCGCCCAAGCTCGCCGAGAACCGGGCGCCCGATCTTCCTGCTGCCCGGGCAGGGCAGCATAAATATCAGCGCGGCCATGCCGTCGTCCTGTCCGGGGCGGCGCATCAGACCGGGGCGGCGCGCCTCGCGGCCCTCGCTGCCTTGCGGGTCGGGGCGGGTCTCGTCACCCTGGCCTCGCCCCAGGCGGCCATGGCGGCCAATGCCGCTCATCTCACCGCCGTCATGCTGGCTGAAGCCGACGATGCCCTGGCGGTGAGCCGGCTCCTGGCCGACCGCCGGAAGACTGCCGTCTGCCTCGGCCCCGCTTTGGGCATCGGTTCGGCGACGCGGGCCAAGGTGCGCGCCGCGCTCGCGAGCGGTGCCGCCGTCGTCCTCGATGCCGATGCGCTGACCTCCTTCGCCGACGCGCCGGACGAGCTTTTTCAGGCCATTGCCGAAATGCCCGAGCGAGGTGTTGTCCTGACGCCGCACGAAGGTGAATTCAAACGCCTTTTCAATGGCTTGGACAAGACATCGGACTCGAAATATGAACGGGCGCTGAAGGCCGCGGAGCGCGCCAGCGCCGTCATCCTTCTCAAAGGGCCGGACAGCGTCGCGGCAAGCCCGGACGGGTGGGCGGTCGTCAACGCCAATGCGCCGCCGAGCCTCGCCACGGCGGGCTCGGGCGATGTCCTGGCAGGACTGGTGACCGGTCTCCTGGCGCAGCGCCTGGCGCCCCTCGAGGCGGCCGCGGCCGCCATGTGGCTGCATGGCGAGGCCGCCCGGAAATTCGGCGATTTCGGTCTCATTGCCGAAGACTTACCTGGCCTCATTTCCAGTGGCATCGCCCGAAACCCTCTGCTATAGACCCCGCCCATCGCAACGGGCCCGAGCCTCGGCGCGCGGGCGTGGTGAAATTGGCAGACACGCAGGATTTAGGTTCCTGTGGGGCAACCCGTGGGGGTTCAAGTCCCTCCGCCCGCACCAAGGCCGAGCGCCCGATGCAGCCTGTTTTCGCAAATTTCTGCGAAGAGTGACGAACCCCATAAGGATTGAGCAGGGAACATGCAGGTTACCGAAACGCTGAGCTCCGGCCTGAAGCGCGAATTCAAAGTCGTCGTCGCCGCCCAGGATCTCGACAAGGAAGTCAACAAGCGCCTGACCGAGATGGCCGGCAAGGCTCATCTCAAGGGCTTCCGTCCCGGCAAGGTGCCGGTGCCGCATCTCAAGCGCGTCTACGGCAAGTCGGTCATGGCCGAGGTCGTACAGAAGCAGCTCGACGATGCCAGCAAGCAGGTGCTGGCCGAGCGCAACCTGAAGCCCGCCTATCAGCCGGAAGTGAAGCTTCCCGAAGACGAAGCGGAAGTGGCTCGCATCTTCGACGGCAAGAGCGATCTCGCTTACACCATGTCGCTCGAGGTGATCCCGACCTTCGAGCTCAAGGACACGACCGGCCTCGAGCTGCAGCGTCATGTGATCGATGTCGCCGACACGCATGTCGATGAGGCGCTCGCCCGCATCGCCGGCCAGTACAAGGACTGGCAGACCCGGGACGGCAAGGCGGAGAAGGGTGATCGGGTCACGATCTCCTTCGTCGGCAAGATCGACGGCACGGCTTTCGAAGGCGGTACCGCCGACAATGTCCCGCTCGAGCTGGGCTCCGGCCAGTTCATCCCGGGCTTCGAGGACCAGCTTGCCGGCGCCAAGGCCGGCGACAACATGCTGGTGAAAGTCACGTTCCCCGAGACCTATGGCGTGGCCACGCTCGCCGGCAAGCCGGCCGAGTTCGACGTCAAGGTGGCGAGCGTCGAGGCGCCGAAGGAAGCCGTGCTCGACGATGAGTTCGCCAAGAAGCTCGGCCTCGATGGCCTCGACAAGCTCAAGGAGACGGTGCGCGAGCGCCTGGGCCAGGAATATGGCCAGATGACCCGCCTCAAGCTCAAGCGCGACGTGCTCGACGCGCTCGACAAGACCTACAGTTTCGAGCTGCCGGAAAAGCTGGTCGAGGCCGAATTCAACGGTATCTGGAATGCGCTCGAAACCGAGATGAAGCGCACCGGCAAGAGCTTCGCCGACGAGGGCACGACCGAGGAGGAGGCGCGCAAGGAATATCGCGCCATTGCCGAGCGCCGCGTGCGCCTGGGCCTGGTTCTCGGGACCCTGGGCGAGAAGGAGGGCGTCACCGTCACCGACGAGGAGCTGCAGCGGGCACTTCTCGAGCGCGCCCGTCAGTTCCCGGGCCAGGAGCGCCGGGTGTTCGACTACTACCGCAAGAGCGCCAATGCGCTGCTCGAATTGCGTGGGCCGATCTTTGAGCAGAAGGTCGTCGACCACATCGTGTCCAAGGCCAATGTCTCGGAAAAGCAGGTGACGCGCGAGGAGCTGCAGGCCCTGGTGCAGGATGAGGATGAGCATGATCATGCTCATCATGATCATGACCACGATCATGACCACCATGACCATGATCATCATCACCATGATCACGATCACGATCATGCACATCACGACCACGATCATCACCATGATCACGATCACGACCATGCGCATCATGACCATGATCACGATCATGCCCATGAGCCCGAGAAGGCGCCGGCCAAGAAGAAGGCCCCAGCCAAGAAGGCCAAGAAGGCCAAGAAGGCGGAGTGATCGCCATCTGAACGGAATTGAGAGTGAAAAAGGCGGCCGAACGGCCGCCTTTCTTATGGGCTGATCCAGTTGCTGAGGAACGCGAAGATCGCGGTGCCGAACAGATAGAGCAGGATCAGGATGACGACGGTGGCGAAGGTGCCGAACCATCCGATCGCCATCACGAGGTCGTCCTGCTCGATGAGCCCGAGCGCGAAGCAGCACAAGGCGAAGGCCGGCGCCATATTGGCCCCCGGTATGGGAAGCAGCAGGACGATGGCGCAGAAGAGTCCCGCGAGGCCGGCGAGCCGTTCACCCAGGGCCGAGGTGAGCAGCGTGCCGCGCGGCTTGAGCAGCCTTTCGATCTTGACCACATAGGGCACGAGGCGCTGCAGCAGATAGAGCAGGCGTCCGCCGCCCATCCGCGCATTGGCGAGCCGCTGCGGCAGCCAGACCTTGTCCTGGCCGATCATCAATTGCGCGGTGATGAAGAGGAGCGGCACGCCGAAGACGAAGGACGATCCCGGCGGCAGCGGGATGAGGTTGGGCGCCGCGAACAGCAGGATGAGCGCGCCGAAACCACGCTCGCCCAGCGCCTTGACGATGTCGCCGAGCGTCATGTCGGGATCGGTGCTCTCTGACAGCCGTCGCAGAATGTCGGAGAGCCGTTCGGAATGCGGCTGCCTCACGCCGTCGCCTTCCGCCTGAGAATGGCTGCGCGCGAGGCCAGGACCTTGTCGATGCGGCGCCCATCGAGATCGACCACTTCGAAACGCCAGCCGGAATATTCGATATGCTCGCCCACTTTGGGGAGCCGGCCGAAACGCTCGAGCACGAGCCCCGCCACCGTGTGATAGACGCGCTTCTCGGGCAAAGGCAGGCTCAGGAGCTCCTCCAGCGCATCGACCGGCATGCTGCCGGAGAGCAGATACGAGCCGTCGTCGCGCTCGGTGGCATGGGGCTCGGGCGGGCCTTCTTCGGTGTGGAAGCTGCCGACGATCGCCTCGAGGATGTCGGCCGTGGTGACCACGCCCTCGAAATGGCCGAATTCGTCATGGACGAGGCCGATATGGACGGAGCTGTCCCTGAGCTTGCCCACCACATCGAGCGCATCCATCGTGTCGGGGACGATCGGCGCCTGACGCACGAATTTGCGTGGATCGGGCTTGCGCCCCTTGAGATAGGCGTCGAGCATGTCCTTGGCCTGAATGATGCCGATGATGACGTCGGGGTCGCCGTCCGAAGCGGGAAGGCGCGAATGTACGCTTTCCGTGATCTGCTGGCGGATCTTGGTGAGGGAATCGGTCAGATCGATGACATCGACGTCGTGGCGCGGCGTCATCACCGCCCGCACCGGGCGGCTGCCGAGCTGCATGACGCTCGAGATCATCTGCCGTTCGTCGCTGCCGAGGACGCCCGCGGTTTCCGCTTCGGCGATGAGGGTGCGGATTTCCTCTTCCGTCACTTGCGATTCGGGCGAGGCCTTGCGGCGCAGGATGAAGAGCACCAAGCGGCCGGAAGCGTCGAGCAGAGAGACGATGGGGCTCGCCACCTGCGACATGATGGTCATGAAGGGCGCGACGACGCAGGCGATGCGCTCGGCATTGCGCAAGGCGATCTGCTTCGGCACCAGTTCCCCGATGATGAGCGAGAGATAGGTGATGATGGCGACCACGAGGCCGAGGCCCAAGGGCTCCGCCCAGCCCCGGCTCATGCCGAGGCTCTGGAACCAGAGCGAGACGTGATCGCCGAGCGAGGCGCCGGAATAGGCGCCGGCCAGGATGCCGACGAGGGTGATGCCGATCTGCACGGCCGACAGGAAGCGTCCCGGATTGGCGGCCAGCGCCAGCGCCCGCTTGGCGCCTTTCACCCCCCGGTCGGCCAGCGTCTTGAGCCGGGGGCGCCTGGCCGAGACGACCGCGAGCTCCGACATCGCGAACAGGCCATTGATGAAGATGAGGATGAGGACGACAAGAATGTCTAGGACGGGCATGGTCCGGCGATAATGGGGCAGCGCCCCCCTGGTTGCAAATCCCTTGACGCAGCAATGCGAAAATGCTGCACCTCTTCCGGTTCGCCCGGCGATCACTTATCTATGCGGGGCGGAACCTCATCCCGAATCGCAACTTCTAGGACTTACATGCGCGATCCTATTGAAACTTATGGTTCTTTTTGGCCTCAGGTGATTGTCCAGGAGTCCCGCGGCGAGCGCGTCTATGACCTCCCCTCCAGGCTCCTGCGCGAGCGCATCATCTTTATCACCGGGCCGATCGACGATGCGGTGGCCGCTTCGGTGTCGATGCAGCTCCTGTTCCTCGAGGCCGAGAATCCCAAAAAGGAAATCTCGATCTACATCAACTCGCCGGGCGGCATCGTGACCTCCGGTCTGTCGATTTATGACACGATGCAATTCATCCGTCCGCCGATCTCGACCACCGTCATGGGACAGGCGGCCTCCATGGGCTCGCTTCTTCTGTGTGCCGGCGACAAGGGCATGCGCTTCGCGCTCCCCAACGCCCGCATCATGGTGCATCAGCCCTCGGGCGGCTTCCAGGGCCAGGTAACGGACATCCTGATCCATGCCAAGGAAGTCGAGGCGCTGAAGCGCCGGCTGAACGAAATCTACGAGAAACACACCGGCCAGTCCCTCAAGGCGGTCGAGGAGGCTCTGGAAAGGGACAATTTCTTCACCGCCGAGAAGGCCCGCGAATTCGGTCTTGTCGACAAAGTGATCGACAAGCGCCCGGTTCCGGCCGAGTCCAAATAATTGGCGAAATTCGGCTTTACACCCTATTATTCCTGTTGCTGGGAACTGCCCTTAGGGACAACTGGCACGCCAGTTGAATCAATCCTTGATTAACCAGCAGGGCGCATGCTGAAATTGAGTCGGCCGTGTCAGAATGATGACAGCCATTCCGGCCCGGCCAGTTGAGAGTTCAAGGAAGACTACGATGACCAAATCCGGCGGCGGCGACAGCAAGAACACTCTGTACTGCTCCTTCTGCGGCAAAAGCCAGCACGAGGTGCGCAAGCTCATTGCCGGGCCGACGGTATTCATCTGCGATGAATGCGTCGAGCTGTGCATGGACATCATCCGTGAGGAGAACAAGTCCTCGCTGGTGAAGACCAAGGACGGCGTGCCGACTCCGCATGAGATCCGCAAGGTGCTCGACGACTATGTCATCGGCCAGGACCATGCCAAGAAGGTGCTCTCCGTCGCGGTCCACAATCACTACAAGCGCCTCAACCACGCGCAGAAGAACAACGACGTCGAGCTCGCCAAGTCGAACATCCTGCTCGTCGGGCCGACGGGCTGCGGCAAGACCTTGCTCGCCCAGACGCTCGCCCGCATCCTCGATGTGCCCTTCACCATGGCCGATGCGACGACGCTCACCGAGGCGGGCTATGTCGGCGAGGACGTCGAGAACATCATCCTGAAGCTCCTGCAGTCGGCCGATTACAATGTCGAGCGCGCCCAGCGCGGCATCGTCTATATCGACGAGGTCGACAAGATCTCGCGCAAGTCGGACAATCCCTCGATCACCCGCGACGTGTCGGGCGAGGGCGTGCAGCAGGCGCTGCTCAAGATCATGGAAGGCACCGTCGCCTCGGTTCCCCCGCAGGGCGGCCGCAAGCATCCACAGCAGGAGTTCCTGCAAGTCGACACCACCAACATCCTCTTCGTCTGCGGCGGCGCCTTTGCCGGTCTCGAGCGCATCATCGCGCAGCGCGGCAAGGGTTCCGGCATCGGCTTCGGCGCCGAGGTCAAATCGCCGGAAGACCGGCGCACCGGCGAGGTCCTGCGCTCGCTCGAGCCCGAGGACCTGCTGAAGTTCGGCCTGATCCCGGAATTCGTCGGTCGCCTTCCGGTTGTGGCGACGCTCGAGGACCTCGACGAGCCGGCGCTCATCCAGATCCTGACCGAGCCCAAGAACGCGCTGATCAAGCAGTATCAGCGCCTGTTCGAGCTCGAAGGGGTCAAGCTGACGGTTGCCGAGGAGGCGCTGCGCTCCATCTCCCGCCGGGCCATCGAGCGCAAGACCGGCGCCCGCGGCCTCAGGTCGATCATGGAGGCCATCCTGCTCGACACGATGTTCGACTTGCCGGCCATGGACGGGGTCCAGGAGGTGGTGATCTCGAAGGACGTCGTCGAAGGCGACGCCAGGCCCTTGCTGATCTATGCCGATCGCGAGAAGCAGCCGATCAAGGCCGCGCCGGTCTCCGCCTAAAGTCGTAGGGTGGAACCCTCCCGGACAGGCGTTTGTCAAGGGATTGAAAACCGTTAACGCTGCCTCCATCTGAGGAGCGGATTTGAGCTGGGCCGCCCGGAAGTTTCCGCGTAAAATGGGGTACTTGCGGATTGGTTTGGCCCGAATCGCGGCACCGAAAGTCCGTAGCTTGAAAAAGGGTGCGTCTGCCGTCCAGGAGGCGTATCGAAAGTACGGATTTCACGCGTGGCCCAACCCGCGAAAGGAAACAAAATGACCTCGACCCCCTCCCGGCCAGCCTCTTCCGCCGGACCCGAAACGCTCCCCGTCCTCCCGCTTCGCGATATCGTTGTCTTCCCCCATATGATCGTGCCGCTCTTCGTCGGCCGCGAGAAGTCGATCCGCGCCCTCGAGGACGTGATGCGCGAGGAGAAGCGCATCCTGCTGGTGGCGCAGAAGAACCCGGCGGACGACGATCCGCAGGCCGATGCCATCTACGAGGTCGGCACGCTCGCCCAGGTGCTGCAGCTTCTCAAGCTGCCCGACGGCACCGTCAAGGTCCTGGTCGAGGGCCTGGAGCGCGCCAAGATCGAAGGCTTCACCGACCGCGCCGAATTCTTCGAGGCGAAGATCGCCATCCTGCCCAACGAATCGGATGAGCAGGCCGAGACCGAAGCCCTGTCGCGCACCGCCATGTCCCAGTTCGAGAGCTATGTGAAGCTCAACAAGAAGGTGCCGCAGGAGGTGATGGCGACGCTGTCGCAGATCGCCGACTATGCCAAGCTCGCCGATACCATCGCCGCCCATCTCGCCATCAAGATCCCGGAGAAGCAGGAGCTCCTCGAGATCACCTCGCCGGCCAAGCGCCTGGAGAAGGTCTATGCGCTGATGGAGAGCGAGATCTCCGTCCTCCAGGTCGAGAAGCGCATCCGTTCGCGCGTCAAGCGCCAGATGGAGAAGACCCAGCGCGAGTACTATCTGAACGAGCAGATGAAGGCCATCCAGAAGGAACTGGGCGACGGCGACGAGCGCGACGAGCTGAACGAGCTCGACCAGAAGATCAAGAACACCAAGCTCTCCAAGGAAGCGCGCGAGCGCGCCGAGGCCGAGCTGAAGAAGCTGCGCCAGATGAGCCCGATGTCGGCGGAAGCGACGGTGGTGCGCAACTATCTCGACTGGCTGCTCAACATCCCGTGGGGCCAGAAGAGCAAGATCAAGCGCGACCTCAAATTTGCCGACGACATCCTCAATGCCGATCACTTCGGCCTCGAGAAGGTGAAGGAGCGCATCGTCGAATATCTCGCCGTGCAGAGCCGCACCAACAAGCTGCGCGGTCCCATTCTGTGCCTCGTCGGCCCTCCGGGCGTCGGCAAGACCTCGCTCGGCAAGTCGATCGCCAAGGCGACGGGCCGCGAGTTCATCCGCATGTCGCTGGGCGGCGTGCGCGACGAAGCCGAGATCAGAGGCCACCGGCGCACCTATATCGGCTCGATGCCGGGCAAGGTGATCCAGTCGATGCGCAAGGCGAAGAAGGCGAACCCGCTCTTCCTCCTGGACGAGATCGACAAGATGGGCATGGATTTCCGCGGCGATCCGTCTTCGGCGCTGCTCGAGGTCCTGGATCCGGAGCAGAATTCGTCCTTCATGGACCACTATCTCGAGGTCGAATACGACCTCTCGAACGTGATGTTCGTGACGACGGCGAACACGCTCAACATCCCGCCGGCCCTCATGGACCGCATGGAGATCATCCGCATCGCGGGCTACACCGAGCAGGAGAAGCTCGAGATCGCCAAGCGGCACCTCCTGCCCAAGGCCATGGAGAATCACGGCCTCGACAAGAAGGAGTTCGAGCTGACCGAAGCCGGCATCATGGAAGTGATCCGCCGCTATACGCGCGAAGCCGGTGTGCGCAACCTCGAGCGCGAGATCAACTCGCTCGCCCGCAAGGCGATCAAGGACATCATGATGTCCAAGACCGCCAAGAAGAAGATCAAGGCGACACCCGACGTCGTCGAGAAGTATCTCGGCGTGCCGAAGTTCCGCCATGGCGAGATCGAGCGCGAGGACCAGGTCGGTGTCGTCACCGGTCTTGCCTGGACCGAGGTCGGCGGTGAGATCCTCACCATCGAAGCCTTGATGATGCCAGGCAAGGGCAAGATGACCGTCACCGGCAACCTGCGCGACGTGATGAAGGAATCGATCTCCGCCGCATCGTCCTATGTGCGCTCCAGGGCCACCGACATCGGCGTCAAGCCGCCGGTCTTCGACAAGAAGGACATCCACGTGCACGTGCCGGAAGGTGCGACGCCGAAGGATGGCCCCTCGGCCGGCATCGCGATGGTGACGGCGATCGTCTCGGTGATGACCGGCATTCCGGTCCGCAAGGAAGTGGCGATGACGGGCGAGATCACGTTGCGCGGCCGCATCCTGCCGATCGGCGGGCTGAAAGAGAAGCTCCTTGCCGCGCTCCGCGCGGGCATCAAGAAGGTGATGATCCCGGAAGAGAACGCCAAGGACCTGGCCGAGATCCCGGACAATGTGAAGTCCGAGATGGAGATCATTCCGGTCGCCCGGATGGACGAGGTGCTGCGTCATGCGCTGACGAAGAGCCCTGAGGCCATCACCTGGGACGAGGAGGCCGAAGAGGCGGCGAACCGTGCCGCCCGCAAGCCGGACGAAACCGGCGAGGCCATGACCGCCCACTAGATTCCGAGCGGAATCAAAGGTTTCCGCGAATCACTCAGCCCCCGAAAATGCGCGGCGTCTCCCTCCGGGAGGCGCCGCTTTCTGTTGATAACCGCCAATAACTGCTTGAATTGAGTCACGAATTCCCGGGTGGGGAGAAAGACCTTGCAAAGCCTGCCTTTTGGGCGACCATTGTGGCAACGGCGTGTGGCGTAGCTGCGTGAGCTCACTCAACACCAACGAGGATTGGGGTCATGAACAAGAACGAACTCATCGCCAAGGTGGCCAAGGATGCCAAGCTCACCAAGGGCGAAGCGGGCACGGCCGTGGTGGCGACGCTCGGCAACATCATGAAGGCCTTGCGCGGCGGCGACGACGTCAGGCTCGTCGGCTTCGGCACCTTCTCGGTGACGCGCCGCAAGGCGGGCCAGGCACGTAATCCGCAGACCGGCGAGATGATCAAGCTGCCGGCCTCGAAGCGGCCGAGATTCCGTGCCGGCAAGATGCTGAAGAAGGCGGTGAACGGCTAGACGCTAAGCTCGAGACGGCTCAAATCACATCAGCCCCGCGTGCCCTTCAGTTCCACGCGGGGTTTTTCGTGGCCGGATCCTGACCCGGCACGCCAGAACAAGAAGCCGGGTTTGAGCCGGAGAGGCGCATTCGCGGCGCACACGATTTCAGGGATTATCAGGGAATTTCTGCAGAAAACGAGGTGACGTGAGATATGCCAATGGGTTAGCTCTTGGTTAGGAAGGGAAAGCAGGGAATTTCGGCGCCTCTTGCGCTCTTTTCCTAATTCTTTCACCGGTGAAAAAGTCGCCGGTCCCTAAAAAGACAACGCCCGCGAGCTCAGGCTGCGGGCGCGTAATCTGCGATCTTGATATTTCCCAAATCGCACATTTGGCCCATGATTGCAAGTATGAAGACCAGCATGACCGCGGCGAAGGAAGAGAATCTGTGGGGCGCGCGGGCGCTCGACTGGGCGCGCTGCAGCGAGCCCGCCTGGCGCGACGTGTTCGTCGCCGTCCTCGACCAGGCGCATGTCGGGCAGGGCACGCGTTATCTCGACATCGGCTGCGGCGCCGGCGGCGCGCTCGTCCTGGCGCGCGAGCGGGGCGCGCTCGTCTCGGGCTGCGACGCCGCCGAGCCCCTGGTGAACATCGCCCGCGAGCGCCTGCCGGGCGCCAAGATCCTCATCGGCGACATGGAGGACCTGCCCTTCGTCGACGAGACCTTCGACGCGGTGACCGGCATCAACGTCTTCCAGTTCGCCGGCAACCAGCGTCAGGCCTTCGTCGAGGCGGCGCGGGTGACGCGCAAGGGCGGGGCGGTCACCATGCTGGTGTGGGGGCCGCGCGAGAAATGCGATCTCCTGGGCGAGGTGATGTCGCAGATCATCGCCCTCCTGCCGCCGCAGCCGCCGATCCCGACCTTGCCTCTGGCGGCGACCGCCGAGGAGTTCATGCGCGATGCGGGCCTCGAGCCCGAGGTCAAGGGCGACATCATCGCGACGCTCACCTATGCCGATCACGCGACCGCCGTGAATGCCGTGCTCGCGGCGTCCGAGCGCGCCATCCGGCAGAGGGGCGAGGCGGCCGTCCGCCGGAAGGCGGAAGAGGCGCTCGCCCCCTTCGTCGATGCCAAGGGCGTGGTCAAACTGCGCAACATGTTCCGCCTGGTGACGGCGCGGCGCGTGTGAGCCGCCTGGCTTGCTTTAAGGGGCCCCGGCAGGTAAGACCCCGCACCTGAAGGGCGGTTAGCTCAGCTGGTAGAGCGCTTCGTTTACACCGAAGATGTCGGGAGTTCGAGTCTCTCACCGCCCACCACGCTCCCGGCAAGATTCTTATCGAGCAAGCTAGGCAGGCTCAGGCATCGGCTGGATTTTCTCCAGAGTCTTGCCGATCTCGGCTGCCGCAAGCCGCAGGTCGTATTCAGTCTGCAGGTTGAGTCAGAACCGCGGCGTGGTCCTGAAATACCGGCCGAGCCTGTGGGCGGTATCGGCGGTAATGGCGGTCTCTTCCCGCGCGATGCGCTCGATGCGGGTACCGGGTCGTTCAAAGCCTTGGCGAGGCCATAGGCGGTGAGGCCCAGGGGCTCCATGAACTCTTCGCGCAGAACTTCGCCCGGATGCAGGAGTGGCGCTTTTTTGGTCATCGAGTCAGTCCTCCTTGTCATGCTTCCATGGCGCGATACTAGAGTACCATGACCAAGTTCACCTCACTCGCCCGCAAGGAAGCTCGTGCTGTTGCAGGAGATTTCCGTCTTGCCGGCGCCGGAGGACGCTTCGCCGATATCGAGCCTGGTATCGCCCTTGATTCCGAGGCGCTCCTTGGCGCGCTCGAGCCAGTCGTCGACGGCGGCTTCGGCATCAGTGGTGACGAGGCGCAGTCCGGTGCCGGGCGAGGTCCCGGGGCCGCGAAAATAGAACAGCGGGAAGAGCTCGATCAGCAGCGGGTCCTCGGCCGACGCGCAGACATGCATAAACCCGACCCCGTCGATCTTGAGCACCGGATAGATCTTCCAGCAGGTCTCGCTGTCGGCGCGTTCGCCCTTCTTCGCGTCGATGCGCTTCTTCCGGCTCAGATAGAGCAGCGTCGCCGTAGGGTCGGGAGCGGACTGGCAAATGATCTGGCGCTGCAGATGGTCGGTGAAGGCGTCACCCAGGTCCTGCGCCGAAGCGGCTGTGGGCGCGCCGGCCGCCATCGTGAGGGCGACGAGCGCCGGCCATCTCCATGCTGCCTTCCGTGCCATTGCCGAAGCCCCGATCCCGGTCGCAAGTGGCACAGTCATACACCAAAGATGCAGGGCGCGATAAGCCCATGGAACTTTGCCTGACTGTGAGGCCCGGCGGCATGGCGGGGCAAGCTCGCGGCATCGCGCCGCATGATCAAACACATCCGCCATCCCCACGTTCCCTTCATAGCGCTCGGCCGCAGCTCCGTTTTTCGAGGAGGACGCCATGAGCAGGAAAGTCTACCGCCCGGCAACACGGGTCACCGATCGTCTCCATCCCGGCCTCTATCTGGCGCTCGTCGCGCTGGCCCTGTGGTTCGTGCTCTCGGCCTGGGCCTTTGCCGGAGGCGCCTATACCGACTATCTGCTCGTCGTCGCCAGCGGACTGATCCTCGTCGCCATCGCCATACCGGCGGCCTTGTGGCGCATCTGGCGCCATCATCCGCATGCGGAGGAAGACGCGAACGGGTCGTTGCGCCAATGGGCGTCGTCGAGCGAGTTCCGTATCTGGCAGGATCGCATGAAAGCCAAGGACGCCGCGCTCGAAATCCTGCTGCCGGTGGCGGCGGTGGCCTTCGGCATGTCGCTCCTCGCGATCGTCCTGCACTACACGGCGCATTGACGCGTGACGGTTTCCCCCAGGCTCGCGGCATAGAGGCCGGGGCTTGGACGTATGTGGCGCAGACCAACTTCATCGCGAGCCTTGCGCCATGTTCGCCACCGTCAGCCCGGATTATGTCATCCGTCGCGCCCGCGCGCAGGATGAGGACGCCATCTGCGCGCTGGTGCGCAGCGAAAGGCTCAATCCGTATCATCTTCATTTCGAGAATTTCGCCGTGGCGGTGAGAGGCGCCGAGCTCATCGGCGCCACCCAGATCCGGCATCATGCGGATGGCTCGCGCGAGCTGGGCTCGGTCGTCGTCGCGCGCCCCTGGCGCGGCCGTGGCATCTCGGTCGAAATCATCGGCGCGCTGCTCGCCGGCGAAACCGGGACGGTCCATGTGATCACCCGCAGGCGGCATGCCTTGCATTATGCGCGCTGGGGTTTCACCGCCATCCCGCCGCGGGCTGCGCCTTGTCCCATCCGCCGCAACTACCGGATCGGCTGCGTCATCGGCACGGTAATGGCGCTGCTGCAGCGGCGCACCGTGAACCGCATGACCATCCTCAGGAGGCCGGCCCGGCGGGGCGCGGCCCTGTAATGTCCCGTCATGCCCTTTCAAGTCCTTTTCCAAGCGCGTCGCGAGCATGAAAATGACGCAAGCCGACTCCACAACCTGCAAACGGGCGAGGTGGAAAGAGTCGGAACATGTTCAGCAACTTGGAGACCTCTATGGATCTGGGACGGAAGTCTGTTTTTGCCTTGGCCGTGATCGCCGCGACGGCGCTGGCGCCCTTGGCGCTGGCGGGTGAGGCGATGAGCCCTGAGAAATTCGCCAATCTGCGCATGCGCGTCGAGACGGCGACCGCGCTCGCGGCCATCGCCGAGCATGAGAAGGACGGCGACATGATGCTGGTCGCCGCCAAGCTGCTGTTGACCGTCGGGCCGGTGGAGAAGCGCGGCCAGAAGACGGCCGACGGCAAGGCCGAGCACTATGACGTGAAGAAGATGGTGGAGCAGGCCAAGAGCATGGGCGCCAAGCCCGACGAGAAGTCCGCCAAGCTTGCCATGTCGCCCAAGGCCGGCATGGTGGCGAGCTATTGCGCCATCGGCGCCTGGATCCATACCTGCGACTACAGCGGCTATTGCCGCTGGGAGTACCAGTGCTGAGCGCGCAACCGCGCTGACCTTATCCGTGACGTGTGATCGTCAAGCCTCTGCATGATCGTGCGTTTCTGATGGGCGGCGCATTCCTCGTCATGAGGGATGCGCCGAGCCCTCCGGTCAGTCTTCCGTCCTCGCCACGCCGGCATTGATGCTGCGCGACAGGAGGATCACCGGCAGGATGCCGGCGAGCATGATGAGGAGGGCGGCGACGGAGGCATCCTCGACCGCCGCGCGCGAGGCCCGCTCATAGACATAGGTCGAGAGCGAATTGTAGTTGAAGGGCCTGAGCAGGATCGTCGCCGAAAGCTCCTTCACCCCGTCGATGAAGACGAGGAGGAAGGCGGTGAGGAAAGCAGGCCTGAGGATCGGCAAGAGGATCTGGGTCAGCGTCTCGCGCGGGGTGCGCCCCAAGGTGCGCGCCGCCATGTCGATATGGGCCGGCACCTTGTGGAAGCCCGCCTCGACGGCGCCTTCCGCCATGGCGAGGAAGCGCACGCTCATCGCATAGACGATGCACAGCGCAGAGCCGGTGAGGAGAAGGCCGGTCCTGACGCCGAACAGGCCTTGCATCCACTGATCGAGGAGATTGTCGAAACGCGCCAGCGGAATGAGGATGCCGAGCGCCAGCACGGTGCCGGGAATGGCATAGCCCAGCGCCGCGAAGCGGTTGACCAGCAGCATGTTGCGGCTGCGGGTGACCCTGACCGTGTAAGTGAGGAGGAAAGCGAGGCCGACGGTGACGAAGGCGGCCGCGGCGGCGACCAGCACGCTGGTCGCGATCGCTTCCTGGAGCACGGGGTCGGAGAGCTGGTCGAGGCGCTTCAGCGCATAGCCGCCCAGCACATAGACAGGGAGCGCGAAGCCCGCCAGGATCGGCATGAGGCAGGCGATGACGGCGACGGCCGCGCGAGGGCCTGCGAGCCGGGTGAGCCCCGAGCGCTGCACCATGCTGGTGCTGCGCCCGAGATTGAAGCGCTGCCGGCGCCTGGCCCAGCGCTCGGCCAGGATGACGCCCAGCACCACGATCAGCATGACGCAGGCGATCTGCGCCGCGCCCGACAGGCTGCCCTGGTTGAGCCAGGTCGTGTAGACCGCCGAGGTCAGCGTCTTGACGCCCAGATATTCGACGGCGCCGATGTCGTTCAGCGTCTCCATCAGCGCCAGCGTCACGCCGATGATGATGGCGGGCCGCGTCATCGGCAAAAGGACCCGGAAGAAGGCGCCGAGCGGCGAGGCCCCCAGGGTGCGCGCCACGTCGGTCGCGTTGCGGCCCTGCATCAGGAAGCCGGCGCGGGTCGTGAGATAGACATAAGGGTAGAGGACGAAGGACAGGATCATGATGGCACCCCACAGCGAGCGGACGTCGGGGAACCAGTAGTCGCGCGCCGAGGTGAAGCCGAACAGGCTGCGGATCAAGGTCTGGGGCGGGCCGGTGAAGGTGAAGAACTCGGCATAGGCGTAAGCGGCGAGATAGGTGGGCACCGCGAGCGGCAGCACCAGCGCCCAGGCGAGGATGCGCCGTCCGGGAAAATCGTAATAGGCGGTGAGCCAGGCGGGGATGATGCCCATGCTGGCGGTGAGGAGGGCGACGCCCGCCATCACCCAGAAGGTGGTGCGCACCGCGACGGGCAGCACGTTGCGGGCGAGATGGGCCCAGTCGGCGCCGGCGCCCGAGAGCGACAAAGCGATGAGGGCGAGGAGGGGGACGAGGACGCAGAGGCCCGCGAGGAGCGCCCCGGCGCTGAGCCAGCGGTGCTCGCCGGATAAAGAAAAGGGACGCGAGCGTCCCTCTCTCATCATGTGAAAAGTCCTGTTCAGTCCGTCAACCCTCACCCTGAGGTGCCCGCCGAAGGCGGGCCTCGAAGGGTCTGCTGCAACACACTCGCTCTATGCTGGAGGATGCTTCGAGGCTCCCCCCGGCTCAAGGCCGGGGGTCGCACCTCAGCATTGTTTGGACCGGGGACATAGCGAACAGGTGTGCGAGGACATCGCGAACAGTTTGGCATGTTAGCTTTGCCTGGTGTTGAGGTCGAGGGTGGTGATTTTCTGATGCCGAAAGAAAGCATGATAGATA
>JBFWNN010000038.1:0-57146 GCA_050251035.1 Parvibaculaceae bacterium
TAGCCCGGATGCGGAAAGGGCACCTTGACCACGGCATTCTTGCGGAACCAGTCGATGCCGCGCGCCACCGCCAGGCGGTTGACGACGGTCGGATTGCGCCGCGTGTCGATGGGGCCGCCCATGAGGATCATCGACCTCGGCTGCCTGGCATTGCCGCGCTTGGCCATCAGTGACACGGCGGCGAGCACCGGCACCGAAGGCTGGCAGACCGCCATCACATGGACATCGGGCCCCAGGAGCTCGAGCATCTCGATGACATAGTCGACATAATCGTCGAGGTCGAAGCTGCCGAGACGCAACGGCACCTGGCGGGCATCGACCCAGTCGGTGATATAGACGTCGGCATGGGGCAGCATCGCCGCGACGGTGCCGCGCAGGAGGGTCGCGTAGTGGCCCGACATCGGCGCCACGATGAGGAGCTTCGGCTGCTTGACCGGCTTCGACTTCGCCGGCCAGCGCTTGGAGAAATGCACGAGCGTGCAGAAGGTCTTGTGCAGGATGTGCTCTTCGGCGATCGACACTTCGACCCCGTCGACGACGATCTCGCCGATGCCGAAAGCGGGCTTGCCGTAGCGGCGGGTCACGCGCTCGAAAAGGTCAAGGGAAGCGGCCATGGACCGGCCCATATAGGTCTGGGCGATGGGATTGACCGGGTTTTTCCAGAAGAGCTTTGCCGCATCCGCGGCCGCGCGCCAGGGCGCAATGGCGGCGTGGTTCATCTCATAAAGATAATAGAGCAATTCCCTTGTTCCTTGAGGGTTAGGGTGCGCCGCAACATGCATATTACTTAACAATGTGCACTGCGCCGGACAACCCGACCATGGGCCTAGGCCCATGCAAAAATCGTGCATCCCAGTATAAAATTGTAACTATTTGAAATCGTTACTTAATTATTTCACGCAGGGCGTCCGCGAGATTCTTCGCCTCGGTGCCGTAAGTGAAATGCTTCACGAATTTGCCGTCCGGGCCCATCAGGTACAGGATGGTGGAGTGGTCCATCAGATAGTCGGTCTGATTCTCGGTTCCCTTGGCCTTGGCATAATAGACCCGATAGGCCTTGGCCACCTGGGCGATATCGTCGGCAGAGCCGGTCAGGCCCACCATGCGGGGATGGAAATTGGCCACATAGAGCTTCATCGCCTCCGGCGTGTCGCGGGCCGGATCGATGGTGATGAAGACCGGCTGAATTTTCTCGGCCGCGGGGCCCAATTGGTCGAGCGCCGCCGACATCACCTGCAGCTCGCTGGGGCAGACATCCGGGCAATAGGTGAAGCCGAAGAAGATCAGCATATATTTGCCGCGGAAGTCCTGGTCGGTCACCCGCTTGCCGGTATGGTCGGTCAAGGTGAAAGGCCCGCCGACCAGCGCCGTGCCCGACCCGATAGGTCCGTCCTGCTGCACGCGAGTGAACCACAAGGCGCCGAGCGCCGTGACCCCCGCGATCACGAGAACGACAAGAGCGAAGATCAATTTCTGGCGGGATGGCATGATCAAGAGTTAGACAGGCGCAGCCTGTCGTACCAGAGCCGCAATGTCACACCTGATCGGGCGGAATAACGCCCTTCTTGAAGGCGAAGCAGCCATAGAAGCGGCGCTCGCCGGTCTGGATCACGCAATAGGCCTTGCGCGCCAAGTCATAGAAGGCGAAGCGCTCGATCGAGCCCATGGGCCAGGACTTGCCTTCCGCGTGGTCGATCTCGGACTGCACCTCCGCCTGGACCGGCGGAATCTCCCGGGGCTTGCCCACGATCTCCATCCTGAGCGCCGGATGCTCGACGAAGCTGTCGAGCGGCATGACCGAGAGGACGGCCCGCGCGGCGCGCGCCGCCGTCACATTGTCGATGCGCAGGAGCTTGCCGAGGACCGTCTGGCGCGCCACCGAATCGGCCGGGAAATTCGTGTCGCAGATGATGACGTCGTCGCCATGGCCCATGGCGCGCAAGGCATGGAGCACATCGGCATTGAGCGCCGGATCGATCGATTTCAGCATGAGACTCCTGCTTCCTATTCCCCGTAAGGTATCCAGACGTTCTTCACCTGCGTCGCATGGCGCAGGAAAATCGGCCCTTGCGCCTGCGCCGGGTCGAGCCAGTCGGTGAGGAGGCCGTGATCGACCAGCGTGCGCTTGAGATTGGCGGCCGACAGCCGCTCCGCATCGGCCGACGCTTTCCCGGACCCGAAGACCCACAGCGCATCGACATCGTCGTGCTCGGCCAGCGTCTTCACCAGCGCCTGGCGATCGCCGGTCACGATATTGACGACGCCCGCCGGCACATCGGAGGTCTCAAGCACCGAATAGAAGTCCGTCGCGGCGAGCGGGTGACGCTCGCTCGGCACTGCGACGACACGATTGCCCATGGCGATGAGCGGAGCGACGAGGCTGACGAAGGCTAGCAACGGCGCTTCGTCGGGGCAGACGACGCCCGCGACGCCGATCGGCTCCTTGAGCGCCAGCGCCAGGCCGCGCAGAGGCGGAGTATGGATATCGCCCTCGTATTTGTCGGCCCAGGCGCCATAGGTGAAGAGCCGCTTGATGGCGGCATCGACCTCGGCCAGCGCCGCGACGCGTCTCGCTCCCGTCATCGCCGCGATGCGGCTCGCGAGTTCCGCGCGCCGGCCGCTCAGATTCTCGGCGATGTAATAGAGGATCTGGGCGCGGTTATGCGCCGTCGCCTTCGACCAGGCCTCCGCTCCGCGCGCCGCCGCCACCGCATTGCGGATGTCCTTGCGGTTGCCTTCGCCGACCTCGCCCAGGATATCACCCTTGGGCGTGAGGACCGGCCGCGAATAATTACCGTCCGGCCGCGCTTGCTTGCCGCCGATGAAGAGCTTGGCGGTGCGGTCGATCAAAGGCAGGCCGGCCAGGGCTTTCGCCTTCGGCGCAGGCAGCGGCTTCGCCGGCAGCCGCGGCTTGCGCTTCGCCCAGGCCGTGGGCTTCAGATATTCATAAATGCCCTCGCGCCCGCCCTCGCGGCCGAAGCCAGATTCGCGATAGCCGCCGAAGCCGGCGCCGGCGTCGAACAGATTGGTGGAATTCACCCACACGACGCCCGCCTGCAGCTTGGGCGCGATATCGAGGGCGAGGCCGATGGTCTCGCTCCACACGCTCGCCGCCAGGCCGTAGCGCGTGTTGTTGGCGAGCATCACCGCTTCGTCCGGCGTGCGGAAGGTCATCGCCGCCAGGACGGGCCCGAAGATCTCCTCGCGCGCCACCGTCGAAGCCGGGTGCACATTGGTGAGCAAGGTCGGCGGATAGAAAAAGCCTTTGTCGGACGAGGCGCCTTCCGACTGGAAGCAGACCGCGCCCTCCGCGACGCCCAGCTTCACCAGGCTCTCGATGCGCTCGAGCTGCACCTTGTCGACAATGGCGCCCATGTCCACCGCCTTGTCGAGCGGATGGCCGACGCGCAATTTGCTCATGCGCGCCTTGAGCCGGGCGATGAACTTCTCCGCTATGCCTTCCTGGACCAGGAGGCGCGAGCCCGCGCAGCAGACCTGGCCCTGGTTGAACCAGATGGCATCGACGAGGCCCTCGATCGCGCCGTCGATATCGGCGTCCTCGAAGACGATGTAGGGCGACTTGCCGCCGAGCTCCAAGGTGAGCGACTTGCCGGCGCCGGCCGTCTCCCGGCGGATGATACGGCCGACCTCGGTCGAGCCGGTGAAGGCGATCTTGTCGACATCCTTGTGCTTGACGAGGGCAGCCCCCGTCTCCCCGTCGCCGGTCACGATGTTGAGGACACCCTCGGGCAGGCCCGCCTGCGCGGCCAGCTCGGCGAAGAGCAGCGCCGAAAGGGAGGTGAATTCGGCCGGCTTCAACACCACCGTGTTGCCGAGCGCCAGCGCCGGCGCCACTTTCCAGGCGAGCATCAGGAACGGGAAGTTCCACGGAACGATCTGGCCCACCACACCCACCGCCTGGTGATCGGCGAACTCCGTGTCCTGGAGCTCGGCCCAGCCGGCGTGATGATAGAAATGCCGCGCCGCCAGCGGCACGTCGAGATCGCGCGTCTCGCGGATCGTCTTGCCGTTGTCGAGACTCTCGACGACCGCGAAGAGCCGGGCATGGCGCTGGATCATGCGGGCCAGCGCATAGAGATGACGCGCCCGGCCATGACCGCCGAGCCTGGCCCAGCCGGTTTGCGCCTTGCGCGCCGCCTTCACGGCGCGGTCGACATCCGCCGCCGACCCTTGTGAGAGCCTGGCCAGTATCTTGCCGGTCGCGGGCTCGAGCGTGTCGAAATGCGTCCTGCCACTGACCCATTCGCCGCCGATGAAGTGGCGAAAGCCCTTGTCATGGACCTTGAGCCAAGCGCGCGCCTCGGCATCGCTCTCGGGCGCCGGGCCATAATCCATGGTGTCGAAATAATGGGCGACGCTCATTCTCTATCCGGCCGCATGGCGATTGAAGGCCGAATACCGGCCGGTGACGTGATGCTCGAGCTGGCGTTCGATATCGGCGAGCAGCGACGACGCGCCGACGCGGAAGAGATCGGGCTCGAGCCATTCGCGGCCGAGCTCTTCCTTCATCAGGATCTGATAGTTCAGGATGTCTTTCGCCGTCGAGATGCCGCCCGCCGGCTTGAAACCGACCCTGAAACCGGTCACCCCCTGATAGGCCCGGATCATCCGCAGCATGGCGAGCGTCACCAGAAGCGTCGCATTGACGGTTTCCTTGCCGGTCGACGTCTTGATGAAATCGGCCCCCGCCATCATGCACACCATCGCCGCCTTGGCGACATTGCGCAAAGTCTTGAGGTCGCCGGTGGCGAGGATCGCCTTGACATGGGCGTCGCCGCAGGCGGCGCGGAAATCGCGCATCTCGTCATAGAGCGCGCGCCAGTTCTGGGTCAGCACATATTCGCGGGTGATGACGATGTCGATCTCGCGGGCGCCATCGGCGACCGAGGCGGCGATCTCCTTGAGCTTGACGTCATGCGGCACGAGGCCGGCGGGGAAGCCGGTCGAGACGGCGGCCACGGGAATGCCGGAGCCCGCGAGCGCCGCGACGGCGGTCGCGACGAAGCGGTGATAGACGCAGACGGCGCCCGTGGCGATGCGCCGGTCGGCGATGCCAAGCGCGTCCAATAGATCGGGACGCACCGGGCTCTTCGCCTTGGCGCAGAGTCTCTGAACGCGCGCCGCCGTGTCGTCGCCGGCGAGCGTGGTGAGATCGATGCAGGTGATGGCCTTGAGCAGCCAGGCGGCCTGGGCGTCCTTCTTGACCGTGCGGCGTCCGGGGAGAGCCGCGATGCGCCGCTCGGCGGCGGGGAAGTTCAGGCGGATATCGTCGATGAGATCGAGGGTGAGCTCCATGCCCTCATTGCGGGGCAAGGCATTATGCCCCGGCTTGTTCCATGGCAGGATCGCGACACCAGACATGATCACTCCCTAACGAACGAATGCTAGTTGGCGCCGCCGGCTTGCGCAACTAGCGTTTGAGCTTCGCCGCGGTGGCGGCCAGCTGCGTGATCGCAGCCCAATCCTTGCTGGCGACCAGGGATTTGGGCACCATCCACGAGCCGCCCACGGTGACGACATTGGCGAGCTTCAGATAAGCGGGCGCGATCTCGGGCGTGATCCCGCCGGTCGGGCAGAACTTGACTTGCGGCAAGGGCGAGGAGATCGCCGAAAGATAGGCGGCCCCGCCCGACTGCTCGGCGGGAAAGAACTTCTGCACGCGATAGCCCTGCTCGAGCAGGGCCATGGCTTCGCTGGGTGAGCGCGAGGCCGGCAAAAGCGGGATCTCCATTTTTCGGGCGGCATCGATCAGAGCGGATGTGGCGCCCGGGGAAACGGCAAAGGCACAGCCCAGATCCATGCTGAGCTGCAAGCCTGCCTTGTCGAGCACGGTGCCTGAGCCCACGATCGCGTCCTTCACCTCCGTTTTGACGGCGCGGATGCAATCGGGCGCCGCCTCGGTGCGCAAGGTGATCTCGAGCACGTTGAGCCCGCCTTCGACCAGCGCCTTAGCCAAGGGAACGGCATGGCCTACGTCATCGATGACCAACACCGGCACGACCGGCGCCCGCCGCAAAATGACTTCGAGACCCGCTTGCCGTTCGGTGGTCATCGTCATTGCACCCTGAAAATCGTGGCGCCTTCGTCGGCGCGGTTGACCTGCGCGCGGAAGGGCATGAAGAGCTCACGCCCGACGCCGAAATCATTGCCGCTCAGATCGGCGGCTACGGGTGCCCGCGCCGCCCATTCGGCGGCATCGACCAGCACCTCGAGCAGGCCCGACACCGCATCGAGCCGGATCATGTCGCCGTCGCAGATCTTGGCGATGGCGCCGCCATCGGCGGCTTCCGGCGTCACATGGATGGCGGCCGGCACCTTGCCCGACGCGCCCGACATGCGCCCATCGGTCACCAGCGCCACCCGAGCCCCGCGATCCTGCAGCACGCCCAAAGGCGGCATGAGCTTGTGCAGCTCGGGCATGCCGTTGGCCTTGGGGCCCTGGAAACGCACCACGGCCACGACATCGCCGGCGAGCTCGCCCGACTTGAACGCCTTCTGCAGGTCCTCTTGCGAGTGGAAGACGCGCGCCGGCGCCTCGATCACATGGCGGTCCTTGGGCACGGCCGAACACTTGATCACGGCACGGCCGATATCGCCGTCGAGCACGGTTATGCCGCCGGTCGGGTCGAAAGGATCGGCGCAGCCGCGCAGGACCGCCCCGTCGCCGCTCGCCTTCACCGCATCCGTCCAGACGAGGCTATCGGCCTCGAGACGCGGCTCGACGAGATAGCCCTCGAGCCCGGTTCCCCAGACGGTGCGTACATCCTGATGCAGGAGGCCGGCGCCCAGGAGCTCGCGGATGAGAAGGCCCATACCGCCCGCGGCGTGGAAATGGTTCACATCCGCTTTGCCATTGGGGTAGATGCGCGTCAGCAACGGCACCAGGGCCGAAAGCTCGGCCATGTCGTCCCAGGTCAGGTGGATGCCGGCCGCCGCCGCCATGGCGATCAGATGGATCGTGTGGTTGGTCGAGCCGCCCGTGGCGAGCAGGCCCACGACGCCGTTCACCACGCTCTTTTCATCGACCACGCGGCCGATCGGCGCATAGTCGTTGCCCGATGCCGTGATCGCCAGCGCGCGCCGCGTCGCGGCGCGGGTTATCTCGTCGCGCAGGCTGGTATTGGGATTGATGAAAGTGGTTCCCGGCAGATGCAGGCCCATGATCTCCATGAGCATCTGGTTCGAATTGGCGGTGCCGTAGAAAGTGCAGGTGCCGGGTCCATGATAGGACTGGGCTTCCGCCTCGAGCAAAGCTTCACGGCCAACCTTGCCCTCGGCATGAAGCTGACGGATTTTCGACTTCTCGTCATTGGCGAGGCCCGAGGTCATCGGCCCCGCCGGAACGAAGACCGCCGGCAAATGGCCGAAAGTCAGGGCGCCGATGATGAGGCCGGGCACGATCTTGTCGCAGACGCCGAGATAGACCGCGGCGTCGAACATCTGATGCGACAGGGCGACGGCCGTTGAAAGCGCTATCACGTCGCGCGAAAACAAAGACAATTCCATGCCCGCTTCGCCCTGGGTCACGCCATCGCACATTGCGGGCACGCCGCCCGCGACCTGAGCGGTGGCGCCCGCCTCGCGCGCGGCCGCGCGTATGATTTCCGGGAAGCGCTCGAAGGGCTGATGCGCCGAGAGCATGTCATTATAGGCGGTGACGATCGCCAGATTGGCGCAAGCTCCCTCACGCAGCATCGCCTTGTCGCCGGGACCGCAGGCGGCGAAGCCATGGGCGAGGTTGGCGCAGCCCAGCCCGGCGCGGCGGGGCGCCTTGTCGCGGGCCGTCTCGATGCGGTCGAGATAACGCTGCCGCGGCGCGCGGCTGCGTGCCACGATCTTTTCCGTGATGGCCGCTAGTCTTTCGGTAACGGGCATTGCTGCCTCCGTATCAGGGGCACCAATAGAGGATGAGAGGCTCACGCGCGCGCAGGAAGGCGCGGATCGGCATGTCCTTCACCGGACCCGGCTTCTCCGCCTCGGCCAGCGCCTTCTTCTTGTCCTCGCCTTCGATGTGAAGCACGACGAAATGGCTGTCGAGCAGGATCGGCAGAGTGAAGGTCAAGCGCTTCTCGGGCGCGCCCGGCGCCTTCATCGTCACGATGCGCTTCGTGGTCACGATGTCGAGCGCTTCGGCGAGATTGTCGCCATCCGGAAAAAACGACGCCGTGTGACCGTCGGTCCCCATGCCGAGGACGACCACGTCGAACGGCCCCAGCGCTTCCGGATGGCCATGGCCGCCATAGAGCTCGACGAACTTGGCCGATGCGGCCTTCAGCCGCAGCAGATGCTCGCGCACCAGCCGGGCGTTGGAGCGCTCGTCCGTGGTGGGCACGCAACGCTCGTCGACCAAGGTGATGGTGACGCGCGACCAGTCGATCTTGATGCGGGCGAGTTCGTGAAAGAAGACCTTGGGCGTCGTGCCGCCCGAGACGGCGAGCTGCGCGTGGCCGCGATCGGTGATGGCGGTGGAGAGGCTCGCCGCCACGTCCGATGCCAATGCGACCGCCAGCTCCTGCTTGGTGGTGAACAGCTTACGCTCGGCAATCAACTTGCATCATCCTCATGCCAGGTGCGTCCGTCACGCTCGATCAATGCCACGGCCGCGGCAGGTCCCCAAGTGCCCGCCGTATAGGGCTTGGGCAAATCCGCCGATTCTGTCCATTCGTCAAGAATGGGATCGATCCAGCTCCACGCCGCCTCGACCTCGTCGCGACGCATGAACAAAGTCTGGTTGCCGCGCACCACATCGAGGATGAGGCGCTCATAGGCATCTGGATTGCGCACCCCGAAGGCCTCGGCAAAGCTCATGTCGAGCGGCACGTGCTGAAGCCGCATGCCACCGGGCCCGGGGTCCTTGATCATCAGCCAGAGCTTCACGCCTTCATCGGGCTGCAGGCGGATGACCAGCCGATTGGTGTCGATCGGACCGGCGCTCTCGTCGAAGACCGAATGCGGTATCGGCTTGAAGGTAACGACGATCTCGGAGACGCGTTCCGGCAGGCGCTTGCCGGTGCGCAGATAGAAGGGCACGCTGTTCCAGCGCCAGCTGCCGATCTCGACCTTGAGAGCGACGAAAGTCTCCGTCTTGCTCGCGGGCGACCCGAGCTCGTCGAGATAGCCGGGCACGGCACCGCCCGCCGAAGCGCCGGCGCGATACTGGCCGCGCACCGTCATATTGGCGCCGTTGTGGGCGACGATCGGGCGCAAGGACTTCAGCACCTTCAGCTTCTCGTCGCGCACCGCATCGGCCTCGATCGAGGTCGGCGGCTCCATCGCCACGAGGCACAGGAGCTGCAGCATGTGATTCTGCACCATGTCGCGCAGCGCGCCGGCCGTGTCGTAATAGCCGGCGCGGCCCTCTACCCCCAAAGTCTCGGCCACGGTGATCTGCACATGGTCGACATGGCCCGCGTTCCACAAGGGCTCGAACAACGCATTGGCGAAACGCAGCGCCATAAGGTTCTGAACGGTCTCCTTGCCGAGATAATGATCGATGCGATAGATGCGGTTCTCCGGAAACACCTTGCCGACCGCATCATTGACGGCGCGCGCCGATTCGAGATCGCGGCCGATCGGCTTCTCCACCACCACCCGGCTCTTGGGCGTGTCCAGGCCGTTCTTGCCGAGCCGCTCGCAGATCGGCCCGAAGAGATCGGGCGAGGTCGCGAGGTAGAAGACGCGAATACGCTCGGCGCCGGGCTTCAACGCCTTGGCCAGCCCTTCCCAGCCCTGATCCTGCGTGGCATCGAGCGTCACATAAGAGAGACGCTTCAGGAAGGCATCGACCTCGGCGGCGCCACGCTCCGTCTCCGCGACATATTTCTCCAGTGCCGCTTTGGCGAAAGCCCGATATTCGGCATCGCTCATGGCGCGGCGCGATACGCCGATGATGCGCGCGCCTTGTGGGATCTGTCCTGCCTGGTCGCGATGATAGAGGGCGGGCAAAAGCTTGCGCTGGGCCAGATCGCCGGTCGCGCCAAAGACGACGAGATCGAAAATCTCGACAGGGATGATACGCGTGGTCATTTTTTGTGCAGTGCAATAAAAGAAGTTGCTTGTATTAGACTCTGCGGTCGTCGCAGACAACAGGAAAGCAAGCCACGCTCCCGAAAAGGTTACCGATTGCATGTCCTGTGAGAGGTTCCCATCACAATGATCGTTTCAGCTCGACACGATCTGATGTCCGGCACTTGACGAAACGGCTTCGAGCCTGCTTGACCCACACCATGTCCGACCTGCCGATCACGCCCATTTTGCCAAGCCTCGCCAATGCGTTGGCAGGGCACGCCAATGTCATCCTGGCGGCGGAGCCGGGCGCCGGCAAGACGACGCGCGTGCCCCTGGCCCTTCTCGCCGAGCCGTGGCTCGAAGGCCGCAAGATCGTCATGCTGGAACCGCGCCGGCTCGCCGCGCGCGCCGCCGCCGCGCGCATGGCGCAGAGCCTCGGTGAAGCGGTCGGCCAGAGGGTCGGCTATGCGGTCAGGCTCGACCGCAAGGTTTCCGCCGCCACACGGATCGAAGTGGTGACGGAAGGCATTCTGACGCGCCGGCTGCAGGTCGATCCGACCCTCGGCGATGTCGGCCTCCTCATTTTCGACGAGTTCCATGAGCGCAGCCTCGATGGCGACCTCGGCCTCGCTCTGGCGCTCGACGCGCAAGCGGGCCTGCGCGACGACCTCAAGATCCTGGTGATGTCGGCGACGCTCGACGAGGCGCGGCTGGCGCGCCATCTGGGCGGCGCGCCGGTGATCTCGGCGCCGGGGCGCAGCTTCCCGGTCGTGACGCGCTATGGCGACCGGCCGGAGCGCGCGGCCCTGCCGCGCGACATGGCGCGCGCGGTTATCGCCTCTCTCGACGCGGCGAAAGGCGGCATTCTCGCCTTCCTGCCGGGCGAAGCGGAGATTCGCCGGACGGAAGACGCCTTGCGCGCATCATCCTTGCCCGAGAACGTCACGGTCATGCCGCTCTACGGCGCCATGGCGCTCGCCGACCAGGACGCCGTCATCCGGCCCGCCGGCGCAGGCGGGCGCAAGATCGTGCTCGCCACCACCATCGCCGAGACGAGCCTCACCATCGACGGCATCGACATGGTCATCGATTCCGGCCTCAAGCGGTCGCCGCGCTTCGATCCCGCCACCGGCATGACGGCGCTGGCGACGGTCAGGGTCTCGCAAGCCTCCGCCGACCAGAGGCGCGGGCGTGCCGGACGGCAAGGTCCCGGCCTCTGCCTCAGGCTGTGGCCCGAGCAGGAGATGCGCGCGCTCAAGGCGCATGACGAGCCCGAGATCCTGATCGCCGACCTCGCTCCGCTCGTCCTCGAGCTCGCCAATTGGGGCGTCACCGACCGAAACGCCTTGCGTTTCCTCGACCCGCCACCCGAGGCCGCCTTCGCCCAGGCGCGCGACCTCCTCATCGAGCTCGACGCGCTCGACGCCAAGGGCGCGATCACGGCGATGGGCAAGCTGATGGCGAAACTGCCGCTCCATCCCCGCCTCGCCCATATGATCGCGAAGGCGAAGGACCTCGAGGCCGGCGGACTCGCCGCCGATATCGCCGCGATGCTGTCGGAGCGCGATCTTCTCGGACGCGACGCCGGCGCCGATATCGCCGACCGGCTCGCAGCACTTCGCCGCGGGACGATCAACAAGCCGCTGCGCGAGCGGATCAAATCGGCGGCACAGCAGGTCCGCGGCCTCGCCGGCATGGGCAAGGAGGACGCGGGCGACAGCGGCCCGGGCGTGCTCATCGCGCTGGCCTGGCCCGACCGCATCGCCCAGGCGCGCGGCGGGCGTGGCCGGTTCCGCCTTTCGGGCGGCGGCGGCGCCGTCCTGCCCGAACATGATCCCTTGGCGCGCGAAGAATTTCTCGCCGTGGCGACGACCGATGGCGCCGCGGGCGACCAGCGCATCTTCCTCGCCGCGGCGCTCACGCGCGCGGATATCGAAACTCATTTCGCCGCTCATATCGTAGAGACCGACACCGTCGGATGGGACGGCCGGGCCCAGCTCGTCGTCGCCAACCGGCAGCGCCGGCTCGGCGCCCTCATTCTCGAAGACCGCGCGCTCGCGGCACCCGATCCGCAAGCGATCGCTGAGACGATGACCAAGGGCATCGCCGAGATGGGCATCGCCGCCCTGCCCTGGAGCGACGCGGCGCAGGGACTCAAAGCGCGTGTCCGTTTCCTGCGGCGCATCTTTCCGGAAGCGGGCTGGCCGGATCTCGAGGACGACGCGCTCGTCGCGACGCTCGGCGAATGGCTGACGCCCTATCTCGCCGGCATGACGCGGCGGTCGCATCTCGACCGGCTCGATATGCTCGCCATCGTCGCAAGCCTCATTCCGTCTGAGCTGAGACGGCATCTCGACAAACTGGCGCCGCGGCATGTGGCCATTCCGTCAGGGGCCGATATCGCGATCGACTATGAGACCGACGGCGACCCGGTGTTGCGCGCCCGCCTGCAGGAGATGTTCGGCCTCGAGGAGACGCCGCGTATCGCCGACGGCCGCGTCGCCTTGCGCATCGAGCTGCTGTCGCCGGCGCGGCGTCCTCTGGCGGTGACCCAGGACCTCAAGAGCTTCTGGGGCAATGCCTATCCGCATGTGCGCGCCGAGATGCGCGGGCGCTATCCCAAGCATCAGTGGCCGGAAGATCCGCTCACCGCGCCGGCGGTCAAGCCGAACCGGGTGCGCTAGTCTAGCACTGCTCTTTGCTTCCGCTTTCGAACTTCATTATGCTGGAATCTGGCAAGGAGGCATGGCATGCAGCTCACGCGCCGCGGCTTCGTTTCCGGCTCCAGCCTCGCGACGATGGCCGCGCTTGCTGCCCAGCCGATTTTCTCCGCGTGCTCGCTTGCCCAGGCCGCTCGCCCGCCGAAGTTGCTCAAGATGAACGGCAAGGCCGAACTCATCGTCCTCGGAGAAAACCCCCTCGTGGCGGAAACACCGGCACACCTGCTCGATGGGGATGTCACGCCGACGGAGGCGTTCTTCATCCGCAACAACGGCCTGCCGCCCGAGCCGACCGCCGATCCCGACACCTGGATGCTGGCCGTGGACGGCGAAGTGCAGAAACCGCTGTCGTTGCGGCTCGGCGATATCAAAAAGCGGTTCAGGAAGCTCGATTACGCGCTGCAGCTTGAATGCGGCGGCAATGGCCGCTCCGCTTTCGATCCTCCGGCACGCGGCAACCAATGGACGGCCGGGGGCGTCGGCTGCGCGCGCTGGGGTGGCGCGGCGCTCGCCGATGTGCTCAGCGCGGCCGGGTTGAAGCCGACGGCCAAATATACCGCACATTATGGGGCGGACACGCCGCTCAGAGGCGGTCCGGCAGGCCCCGCGCTTTCGCGCGGCGTGCGCCTGGCCAAGGCGATGGAGCCGCACACGCTCCTTGCCTATGAGATGAACGGCAAGCCGATACCCATCATCCATGGCGGGCCGCTGCGGCTGATCGTGCCTGGCTGGCCGGCTTCCGCCTCCCACAAGTGGCTGACGCGAATCTGGATACGTGACAGGGAGCATGATGGCCCGGGGATGACGGGCACCAGCTACCGGGTGCCGACTGTTCCCGGAATCCCGGGCGATCCTCATTTCAACGCCACGGGCATGCGCATTCTCGAATCGATGCCGGTGCGCTCGATCATCACGAACATGCGCGACGGCCAGAGGCTTCCCGCTGGAACGCGCGAACTGGATCTGCGCGGCCATGCCTGGGCCGGCGAGGACACCGCGGCGTCCGTGCAGGTCAGCGCCGACTATGGCCAGACCTGGGCGCAAGCCGAGGTCAGCGCCCCGGTCAACCGCTATGCCTGGCAACGCTGGACGGCGACGCTCCGTCTGCCGAGCCATGGTTATTTCGAGCTCTGCGTGCGCGCCACCGACAGTCGAGGCAAGACCCAGCCGCCGACAGCGGCTTTCTGGAATCCTCAAGGGTACGGCGCCAACAGCTGGCACCGGGTGCGCGTGGTGGTCGCCGGATGACCGGCGCGCCGCGCCGAATGGTTTCCGTGGAGGAAGAATGAAAATTCGCCAAATTGGACAGACCCGTCTAAAAGGCTGGCTGGACCCCCTACAACCCAGCCAGCCCGCACTCCTTCCATGCAACCTATCGTCTCGATCACCGACGTCTCGAAGACCTATGCGACCGGCTTCCAGGCGCTGAAGAGCATCTCGCTCGACATCCGCAAGGGCGAGATCTTTGCCCTCCTCGGTCCCAATGGCGCCGGCAAGACGACGCTGATCAACATCATTTGCGGCATCGTGCGCGCCTCGACCGGCCGTGTCCTGGCCGACGGCCATGACATCATCGGCGACTACCGTCAGGCGCGGTTCAAGATCGGCCTGGTGCCGCAGGAATTGACGACCGATGCCTTCGAGACCGTCTGGGCGACGGTCACCCACAGCCGCGGCCTGTTCGGACGCGGCCACGACCCCGCTTATGTCGAAAGGATACTCAAGGACCTGTCGCTGTGGGAGAAGAAGGACAGCAAGATCATGACGCTGTCCGGCGGCATGAAGCGGCGGGTGATGATCGCCAAGGCGCTGAGCCACGAGCCGACCATCCTGTTCCTCGACGAGCCTTCCGCCGGCGTCGATGTCGAGCTCAGGCGCGACATGTGGAATCTGGTGCGGTCGTTGCGCGCCAATGGCGTCACCATCATCCTCACCACGCATTATATCGAGGAAGCCGAGGAGATGGCCGACCGGGTCGGCGTCATCAACAAGGGCGAGATCGTCCTGGTCGAGGAGAAGAAGGCCTTGATGCGCAAGCTCGGAAAGAAGCAGATCACGCTCGAGCTCGCCCAGCCGCTCGACAAGGTGCCGGACGCGCTCGCCCATTACCAGCTCGAACGGTCGGCCGACGGCCACGAGCTCACCTACAGCTATGACACGCAAGGCAATCGCACCGGCATCACCGCCCTGCTGCACGATCTCGCCGAAGCCGGCATCCGGTTCCGGGATCTCAACACCCAGCAGAGCTCGCTCGAAGAGATCTTCGTCAATCTGGTGAAAGAGCGGTCATGAATCTCTACGCCATCCGCGCCATCTACAAGTTCGAGATGGCCCGCACCTTCCGCACGCTGCTGCAGAGCGTGGTCTCGCCGGTGGTCTCGACCTCGCTCTATTTCGTGGTCTTCGGCGGCGCCATCGGTTCGCGCATCGCCGAGATCGACGGCGTGACCTATGGCGCCTATATCGTGCCCGGCCTCATCATGTTCTCGCTCTTGACGCAGAGCATCTCGAACGCCTCCTTCGGCATCTATTTCCCGAAATTCATCGGCACCATCTACGAGATCCTGTCGGCGCCGATCTCCTCGCTCGAGATCGTCACCGGCTATGTCGGCGCCGCGGCGACAAAGTCGATCATGCTCGGCCTCATCACCCTGGCGACGGCGG
This sequence comes from Parvibaculaceae bacterium, assembly GCA_050251035.1. GTDB lineage: Bacteria > Pseudomonadota > Alphaproteobacteria > Rhizobiales > Aestuariivirgaceae > Taklimakanibacter. The sequence continues at coordinate 15,414 of JBFWNN010000038.1, forward strand.
CGCTGTTCGTGCCGCTCCATATCGAGCACCCTGTCTGGATGGTGGCCTTCCTGGTGCTGACCGCGGTCACCTTCAGCCTGTTCGGCTTCATCATCGGCATCTGGGCGAAGAATTTCGAGCAGCTGCAGCTCATCCCGCTCCTGATCGTGACGCCGCTCGCCTTTCTCGGCGGCACCTTCTATTCGATCGACATGCTGCCGCCGCTCTGGCGCACCATCTCGCTCGCCAATCCGGTGGTCTATCTGGTGAGCGGCTTCCGCTGGAGCTTCTTCGGCACCGCCGACGTGCGCATCGAGGTCAGCCTCGCGATCACGCTGCTGTTCCTCGCGGTCTGCCTCGCCATCGTCACCTGGATCTTCAGGACGGGATACAGGCTGAAAAATTAGGCACTCAGTTGTTCTCGCTCAGCGCCCTCTCGACTTCTGCCAGAAAGGCAGCGGTTTTGGGGTTGGGCCCAAATAACTCCTTACCGCCGTCCAGAGCCGACAGGCAGCGTGCCCTCGCCTCCAACAACACGGCGCGATCTTTCTTGCCGGCGGCAAGCCGCCAGAGGGCGCGGCATAGGCTGTCGGCCGTAAACGACCACATTACGTCCTGCGCTTTCGTCTGTTCTTCCAAAGTACTCCTGAGGAGGCTTGCAGCCTCCTCAAAGCGCGCCGCTTCTCCTGTCCGTTCGCCGATCAGCGTCAGCACGTCACCAAGGCGTTGTCGGATCGTTACCCAGTCCCACGACGATTTCTCTCTCGTTCGTTCAGTCAAGGCCGCCTCGTAGGCTACAATGGCCTTTTTCAAGGATTCCGTGCCAGCTTCGCGCTCACCCAGGCTCACCAGCGCGTTGCCGAGATCTTCCTGGGCTCGAGCCCATTCGAGCGGTTCTACATTGCGGCTGCGTGCCGAGAGCGACGCCGCACGGATGGTCACCACTTTGCCCAGCGCTTCCGTGCCGCTTTCTTCTTCCCCCAGGCGTGTCAAGGATGTGATCAGATAGCCCTGAACCCTTTCCCAATCTTGCGGCGCGGTTTCACGGGTATGCACGGTGAGCACCGCCTCATAGGCTATCACCGCTCGTTTCAGAAATTCCGAGTTCTTCTCGAATATGCTCAACTGCCACAGCGCGAAGCCGAGATTCTCCTGGGTCCACGCCCAATCGAGCGGCTCGCGCCCACGCGTTCGCACGGTGAGCACTGCCTCGTAAGCATCGACAGCCCGCATGAGCACTGCGCTGTTGTTTTCGCGCAGACCAATCATCGTCAGGTCTCTGCCGAGATTGCCCTGGGTCCAGGCCCAATTGCTCGGCGCGCTCTTGGCGGTATGCACAGTGAGAGCCGCCTCATGGGCGGCCACGGCCTTCTTGAGCGCTTCCGTGCCGGATTCGCGTTCACCCAATGCCGACAGCGCATGACCGAGATTGCCTTGCGTCCAGGCCCAATCGAGCGGCTCGCGCTCGCGTGTTTGCACCGTGAGCGCCGCTTCACTGGCGGCAACAGCCCGTTTAAACCCGTCGACGCTGTTTTCGCGCAAGGCCAGGATCCCCAAAGTTCTGCCGAGATTCCTTTGGTTCCATGCCCAGTTATAGGGCGCGCCCTTCGCGGTATACACGGTGAGCGCGGCCTCATGGGCCGCCACCGCCCGTATGAGGGTTTTCGTGCCGGTTTCGCGCTCGCCCAGCTCGGTCAACGCATAGGCGAGATTGCCTTGTGACCAGGCCCAATCGTATGGCGCCTGCTCGCGCGTCCGGACAGCAAGCACTGCCTCGCGGGCTTCCACGACTCGCTTGAACGCCGCAGTGCTGTTTTCGCGTTTCGCCAATCTACCCAGTACTTCGGCGAGAGTGTCCTGGGTCTTTGCCCAATCGGCGGGATTGCGCTCGTGGGTCCAATCCGCAAGCACATTTTCATAGGCAACCACGGCTTTATTCAAAGCCTCGCTGCCGGCTTCACGCTCGGCCAGACTCTCCAGAGCGCCGCCGAGATCTTTCTGCGCCCATACCCAATGGCCGGGCGCATTCTCACGCGTCCACTCGCTGAGCGCCGCCTCCAAGGCAGCCACTGCCCGGCGCAGTGCCGCGGTCCCGCTTTCGCTGTTGCCGAGCTTCCACAGGGCGACACCCAGCTTCTGCTGGGTGAACGCCCAATCGGACGGCACACGGTCACGCGTCCGCTCGGTCAGCGCGGCCTCAAACATCTTGACGGCCTGCTTGATGAGGTCAGGGTTTTTCTCGCGCTCGCCCAGCGCCGTCAGCGTCATGCCGAGATTGTTCTGGACCAATGCCCAATCGAGCGGCATCCGCTCCCGTGTCCATTGGGTGAGCGCCGCCTCATAAGCCGTCACAGCGCCTTTCAGGTTTACGGCGCCGGGTCCCCTCTCGCCGACGAGCGACAGCACATTGGCGAGGCGGAACTGCGCTGCCGCCCATTCATACGGATTCCGCTCGCGGGTCTGGACCTTCAGAGCTGCTTCAAAGGCCAGCGCGGCCATAATAGGCGGGAACCCCCCTTCATAATACGTATTGCCGAGGCCAACCTGGGTTGCCGCCCAGTCGAGCGGTATGCGCTCGGGAGTCTGCTCGCTCAGTGCTGCTTTATAGGCAGCCACGGCCTTGAGAAACGACGCATGGTCGTTGTCCAGTCGGCCAAGAGCGCGGAACACACCGCCAAGGCCATATTGAGTTTGCGCCCATTCGAGAGGCTCCCGCTCGCGCGTGCGCACGGTGAGGGCCAGCTCGAAAGCGGCCACCGCCTTGGCGAGCGTAGCCCTGTCACCTTCAAGGCTGCCGAGAATCCGGAGCGCATAGCCGCGATCCACCTGGACCGCGGCCCAGTCCTTCTTGTCGTGCTCGGCGGCGGCAAGAAGTGTCTCATGGAGCGCCAGCGATTGCCTGAGCGCATCCTTGTCACCCCTGTAGGAACCTTGATCGTTGAGTGCGGCAGCCTGGGCGCGCCGGTATTTGAAGGACAGCGCCCTGTCCCTGCCCTCGACCTGTTCCACAGCCTTGGCATATTGCCCAGCCTCCGTCCGGAAATCGAACCTAAGCCTCGCAGTCTTGGCATAAGCCACATATATTTCCGCCAACTCGAAACGATCGGCCTCCGCCTCGGCCTCGCGCCGGTCGAGTGTCTTGTCGAGCTCGTCCGCCCGGGCGCTTGCCTTCGCACGGTAGTCCGCGGCCAACGCCAGAACGCCTTCGTTCTCCGCCCGATCGGCAAGGTCCGACAATCTGACGAGCTCGGCATCCTTGCGCAGCGGCACGACCTTCTCGGCGAGGAGCGTCTTGAGATTGTCGGCGCCCGCCTTCAACTGCTCGGCCAGCTTGTCGGGTCCCGCCGTCGTATCTACTTCGAGCTGCTTCAGCATGCCATAGAGCAGGCCAAGCGGCAGCTTCTCATCCTTGGCCAGGGTCTCGACGAAACTACGGGTCTCCTTGGGCGTCGCCGCAATGGTGAGCAAGAGCTTGCGGCGCTCGCCTACAATCAAAGCATCGTCCGCCGATGCCGGCGCCACCGCGCCGCCGAAGCTGAGAAAACGCCTGAGACTCGCATTGGTCCATGGCCGTTGTCTCGCCCCCGTGTCGAGATAGACTTCCTCCGTCACCATGGTCATGATCTGGCCGAACTCATAGACTTGGTTGGCCGAAAGATGCTTCAACAAGGCGGCCGCATAGGGGCTGCTGGTTCCGGCAGCACCGTCGAGCGCTATCTGGCCGGGCTCAGCCGCATAGCCCACCACCTCGCCCAAGCTTTCCGAGGTTTCGCCGTCTTCCGTCAGCACGGTCACGCCCTTGGTCACGGCGAGCCCGGCTTTGGCCATGGGTTCGGGCGCCGCGGTTGCGTTCTTGCGCACCATCGCCACAGCTGGAAACGGATTGGTGCGGCAGGCGTCGAGCAGCAGAATGGTGATCTTCGCCTTGCGCCTGAGCGCGTCCAGGACATCCTGCAAAGGCACCAGCTTTTCTTCCGCCGCGTCGAGCGATGCGAGATTGGCGTCAACGGGCACGAGATAGTTTACATTGCCCACCTCGATGGCGTGTCCGGAATAATAAATGAGAGCCACATCGGCGCCCTCGGCATCCTCGATGAAGCCGGAGACGGTGCGTTTGAGCTTTCTTGCTCCTTCATCCAGGGCAAGTTCGGTTTGGAAACCGAGCTCGGCCAGCCGTTCCTCCATCGCCCGGGCATCCCTTTTGGGATTGTCGAGCGGCGTCAGGCTCTCATAGTCCGACTGGCCGATGACCAGCGCGACACCTTTGAGGACCGACGCCTCCTCGGCGGAGGCGACGAACGCCGTCCACAGGGAGAAAGCCAACAGCGCAAGTGATACCAAGCCGGTCCTGGCGGGCCCTAAGCGGCCCCGCATCATCGCCTCCCATGACTACGTCACAAGCCTCGCAGAACGTTACGTCAGCATGTGGACGCAAGCCAGGCCTTATTGCGGCGGATTCAAAGCCAGGATTTACCATGCGCCAAGGGTGCGATCGCCAGATGCTTGGCGATCGTCTGGCCGATATCGGCGAAGCTGCCGCGCCGGCCGAAGCTTCCCGGCGCCACGCCCGGCGAGAGGCTGAGGATCGGCACGCATTCACGCGTGTGGTCGCTGCCGCGCCAGGTCGGATCGCAGCCGTGATCGGCGGTGATGATGAGAAGATCGCCCTCCGTCAGCCGCGCGAGCGCCTGCGGTAATTGCGCGTCGAAAGCCTCGAGCGCGGCGCCGTATCCGCGGGGGTCGCGGCGATGGCCGTAGAGCATGTCGAAATCGACGAAATTGGTGAGCAGCAGGCCGCCTGCCGTCAGATCGGGCATGGCGGCAAGCGTCGCCTCGAACAGCGCGTCATTACCGACCGCCTTGATCTCGGTCCCGGTGCCCGAATGGGCATAGATGTCGCCGATCTTGCCGATCGAGACGACTTCGCGGCCGGCCTCGGTAAGCTTGTCGAGCAAGGTCGGCGACGGCGGCAGGACCGAATAGTCCCGGCGGTTGCCGGTGCGGGTGAAATCGCGCGCATCGGCGCCGACGAAGGGCCGGGCGATGACGCGCCCGATATTGAGGTCATAGGAGAGCTCGCGCGCGACCGTGCAGACCTCATAGAGCCGGTCGAGGCCGAAGGTCTCCTCATGCGCGGCGATCTGGATCACCGAATCGGCCGAGGTGTAGATGATCGGCTTTCCCATCTCCATATGCTCTTCGCCGAACTGGGCGATGATGTCGGTGCCCGAGGCATGCTTGTTGCCGAGCAGGCCCGGCAGCTCGGCGCGCGCGACGATCGCATCGGTCAAGGCGCGCGGGAAACACGGGACCGTCTTGGGGAAATAGCCCCAGTCGAAGGTGACCGGCACGCCGGCGATCTCCCAATGGCCGGAGGGCGTGTCCTTGCCGTTCGATACTTCGACGCCATAGCCCCATTGACCCTTGAGCGGCGTGTCGTCGGCGAAACCTTTCGGCCACGCTCCGCTCGCCGCCTTGGCGGCATGGCCGAGACCGAGCGCGGCCAGATTTGGGAGTGAGGGATGAGCCGTCGCCGCGACATGACCCAGCGTGTTGGCGCCCCTGTCGCCGAAGCGTTCGGCATCGGGCGCGCCGCCGATGCCGACCGAATCGAGGATGAACAGGAAAGCGCGGCTCATCGTGTCTCAGGTCCTATGCGATCGAGCACCGGCGAGGTCAGTGTTGCCCCCTCGCCCAGGCGATAGGCCGTGCGCAGCGCAAAGGCGGCCCGCTCAAAGGCGGCCTCGTCACGCGCATGGACGAGGGCCAGCGGCCGGTGACGCCCGACATGCGCCGTCTTGCCGGCGAGACCGGTGAGACCGACGGCGGGATCGATCTTGTCACTCGCTACATGCCGGCCGCCGCCCAGCTCGATCACCGCGATGCCGAGCGCGCGCGTATCGATGTGAGCGACAACGCCGTCATGCGCCGCCATCACCGGCCGGATGATCGGCGCCTTGGGCAAATGGCGCGCGTACTTCTCCAGGAAGTCCTTGGGCCCTCCGAGGGCCGCGGTCATGGCCTGGAAGCGCTCGGCGGCGGTCCCCGAGCTCAGCGTCCGCTCGAGCTTCGCTGTGCCCTCGGCCTCGGTCCCGGCGAGACCGGCCAGCATTAGGAGCTCGGCGCCCAGGGCCAGCGTCACCTGATGCAACCGCTGATCGCGCTTCTCGCCCGTCAGATAGTCGAGCGCATTGGCGACCTCGACGGCATTGCCGGCAGCGCTCGCCAAAGGCTCGTTCATGTCGGTGATCAGCGCCGAGGTCCTGAGGCCCGCACCATTGGCGACGGCGACCAGGCTCTCGGTCAATTCACGCGCGTCCTCGGGCGTCGCCATGAAGGCTCCGGTCCCGGTCTTCACGTCGAGCACCAGCTGGCCGAGGCCGGCCGCGAGCTTCTTCGACAGGATGGAAGCGGTGATCAGCGGCACCGATTCGACCGTGCCCGTGACGTCGCGAATGGCATAGAGTCGCTTGTCGGCAGGCGCCAGGTCGGCAGTCTGGCCGATGATGGCGCAGCCCTCCTCCTTCACCACCTTGCGGAAGCGCTCGATATCGGGCTGCGACACATAGCCTGGGATGGAATCGAGCTTGTCGAGCGTGCCGCCGGTATGGCCGAGGCCACGCCCTGAGATCATCGGCACGGCGGCTCCCGCCGCGGCGAGCATCGGCGCCAGCATCAGCGAGACATTGTCGCCGACGCCGCCGGTCGAATGCTTGTCGACGATCGGGCGATCGATCTCCTTCCAGGCGAGAACGGTGCCCGAATCGCGCATCGCTTGCGTCAGCGCCACCGCTTCGGCGCGCGTCATGCCGCGCAGGAACACCGCCATGGCGAAGGCGGCGGCCTGGCCCTCCGACACGCTGCCTTCAGCGAGACCGGCAATGAACGCGCCGATGTCGCTTGCGTCGAGCTCCTTGCCGTCCCGCTTCTGGCGGATGAATTCCTGGGCCAGCATCAGGTGGCCTCCGCGCAGAAGCGCGACAAAAGCTTCACCATGTCGCCCACCGCCTTCACGCCTTCGCTCTTCGTCTCGTCATGGCTAGGGCTCGCGCCCTCGATGCCAGCACCGAGATTGGTGATGACGGAGAGGCCTGCCACCTCGAGACCGAAGCGGCGCGCCAAAATGACCTCGGGCACCGTCGACATGCCGACGGCATCGGCACCCCAGGACTGCACCATGCGGATCTCGGCCGGCGTCTCGAAGCTCGGGCCCGAGAACCAGACATAGACGCCTTCATGAAGCGCGATCGTCTCGGCCTTGGCGGCGCGGCGGAAGATCTCGGCCATGTTTCCGTCATAGGCGCCGGTCATCGGCACGAAGCCCTTGTCGCCCTCTTCGCCGATCAGCGGGTTCATGCCGGCGAAATTGATGTGGTCGGTGATGAGCATGATGCTGCCCGGACGCATGCCGGCCTTCAGCGAGCCCGCGGCATTGGTGAGGACGAGCTTGCCGATGCCGAAGACCTGCAGCGCCTCGATCACCGGCCGCATCACCGCGGCATCGCCCTTCTCATAAGGGTGGCCGCGACCGCGCAACACCAGCACGGGTCTGCCGCCGAGATGGCCGGCGAAGACCTCACCCGAATGGCCGGAGATCTTAGGAACGGGAAAGCCCGGCAGGTCCCGGTAAGGGATGCGCACGGCCGAGGTGACGGCGTCGGCCACCGGGCCCAGGCTCGAGCCCAGCACGATCGCGGTTTCGGGACGAAGCGTGCCGAGGCGCTCGCGCAATATGTCGACGGCCCTGATCATGGCGCGAGATTCTCCGGGCCGAAGGATTCGGGCAGGAGTTCTTCAAGCGTGAAGCGGCGGCGAATCCGCCCCGTCTCGTCGCAGACATGGATCGCGAGATCGGGCGCGCCGAATTCGCGCAGCTTCTGGCGGCAGCCGCCACACGGTGTCACCAGCGCGTCGCCCGCGCCCACCACTGCCACCTCGGTGATCCGCCGGCCGCCGCCCATGATCATGGCGGCGATGGCGCCGGCCTCGGCGCAGGTGCCTTGCGGATAGGCGGCATTCTCGACATTGCAGCCGGCATGGATCGCGCCGTGCTCGTCCTTCACCGCGGCGCCTACCAGGAAGCGCGAATAGGGCGCGTAGGCTTTCGCCCGCGCCTCGACGGCCGCGGCGATGAGCGGCGGGTTCGCCATTATTTTTCCTTCACATAAGGCACACCGCCCGCCTTGGGCGCCACGGCATGGCCGATGAAGCCCGCGAGCAGGATGACGGTCAGTATATAGGGCACTGCCTGCATGAGCTGCACCGGCACCACGCCGATGCCGGCGATGGGAACGCCCTGCAGGCGAATGGCGACGGCATCGAGCACGCCGAAGAGAAGACAGGCCCACATCGCGGGAATCGGCCGCCATTTGGCGAAGATAAGGGCGGCGAGCGCGATGAAGCCTTTGCCGGCCGTCATATATTCGATGAAGCCGGCGCTCTGCGCGATCGACAGATAGGCGCCGGCGAAGCCGCAGAGCACGCCGCAGCAGACGACCGCGGCATAGCGCATCGTCTCGACCGATATGCCGGCGGTGTCGACGGCGGCGGGATTCTCGCCAACGGCCCTGAGTCTCAGGCCGAAGCGAGTGCGGTAGAGCAACCACCAGGTCAGGGGCACGGTGAGGAAGGCGGCATAGACCAGGATATTGTGGCCGGAGAGGATCTGCGAATAGATCTGACCGATGACCGGCACGCCGCGCAAAGTGTCGGCAAAGGGCCAGGCAAAGCTCATGAAGCGCTGGTCATTGGCGAGCTGCGGCGTCTGGCCGCCGAGCTTGAACCAGGTCTCGCCCAACTGAGCGGTGAGGCCCGCGGCGATGAAGTTGATCGCGACACCCGAGACGATCTGGTTGCCGCGATGGGTGATCGAGGCGAAGCCATGCACCAGGGCGAAGAGCACCGAGGCCAGCACCGCGGCGAGAAGGCCCGCCCAGGCGGAGCCCGTCAGGGCCGCGACCGCGCCGGCGGTGAAGGCGCCGATCAGCATCTTGCCTTCGAGCCCGATGTCGAAAACGCCGGCGCGCTCGGAATAGAGGCCGGCCAGGCAGGCGAAGAGCAAGGGCACCGAGAAGCGGATGGCCGAGCCCGAGACCTGCGCGATGAGATCGAGCCACGCCATCGCTCAGGCCTCCTTCGCCTTCAGCCGCCCGCCGGAGAACAGCCGCGCGACATGCGGGCGGAACATGTGCTCGAGGGCGCCCGCGAACAGGATGACGAGGCCCTGGATGACGACGATCATGTCGCGGGTGATGGTCGGCTTCTCGAAGGAGAGATCGGCGCCGCCCTGATAGAGCGCGCCGAACAGGATCGCCGCGAGCACGATGCCAAAAGGATGCGAGCGGCCCATGAGGGCCACGGCGATGCCGACGAAGCCGTAGCCCGCGGTGAATTCGAGCAGCAGGCGGTTCTGCGCGCCCATGATCTCGTTGAGGGCGAGGAAGCCGGACAAGGCGCCCGAGATCAGCATGGCGATGATGATGAGGCGCGGCGGCTTCATGCCGGCATAGGCGGCGGCCGCCGGATTGGCGCCCAGCACGCGCAATTGATAGCCGAGCGTCGTGTGCCACAACAGCAGCCACACCGCGACCGCGCATATCAGCGCCCAGACGAAGGCGAGATTGAGCGGCGAGCGCGCGATGGTGATGCCGAGCGCGCCCAGGGCGTCATGCATCAGCGGCAGATGGGCGTTGGGGTCGAAGGTGCGCGTCTCGGGATTCATCGAGCCCGGCGGCGACAGCACATTGACGAGCAGGTAGATCATCAGGGCCGAGGCGATGAAATTGAACATGATCGTCGTGATGACGACATGGCTGCCGCGCCTGGCCTGGAGGTAGGCCGGAATGAAAGCCCAGCCCGCGCCGAAGAGGGCCGCGCCGATGACGGCCAGCGGGATGATGACCACCATGGGGAGGAAGCCCAGCGGCAGGCAGACGAGAGCGACGCCGAGGCCGCCGAGATAGGCCTGGCCCTCGGCCCCGATATTGAACAGCCCGGCATGGAGGGCGACCGCGAAGGCAAGGCCGGTGAAGATGAAGTTGGTCGTGTAGAACAGCGTGTAGCCGAGGCCGGCGCCATAGCCGAAGGCGCCGTTGAGCATGATCCCCAGGCTTTCCAAGGGCGACTCGCCGATCGCCAGGAAGACGAGGCCGGTGATGATGAAGGCGGCCAGGAGATTGATGAGCGGAATGAGGCCGATATCGACCCAGCGCGGCAGCTCGCGCGCGGGGCCGCTCATGCCGCCGCCCCCGCCATCATGAGGCCGATCTGCTTCTCGGGCGTCTCCGGCGCGCATTCGCCGGTGATGCGGCCGCCGCACATGACCAGCACGCGGTCGGCAAGCCCTCTGATCTCGTCGAGCTCGACCGAGACCAGGAGCACCGCCTTGCCGCGGTCGCGCATGGCGATCAGCCGCTTGTGGATGAATTCGATGGCGCCGATATCGACGCCGCGCGTCGGCTGGCCGACGATCAGGAGATCGGGGTCCTGCTCGATCTCGCGCGCCAGCACGATCTTCTGCTGGTTGCCGCCGGAGAACAGGCCGAGGCGCAGATGCGGATCCTGCGGCCGGACGTCGAAATCCTCCATCTTCCTGGCCGTGTCGGCGAGGATGGCGCGACGGTCCTGGAAGATGCCCTTCTGGTAGATCTCATCGCCGTGATAGCCGAGGATGACATTCTCGCAGGCATCGAAGGAGGTGACGATGCCGAGGCGATGACGATCTTCCGGCACATGGGCGAGCTTCTGGGCCCGCGCTTCCGCCGCGTCGCAGGGCAAGAGCTCGCCGTTGAGCAAGATCTCGCCCGACGCCCTCGGCCTGATGCCGGTGATCGCCTCGAGAAGCTCGCTCTGGCCATTGCCGGCGACGCCGGCAATGCCGACGATCTCCCCGGCGCGCACGCTGAAGGAGACGTCGTCGACCTTCACCGTGCCGAAGGTGTCCTTGACCACGAGATTCCTCACTTCGAGCACCGTGCGTTCGGGCTGGCGCTCGGACTTGACCACGCGCAGCAGCACGCGCCGGCCGACCATGAGCTCGGCAAGTTGCTCGGGCGACGTCGCCTTCGTCTCGACCGTCGCCACCATCTCGCCGCGGCGCATCACCGAGACGCGGTCGGTGACGGCCATGATCTCCTTGAGCTTGTGGGTGATGAGGACGATGGTCTTGCCCTGCGCCTTAAGCTGCTTGAGGATGCGGAACAGATGCTCGGCCTCGCTGGGCGTCAGGACGCCCGTCGGCTCGTCGAGGATGAGCACCTCGGCGCCGCGATAGAGGGCTTTCAGGATCTCGACGCGCTGCTGCAGGCCGACAGGCAAATCGTCGATGAGCGCATCGGGATCGACCTGCAGGCCGTAATCCTTCTCCAGGCGCTCGAGCTCGCGCCGCGCCTTGCCTAAGCCCTGATTGAGGACGAAGCCGCCTTCGGCGCCGAGCACGACGTTCTCGAGCACGCTGAACTTGCCGACCAGCATGAAATGCTGGTGCACCATGCCGATGCCCGCCCTGATCGCATCGGTGGGACTGGCGATGCGCGTTACCCTGCCGTCGACGCTGATCTCGCCCGAATCGGCCTGGTAGAAGCCGAACAGGATCGACATCAGGGTCGACTTGCCGGCACCGTTCTCGCCTACGATGCCGTGGATGGTGCCCTTCTCGATCGCGAGTGAGATGTCCTTGTTGGCGTGGACCGGACCGAAACGCTTGTCGATATGGACAAGCGCGATGGCGGGAGGTGCCGCCATCGCCGTCCTGTCGGTCATGATCAAGGCCCGGTCAATAGGGGCAAGCGGAGTCCGCCATATAGTCGTGGACCTGGATGGTGCCGGCCTTGATGTCGGCCTCCGCCTTGTCCACCGCCGTCTTCATCTCAGGGCTGATCAGCGCCTTGTTGTTGTCGTCGAGCGCCCAGCCGACGCCGCCCTCGGCGAGCCCCAGCACCGTGACGCCGGCCTTGAAGCTGCCGTCCTGGCCGGCCTTGAAGACATTGTAAGTCGCGACGTCGACGCGCTTCAGCATCGAGGTCAGCACCTTGCCCGGATGCAGCATGTTCTGATTGGAATCGACGCCGATGCCGAGCTTGCCGGCATCCGCCGCCGCCTGCAGCACGCCGATGCCGGTGCCGCCGGCCGCGTGATAGACGACATCGGCGCCGCGATCGAATTGCGACTTGGCGAGCTCGCCGCCCTTCACCGGATCGGTCCAGGCGGCGCCCGTGGTGCCGGTCATGTTCTGGAAGACTTCCGCGTCCTTCTTGGTGGCCTTGACGCCGCCGACATAGCCACAGGCGAAGCGGCGGATCAGCGGGATATCCATGCCGCCGACGAAGCCGACCTTGTCCGTCTTGGAGGCGAGTGCGGCCAGCACGCCGACCAGGTAGCTGCCCTCCTGCTCCTTGAACACGATCGAGGCGACATTCGGCGCTTCGACGACCATGTCGATGATGGCGAACTGGGTGTTGGGAAATTCGGCGGCGACCTTCTTCACCGCCTCGGAATGGCTGAAGCCGATGGCGACCACCGGCGAGAAGCCGCGCTCGGCGAACTTGCGCAGGGCCTGCTCGCGCTGGCTGTCATTCTGGATCTCGAAGTCCTGATAGGCGACGCCGGTGTCGGCCTTGAATTTCTCGGCGCCCATAAAGGCGCTTTCGTTGAAGGATTTGTCGTTGCGGCCGCCGAGGTCGTAAACCACCGCCGGCTTGACCTCCGCCGCCAAGCTTGCGCCCGCCATCAATGCCGTCATGGCAACGGCCGCAAACAGCTTCCTGATCATGAAAACCTCCCTGTCGGTTTTTCGTTGTCTCAACCCTTAGAGCAAATCCCGCCAAAGTTGAAGGCTTCGCCAATAAGGATTTGTTTCAACCCATTGATCTGACGTTATCCCTCGGCAGGGGGTGAGGTTCACGCCCCTTCCGGTCACACCATCTCCATCTCTGAGCCAGGCCCCGGCCAGCGATGGCGGCAGTTGACGCCAGACCGCTGTCATTTGCAAGGCGCCGAAGGGATAATCCCGGCGCCGGCGGCCGCTTGAAATACCGGCCTGCAATCAACATATTGAGGAGGCTTCCGGCGCCTCTTTGGGCCGGATGCAATGAGCTGCTTCTCGAAGGGCCCGTCATGACTCGCGTTTCGCTGTTTTCCAGCCCCTATCTGCTCGGATTCGACGATTTCGAGCGCATTCTCGACCGGGCCGCCAAATCGGCCAATGACGGCTATCCGCCCTACAATATCGAGCGGATCGCGCGGGCCGAGAACGCCCCGGAGAAATTCCGCATAACCCTGGCAGTCGCCGGATTCGCGCGTGACGAGCTTGAAATCACCCTCGAGGAAAACCAACTCATGATCAGGGGCCGTCAAGTCGATGACGGGTCCCGCGCCTATCTCCACCGCGGCATCGCCGCCCGCCAGTTCCAGCGTGCTTTCGTGCTGGCGGACGGGGTCGAGGTGAAGAGCGCGCAACTGGAAAACGGCCTGCTCGCCATCGATCTCGAGCGGCCCGAGCCACAAAGGATCGTGCGTAAGATCGACATAAAAGGAGTCTGAGCCATGACCGGACCCGAAACCGAGAAGAAATTCGCAATCGCCACCGAAGATTTGGCCATGCTGGGCAATGGCGCGCTCGGCTATATCCGAGAGATCGAGCCCGACCATGCCGCCAAGCTCCTGGGGCCGCAGATCAACAACATGCCGGGAGACATCAGGCTCTATTGCCTCTATGGCGCCGATGGCACGCCGATGTCGATTTCCGGCAGCTTCGAGGCCGCCTTCGCCGCGGCACGCGAGCATGAGCTGACGCCCGTCACCGTTCACTGAACTCAATCTGAGCCGATATTGCGGAGCGGCGTCCCATCGGGACGCCGCTCCGTTTGCGTTGATCTAGAAGCTGTTGCGCTCGCGATAGGTGCGCAGGAAGGCCAGGATGCGGGCGTCCTTGGGGGTATGCAGGATTTCGGCCGCGGCGCCCACGGCGACCAGCTCGCCCTTGTCCATGAAGGCCACCTGGTCGGCGACATGGGCGGCAAAGCCCATCTCGTGCGTCACCACCGCCATGGTCATGCCTTCCGAAGCCAGTTGCCGCATGACGCTCAACACCTCGCCGACCAGTTCAGGGTCGAGCGCCGACGTCGGCTCGTCGAAGAGCATCAGCTTCGGCTCCATGGCGATGGCCCGGGCGATGGCCACGCGCTGCTGCTGACCGCCCGAGAGCCGCGCCGGATGGCTCGCCATCTTGTCCGCCAGCCCCACCTTGGCAAGCGCCGCGGCCGCGCGCTCGCCAGCCTCGGCCTTGGCCAGCCCGCGCACCTGGACGAGCCCCTCGGCGACATTCTGGAGCGCCGTCATATGCGGCCAGAGATTGAACTGCTGGAACACCATGCCGATCGAGCGGCGCATCTCGCGCAGCCTGCGCGCCGGCATCCGGGGACCGCCCGGCGCGTCATAGCCGATGAGCTGCCCGTCGATGCGGATCTCGCCGGCATCGTAAGCCTCGAGGAAGTTTATGCAGCGCAGAAGGGTCGACTTGCCGGAGCCCGAAGGGCCGATGAGGCAGGTCACCTTGCCCGGCGGCACCGAAAGCGAGACCTGCTTCAGCGCCTGGAACGCATCATAGAACTTGTCCACATTGCGGATGTCGACGGAGGAAGCTTGCATCATCTCAAGGACTCTCGGTCATATAGCGGGTCACGCGCCGTTCGAGGTTTCGGCCAAGACGCGAGATCACCTCGACCAGCCCCCAGAAAAACAGCGCCAGCGCCAGGTTGGCTTCGAAATATCGGAAGGTCTCGGTGATCATCCGGTCGACCTGGTAGCGCAGCTCGGGCACCGTGATGATCGACAGGATGACGGTTTCCTTGGTCAGGATGATCGCGAAATTGACCAGCGCCGGCAAAGCCGAGACGAGCGCCAGGGGCAGCAGGACGCGCCTTATGATCCGCCACTCCGCCATCCCCATGGCGCGGGCGGCTTCGATCTGGCCTCCCGCCACCGCGCCGAAGCCCGAGCGGAAGATTTCAGCGAAATAGGGACTGCCATAGATAGCGAGCCCCAGAAGTCCCGCCGGCAGCGCGTCGAGCTTGAGCCCCACGAACGGGCCGCCATAGTAGAGCACGAAAAGCTGGACCAGAAACGGCGTGCCGCGGATGATCTCGATATAGGCGGCGATGATCCAGCGGACGGGCGCAGGCGCATAGCGCTGCACCAGGGCGATGACCAGCCCCAGGACCATCGCGCAGATCGTGCCGATCGCCCAGCAGAAGATGGTGAGGCCGAAGCCCCACAGCAATGAGGGTCCATATTGGATCAGGAGATCCATCAGGTCGCCATCCTGTGTTCCAGAATGCGCCCCATGGCGGCGAGGCACAGATTGATGGCGAGATAGATGCAGGCGGCGGCGATATAGACTTCGAGCGGGCGATAGGTTGTGGCGGCCTGGGCCTGGCTCGCGCGTGTGATCTCGAAGATGCCGACGAGCGAAACGAGCGATGAGGCCTTCACCAGGAGGATCAACTCATTGATCAGCGACGGCAGCGACAGTCGCACAGCCTGAGGCAGGATGATCCGGGTCCAGATGGTTTGCGGCGCCATGCCGATCGAGGATGCAGCCTCGGACTGGCCCTTCGGCAGCGCATTGATTGCGCCGCGCCAGATCTCGGAGATATAGGCGCTGGAACACACCCCTACCGTCAGGACGGCAGCCACCAGCGCCGGCACGTCGATGCCGATGACCGGCAGCAGATAATAAACCACCAGGAGCTGGACCAGCATCGGAACACCCCTGAGGAAGCTGACCCAGATGGCGGCGCCCGATCTGAATCCGGCCCAGGGCGACAAGGCCGATGCACAGACCAGGGCTCCCAGAACGAGGCCCAGAGCAATTCCCAGTCCCGACACGAGCAAGGTGAAGGGCGCCGCCCAGAGCAGCGCTGGGAAACTGTCAAGGAAGGCGCTCAGCGAGAACATGCCGACCGAAAGGGGACGGGACGGGGCGCGGCGCGGCGCCGCGCCCCGTCAGCTCACTTGGTCGGAACTTCGAGCGGCAGCTCGGTATAGGCGCCGAGCCACTTCTCCTGGATGGCCTTCACCTGGCCGTCCTGGGTCATCTTCTTCATGGCATCGTTGATGGCCGCGACGAGCTTGGCGCTGTCATCGCCCTTCTGCAGGACCCAGGCGAAATATTTGGGCTCGCCGAAGGTCGAGACGTCCGGCAGGGCAAAGACATCGCCGCGCTGCTTGACGAGATAAGCGAGGTTCGGCTTCGATCCCGCGACGGCATCGAGACGGCCCGCCGCCAGGTCGGCATAGGCCTCGTCGGTCGTGCCATATTCCTTGATGGTGACGCCGCCGAGCTTCTTGCCGAAGGCCTCGAGCTGGCGGAACTGGGCGGTGCCCTGCTGGACGCCGACGGTCTTGCCCTTGATGTCCTCGGGCTTGTTGATGTCCTTGTTGGCCGCCGCTTTCACGATGCCGACCGTGGCATCGGCAATGGGCAACGTGAAAGAATAGCGCTCGAGGCGCTCGGGCGTGATCGTCACCGGGGCGATGACGATGTCGAATTTGCCGACCTCGAGGCCAGGAAGCTGCGAGGTCCAGGGCAGGTCCTGATAGACCGGCGTCACGCCGAGCTCCTTCGAAACGCCGTCGAAGAGGTCCTTCGTCATGCCCTCATAGGTGCCGTTGGTCACCATGTCGAAGGGCGCGTAATGCATGTCCGTCGCGGTCACGATCTTGCCGGCAGCCTTTACCGTATCCAGTCGGTCGGCCACCGCCGAGGTGGCGACAAGGCCCATCGCCGCAAGGCCGATGATCGCGGCGCTCAGGGTTCTCACTATTGTCATGGTTTCCTCCATTATTTTATCGGAAAGTCGACTCGGACTGTCGACGCCGCCACGCGACAAAGCCCAGGTTCGTTCAACAAGGTGTGGAAATCCCATCACATCGCAGCTTTTGTCGGCTGTCAACAGAACTGGACCACGGCTTGCCCCTTCGGGCTTGCGCGGCGAACGTCACCGAAACTGGAGCTTATTTTCCCGAGGCTCAGGCCGCGTGCGGCGTCGCTGCCGGCTCGGTGAGGATGGCGTAGAGGCCTTCGGCCGTGTCGGTGCCGCGCAGTTTCGCCACCACGTCATGGTCGCGCAGCAGGCGGGAAATCCGGGCGAGCGCTTTGAGGTGGTCGGCGCCGGCATGTTCGGGCGCCAGCAGCAGGAAGACGAGGTCGACCGGCTCATTGTCGACCGCGTCGAATTCGACCGGGCTCGCGAGCCGCGCGAACAGCCCGTAGACGCGTGTCAGCGTCGGGATCTTGCCATGCGGTATGGCGATGCCGTGGCCGAGGCCGGTGGAGCCCAGCTTCTCGCGCTGCAGCAGCGTCTCGAAGATCATCCGATGATCGATCGCGGTGAGCTTGCCGGCGGCATGCGCCACCTCCTGCAGAAGCTGCTTCTTGTTCTGCACCCTGAGGCTCGGCAGGATGGATTGCGAATCGATGATCTCGGCGAGGTTCATGATGTCCGTATTCCTTGTTGCGCGCGTGCGGCTCAGGGAGCCGCGCCGAGATGGGGATCGATCCAGCCGATGTTCCCGTCGGGCCGGCGATAGACGACATTGAGGCCGCCGTCGCGGGCGTTGCGGAACAGCAGGAACTGGCCGGTCGAGATGTCGAGCTGCATCACGGCCTCACCCACCGAAAGTTCCGGCACATCGGCGGAACTTTCCGCAATGATGACGGGATTGAGATCCTTCGGCTCCTCGACATCGTGCTCTCCTGCGCTCGCAATGACGTAGTCCGCGGCAGCGCGCCGACGCACAGGTTCGACGCGGCTGTCATTGTGATCCTTGAGCCGGCGCTTGTAGCGCCTGAGCTGCTTCTCGAGATGTGAAGCCGCCATGTCATAGGACGGCATGGCTTCAGAACCGTGACCATGGGCCTGGAGAACAAGACCGGTCGCGAGATGCAGCGTGCAGTCGGCGGTGAACTGCGAGCGCTGCTTCTCGAGCGTGACATGGGCCGAGACGGTGCCATTGAAATATTTCTCGGCGATATCGAAAATCCGATTCTCGATATGCGCCCGCAATGCTGCGCCAATGTCCAGATTTTTGCCAGTGATCTTGACCTGCATTTTACCTGACAGTGCTTATCGACTTGGCCCATCCAATGTGGGCGGTGCGGCGTCCGACGTCAACTGCCGAAAAGTTTTATGACCCACTTTCGGCTTCCGCTATGTCACAAGAGAGGACCAGCCCCCTCCAAAACGGCGCGGAAACTAGTCGCGGGCCCGGGCGAAGTCAACCTTATTCGGCGCCCGCCGGGTGGCCTCAGGAACCGAAAGCGGTCTTTTCCCGCCGGCGCTGTACAGACGATGGAATTCCAAGCGATTCCCGATATTTAGCAACTGTCCGGCGAGCGATGTCGACACCCTCCGCCTTGAGCATCTCGACCAGCGTGTCGTCGGAGAGGACGTTGGCGGCAGTCTCGCGGTCGATCATCTCGCGCAGGCGATGGCGCACGGATTCGGCCGAATGCGCTTCGCCGCCCGATGCCCCGCCGATGGCGGTGGTGAAGAAATATTTGAGCTCGAAGATGCCGCGCGGCGTCGCCATGTATTTGTTCGATGTGACCCGGCTCACCGTAGATTCGTGCATCTCGATCGCTTCCGCCACCGTCTTGAGATTGAGCGGGCGCAGGTGCTGGACACCGTGGACGAGAAACGCATCCTGCTGGCGCACGATCTCGCGCGCCACCTTGAGGATGGTCTTGGCGCGTTGATCGAGGCTGCGCACCAGCCAAGTGGCATTGGCGTGGCATTCGGAGAGATAGGTCTTGTCTTCGTCGCGCATGGCGCCGCGCGAGACCTGCGCCATATAGCGGTTGTTCACCAGCACGCGCGGCAGCGTGTCGTTGTTGAGCTCGACCAGCCAGGTGCCGTCGGGCGCCGGCCTGACCGAGACGTCGGGCACCACCGGCTGCACCGGTTCCGAGCCGAAGACGTGGCCGGGCTTGGGATTGAGGCGGCGCAGCTCGGCGATCATGTCGCGGATGTCGTCGGCGTCGACCTTGCACAACGACCTGAGCCCGGCGAAATCACGCTTGGCGACCATGTCGAGATGCTCGACCAGGACCTGCATGGCGGGATCGAGACGGTCCAGCTCCCTGAGCTGGAGCATGAGGCATTCCTTGAGATCGCGGGCGAAGACGCCGGCGGGATCGAAGCCCTGGAGGACGCCCAGCACGCGCTCGACATGGACGATGTCGGTGCCCAGCATCTCGGCCACTTGCGCCGGATCGCTCACGAGATAGCCCGCCTCGTTCACCATCCCGATGAGATTCTGCCCGATCAGCCGGTCGGCCGGATCGGTGATCGCCAGCGTCAGCTGCTCGGTCAGATGCTCGGCCAGCGTCTTCTCGCGGCTGAGGGTGGCGCCGATATCGAGCCCGTCCTGATCGAGCGACATCGCGCGCGAGGGCTTGAGCGAGGCCCAGCCGGAATCGGCCGGCGCCGCCGCGCCGCGATTGGCGGCATCGGCGCGGCTCTCGCCCTGATAGACATTGTCGAGGTCGGTATCGAGGGTGGCGAGCCGCTCCTCGGCGCTGGCGCCATCCTTCATGACGCTGGCGACGTCGCGTTCCTGCGTCTCGCCGGCCGGCCCTTGCGCCTCGCGCTTCTCGTCGCGCTCGAGCAAGGGATTCTTTTCGAGCTCGCTTTCGACGAAGGACTGCAGCTCGAGGTTGGACATCTGCAGAAGCTTGATCGCCTGCTGCAGTTGCGGCGTCATGACCAGGGACTGGCCCTGCCTCAGCTCTAATCGCGGTGACAGCGCCACGCGAGCGCTCCTTCCCTGCCTTCCGACCGGGCGCCCGACCAGGAAACAGATTGCCGGTTTTCCTTAGCCGTCACGCGCCCTCATGGCCTGGGGCGTAGCACATGCGGCCTTAAAATGCACTAAAACCACACGCCATCACGGTGTGTTGTAGCGCCAGCGCGGGATGCGAAAAAGTGGGCACCGGTTTTTCGCGAGAACCCCGCGCTACATAAAGGAAGCGATCACGTTCATGAGTTTGGATTGATTCAATCCAAACTCATCGTGATCCAGGACGGGCAAGCGATCAGAGGCTGAAGCCTTCACCCAGGTAGAAGCGGCGCACGTCCGGATTGTTGACGATTTCCTGCGGCGTGCCCTCGGTCAGGACCTCGCCCTCATGGATGATGAGCGCACGGTCGATGAGCTCGAGAGTCTCTCGGACGTTGTGATCCGTAATAAGCACCCCGATTCCCCGAGCGGTAAGCTGTCGCACCAGCTGGCGTATATCACCGATCGCAATCGGATCAATTCCGGCGAAGGGCTCGTCGAGGAGCATGAATTGCGGGCGGGTGGCAAGGGCGCGGGCGATTTCCACGCGGCGACGCTCACCGCCAGATAGCGCCACAGCTGGCGAATGTCGTAGATGCGAGACGGAAAACTCATCGAGCAACTCACGCAACTCACTTTCGCGCCGTTTGCGATTGGGCTCGGTGAGCTCAAGCACGGCACGGATGTTGTCCTCAACCGTGAGACCGCGAAAGATCGAGCTTTCCTGGGGCAGATATCCGATGCCGAGCCTCGCCCGCTGATACATGGGCAAAGTGGTGATATCCGTCCCGTCGAGGCTGATCGTGCCCTGGTCGGCGGCGATGAGGCCGGTGATCATGTAGAACACCGTCGTCTTGCCGGCGCCATTGGGTCCAAGCAGCCCCACGGCCTCGCCACGCCTTACGGAAAGGTTGACCCCCCTGACCACCGGCCGGCGCCCGAAGCTCTTGCGGAGCCCTATGGCGACCAGCCCGTCATCCGGCGGCAGATCGCGCGCGCGGGGCTGGGGCGCCCGCTCCGCCATCCGCTGGCCGCGCCCTGAAGCCAAATCCTGCTTGCGGGGCCGCGCGGCCGTCATTGCCTCACCGTTCTGCGTCACCTGATTACCGCCCATTTAGATTAATATTGGGTGAAACACCACCGTCACTGACCGGGCACGAAGCTGCCCTTGACGCGGCCGCCGGTCATCTCGCTCTTGTTGGTGTTCAGGTCGACGAACAGCTGCTGGCCATTCATCACGGTCTTGCCTTGCACCACCTTGGCGCCGCCCTTCACCCACAGCTTGTTGGCCTTGACGTCCATATGGGCGGTCTTGCCGGTGACGGTCTGGCGCTGCGTGACGATCACCACATTGCCCTCGGCATCGAGGAAGGTGACTTCGGTCTTCTTCTCGGCAGCCTGCGTGCCGCCGTCGGTCGCCGCGGCCTGGGTGCCGCTCTGCTGCTTGGCGCCCTGGGCCGTCGGCGTGGCCGCCGTTTCGGTGTAGGTCACGACCAGCGTGTCGCATTTGAGCGTCACATTTCCGCGCTTGGCGTTCACATTGCCCTTGAAGATGGCTTTCTTCTGCTCGTCGAGTATTTCCATCGAATCCGCCTCGATGTCGACATTGCGCGGCGTCTTGGAATCCTTCGATGCCTCGGCCGCATCGACCGTTTGCGCCAAGGCGGGCAGCGGGGAGAAAGCGAGGCCGGCAAGCACGGACATGATGGCGAGGCTGGCACGACGTTTCATGGGGTGCTGTCTCCTGTCTTGGTGTTCGTGAAGTGGGCCTTAACCCCGTTCAGGAACAGAATATTGTTGCCGTCATTGGTGATTTCCACCCCGTTGGCATTGATCGTGCCCGAGGTGAGCTCGACGGCGACCGGGGTGTTGCTGGTCAGCCGCTTCTCGCCGACGACCACATGCGCCTTGGCCATGCGCGCGATGAAGCGGCCGACCGACTTGACCACCACATCGGTGTCGAGATCGAGCGTCTTGACGTCGGAATCATAGAGCCCGCTGCGCGAAGAGAAGGTGATGGTCTCGCCGTTGCTGCGGTTGCTGGCGCCCGAGACGTCGTCGAGCGTTATGAAATTGGGCTTGTCCTTGTCCTGGACGGCGTTCCTGGCCGAGATCGAAAAGGGCAGGTTCTGCTTGTCGAGGCCAGTGATGGTGGAGTCGGTGACCGTCACCTGATCGGCCGGCAGATCGGGCAGGTCGGCGGGCTTGGGCGCGGGCGTGAAGGTGCCGGCCTGGTAGAGGAAGATCAAAAGCAGCAGCACGACCGCGCCGGCGAAAGCGCCCGACACATAGGGCGCAAGGCGGGCGCGGGCGGCAGCCTTGACGGTGCGGCCGCGCGGCACGCGATGCACGGCGTCAGTGCGCAAAGACATCGTCTTCCGTCCAGCCCAGGAGATCGAGCTCGGCCCTGACCGGCACGAAATCGAAACAGGAGCGCGCCAGGCCCTTGCGCCCTTCGCGTTCGAGCATCTGATCGAGCCGCGCCTTCAGCTCATGCAGATAGAGGACGTCTTGCGCTGCATATTGCTTCTGCGAATCGCTCAAGACGTGGGCGCCCCAGTCGGAGCTCTGCTGCTGCTTGTTGAGCTCGATGCCGAGCAGCTCCTTGACCAGGTCCTTGAGCCCGTGCCGGTCCGTATAGGTGCGGGTGAGCTTGGAGGCGATCTTGGTGCAGTAGAGCGGGCCCGTCTCGACCGCCAGGTAATGCTTGAGGGTGGCGACGTCGAAACGCGCGAAGTGGAAGATCTTGAGCACCTGGCGGTTGGCGAGCAGCGCCTTGAGACGCGGCGCTTCGTAATTCGAGCGGTCGAGCTGGACGAGATGGGCATTGCCGTCGCCCGAGGACAATTGCACGACGCACAATTTGTCGCGCAACGGGTTGAGCCCGAGCGTTTCGGTATCGATGGCGATCTCCGATCCGAGGTCAAGCCCCGCCGGAAGGTCGCCCTTGTAGATTTTTATCGCCATCCGTCAATCGATCGCCGCGCTCATCATCGATCACGCGGCTGCCCAATTTCAACATCGTTTCGGTCAGATCGGGGGCTCGCCGGGCCGGAGCTCGGGGAGTGCAAATTGGTGCCCAGAAGAGGACTCGAACCTCCACGCCTCTCAGCGCTAGTACCTGAAACTAGTGCGTCTACCAATTCCGCCATCTGGGCATTGCCGGGGTTCATAAATGACCCTATGCGTCAGTGTCAACTCATGGACTGTCAGGGGCTTGTGCCGGGTGATTTGGGCTTTGCAAAGGCGGGCCCCCGTCGGTAAAAGGCCAAATCCTGTCAACTTGATGGATTTGACGGCGTGACTCCTGCCCCTTCCGAGACCCTGATCACCCTCATCGGCGGCTCCGGCTTCGTCGGCCGGCACATCGTGCGCAGCCTCGCCAAAAGGGGTTACCGCATCAGGGTCGCCTGCCGCAGGCCCGATCTCGCGGGCCATGTCCAGCCCTTGGGAGTTCCCGGGCAGATCATGCCGGTCCAGGCCAATGTGCGTTATCCGGACTCCCTTGCCGCCGTCTCGGACGGCGCCCACGCGGTCGTCAACCTGACCGGCGTCCTTTATAGCGCCGGAGCGCAAAGCTTTGATGCTATTCATGTTTTCGGCGCCGAGGCGGCGGCGAGAGCCGCCAAGGCGGCGAAGGCGAAACTGTTCATCCAGATGTCGGCGCTGGGTGCCGATGCCCGGTCGACAAGCGACTATGCCAAGTCCAAGGCGGAAGGCGAGGCGCGCGCCCGCGCCAATTTCCAGGGTGCGATCGTGCTCAGGCCATCGATCGTCTTCGGTCCGGAGGACGATTTCTTCAACCGTTTCGCCGCCATGGCCCGCTTCTCTCCGGCCTTGCCGCTGATCGGCGGCGGGGAAACGAAGTTCCAGCCGGTCTTCGTCGGCGACATCGCCCAGGCGGTGACCCAGCTCATCGATGCCGGGATCGCCTCGGGACGTACCTATGAGTTCGGCGGCCCCGAAGTGATGAGCTTCCGCCAGCTTCTCGAATTCACGCTCAAGACGGTCGGCCGCAAGCGGCTCCTCGTGCCGCTCCCCTGGCCGGTGGCGCGCATCCAGGCGATGATCCTCGAGCTCCTGCCCAAGCCGCTCCTCACCACCGATCAGGTGGAGCTGCTCAAACGCGACAATGTCGTGAGCCAGGACGCGATCGCCGAGCAGCGCACGCTGCCGGGCCTCGGCATCACGCCGCGCGGCATCGAAGCGATCGTGCCCGCCTATCTCTACCGCTACCGCAAGGCGGGCGAGTTCTCGGCGCCCGCCTTCTGAACCGGCGTCAGTGCACGGCGCCGAAGGTGAAGCCGGAATAGACCAGGGCCAGCAGGATGACGCCGAGCGCCACGCGATAGATGGCGAAGGGCAGGAAGCTCGTGACCTTCACCAGCTTCATCAGCAACGCGATGGTGGCGAGCGCCACCACGAAGGTGAAGAAAGCGGTGAGATACTGGTCGCCGGTGATCGCATGGCCTTCGCCGACGGCGGTGCCGAGCTTGAGGATGCCGGCGCCGGCGATGGCCGGAATTCCCAAGAGGAAAGAAAACCGCGCCGCCTCGGCGCGCTCGAAGCCCAGGGCGCGGCCGGCCGTCATGGTGATGCCGGAGCGGCTGGTGCCTGGAATGATGGCGATCGCCTGGGCGACGCCGATGATCATCGCCTGGCCGAGCGTCATGTTCTCCATGCGCTTCACCCACAGTCCGTAGCGGTCGCACACATAGAGCAGGATGCCGAAGATGATGGCGTTCCAGGCGACGAGTTCGGGCATGGAGCGCGCCGCGTCCATGAAGCCGATCTTGTCCAGGATGGGGCCCAGGATGACGGCCGGTATGGTAGCGGCGATGATGAACAGCGCGAGCTTCCCCCACACCGTCATGCGCCCGCGCAGAAGGTCGAAGGTGCCGGCGATGAGCTTGAGGATGTCGCGCCAGAAATAGGCGACGACGGCGAGGAACGAGCCCATATGCACCATGACGTCGGTCATCAGGCCCTGGTCGGGCCAGCCGGTCAGAAGCGGCACGAGCAACAAGTGCCCGGATGATGAAATCGGCAGGAATTCGGTGATGCCCTGGATCAGGGCGAGAACAAGAATTTGCTCAATAGGCATGAAATGGACCCGTGGATGGACGCCCAGAGAATCGCTTGCCGCCTGTGTCCCGGGGTTCTATATGCCGAGTGACGGCACGGCAATGGCGGCGCGGTATTTGGCCGCTGTCTTTACGATAGTATTCAAGGGTCCTGATGCCTCGTCTGCACCATTTCACGCTCGATCCCTATTCCCGCCGCATGCGCCTCGCCTTGAACGAATATGGTAGCCCGGTCGAATTGCGCGACGAGGAGCCCTGGGCGCCCTCGCCCGATCTCTTCAGGCTCAACCCGGCCGGCACGCTGCCGGTCCTGGTCGAGGACGACGGCAGCGCCGTCAACGGCATCGAGGCGATGAGCGAATATCTCGAGGAGACGCGCAACGGATCGACCTCCCTCATCCAGGGCAACGCCAAGGGACGCGCCGAAGTGCGCCGGCTCGTCGGCTGGTTCGACACCAAATTCTATGCCGAGGTCACCGAGCCGGTTCTGACCGAGAAGGTCGTCCGCCGCTTCATGCCGCGCGAGCTCGGCGGCGGATCACCCGAAATGACGCGGGTGCGCAAGGGGCTCGACCTGCTCAAGGCCCATCTCGACTATATCGGGCGGCTCGCCGACGGGCGCAACTGGCTCGCCGGCGACGACCTCTCGCTCGCCGACCTCGCCGCCGCCGCCCACCTTTCGGCGCTCGACTATATCGGCGATGTTCCGTGGACTGATTTTCCGTCCGCCACCGCCTGGTTCCAACGGCTGAAGTCCAGGCCGTCCTTCCGCCCGTTGCTCGGCGACGGCGTGCGCGGACTGCCGGCATCCAAATCCTATACCGATCTCGACTTCTGAAAACTCCCTCCTTCGGCGGTGAAGGGAGGATTGGTGTATAGTCGGACAGCATGACACCGCTCGAGGACAGATTGCGTCGCAAGGCCCATGATCAAGGCTTCGCCGCCTTGCGCATCTGCGATCCCGCGGCGGCGGCCATGGCCGGCGCGCGGCTCGAGGAATTCCTGTCGCTCGGGCGCGAGGGCGACATGGGCTGGCTCAGGGAAACCGCGGGCCGCCGCGCCGATCCTCTCGCGCTCTGGCCCGAAGCGCGCTCCGCCATCATGCTGGCGATGAGCTACGCGCCCGGGATCGACCCGCTCGCACGGCTCAAGGCGAAGGACACCGGCGTCATCTCCGTCTATGCGCTGGGGCGCGACTATCACGACGTCGTCAAGGGCAAGCTCAAGCATCTGGCGCAATGGCTGGCGCGCGAAACGGCGCAGGATGTGAAGGTCTTCGTCGACACCGCGCCCTTGATGGAAAAGCCGCTCGCCGAGGCGGCGGGCCTCGGCTGGCAGGGCCGGCACACCAATCTCGTCTCGCGCGAGCTCGGCTCGTGGTTCTTCCTCGGCGCCATATTGAGCGCCGCGGAGCTCACCCGCGACGCGCCCGAGCGCGATCACTGCGGCTCGTGCCGCGCCTGCCTCGACATCTGTCCGACCAAGGCCTTCCCTGAGCCCTATCAGCTCGATGCGCGACGCTGCATCTCCTATCTCACCATCGAGCACAAAGGCCATATCGATCGCGAGTTCCGCGAAAGCATCGGCAACCGCATCTATGGCTGCGACGACTGCCTCGCCGTCTGCCCCTGGAACAAGTTCGCGCAAGAGGCGCGCGAAGCGAAACTCACCGCCCGCGCGGAGCTCGTCGCGCCCAAGCTCGCCGAGCTCGCCCGTCTCGACGACCAGGCGTTCCGCGCCTTGTTCTCGGGCTCGCCGGTGAAGCGCTCAGGCCGCGACCGTTTCATCCGCAATGTGCTGATCGCCATCGGCAATTCCGGCGACCCAACGCTCGCCCGGGAAGCGGAACGGCTGCTCGGCGATCCGTCCGCCCTGGTGCGCGCCATGGCGGTGTGGGCGCTCGCCCGTCTGCTGCCCGGACCTCGCTTCGCGGCCTTGCGCGCCAAGCATGCGCTCGAGGAAACAGATGACGCGGTCGGCGCCGAATGGCAGAAGGCCTGAATGCCCCATCTCTTCTGCTTCGGTCTCGGCTTCTCGGCGCAAGCTCTGGCGCGGCGCCTCATTCCTAAAGGCTGGACCGTCACCGGCACCAGCCGCACCGGTGATAATGGCAGCCTCGCTTTCGACGGCACGAGGCCCCTCGACCGCACCGTCTTCGACGGTGTCACCCATCTTCTCGTCTCGGCGCCGCCGGGAGAGGCGGGAGACCCGGTTCTCAGCTGCCATCGCGACGATCTGGCCAGGCTCGAGGGCTCCTTGCGCTGGGCGGGCTACCTCTCCACCACCGGCGTCTATGGCGACCGGGGCGGGGAATGGGTGGACGAAACATCGCCGCTCGCGCCAACGACGGCGCGCGGCGAGCGCCGGCTCGCCGCCGAGACCGCGTGGCGGGCCCTGGGCCTGCCGCTGCACATCTTCCGCCTGGCCGGCATCTATGGACCGGGCCGCAACCAGCTCGTCTCGCTCCGCGACGGCACGGCGAAGCGCATCGTGAGAAAGGGCCAGGTCTTCAGCCGCATCCATGTCGACGACATCGCCGGCGTCCTCGCGGCATCGATCGACAAGCCCGATCCGGGCCAAGCCTATAATGTCTGCGACGACGAGCCCTGCCCGCCGCAGGACGTCGTCGCCTTCGCGGCCACGCTCCTGAACGTCCCGGCGCCGCCCGAGATTCCGTTCGACGAGGCCGAGCTGTCGCCCATGGCCAGAAGCTTCTATGCCGAATCGAAACGCGTCTCGAACCGGCGCATCAAGCAGGAGCTGGGCTACAGGCTGATCTATCCCACCTATCGCGAGGGCCTCGCCGCATTGCTGGCGACGCTCGCCAGGTAGTCCTCGGCCAGCCCCTCGGCGGCGCGCTGGATCGCCAGGATATCCTGATCGCGCGACAGGCGATGATCGCCGTCCTTGATCAAGGTGAATTGCGCATCGGGCGAGCTGATCGCATCGAACGTCCTGAGCCCATGCCGCCAGGGGACGTCGGGATCGCGGTCGCCATGCAGGATGCGCACGGGACAAGCGAGATCGAGGCCTCGCGCCAGCAGCAGATGCTTGCGGCCATCCTCGATGAGCTGGCGGGTGATCGGATAAGGTTCGCCATATTGGCTCGGCCTGAGCCACACGCCGGCGCGCGCCATGGCGGCGCGGGCTTCCGCGTCGGCCGCGATGCCGGGCGCCATCAGGGCCTCGGTCATGTCGGCGGCCGGCGCCACGAGGACGAGGCCCGTGATGGAACCCAGCCTTTCCCTGGCGAGCAGCAAGGCCAGATAGCCGCCCATGCTCGAGCCGATGAGGATCATCGGCCGCTGCCCGGCCAGCGCCAGGACGGCTCTCGCTTCCGCGAGCCAGAGCGACAACGTCCCGTCCTCGAAGCGGCCTTCCGATGCGCCATGGCCCGAATAATCGAAGCGGAGGAAGACGCGGTCGGCGGCCACGGCCCAATCGCGCAGCCTTGTCGCTTTCGCGCCGGTCATGTCGGATTTGAAACCGCCGAGCCACAAAAAGCCCGGCTTCCGCGCCTCTGAATGCCGCGGCTCATGCCGGTCGACCGCGATCCGAACACCGGGACGGACCGCCATCATTTCGAATTGTGGCATTCCCTTCTCTCTCCTTGACTTGCCCCCCATCTTCACGGTCTATACAGGCTTCGCAACAGCG
Organism: Parvibaculaceae bacterium; assembly: GCA_050251035.1. Taxonomy (GTDB): domain Bacteria; phylum Pseudomonadota; class Alphaproteobacteria; order Rhizobiales; family Aestuariivirgaceae; genus Taklimakanibacter. Next base: position 43,973 of record JBFWNN010000038.1, read on the forward strand.
CCCCCGGGGACTTTGGCATGCCCCCAGCGCCATTCAGGAGACGACCACCACTTGAGCATACCACCCCGCCGGCCAGTCAACAGCCGCTCGGCTCAGCCCCAGCCGAACAAGGAAGAGGGCCACAAGATAAACAACCGTATCGAGGCGCGCGAAGTCCGCCTGATCGACGCCCAGGGCGAGAATCGCGGCGTCGTCCCCACCCGCCAGGCGATGATGATGGCTGAAGAAGCCGGCCTCGACCTGGTCGAGGTGTCGCCCGACGCGAAGCCGCCTGTCGCCAAGATCCTCGATTACGGCAAGTTCAAATATCAGGAACAGAAAAAGGCCAACGAGGCCCGCAAGAAGCAGAAGGTCATCGAGATCAAGGAGATCAAGATGCGCCCGATGATCGACGATCACGACTACGACGTGAAGATGAAGGCGGTCAAACGCTTCTTCGAGGAAGGCGACAAGGTCAAGGTCACGCTGCGCTTCCGCGGCCGCGAGATGGCGCACCAGGAGCTCGGCCGGCAGTTGCTCGACCGGGTCAAGGGCGACACGGTCGAGATCGCCAAGGTCGAATCGGAGCCGCGTTTCGAAGGCCGCCAGATCGTCATGGTGCTGGCGCCGAAATAGGCTGCCCGTCATTTGCAAGGGGAGACGTGGACCGCTCCATCGCGACGATGGAGCGGTCTTCATTTTGGGTGGTGCGGATCGCCTGTCCGCATCTTGACGAGACCTGCCCGACAGCCGATTGTCGCAGCGGAAATTCGTCACGACGTAAGCTGGAAGGAATGGATGGCGTCAGTTGCTCCGACCGCAATGGATGACAAGTTCACGCTCGCGCTGCGCAAGCAGACGTCCGGCGATCTCCAGGAAGCCGCGGCCCTCTATCACGAGGTGCTCAACGGCAATCCCGACAACGCCGAGGCCTATCACAATCTCGGCCTGATCGTGCTGGACAGGGCCGGACCCGGAGCGGCCATCCCTTTCCTCTGGCACGCCGCCCGGCTGCGGCCGCGCTTGAGCGATGCGCATAACAGTCTCGCCAATGCCTATGTGCGCATCGGCAAGACCGAGATGGCGGAACCGAGCTACCGGCGCGCCGTCGAACTGGCGCCGGCCAACGCCAGATACCATTTCAACCTGGCCAACCTGCTTCACGCCCTGAAACGCATGCCGGAAGCCGAGCAGGGCTATCGCGAGGCGCTCCGCCTCGACCCGGACTATCGCGACGTCTGCAACAATCTCGCCAACCTCCTGAGGGGCACCGGGCGTCCCGACGAGGCCATGGCGATGTACCGGCGCGCCGTCGCGATCGATCCGCGTTTCGCCATGGCGCACAACAATATCGGCAACATCCTGCGCGACCGCGACGAGTTGGCCGAGGCCGAGCAAAGCTACCGCGCGGCCATCAGGCTCGATCCCGAAGAGGCCCTCACCCATTTCAACCTCGGCAACGCGTTGCGCGACCAGGGCCGCATGGCGGAAGCGGCGGCGAGCTTCCGCAAGGCCATCGACCTCAAGCCCGCTTATGCCGATGCCTATCGGCACCTGACGCAGGTCGAGCGCCTCAAGGCCGACGATGTGCTCGTCACCTTCATGCAGGCGCGCTACGAAGACCCGCTGACATCGGAGCAGGACAGGATCCATCTGGGCTTCGCACTCGGCCGGGTGTTCGACGAAAACAAGGACCATGACCGCGCCTTCGGCTATTTCCGCGCGGCGAACCGGCTGCATCGCAAGACCTTCACCTATGACATAAGGGCCGAGGACGCGCATCTGAAACGCATCCGCGGCTTCTATGGCGCCGCATCCGCGAGCGCCGGGAGCGGCATCGACGACGAAACGCCGATCTTCATCGTCGGCATGATGCGCTCCGGGACGACGCTCATGGAGCAGATCCTCGCCAGCCATCCGCAGGTGGCGGGGGGCGGCGAATTGACGTTCATCCAGGACCTGGTCGATGCGCGCAAGGCCGCGACAGGCCGGCCGAGCCCTGATTGCTTCGCCGGGCTGACCACGGCCGAGGCCACCGCTCTCGGCCAGGCCTATATCCGCCAGGTGCGCGGCAAATACGGTACGGCCGCCAGATTCATCACCGACAAGATGCCGCAGAATTTCCTTCACCTCGGCCTGATCGAGCGCATCCTGCCGAAGGCGCGCTTCATCTATATGAAGCGCGAGCCGATGGATGTCTGCCTCTCCGTCTTCACCATCCTGTTCACCGGCCCGCACTTCTATGCCTACGACCTCGGCGAGATCGGCCGGTATCACCGCTTCTCCGAACAGGTCATGCAGCACTGGATCGGTCTCTTTCCCGACAAAATACATATCCAGCCCTATGAGGACCTGGTCGCGAACAGCGAGGTCTCGATCCGCAAGGTGCTGGACTTCTGCGGCCTGCCCTTCCGTGAGGAGTGTCTCGAATTCCACAGGACCAAGCGCAATGTGACGACGGCCAGCGCCGCCCAGGTGCGTGAACGCCTCAATTCCCGCTCGGTCGACCGGTGGAAGGGATACAGCCGGTATCTGCGGGATCTCACCGCCGCGCTCGCCGGCAAATAACACATGCCGGATCACCCCATGTCAGACCAGCGCACGCCGGAGCAACGCAAGGCGATCGAAGCCGAATTCCAGTCGGCGATCCGGCTGCAGAATTCAGGACGGCTGGAGGAGGCGCAAAGGGGCTATCACAACGTGCTCTCGGCGGCGCCCGATCATGCCGATGCGCATCACAATCTGGGCCTCATCCACCTGAACAAGGGACAGGCGGCGGCGGCGCTGCCCTATCTCTATTATTCGCTCGAACTGAAGCCGCGCGCCGCGGTCGCCCACAACACCCTCGGCAACGCGCTGCGCAAGCTCGGCCGGGGAACCGAGGCCGAGGCCGCCTACCGCACATCGGTCGAGCTCGATGCGAAGCACGCGCTGGCCTGGTTCAACCTGGCAAGCCTCCTCGCCGATGCGGGGCGCAACGACGAGGCCGAGAAGGCCTATCGCAGCGCCATCGCCGCGCGGCCCGATTATGCCGAGGCGCATCTCAATCTCGGCAATGTCCTGCGCGCCGAGAAGCGCTACGAGGAGGCTCTCGCCGTCCTGCAGAAGCTGGTGATCCTCGCCCCGCGCTACGCCTTCGCCCACAACAACCTGGGCAACATCCTGCGCGATCTCGACCGCCTCGAAGAGGCGGAAAACGCCTACGCCCGGTCGATCGAGGTCGATCCGCAATATGCGCTCGCCTGGCTCAATCTCGGCACCGTGCGCAACCACCTGGGCAAGATGGCGCCGGCGGCCGACGCCCTGAGGCAGGCGCTCGCCTTGGCGCCGCGCTACGGCGAGGCGTTCATGCAGCTCTCCGGCACCGCGCGGCTCATGCCGGACGACCGGCTCGTCGCCGACATGGAACGCCACTATGCCGATCCGGCGACCCCGCGGCGCGACCGCATGTACATGGCCTTCGGCCTCGGCTCGGCCTATGACCGCGCCGGACGGTATGACGAGGCTTTTGCCCATTTCACCGAGGGCAACCGGCTCAAGCGGGCCAGCATCGCCTTCGATATCGCGAGCGAGCGTCGCATCGTGGCGAGCATCGAGGAGCGCTTCAGCGGCGCGTTTCTCGCCGGCGCGCAGCCGGCGCCGACCGCCGACGAGACGCCCATCTTCATCATCGGCATGATGCGCTCGGGCACCACCCTCATGGAGCAGATCCTGGCGAGCCACCCCGATGTCGCGGGCGCCGACGAACTGCCCTGGATGGCGGAGATCGCCTTCGGCTTCGTCAAGGACGGGCTGCGCTATCCCGACTATGTCCCGTCGCTCTCGGCCGCGGAGCTGACGCGCCTCGGCGAGGATTATCTCCACCGCCTGCGCAAGCGCTTCGGTCCCGGCCCGCGCTTCGTCACCGACAAGCTGCCCGGCAATTTCCTCACCCTCGGGCTCATCCATCTCGCTCTGCCCAAGGCGAAGATCATCCATATGCGGCGCGATCCCCATGACACCTGCCTGTCCATCTACACGACGCTCTTCGCCAGCCAGCATCATTACGCCTATGACATGACGGAGCTCGGCGAGTTCTATCGTCTCTACCGAAGGCTGATGGCGCATTGGGACCGGGTCCTGCCCGGCAAAATCTACCACCAGCGCTATGAGGACCTCGTCGCCGAGCCGGAGGCCAATATCCGCAAGGTCCTGGATTTCTGCGGCCTCGCCTTCGACAAGGCCTGTCTCGACTTCCATGCGACGGAGCGGCGGGTGCGCACCGCGAGCTCGACCCAGGTGCGCGAGAAGCTCCATGGCCGCTCGGTCGGACGCTGGCGCAATTACGAGCGCCATCTCGGAGCGTGGACGGCCATGTTCGGCGACACGCCGGTCAAGACGCGGGACAATTAAGGAGAACGAGCGTGCCGGACCCATCGCCGTCGCCCCAATCCAGTCAGGACCTGACGGTCGAAGAGCAGTTCCAGGCCGCGCTGCGCGACCAGCAGGCCGGCCGGCTGGCCGAAGCCGAGGCCGGCTACCACCGGGTGCTGAACCGGGATCCGAGACATGTCCACGCGCAGCACAATCTCGGCCTCATCCTGGTCAATCGGGGCCAGCCCGGCGCGGCGCTGGCCCTTCTCCATTATGCGCTGACGCTCAATTCCGGGATTGCCGAGATACACAATACCTCCGGCAATGCGCTGCGCCTCCTCGGCCTCGGCGGCGAGGCGGAGGCGAGCTATCGCCGGGCGATCGGGGTCAGGCCGGGCTACGCCGTCGCGCACGCCAACCTCGCCCGGCTCCTGGCCGAGCAGAAGCGCGAGGAGGAGGCCATAGCGAGCTATCGCCAGGCGATCGACGCCGACCCCCGCTACCGCGAAGCCTATATCAATCTCGGCAATCTCCTGCGCCCGTCGCGGACCGAGGACGGGATCGAGCTTCTCGCCAAGATCATCGCGATCGATCCCGGCTACGATCTCGCCCATAACAATATGGGCAATTTCCTACGCGACCTCGACCGGCTGGACGAGGCGGCGGAGAGCTACCGCCGGGCCGTCGCGGCCAATCCGCTCAACGCGGTCGCGTTCCTCAATCTCGGCACCGTGCTCAACCATCTGGGCCGCAGGCAGGACTCGGCGGACGCGTTGCGGAAGTGCATCGCCCTCGATCCCGCGCGCGGGGAGCCCTATTTCCAGCTTGCCGACACGGAGAAGCTCGCCCTCGACGATCCGGCGGTCGGCGCGATGCGCCGCCTCTATGACGATCCGCGCACCGGCGACAGGGAGCGCATGTTCCTGGCCTTCGGACTGGGCCGGGTCTTCGACCAGAACCGGCTTTATGACGACGCCTTCGCCTGCTGGCGGGTCGGCAACCGGCTCAAGCGGGCGGGCCTCGGCTTCGACATCGCGAACGAGAAGCGGATCGGCGCGAATGTGCGCCGGACCTTTTCGGCGGAGTTCCTGCGTACCGCCCCGCGCTCCAAGGTGAGCGACGAGACGCCGATCTTCATCGTCGGCATGATCCGCTCGGGCACCACGCTCACCGAGCAGATCCTGGCCAGCCATCCTCAGGTTGTCGGCGCCGACGAGAACACCTGGCTACCCGAGGCCAGACGAAGCCTCAGCGGCTATACTGTCGAAGAGCTGACCCGCGCCGGCCAGGCCTATGTCGATCGCCTCAGGGCCCGCTTCGGCGGGGCTTCCCGCTTCATCACCGACAAGCTGGTCGGAAACTGGCTCGAGATCGGCTTCATCCATCTCGCTCTGCCCAATGCGCGGATCATCCGCACCAGCCGCAACCCTTATGATTCATGCCTTTCGGCCTTCTCCAGCCTGTTCGTCAGCCACCATGAATATTGCTACGACATGCGCGACGTGGCCGAATTCTACCGGATCTTCAAGGAGACGGTGGCGCATTGGGACGAGGTCCTGCCCGGCAAGGTCTATCACCAGTCCTATGAGAAGCTGATCGAGGACCCCGAGGCCGCGGTGCGCAAGCTGCTCGACTTCTGCGATCTCCCCTTCGACCAGAGATGCCTCGACTTCCACCAGACCGAACGGCGGGTGCGCACCGCGAGCTCGCAGCAGGTCCGTGAAAAGCTGCATGCGCGTTCGCTCGGCCGCTGGCGCCACTACGAGCGCCATCTGGAGGAGTGGAAATCCTTGCTCGGGGATCCGATGAACTATCCTTAAGTCATTATTATTTCAGGATTAAAACTGACTTTGAGTCATCGTTTCCTGACCTTTCCTTTACGCGAAAATATGCCGCAGAGTTATACGTCAAGAGTGCTCCAACGAAGGCCTCTCATTTTTCTGCCACGATTCACCTGACGACTGTTTGCAGTCTATGAGATCAATTCAAACTATTGATATTAAACGTAATTCAAGAATTCTTCGACCGTAGGTATAAATTGACCATATGTTGCTTTTGGGCAACACCGCCGATATTTTAAGAGAATCTACCTAACGGCACTTGCACCGAAAGTTCCCATGTGATCACTTTGGGTAAGAACTGGTGAAATCCCTGGGGGAGTAGATTCATGACATTTCGGGCGCATATAGCTGGCCGCAAGCAGATCTTGCTGACCGTCAGCCTGGTCGCGATGACCTGCATCGGGGGCTTGAGCTTCGGAACGGCTCCGGCTCTCGCCGGATGTCAATCGGGCCTTGCGGGCGCCAACAATGCCCTGACTGATCCGGAATGCCAGGCGAACGCGTCTGCCGCCAACTCCACCGCAATAGGCTTTGGCGCAAGTGCCACCCAATCGGGGGCGACCGCCGTCGGCCAGGGTTCGCAGGCATCCGGCGTAAATTCGACGGCCGTGGGTGACCAGGCAGAAGCCACACAGGAAAATGCGACCGCGATCGGCGAAGGCGCGAGCGCCACCGGCGTCGACGCGACCGCCATCGGCCAAGGTTCGGAAGCCAACCAAGATAATTCGACTGCCCTCGGCACGAATTCGCTTGCGAGCGGCACCGATTCGACCGCCGTCGGCGATGATGCGGAGGCCTCCGGCGACGGATCCACAGCGGTCGGCCAGAATGCGCTGGCGGATGACCTCCACTCGACAGCTGTCGGCCGGTCGGCGGAAGCCACCGGATCCGAATCGACCGCGATCGGCCACGACTCATTGGCGCAAGGCGCCAATTCGACGGCCGTCGGCGAGCAATCGGAAGCCCTCGGCGACAATTCGACCGCGGTCGGCGAGAATGCATTTGCGGAAGGCGAAAACTCGACGTCCATCGGCCAGAACTCGGACGCCCTCGGCGTCAATTCGACTGCGCTCGGCCAGAGTTCGTTGGCGGAAGGCCTGAGTTCGACCGCGGTCGGCCAGAACTCGTCGGCAACAGGTGACTTCTCCACTGCGGTCGGTCAGTCAGCGGATGCCAGCGGAAGCGCATCGACCGCGGTCGGCCAGAACTCGTCATCTGCAGGCGACAACGCGACGGCTGTGGGCCAATCGGCGGACGCCAGCGGAAATGAAGCGGTGGCGATCGGCGAGAATTCGGTGGCCAGCGGCGAAAATTCGACGGCCATGGGCCAGAACGCCCAGGCCACCGGCGAGAATTCGAGCGCGGTCGGCCAGAGCGCCACGGCAACCGCCGACAATGCGACGGCCACGGGCCAGAACGCGACCGCCGCCGAGCTAAATTCGACGGCTACGGGCCAGAATTCAGCGGCCAACGGCGTAAATTCGACGGCCATGGGCCAGAACGCGACCGCCAACACGCTCGACTCGACCGCCATCGGCCAGAGCTCGTTCGCGGACGGCGACAATGCGACCGCCGTCGGCAAGGACGCCGATGCTCTCGGAGACAATTCGACCGCGATCGGCGAGAACGCGACCGCCAACACAGGCGACTCGACCGCCATCGGCCAGAGCTCGCTCGCGGACGGCGAAAACGCGACGGCCCTCGGCAAGGACGCGAACGCCCTGGGCGACAATTCGACCGCGGTCGGCGAGAACTCGACCGCCGACGGGCCGAATTCCTCCGCCATCGGCCAGAGCGCCACGGCCACCGGCGACAATTCGACCGCGATGGGCCAGGACTCGCTCGCTTCATCCGACCAGTCGACCGCGATCGGGCAGGGCGCGGAGGCGACCAATACCGATGCGACGGCCATCGGCCAGGGAGCCGAGGCAAGTGGCATCGAATCGACGGCGATGGGCCAGGACTCGGTTGCCAGCGCGCAGAACGCGACCGCGATGGGCCACGCAGCGGAAGCCAGCGCCCAGGATGCGACGGCGATCGGCGACGACGCGACAGCCAGCGCCGAGAATTCGACGGCGCTCGGCCAGAATTCCGCGGCCATTGGTGTCAACTCGACCGCCCTCGGCGAGAATGCGGATGCCGGCGCCCTCAATTCGACAGCCGTGGGCAATTTCGCCAATGCCGGCTCGACCAACTCGACGGCCATGGGCCAGAGCGCGTCAGCCAGCGGGGTGAGCTCGACGGCCGTGGGCCGGAATTCGGAAGCCCAAGGCGTGAACTCCGCGGCCTTCGGCGCGGGCGCCGTGGCGACGCGTGACAACCAGCAGGTGTTCGGCACGTCCAGCAACACCTACACCATGGCGGGCCTCACCTCGGATGCGAGCACCGCCGCCCAGACCGACGGTCCGATCGAGATCGTCACCACCGACCAGTCCGGCAACATGGCGGCCGTCACGACCGACCAGCTCGCCGACATGCTCGGCCTCAGCTTCGAGAAGCAGTTCGACAAGCTCGAAGAGGGCATCGCCGTCGCCATGGCGACCGAAGATCCCGACCTCGTCGGCGACGAATCCTTCGGCATCAAGGCGAGCTACGGCAATTTCGAGGGATCAAGCGCCCTCGGCGTGGCGCTGTCCGGCGTCCTGGCGCGCAACATGTTCGGCGACGGATCGGGCCGCCTGACGGTCAGCGGCGGCGTCGGCGTCGGCCTCCAGGAGAGCACCGTCGGCGGCCGCGTCAGCACGCAGATAACCTGGTAAAGTCGACTTAATCCACCACCAGCCTTCCGTGTCGATCACCGATACGGAAGGCTTTTTTATTGCCTGAGAGTGGCGCGGTTCGCGGACTGCGCCGGCCTTCGGCCCGGCCGGAACCGCTTCATGGCGCGGCCGGGGAACCCAGCCTCAGTGAGACCTCGCAGCGTGCCGGCATGGTCGCTTGACAGTGGCCCGGCAACCCCGGACGTCACCCGCCGATCAAGGCTGCTGGTCGGCCTTCTTGCCGGCCGTCGTGGCCGCGTCGGCCGCCGCTTTCGTCGGAGTGATCTTGAGGCCGGCGAGGCGCATCCTGCCCTTCACATTCACATAGGTCGCCTGGAAGGCGATCTGCGTCGGCGACGTCGGGAAGACGCCGGCGACCTTCAGCACGCCCTTGTCGAGGGCCGGCGGCGTGGTGAAGCTCGGCTTGACGAGGAGGATGGTGCTCATCTCGACCCGCGTCTGGCGCATGCGGGCGAAGGACTTGGCCAGCATGGCGGGCGTCGTGTTCTTCTGGAACTGGGGGGTCGCCAGGCCGCGCAGCACCGTATAGTTGCCGGTGAGATTGGCCTGATCGACGGCGATGATGGTGTATTTGACGAGGCCTTCGACGGCCTCAATATTGATCTCGGCGGGCTTCTCCTGCGCCAGCGCCAGCGCCGGCGCGCCGGCGCAAGCGAGCAGCGACAGGACGGCGAGAACCTTTCTCCAGCGGGACACTTTCATTCCACTATCCAGGCTGCTGGCGCAGCCTCTCCATCATCTCTAGGGGTTGGTCGTTTGGGCGGGTTTTGCCTTGGCCTTGGTGGTGGTCGAGGCTTTTTTCTGAGCGGCGGCGGGCTTCTTCTCGACCGCGGCGGCCTTCGGCAATTCGGCTCCGACACCGAGCGAGAAGACGCGCCACCGACCGCCTTCGAAGCGGAACGCCATCTTGAATACGATGTTCAGCGGCTGTGCGGGCACATAGCCCTCGAGGTGCAATACGCCATTGCCGTCGATGACCGGCTTTTTGCTCATGATCGCGTCGACCATGACCGCCGGCGACAGGTCGAGCCCGGCCTGGCGGATCTTGGTGAAGATCAGACCAAGCCGGGCAGAGCTGTTGATGTTCTGGAACGACAAGGCACCGAGATCGCGAAGCACCGTGTAATTGCCGGTCATGTTGGCCTGATGCAGCGCCACCAGCGTGGTGCGGATGAGCGTGCTGATCTCGCGGCCCGTGACTTTCTGGGGCGACGGCTTGGGAGCGGCCTGAACCTGGCCCTGCTGGGTTTTCGTCTGGGCCCAGGACGTGGCCGCCGGCAACAGGCTGAACAGCGCCAACGCCGCGGCACCGGCTATGAATAATTTCGGGTTCGGCATGGGCCATCACCTAGCATAACCATCGGTAAATTGAAACTTGGGCCATTTTGGGCCGCCGTCCGCTGGCGCCGGAAGAGACCGTCTGTTATGGCAAGGGAGACATGAACCGCCCCAGCGCCAGGATGGGGCGGTCTTCGTTTGGAGCACACGCCCCCGATGACCGACGACAGGGACGCGCCGCGCCGCCAGCTTTGGGGTGTCGCCTTCATGTGCGTGGGCGTGCTCGCCTTCACCTTCCAGGACCTCATCATCAAGGGCATATCCTCGACCTATCCCGCCCATGAGATCGTCTTCATCCGCAGCCTTCTGGCTCTGCCCTTCACCTTGCTGATCGCCTGGTTCGAGACCGGCCTCCACCGTCTGAGGACGCCGCGCATCGGCGCCCACATCCTGCGCGGCACCGTCTTCTTCCTCGCCTACACGCTCTATTATCTGGGCATCGCCGCCCTCCCCCTCGCCATGGCGGTGGCGATCTCCTTCGCCGCGCCCTTGTTCATCACCGCGCTTGCCGGGCCGCTGCTCGGCGAGAAGGTCGGCAAGGTCCGCTGGCTCGCCGTCATCCTCGGCTTCATCGGCGTGCTCGTCGTCATGAAGGACGGCTTGAGCCTGCTCGAATGGGCCGTCATGCTGCCGGCGATCTCGGCCTTCTGCTACGCGCTCGGCCAGCTGCATGGCCGCCATATCGGCGCCACCGAAGCGGCATCGACCATGTCGGTCTATGTGAATGTCGTGTTTCTCGTCCTGTCGGGTCTCGGAGGCCTCCTCATCGGCTCGGGCGAGTTCGCGCAATGGAGCCATCCGAGCCTCGCTTTCCTGCTCAGGGCGTGGATCTGGCCGACGGAGCACGACCTCCTGCTCATGCTGGGTTGCGGGGTCGCGGCCACCATCGGCATCTATTGCCTGGGCCAGGGCTATCGCATGGCCGAAGCCAATCTCGCCGCGATCTTCGAATATACCGCACTCCCTTGGGCCATCCTCTGGGGCTTCCTGTTCTTCAGCCAGCTGCCCGGCCTCTCGACGCTGGCCGGCGTCGGGCTCGTCATCTTCGCCGGCATCGTCATCGCCATCCGCGAAAGGCCGCGCCGCACCGCCTTGCGCGGAAACGAAACCTGATCTCAAAGCCCGTGCCAGCCGCGCCACAAGGTGAAGACGGCGGCCGCGACGAGCAGCAGGCCGGCGGCGCGTCCGGACCAGATCGTGACGGCCGGATGGCCGACCATCGCATCGCGGCCCTTCGCCGCCATGAGGCCGAGCCCGCCATAGACGGTCATTTGCACCATCGCCACCATCACGCCGATCACCAGCGCCTGCGCCCATAAGGGGCCGAAATCCGGCCGGATGAATTGCGGATAGACGGCAAGGACGAAAAGCCAGGCCTTCGGATTGAGGATGCAGGTGACGACCGCCTGGGCGAAGATCGCCGGCAGCGGCCGCGACGCCAAGGCGGCGACGGGGTCGACGGTGATCGAGCTCGTGATGAGCGTCCAGCCGATCCAGATCATGTAGAGCGAGCCCAGGAGCAGCATCGGGCCGTAGAGCTCGGGCACCAGCCGGCTCAGGCCCGCGACGGCGAAGACGCCGAAGGCCGTATGGAAAGCGCCGCCCGCCATGATGCCGAAAGTGGCGGCGATGCCGGCGCGCTTGCCCCCGGTCAGCGCATTGGCCAGGACGAAGATCATGTCCATGCCCGGCACGATGATGATGCCCGAAAGCAGGATGAAGAATATCCACAGGGCTTCCGCATGGCTCATGTCGGCATGATCTCCGCAACGCTGTTCGGCTGCGCTATAAGGAGGCCCAATTGACAAGGACATGTCAGTTGCGAAAGGCAAGACCATGCGAAAGGCGTCCCGGCTCTTCGAGATCATCCAGATCCTGAGGGTGGCGCGGCGGCCGGTCACCGCGGCTGCGATCGCGGCGCGCCTGGAAGTGACCCAGCGCTCGATCTATCGCGATATCGCGGCGCTCCAGGCGATGCGGGTGCCGATCGATGGCGAGCGCGGCATCGGCTACATCCTCCGCCCCGGCTTCGACCTGCCGCCCCTGATGTTCACCATCGAGGAGACCGAGGCGGTTGTCCTCGGCCTCGCTCTGATCGAGCGCACCGGCGACAAGGAGCTGACCGAGGCGGCCAGGAAAGTGACCGCCAAGATCGCCGCCGCGGTGCCGCCGCCGCTCCGGCAGACGATCTCGGCGCGCGCGCTCCATGCCTGGGGGCCTGTCGCGCCACCGCCCCGGAATGTCGATTTCACCCTGATCCGGCGGGCGATCCGCGACGAGGAGAAGCTCGACATCGCTTACCGCGACGAGCAGGGCCGCAGCACCGAGCGCCGCATCCGGCCCCTGGCGCTCATCTATTATCTCGATGCCGCCGTCATCGTCGGCTGGTGCGAGCTGCGCGAAGCGATCCGCAACTTCCGCCTCGACCGGACGCTGAGCTGCATGGCGACGGGCGTCCACTTCCGCAATGAAGGCGATGCGCTCAGGGACCTGTGGATCTCGGGCTGGAAGACGAAGCCGGCGGCTTAGAGCGCTTCCCGCCAAGGTTTGCTCGACTTTGGCGATAGGAAGCGCTCAAGATCATATGTTTTCGAGCCCTTCCCGTTTTGATCGAACCAATACCCTCACCCTGAGGCACTCGCGAAGCGAGCCTCGAAGGGTGTGTTTCAGCGCTCTCGCTTCATCCTGATGGATGCTTCGAGGCGCGGCTGCGCCGGGCACCTCAGCATGAGGGGCGTTGAGCAGGCGAGGGCCGTGGCCTAGATGTTTAGTCCCGGGCTTTGATGGGGCATCATTGTCCTCCGAATCAAAGGAGGCGCTATGGGCCAGGTTCTGCATGGGAGCGCCACGACGACAGAGGCAGTCCGTCGAGCGATACAACAT
>JBFWNN010000039.1:0-55625 GCA_050251035.1 Parvibaculaceae bacterium
CTTCTCGTGATCGGTCCTGCCGAACCTAACGCTGAGACAGTTTTCGGGCCGATGCTGTGATGTCCGCGGGACAAGAAAATGGCGGCCACTCCGGCCGCCTCAGTCCCCTGCTTTCATTCTGGAATGTCGTGAATCGATGACAGGAAGGTTAGGTCAATTTGCCGGGCCGGGCTAGACGATCGTGGTTTTCAACAGACTGTGCCAGCCCGATACAATCTTCATCTAATATCTTGATTTATTTATGTTTATTTTCCAGCAAGCGACACCGATGGTGTGGCTTTCACGCAACAGACGCGGAAAAACTGACAGTCCACACCCGGGGCAGCCAGCGGTAGCCGAAATGGCCGGGGCTCAGGCTGCCGGCTTTCTGGGCTTTGGCAGCTTCCAAATGTGGTCTTCAAGCTCCGACTCGGCGACGCCCTCCTCCGAGCGTATTCGGCCTTTGACCGATATCCCCGCCTCGACCACGCTCGCTTTGCGCCCGGAGACCAAGGGATGCCACCAGGCGAGCGGTTGGCCGCGGGCCAAGCGGCGATAGGCGCAGCTGTCCGGTAGCCAGTTGAGCTTGCCGACATTCTGCGGCGTGAGCCGCACGCAGTCGCGCACCCGCTTGGTACGGTTGGTATAGTCGCTGCACCGGCAGGTCTTGAGATCGAGCAGCTTGCAGGCGAGGTCGGTGAAATGGATCTTGCCCGTGTCCTCATCCTCGAGCTTGACGAGACAGCAGCGTCCGCAGCCGTCGCATAGGCTTTCCCACTCCGCATCCGTCATCTCGGAGAGTTTCTTCGTCTTCCAGAAAGGCTCGCTCATCAGGCCTGTCTTACGCCTTTCCGGGCGATATCCAAGATCATCGCGGCCAGAAGGCCGGAATCATGCGTGCCACGAAGCCAGGGATCCTCGAAATCGCGGGCAATGACCTCTATCCCGGTCAAAGTAGAAGCCATGCGCCTGACAAAGCGCGACGCGCCGACGACCCGCTCGACTGGAACCGCGCCGTCATGGGCAAGAACATGGGTAAGGATCGCCCTTCCCGTTCCGGCCCGGACAAGCCTTAGGGCCATCGCATCGAGCGCGAGGCCGCGCGTCTCGCGATCTTCCAGCATGTTGCCGATGAGGGTTTTGGGGACTTTGGCCTGCGCAAGCGCCTCGGCAATGCCGTCCACCTGAAGATGCGGCAGGACGCTGGTGAAGAAGCTTCCCGGTCCGTAGACCACGATGTCCGCGCCGGCAATCGCCGTGCAGGCCCTGGGATTGGCCACGGCCCGATCGAGCACAATCGCCCTGATGCCGACCCGCGCATCTTCCTCCGACAGGTCGGTGATCGCATGCTGACCCCTGACCGGGCGCCCGTCATTGAGCTCGGCCGCGAGCGTCAGATCGTGATTTTTCGACGCCGGCCAGACATCGCCGCCGATGCCGCAGAGCGACTTGAAGGCGAGTATGGCGGCATTGATGTCGCCATCCTCGGCCAGAAGCGCTCCGGTCAGGATGAAATTGCCGATCGAGCCGCGGCGCCAATCGAAGTCCCGGCCGACGGCGGCGATGAAGATGCGGAGATAGCGTAAGATCGCCTCGGCCATGCCACGCTGCATCAGCTTGAGGGCCGGATGGGCACCCTCGCTGTAGAAGGCGAGTTCGCGCTCGAGCTCCACCTGGCTGCCGGTCTCGGACAGCCTGGCGTTGAAGATACGCACCACATCGCCGGCATGGCCTTCCGCATAGGCCATGGTCATGAGCGCCTGGCGGATGTCGCCGACGGGGAGGATGCGCAAGGTCTCGCGGATGAGCTTGGACGAGCCGCCCGAATCCCAGGCCGGCACCAGCCTTGTGACCCTGACGCCCTGGCGGATCAGCGTAATGGTGAGGTTGCGCGAGGCCGTGCCTCCGGCAAGGATGACCACATGGGGCCCCGGCGGGGGCTCAGGTGCGGCCTTGGCAGGTTCTGCGCTCATGAGGGCCGGTTTTGCCACGGAACCCAGGGCGGCGATAGGCAGGTTCCGGGTCCCGCTCGGCGACGGGATTCCGGCCCCATTCCGTCATAATCTTGAAGTAGGTGGAAACTGCCCGGCAACCAGTGGTAAAAGGCTTGGCGCAGGATAACGGACGTCGATCTTGGCCAAATCGCCCAAAAAATCCAGCTATCTGATCATGATGTGGCTCGACTCCTATGTGAGCTCGGCCGTCTATGAATTGCTCGACGGGCTGCGCCGGACGGCGTCGGCCTATTCCTCCTTCGTCCACCGCTTCCGACTCTCCGGGCCGAAGCGCGTGGCCATCGATCTCCTCGACGACATGGCGACCTTCGGCACGGTCGCCTGCCTCGGCCTCCTTGCTTTCGCGCTGCCGCCCTTCTCCGGCACCGGAGATGTGTGGAACAAGGGCCGCGACTACGCCATCACCTTCACCGACGAGAATGGCGAGATCATCGGCCGGCGCGGCATCCGCCAGGACGACGCCATCCCGCTCGAGGACATCCCGCCGCATGTGATCAAGGCCGCGCTCGCCACCGAGGATGCCCGCTTCTACCAGCATTTCGGCGTCGACGTTTTCGGCACCTTCCGCGCCATCATCCAGAATGCGCGCGCCAATGAAGTGGTCCAGGGCGGTTCGTCGATCACCCAGCAGGTGGCGAAGAACCTGTTCCTGAGCCCCGAGCGCACCATCCAGCGCAAGGTGCATGAAGCTTTTCTGAGCCTGTGGATCGAGGCCCGGCTGTCCAAGGATGAGATCCTCAAGCTCTATCTCGACCGTTCTTATCTGGGCGGCGGCAATTACGGCGTCGAGGCGGCGGCCCAGTATTATTTCGGCAAGTCGATCCGCGACGTGAACCTCGCCGAGGCGGCGATGCTCGCCGGCCTGTTCAAGGCGCCGTCGAAATACGCGCCGCATGTGAGCATGGAGCAGGCGCGCGCCCGCGCCAATGTCGTGCTCTACCGCATGCTCGATGCGGGCTTCATCACCCAGGGCCAATTGGTGCAGGCCCGGCGCGAGCCGGCCGACCTCGTCAACTCGCCTGCGGTGGCGAGCCCCGACTGGTTCCTCGACAAGGCCTATGCCGACACGCTCGCCCTCATCGAAACCAAGCACATCACCGGCGACTATGTGATCGAGGTCAAGACGACGATCAACGCGAAGCTGCAGGAAGCGGCGCAGCGCAGCATCAACAAAGCCATCGATACCGAAGGCGCGCAGTATCACGCCACCCAGGCGGCGGTGGTGACGATGGCCACCGACGGCGCCATCAAGGCGATCGTCGGCGGGCGCGACTACGAGAACAGCCAGTTCAACCGCGCCACCGACGCCATGCGGCAGCCGGGCTCTTCCTTCAAGCCGTTCGTCTATCTGGCGGCCTTGCTCAACGGCTATACGCCGGACTCGGTCGTGCTCGACGGGCCGGTGTCGGTCGGCGGCTGGGCGCCGCGCAACTATACCGGCAAATATGGCGGACGCGTCTCGCTCACCACCGCGCTCGCGAAATCCTACAATTCGGTTCCGGTCCGGCTGTCGCAGGATTTCGGCCGGCCGGCGATCATCGAGACGGCGCATAAGGTCGGTCTCAAGGCCGAGCTCGAGACGTGGCCGCCCATGGTGCTCGGGACGAGCGCCATGACGCTCTTCGATCTCACCACCGCTTACGGCACTTTCGCCACAGGTGGGGTAGTGCTCAAGCCCTATTCGGTGCTGGAGATCCGGCGGCCCAATGGCGATGTGATCTACAACCGTGCCAAGGAACCGCCGGAGGAGCGTGTGCAGGCGGTGCCGGAGGAGAAGATCGCCCAGCTCAACCAGATGATGAATGCCGTGGTCGAAGCCGGCACCGGCCGGCGCGCCTTCCTCGGCTTCACGCCAGTGGCCGGCAAGACCGGCACCAATCAAAGCTATCGCGACGCCTGGTTCATCGGCTACACCGCGCATTACGTGACCGGCGTGTGGTTCGGCAATGACGACTTCACCCCGATGAACAGGGTGACCGGCGGCCTCCTGCCGGCGGGCGCCTGGCACGACGTCATGCTGTGGGCCGAGCAGCCGCAAGTGGGGGCGGCGCTGCCGGGCCTCCCGCTGGAGCAGAAATATATCCAATACGCGATGGAGAACCCGGCCGCACCGCTCGAAGACGTTCCCGACATGAGCGCCGACGACACCGTGGCCGATGCGGGTGGCGAGGCGGCCGATCAGACCGCAGCGGGCGAGCCGCAGGACGGAACGCCGGCCGCGACCAAGGCGGTGGCCTCGAACCCGCCGGCGAAGGCGACGAAGCCGACCAAGCGGAAGGCGGCGCCGCAGCCGACCGAAGAAGACGTGGCTATTGTGCGGCCGCGCGAATCGGACGATCCGGTGGTCAGCGTCCTCAAGGACATGTTCAGCATCTTCGGCAATGACGATAACGGCGGGAAAGCGAAGCGGAAGCGGAAGGACACCGTCCTCGTGCTGCCGGACGCCAACACCAAGAAAAAGCGCAAGTCGTCGAACGTCAAGTTCATGAAGCTGAAACCACGCGACCGCTGAGGAAATCCGGGAGTCGGGACACCATACGCATATGAGGCTCAGTTCCGTTATCAAGGCTTCCGGCATCATCTTCGCCGGCGTCGTGCTCGGCATCGTGACCGCGCAATGGTCGATCGAAAGGACCGCGACGGCGATGACGGCCGGCGGCGGACCGTGGAAATCTTGGTTCTCCGGCACCGCATCGATCCGCGATCCCTATGCCAATGCACATTATCTGATGTTCGGCAGATTGCCGCCGGCGCTCGGCCAGGAGCTGATGTTCGAGGCGGGACAGGACGACGAGGGCGCAGCACTCGATGCGTCCTGCGACTATGTCCTCACCGGCCCGCGTCTCGCGGCCCGGTGGTGGCAGCTGGCGCTGGCGGACGAGGAAACCGGCGAGCCTTCCGCCGTCACCTTGTCCTCGCCGCGTCTCGTCGGCGAGCCCGACGGCACGATGCGCATCACGATCTCGCGTGAGCCCAAGACCGGCAACTGGATAAATCCCGGCCCCATGTCCCGCTTCGTCATGGTGCTCAAGCTCCGGCCGGGCTCGGGCCTCAATGCCGGAGCATCGGTCGTGACGTTGCCACGCATCAAGCGCGAGGCCTGCGCATGAGAAGCGTTCTCTTCTGGCTCGCCGTCGCCGTGCTCATCGGAGCCGTCTCGCATCTGAGCTATGTACTGATCGCGCCATCCTTCGCCATGCAGCGCCTGATCGGCTCCGCACAGGACGGCACACCCATCAACAGCCTCGTGCTGCTCGACCCCACCGAGCAGATGCGCCTGCTGGGTGAAACGGAAAGCGAGGCGGTTTCCGCCAAGTGCCTCTTCGACATCAGCAAGGGCGAATTATCGGTCGCGGCCGAGATGCCGGACACGTTCTGGTCGCTCACCCTTTATTCCGATAAAGGAGCCGATCTCTACACGATCAATGACCGTCAGGCCGGCATCGACAGGTTCAAACTCACGGTGAAGCGCGCGCCCGGCATTATGGAACTCCTGAGCGGCGATCAGTCGGAAACCACGCGCGCCCTGAGCGACGGCTGGTCGGTCGAAATTCCCGAGCCCACCGGCATCGCCGTGTTCTGGATGGCACTCGACTATCCCGAGCAGCGCAAGCTGTTCACCGACATCCTGTCACGCTCGTCCTGCACCCTGATGACGGCATCGTAAGCCTGAAACCGCCCCTCTCGTTGCAATTGACACCGTGAGCCAATTGCCGCTCTAACTCGTCCGTTCACAAGCGCGGGAGAAGCGTAATGGCGGACAAGCCGCTGGTCATGGTCACGGGTGCCGGCACGGGCATAGGCAAGGCGACGGCGCTGGCTTTCGCGCGCTCGGGCTATCCGCTCCTCCTGCTCGGCCGGCGCATCGAGCCGTTGCGGGCGCTCGGCCTCGACAAAGCCGTCTGCCTTTCTGCCGATGTGCGCGACCGCGGCGCCGTCCTCGCGGCCATCGTCCAAGGCGAGGCGGCACACGGGCCAGTGGACTGCCTCGTCAACAATGCCGGGATCGCTCGCCTGGCGAAGGTCGAGGACCAGGATCCCGACGAATGGCGCGACCTGATCGACATCAACTGCACCGGCGTGCTCAACTGCATGCACGCGGTGATGCCGGCGATGAAGGCGCGCCGGCACGGCACCATCATCAATATTTCATCCATCGCCGGGCGCAAATCCTATCCGAGCCACGATGTCTATTGCGGCACCAAGTTCTTCGTCCACGCGGTCAGCGAGGGCGCACGGCGCAACATGGCGCCGTTCGATGTGCGCGTGATCGTGGTGTCGCCCGGCCTCACCGAATCGGAGATCGACAAGACGATGCTCAACCAGGCGGCGCTCGACTTCTGGAGCGAGGGTAAGAAGAAGGTAGGCGCCATCGCCGCCGAGGACGTGGCCAATACGATCCTGTTCGCCTATCAGATGCCGCAGAACGTGATCCTGCAGGAGCTGACGATCACGCCGACCCGGCAGGAATACTGATTTCAAGAGTCGTTGCGGCCGATCTCGAGGGCCTGCATGCGGGACGGCCTGCCACGCCGGCGCGGCGGCGGCAGCCGGTCGGCCAGGCTGAAATCATATCGTTCGATCCGGATGCCCGGAAAGATCACGATCTCCGCCGGCCCCGAATGCGCTTCCTTCGTCGATTGCCGCAGAAGATCGCGCGGAAAAGTCAGTATCGTCCCCATCACCTTCACCTTGGCGGGAAGCGCTCACCAGCCGATCCTCCCGTGCCGCCATTACGCCCCGGTGTGGTTAAAAAAGACCTAACCGATCATATCCGCTGTGCAACAGTTGCGTGTCATTCCGGCGCGAGGACGGTGAGACCCGCGGTTCCGGCACGATCCTCGACCTCGACCACCCAGATGTCGGGATCGATTTTCGCCAGTCTGGCGACGAAGGGGGCAACCTCGGCGGCGGATGTGACCGGTGGGATGACCTCGCTCCACAGCCGCTCGCCCGCTTCGTCGATGGCCGATCCCGGCGGCGGGCCCAGCATCCTGACGGTGCCGTCGAGGCGGTTGACGACCACATAGACCACGCCGGCCTCGGCCGCTCCCTTGCGCAGCACGGCGCCATAGAGCCCGTTGACGAAGGACCGGCGCAGGAAGGCATGGACCCAGATCTCCGCCTTGAGCCGCATCGCGCGAGGACTCGGCGCTAATTGGCGCGGATCGAGCTGCGCGCGCTCATCTTCTCGAGCTCGACGATCAGCGTCGGACTGATGTCGCCGGTCGGCGCAATGCCCCGGTCACGCTCGAATCTGAGGATCGCGTTGCGGGTCTGTTGGCCGAGCTCGCCATTGATCGCACCGGGCTCGTAGCCGAGCTCGGCGAGCCCGACCTGGACACGCGTCACCGTATCGACGGGCCGCTGCGGCACGAGCCGCTGCGGCTTGGCCGGCGTGGGCTCGGTCATGTTCAGGGCGTCGGTGATCTGGCGGGTATAGCGGATGTGCTCGACGAGCTCGGGGCCGGCGAGGCCCGTCTCGTCGAGGCCATTGGCGCGCTGATAGGCGACGATCGCGATCTTGGTACGCTGGCCGGAAACGCCGTCGACCTTGCCGCTGTAGAGTCCGGAAGCGGCAAGTTCGCGCTGCACGCTTTCGACCATCGCGTCATAGCGCAAGGTGACGGTGCCGCGCGGCTCTTCATGGGCGACATCGACCGTCACACGCGTCGAACCGGTGATCGGGTCGCTGTCGGAGACCGGTGCGCCACCGGCCAGGCTCGCCTGCGGCGCCGACTGCGTGAGCGTGTTGTAGACGATGGCGACGGCCAGGACGGCGACCGTCAACGCCACGACGACCGTCGAAACGCCAAAACGCGGCGCGTCATCCTCTTCATAGTCACTCATTCAACGCCGAACCCAACTGGAACTGAAACGCACCGGCTCAAGCGCCGGCCCCCGCATCGCCCGATCATGCATCCCGGATGCTTAATATCGGGTTGTTGCGCTCTTCCGGGGTAAAGCGTCATGATTTCCGAATGGTTAATGAAATCCTTAGAATTTGCCGAAAGTTAGACTCGAATTGTCCTGCGGCCTTTCAGGCGGACGAAAGCCGGCGGCGCTATTCCTTGCACAAGATAAGGGGATGAATATGCGTATTGTCCGCACGATAGTCCTGCTGGCCGCCGTGGCAGTCTTCCTGCCGTCACCGCCGGAGGAAGGCCTCGAAGCCCAGAGCGGTGACGACCCGCCGGTGACGGAGTTCGTCTCGGCCGCCGTCTCGACAGTCGCCGATGTGAGCGATTTCTGCAGCCGCCAGGCCGCCGTCTGCGACACCGCGCACTATCTGGCTGTAAAGCTCGAAGGCAAGGCGAAATACAGCATCGAGCTCCTCTATGAATGGGCACAGGAATCGCGCAGCGGCGCGGCGGCGTCGCAGCAGGCTGGTCACAACAATGGCGTAAGGTCCGTCGACCAGGCCGTGGCCGCGGACGAAACAGAGCCCGCCGGCCGGAACACCCTGCGCCTCGACGACCTCATCCCCGAATGGCGCGCGCCCGCGCGTCAGAGCTGAGAGACCGCGCTCGTCCTCTCCGGGCAGGCATGAAGCGTCCGTGGACTCCAAACGGACGCCAATTTGATGCGATATATGATCATAATCCTAGATCGACTTGCGTCGGCGCTTGAGCTCGCCCTGACAAATGCTTATTTGAACGGTAGCGAGGCAGGAGCAGATGGCGGAAACGATAGCAGCTCTCAAAGAGGATTTCTCTCTCATCGACGAGTGGGAAGACCGCTATCGCTATGTCATCGAGCTCGGTCGCGGGCTCGAGCCGCTGGCGGACACCGACCGCAATCCGCGCAACAAGGTGCAAGGCTGCGCCAGCCAAGTGTGGATCGCAGTGCGTGAGGAAAGGAACGGCAAGGAGCCGCGCCTCACCTTCACCGGCGACAGCGACGCCCTCATCGTCAAGGGTCTCATCGCCATCATCTTCCGCCTGTTCTCAGGACGCACGCCCTCGGAGATCCTCGCGACCGATGCCGGCGCGCTGCTCGACGAGTTGGGCCTCAGGGAACACCTGACGCCGCAGCGCTCGAACGGCGTCGCCTCGATGGTGGCGCGCATCAAGTCCGACGCCAAGGCGGCGCTGACCCACGAGCTCAATTGAACGGGCTGTCGCAGTAGCGCGTGCGGCCCCCATAGGTCACATAGGTGTTCGTCGCTACCGCATAGGAGCGGTAGCGTTTGAGACACCATCGCACATGCTCGCTGCGAGCATCCGGGCGATCGTCATTGAACGTCGGCTTCCGCGCGCCGGTCAGCGATCCGCCGCGGCCGTCGGAAGAGCCGAAATCGAAAGGCTTCGCCTTGGTGCCTGACTTGTAGCGCTCCTGATTTTGCCGATTGTAGTCGTCGTTCCACGAGCCATAGCCGCGCTTGGTGACGTCAACGGCACCAGGTCCCGGACCGAACAGCCGCTCCTTCGAACCGGACGCGCAGGAGCCATAGAGGCAGCGGCCGCTGGCTTGCGCATGGCGCGCCACGGCGAGCGTGCCCGAGACGAGCAGCATGGCGGCGAGGACCAGGAGGATGAAATGTCTGAGTTTCATTGCAACTCCGCGGAGCAAGGCGAAGAGAACCATTCAACGGCATCTTGTCCAGATTGAGGAACCGCCAGGGCCTCTGCCGGGTTCCGTCACGATGGCGGGCCTTCGAGCGCGCGCAACTTGCCGTCGAGGGAGGCCAGACCCTGACTGCCGAAGGTCCGGACATAAGCCGATCGCATGGCCGGCGTCAGAAGCTCGATCAATGTCGTATTGTCGATCCAGACCTTGAGCACCGTGAAGAGGCGGGCGTCGACCAGCTGCACGAGCCAGCCCTGACTTTCGGCCAGCGCCCTGATCTCATCCTCACTGCGGGGCGTGCTCAGCAGCACGTGTGATCCGGCATGGGGACGCATCGCCCCGTCCTGGCCTACACCGAATCGCGCTTCCGGCATCAGTATGGCACCCCAGGGCAGAATCTCGATGAACGATCCGGCCTCGTCGCCATAGAGTACGAACCACGAGTCCGGCGGGAAGGGTGGACTCGGGGCGCGCAAGGCGGTCGCCACCAGCATTTCGGCCAGGATCCCCGCGACGCTGGCGGGATGGCGAACATTGAAAGATGCATGATGCAGCATCGGACTAAGCCTTCTTCCGTTTTTGCTGAAGCAACGCCGCACGCCTGCGGGGCGCGGATTTGGCCGTGTGCTGCGCAGCGGCGATGAGAGTGGAAACGGCCCAATGCGCGGCGTCGGCGGCTTCCTCCGACGTGACGCGGCTATAGTCCCGCATGGTCTCCCAGCCGGCCGCCGAGATCAAAACCTGGACGGACGCCAGCAGCCTTCTCCGCTCGCTCGTTTCCAACCGCATCAGCACCGGCGCCAATGCGGCTTCGAGCCGCCGCCGGCGCGCCCCGGCATGGGCAAGCCGCGTGGCCCGGCCCTGGGGATCATGCAGCATCGCCCGGATAAGCGCTTCGCCCGAGGCGAAGGCCGAGAATATCGTGGCGATGCTCGCGGTGAGCTCCAGCGGCGAGCGCGGCGGTGGCGGCATGCCGAGACGGTCGTTGAGCCAGGTCCAGAATGCCGCAAGCAAGGCGTCCTTGCTCGGATAATAGCGGTAGAGTGTGCGCTCCGGAACGCCCGCCGCCTCGGCCAGACTGCGGTAGGTCACCTCCGCGCCGGCGGTCAGAAGTCCCGCCAGCCCCTGCATGATGCGGCCCTGGGTCAGGCCCGCCAGGTCACTGCGTGCCGAAGTATTTGGCAGTTCTACTGTCATAATGGCAGCTCTACTGCCATCTCCGGGCGCGAACTGTCAATCCCGAAACTCACGAAGTGCAGCGGATATAGTCGGATCAGCGGGCGGCGGCGAGCTTTTCTTCGATCGAATCGAAGACTTCCGAGCCCGGCAGGAAGGCGTCGTAGCACAGGATCATGCCGACGCGGTCGCCGCCATGGGTCAAGGGCAGCTTGAGCCAGAACTGGACGAGGTGCTCCTTCTGCGTCCGCGGGCCCCTGACGACGCCTTGCGCTGGCTTGCCCTCCTCGGCGATGCGGTGATAGGCGGCGAGCCAATAGTCGCGCTTGTCGCCCCAATCGAGCTCGTCGAGATAGAGCCCGGTCGTCTCGCAATCATGCACGTCGCGCAGCCTGGTCCCGGCGAGGCGGACGCGATAGCGTTCCCCCGGCATCTCAACCTCGATAAGGCTGATATTGGGGAGAAGTCGGGGTATGTGGGCTGGGCTGATGTCGCGCTTGTCGGGCATCGGACGGCCGGCGGCTTTCTGCAGCCAATATTCATAGAGCTGGCGATGTTCTGGGATGATCAACTGCGCCTTGAAGGCGGCATTCATTTGTCCCTTCGCCATCTCCCGAATCCGTTCCGAATCGCCTGCCCGGCGCCCGCTTATTCTTATGAATCCACGGGCCCCGCGCCGCAAGAGTCCAAAAGCGGAACTCCGCCCGGAATCGAAGCTGGCACCATCCCGCCCCTGGCCTTGCGGACGGACCTCGGGTCGCAAGAAGGCCTGAAAATCCGACGATCTTCAGTGTGTTTCCTGGGCGCGGCGCCGATGACGGACGCCGGCCACCCCAATCACGGGAACTTCGCGTTTGGCGAACGAGCGGAAAAGTGAGCGATGCGGCCCAGGCAGAGCGTGTCTGTCGTTCTGTGTTTCAGCGGCGCTCGGCGCGATTCTGTCCGAGCCCGATCTTCTTGGCGAGGCTGGATCGCGCCTCGGCATAGTTGGGCGCCACCATGGGATAATCGAGCGGCAAGCCCCATTTCTCGCGATACTGCTCGGGCGAGAGATCATAGTGGGTGCGCAAATGGCGCTTCAGCGACTTGAACTTCTTCCCGTCCTCGAGACAGATGATGTAGTCCGGCGTGATGGATTTGCGCACAGGAACCGCGGGCTTCAATTCCACGGTCTCCGCGGGCTTGCTTTCCGCGATGCCCTGCGGCGCCGCCGCGAGAGACTGGTAGATGTTCACGATCAGCTTGGGCAGATCGGCCTCGGCAACGGTATTCTTGCCGACATAGGCCGCCACGATCGTCGCGGTCAATTCAAGCAGATTGGTCTTTTCCTGCATATGATGCCGATGCCCCCGGTTGAGGAACAGTTTTATATTTCATCTATTGGCAGGCGAATCAATAGATCGGCCAAGTTTAGTTTTCGCACCGTCCGGACAGTTCAGAAAGTCAATGGCGGTATCAGCTGGCGGCGATACGGGCATATGGGCCGGTGCGTTTGGCGGCCCAGTCCCAGTAGGTGAGGAGCACGCGCGCCTTGTTGAACGACAATGTGTCGAAGATCGCCTGCAGGGCTTCGGCATCGGCGCGCTTCGCGACGACGTCGGCGAACTGAGCGCGCGTGAGGCCCACCGCCTTCAGGGCGACCGTCAGGGCTTCACCGCCGGCATCCTCGGCGATCCGGGTGCCGGTCTCTACGCTCACATGGGTCAACCTGGCATAGATCTCGCCCGCCTCTTCAGAAGCCGCATCGGCAAGCTGCGCGAGCAGCGACAGATCGGCCTGTCTCCGGTCGCTGCCGCCATCATTCTCCCGGTTCATGGTGAGGATCCGGGTGATGGTCTCCGAATCGGTCAGGAAGCGCGATAGCACATAGCGCCTGAGCTCCGAAGGCAGCCGCCAGAAGAGCTGGAAGGCGATCGGCGAGGGTGTGTCCGCGCGCGTCACCAGCGGTGCCTGCAGCACCGGGTGGGCGGCGGCGAAGCGGGTCAGGTGCCACATGGACTCGATCGAGAAGGATGCCCCCTGATTGCGCACGAGATTGACCAGGGTCTCGATGTCGTTCGACTGGATGAGCGCCTCCGACAAGGCCGGAGAGATGATGCGGCGGCGCGCAATCAGCTTGAGCTTGGCCGGATTTCGGCCATGCGCGACGGCGATGAGATCGCTGTCGTCCACCGTCATCGCATGCTCGAGAAGAGGACCCGAAACCTCGATGCGCAGATCGTTGATCAGCCGGCGCACCAGCATCTGCGACGGCGCCTCCATCAGGCAGACGCGCTCGGCGAGATGGCGCAGGCTCTTCAGCGGCATGCGCGGAATGAGGCGCAGCAAGGTGTCATTGGCCAGGGCGCGCTCCTGCGGCAGCGAGCCTTCGGTCGGAATGGCCATGATGTCGAGCAGCGCATGCGCCGTCATTCCGGCTTCGGCATTCTCGGGCTGCTGAGGCTTTTCGAGCACCCGGCGCTCGGCGAAGCCCCGAGGCTGTGACGGCATGGTCGGTGAAGCCGTCTCGACGGCCATTGCAGGCTCCGCCGGCTCTTCGCTGCCGGCGCTGTCGGACGCCACGTCAGGAAGCTCGGCCAGAGTTTCGACGGACTCGGCAGGCGGCGCCGCGCTTGCTTCGACCGTGAGCCCAGCCTCATCGGATGTCGCCGTTTCAAAGCTTGCGGCCTCTGATGATGCGGCAACGGGTTCGGGAACCGTTTCCGACGGAGGCGAAGTGGGTAGAGCTGCTTCCGGCGGCTCGATTGGTTCAACAATGGCTGGCGGCGGGGGCGGCGGCTCGCCAGGTGCGGCGACCACCGGCTGTGTCGGCGGCCGCATGGGCGGCGCAGGAGCTCGCGGGGCGCTCGCAGCCAGCTTCAACTTGAGCGCGCGAAACGAGTCCGCCGTGATCATGCGGCGCTCGGGCAGTCCGCTCTCAGGCTGCACGCTCGACATGCTGCGCTCAGATCTCCTTGTCGGTCCGGTCATTAAAATCGGCCAGCCTCTAAATCTGCTTAACCCTTGGAAAAAGCGATGCAGAAACCATTTACCAATGATGTTATGCCTAACACTTGGTTAAAGGCCGGTTTGCAGGCGCCGATCCGCTTGTCTAATCTCTGTCGCAAATTCCAAAAGGCCCTTCCCCGGCACAGCCTTAAGCCGACCCGCGAGAGACAAAGTAGACACATGACCAAACACGAGACGATCGATCCGCCGCGCGCGGAAAAGCGCCAGCATGCCGATACCCATCACGGCGTGACCAGGCTCGATGAATATGCCTGGCTCAAGGCGCCGAACTGGCGGGCGGTGATGCAGGATCCTTCCGTCCTGCCCGGCGACATCCGCCACTATCTCGAAGCCGAGAACGCCCATACCGAGCGGGCGATGGCCGGCACCAAGGCGCTGCAGGACAGGCTCTTCGCCGAGATGAAGGGCCGCATCAAGGAGGACGATTCGAGCGTGCCGGCGCCCGACGGACCCTTTGCCTATTATTCGAGCTATGTCATCGGTGCCGAACATCCGCGCTATTGCCGCAAAGCGCGCGATCTTTCCGGGCCGGAGAAGATCCTGATCGACGGCACCGTGGAAGCGGGCGACAAGCCGTTTTTCGATTTCGGCGGCTTCGCCATCTCGCCCGATCACCGGCTACTGGCGTGGTCGAGCGACGACAAGGGGTCGGAATTCTTCCGCCTGCGCGTTCGCGATCTCACGACAGGCAAGGACCTGGCCGACGAGATCGACGATACCGCGGGCGGGGCGAGCTGGGCGGCGGACGGCAAGAGCTTCCTCTATACGCAGCAGGACGAGCACCACCGTCCGCTCAAGGTCTTCCGCCACGTGCTGGGCACGAAGGCCGATGCCGATATGCTCGTCTATGAGGAGAAGGATACCGGCTTCTTCACCGGCGTCGGCAAGACCCAGTCCGACCGCTTCTTCGTCATCGACACGCATGACCATGAGACGTCGGAAGCCTATCTGATCGACGCAGCGGCCCCGGAAGCAGCGCCGCGACTGATCGCGCCGCGCGAGACCGGCGTTGAATATGACGTCGAGCATTGGGAGGATCGGCTCGTCATCCGCACCAATGCCGAGGGGGCCGAAGATTTCAAGATCGTCACCGCTCCCCTCGATGCGCCGGCACGCGCGAACTGGCGCGACCTCATCCCCCACCGTCCCGGCTGCCTGGTGCTCGGCATCATCGCGCTCAAATCCTGGTTGATCCGACTCGAGCGCGAGAATGGCCTGCCGCGCATCGTGGTGCGTGAGATGCAAACCGGCGCGGAGCATGAGATCGCCTTCGCCGAGGAAGCCTATGCCCTGGGCTTCGGCCAGATGCTCGAATACGACGCCGATACGCTGCGCTTCAGCTATTCGTCGATGACGACGCCGGCCGAGGTCTATGACTACGATATGCGAAGCCGCACGCGGGTGATGCGCAAGCGCCAGGAAGTGCCGTCTGGCCACGATCCGGCGCACTATGTCACGCGCCGCATTCAGGCACCGGCGCATGACGGCGAGACGGTGCCGGTAACCCTGCTCTATCGCAAGGACACGGCGCTCGACGGGTCGGCGCCCCTGTGGCTCTATGGCTATGGCTCTTACGGCATCACCATCCCGGCGAGCTTCAACACCAACATCCTGTCGCTGGTCGATCGCGGCTTCATCTATGCCATCGCCCATATCAGGGGCGGCGAGGACAAGGGCCGCCGCTGGTACACCCAAGGCAAGCGCGAAAAGAAGCAGAACACCTTCCGCGATTTCATCGCGGCGGCCCGCCACCTGATCGCCCGGGGCTACACGCGGCAGGGCGAGATCGTCGCTCAAGGCGGCTCGGCCGGGGGGATGCTGATGGGCGCCGTCGCCAACATGGCGCCGGACCTGTTCAGGGCGGTCGTTGCCGAAGTGCCCTTCGTCGACGTGCTCACCACCATGCTCGACGACACGCTGCCCTTGACGCCGCCCGAATGGCCGGAATGGGGCAACCCGATCACGAGCAAGGAGTTCTACGACATCATCGCCGCCTATTCGCCCTATGACAATGTCACGGCGACGTCCTATCCCAACATATTGGCCGTGGGCGGCCTGACCGATCCACGCGTGACCTATTGGGAGCCGGCGAAATGGGTGGCGCGACTGCGCGACCGCAAGACCGACAAGAACCTGCTCCTGCTCAAGACGCAAATGGAAGCGGGACATGGCGGGGCGCCTGGCCGCTTCGACCGGCTCAAGGAAGTGGCGCTCTCCTATGCTTTCGGGCTGACGATGGCGAAGGCCGATCAGGCATAGGTCAAGACGCCGCCCGCAGGACCTTCACCGGTGCAGTGAGGCGCGCCAGGAAGCGCCGGCACCAGGCGGCGGCGCTGTCCTCCTCGATCCGGTGCATCAGCGAGCGCCAGCGGTCCTGGCGCTCCGCCTTGGTCATGGTGAGGCCTTGATGCATCGCTTCGGCGATGCCGCCCGGATCATAAGGGTTGACGATGATGGCGGCATCGAGGCTCGCGGCAGCACCGGCGAAGCGCGACAGGACCAGGACGCCGGGATCCTCCTCGTCCTGAGCCGCCACATATTCCATCGCCACCAGGTTCATGCCGTCGCGCAATGGCGTCACGAGGCCGATCGCCGACAGGCGGAAGAAGCCCGCCAACAGCTTGCGCGTGAGGCCATGGGTCATATAGCGCAAAGGCACCCAGTCGAACTCGGCATACTTGCCGTTGATCTTGCCGGTGAGCCGGTCGAGGGTGCGCTTCAATTCGCGGTACTCGCTCACATCCTCGCGCGAACGCGGCGCCACCTGCAGGAAGCTTACCTTCTCGCGATACTCGGCATGCGTCTCGAGGAGCTCGGAATAGGCCTCGAAACGCTGCGGCAGCCCCTTTGAGTAATCCAGCCGGTCGGCGCCGATGATGAGCCCGCGGCCGACAAGGCTTTCCTCGAGCCGTCGCGTTTCGGCCGTCACGCTTGCCGTCTTCGCCATGCGCGCGAAGGCCTCGGCGTCGATGCCCACCGGCAGGGCCACGGCGGCGGCGATCGCATGGTCATGCTGCTCATTGGTGAGGAGCTTGCGGGCACAGCCCTGGAAATTGTCACGGTCCTCGGCGGTCTGGAAGCCGATCACGTCATAGGCGGCGAGATCAACCACGAGCTCACGCGCCGGCGGCAGGATGTCGAAGACCGACTGCGGCGGGAAGGGGATATGCAGGAAGAATCCGATCTTGAGATCGACACCCTGCTCGCGCAGCGCGCGACCGAGCGGGATCAGGTGATAATCGTGAATCCACAGGATGTCGCCCGACCGCAGCAGCGGCATGAGCGCCCTGGCGAATTTCCCATTGGCGGCGCGATAGCCCTTGTAGTGCTCGCGTGAATAGGCGACGAGACCGGTGCGGTAGTGGAACAACGGCCACAGGCTGCGATTGGAGAACCCCGCATAATAGGCCTGATAGTCCTCCTCGCTCAGATCGATGGTGGCGAAGGTGATGGTGCCGCGCGTCGCGAAAGTCGGCTTCTCTGATGCCGCGGGAACGCGCTTACCCGACCAGCCGAACCACAACACCTCGCCCTTGAGCGCTTCCTCGAGCACCACAGCGAGTCCGCCGGCCTGCTGCTTGGCCGAGACCGGCACACGGTTGGAGACGATCACGAGACGCGCCATAGGCCCTCCTCCCAGGTGCGGCTCAGCTTCCTGGCGCAATGGATGATGCCGACCATGGAATAGGTCTGGGGAAAATTGCCCCATAATTCGCCGGTCGCCGGAACGGCATCCTCGGAGAGGATACCGACATGATTGCGCAAGCCCAGCACGCGCTCGAAGAGCTTCATGGCCTCGTCGAGCCGCCCGCAGTTGGCAAGCGCCTCGATGTACCAGAAGGTGCAGACGAGGAAGGCCGTTTCCGGCATGCCGAAGTCGTCGGCTTCGGCGTAGCGCATCATCAGCCCGTCCACCAGCAAATGCTTCTCGATTGCGGCCAGCGTCTTCTGGAACCGCGGATCATCATAGCCGATGATGCCGATCTCCGGCATGAGCAACAAAGCCGCGTCGAGCTCGCTGCCGCCGAGGCTGCCGCTGAAATAGCCGCCGTCCTTGTTCCAGGCGCCTTCCAGGATGCGCTCCTTGAGCTCGACGGCGGCGGTGAACCATTCCTCGCTGTCGCCCGTTTCGCCGACCTTGTGTGCGATGCGGCCGAGCCGTTCGAGCGCCGCCCAGCACATCACCGCCGAGAACGTATGGGCGCGGGTGCGGCCGCGATACTCCCAAATGCCGGCGTCGGCCTCGAGCGAGGTCGTCTTGGCCATCATGCCGATGGGCTTGAGCTGGTGATAGAGCGCCCTGTCGCCGGGGCGCGGCAGGCGCATGTCCCAGAACATCTGGGCGGCGGCGAGAATGACAGAGCCATAGATGTCGTTCTGGCGCTGGTTCGAGGCACCGTTGCCGACACGCACCGGACCCATGCCGCGAAAACCTTTGAGCGCCGCCGCCTCGTATTCCTCGAGCGGCGTGCCCGGCACGATCGGGTAGAGCGGCGCCAGGAACTGCACGTTCGACGAGATCACCGAATTGATAAGATAATTGATGAAGTTCTCCATCGTCGTGGTGGCGCCGAGGCGGTTGAGCGACATCACAGTGAAATAGGCATCGCGCGGCCAGCAATAGCGGTAATCCCAGTTGCGCCCGCTGCCCGCGGCTTCCGGTATCGACGTCGTGAGCGCGGCAAGAATGGCGCCCGTGTCCTCGAAGCTGCACAGCTTGAGGGTGATGGCGGAGCGGATAACGGGCTCCTGCCAGTCGAACGGCACGGCAAGATCGCGCACCCAGTCGTTCCAATAGGCTGTCGTCTCGTCGAGATAATCACGGACGATGCGATCGACCCGCGAGGGCAGATGCTCGTCGCTGCCGATGATGAGGTGGATCGGCCGGTCGAGCAGGAAGAAGGCTTCGTCGCGCAGATAGGCGACTGGCATGTCGGTGGTGAGCCTTATGCTCGCAGTGCTGCCGGAATAACGCAGATAATTGCTGCCGACCGTGATATTGGGGCGTGTCGCGCCATAGTCGAAGACCGGACGAGCGCGCACCTTCACATGGCACCGTCCCTCCAGGGGCTCGATGCGGCGCATGATGACCGGCGGGCGGAACAAGCCGCCGTGCTGCTTGTAACGCGGAGCCCAATCGAGAACGCGGACTGCGCCGCTCTCGCCTTCCAGGATGGTTTCGAGGACGGCGGTGTTGCGCAGATAGGCCTGGCGTGTCGTCTTCTGGCCGCGCAGCACGATGTCCATGAAGCCGTCCTGCGGGTCATCGCCGTTCACCAGTGCGTTGAACAGCGGATCGCCGTCGAGCCTCGGAAAGCAGAACCATACATGGCGCGCCTGCGCATTGATGAGGCTCGCAACCGCGCAGTTGCCGATCACCCCCAGGTCCAGTTGCTTCATGCCGCCGCTTCTCCTTGCGTCCTGATCTCACGGGCGAGCCAGGAACGCACGCGCTGGGGCTCGCCGCCAAAAGCATCCTCGACGCGAAGCGCCACGCCGCCCATGGCCGTAACGGCGATGAAACCATCCTCGTCCGTCACATCATCGCCGGCGAAGACTGGGATGCGCCGGCGGAACGGCTCTTCCGACATGAGTTCGGTGATCGCCTTGCCCTTGCTCATCGTGGTGAGCTTGAGCTCGAAAGCCATCTTGGCAGGAAGTATCTCGAATCCGCCCGAGGCTTCGCTGGCGAACAGTCTGAGAAGATTAAGGGCGTCATGCTCAGCCTCCGGGGCGCGCCTGAAATGGAGCGCGATGCTGTAGGCCTTGGGCTCGGCCTCGGTGCCGGGATGATCTGCCAGGAAACGCGCAAGGCGCTCTTGCCAGGCTTCGGGCCAGGCGGCTTGTGGCGGATGGGCCGCGCCGCCACGCCGCTTGATGACCGCGCCATGCTCGGCGACCATGTCCAGATCGGCGGGCGCCAGATAAGTCTGCAGGTCGGAAAGCGGCCGGCCGCTGACGATGGCGACGGCTCCCCCCAAGAGAACCTGCAGGCGCATGAGATGGGCGGGCAGTTCGCGCGGCACGGTTATGGCATGGGGGCTCGGGGCTATATCGACGAGGGTACCGTCAAAATCCAGAAAAAGCGCATGGCGCCGCGTCAATCGCGGCGGGACGATCCTCGCCGGCAACGGGTCGGGGGATGGGGATTGGGTCACCATTGGGTGAGATTTGACATTTTGGGGCGTTTGGCGTTGTTACGTGCTCGGCATTAACTCCCCAAGCGATGAAAAGTTCCCCCATGACCCAAGCCGCACGCAAAGCCCATGGCCCAGCCCCTCTCGCCGAATTCAACTGGGAGGACCCGCTCGACCTCGAAAGCCAGCTCAGCGAAGACGAGCGGATGATCCGCGACACTGCCCGCGCCTTCTGTGCCGACAAGCTGATGCCGCGCGTCCAGAAGGCGTTCCGCGAGGAACGGTTCGACCGCGAGATCATGAACGAGCTCGGCGACGTCGGCTTCCTCGGCATGATGAATTCGGAGAGCTACGGTGGCTCGGGGCTCGGCTATGTGGCCTACGGCCTGGTGGCGCGCGAGGTGGAGCGCGTCGATTCGGGTTATCGCTCGGCGATGAGCGTGCAGAACTCACTCGTTATGCATCCGATCGAGACGTACGGCTCGGAGAGCCAGCGCAAGAAATATCTGCCCAAACTCGCGACCGGCGAATGGGTCGGCTGCTTCGGCCTGACCGAGCCCGATGCCGGCTCCGATCCCGGCGGCATGAAGACCCGGGCAAAGCGGGTCAATGGCGGCTTCGTGCTCAATGGATCGAAGATGTGGATCACCAATTCGCCGATCGCCGATGTCGCGGTCGTGTGGGGGAAACTCGAAGACGAAGGCATTCACGGCTTCCTGGTCGAGCGCGGCACGAAGGGCTTCTCGACCCCCAAGATCGAGGGCAAGGTGTCGCTGCGCGCCTCGGTGACCGGCGAGATCGTGCTCGACAATGTCGAGATCCCGGAAGAGAACATCTTCCCCAATGCGCGCGGTCTCTCTGGCCCCTTCGGCTGCCTCAACAAGGCGCGCTACGGCATCGCATGGGGTGCTATGGGGGCGGCGGAAGACTGCTGGCACCGGGCGCGCCAGTATACGCTCGACCGCAAGCAGTTCGGACGGCCGCTCGCCGCCAACCAGCTCGTGCAGAAGAAGCTCGCCGACATGCAGACCGAGATCGCGCTCGGCCTGCATGGCGCCCTGGCGCTCGGTCGCGCGCTCGAGCGCGGCGTCGCCGCGCCGCCCGCCATCTCGCTCATGAAACGCAACAATTGCGGCAAGGCGCTCGCCATCGCCCGCGAGGCGCGCGACATGCACGGCGGCAACGGCATATCCGATGAATTCCACGTCATCCGCCACATGGTCAATCTGGAAACGGTCAATACCTATGAAGGCACGCATGACGTGCATGCGCTGATCCTCGGACGGGCGCAGACGGGGCTGCAGGCCTTCCAGCCATGAGCGCGATCGAGATCCGGCGCGAGGATCCGCGCGCAGCCGACGTCACCAAGCTCATTCGCGATCTCGACGAGATGTTTCACCGCCTCTATCCGGCGGAAAGCAATCATCTCGTCGACATCGAGACGCTGGCATCGCCGGATATCCATTTCTTCGTGGCCAGGCGTGATGGCAAGGCCCTGGGCTGCGGTGCGCTCTGGCACCGTGACCCGGCCTATGGCGAGGTCAAGCGCGTCTATGTGCGCCCCGAGGCCCGCGGCCTCAAGCTCTCCAAGCTCATCCTCACGGCGCTCGAGGACAATGCCCGCGCCCATGGCCTCAAGGCGATGAAGCTCGAGACCGGCACGTTGCAGCCGGAAGCCCTGGGCCTTTTCGCCGCATGGGGCTTTACGCGTTGCGGCCCCTATGCCGATTATCCCACCGACGATCCCTATTCCGTCTTCATGGAAAAGCGGGTCGACTGACCCTCGAGAAATTAACGGCAGCCCTGCCTGGAACAACTTTGACAGCGGGAACCCGAGCGCTTATCTCTGGGTTGGGCTCAGTGAGATCAAGGAGGTTTCATTGACCACCCGCCGCCAATTCCAAGCCCTTGCCGCAACAGGACTTCTCACCGCGGCAAGCGGACTGTCCCCAGGAGCCGGAGCGCTGTTCGCAAGCTCTGCGGAAGCGTCTCAGAAAAAAGGAGATGACACCATGGCCCTTGAACTACCCCCCTTGCCCTATGCCAATGACGCGCTGGCCCCTTACATGTCGAAGGAGACGCTGGAATTCCATCACGACAAGCATCATCAGGCCTATGTGACGAACGGCAACAACCTGCTCAAGGATTCTCCGCTCGCCGGCCAGTCGCTCAGCAAGATCGTCAAGGCGGCGTACAAGGAGAAGAACCAGGGCCTCATCAACAATGTCGGCCAGCACTACAACCATCTGCATTTCTGGAAGTGGATGAAGAAGGGCGGCGGCGGCAAGAAGCTGCCGGCGAAGCTGCAGAAGGCGGTCGATTCCGATCTCGGCGGCTATGACAAGATGCGCGCCGATTTCGTCAATGCTGGCACGACGCAGTTCGGCTCGGGCTGGGCGTGGATCGCGGTGAAGAACGGCAAGCTCGAGATCCAGAAGACGGCCAATGGCGAGAATCCGCTGATGCACGGTTCGCAGCCGATCCTCGGCGTCGATGTCTGGGAGCACAGCTATTACATCGACTACCGCAACGCGCGCCCGAAATATCTCGAGGCCTTCATCGACAACCTGGTCAACTGGGAATATGTCGAGCAGATGTTCTCGGAAGCGTAAGCCCAGCATACAAGTTCGTCTTGTTGAATGCCCTCCCCTCCTGGGGAGGGCATTTCTCGTTTCAAGGGAGGTGAAAAGGCCTGGCTGCGAGGGCCGCTTTTGTGGCAGAATGCCACACATTCGAGGGCTGTGGCGTGCTGGAATTTGTATTGGCCTGGATGATCGGCGACGTCCTGGGGCGTGTCGCGCATCAAAGAGGACATGTTGCAGCCGCCTACTTGGCTGGATTTCGTCTTCAGCACGCGGCCATCGGCCAAAGCTTTTCCTTTTCAACGGATGCGCTCCCCGAAATCCACCTGCGCAAGACCGCTACTCTCATTCGTCTGTCAGGCGGGGCGGTTGCAAATGTGCTCCTGCTCGCAGGTGGTGCCGTGGCCTGGGTATTTGGTCACCAAGTCGAATGGACATACGCGTTTGCGGGCTTTGCCGTAGCGCAAGTCTTTCACGTACTGGCTACGCTATGGCCCGACTGGATTCCAGACAATGACGGCAGAAAGATCGTCGACACGTTGAAACTGGCGGACGGCGGTCTGACACCATGCGGTCAATCCTATCTCCGACACCTCGCCGACTATTGCGAAAACAAAGACCCCATCAAGGCGATTTCGCCCGCAACCCAGCAATTGATGTTGTTGCACGCCGTGAATGAATGCTGTGATGATCTTCCAACATGGGAGAAGAATTTCGGTGCGATCATTGCCGAGGTCGAGAGGGACCAATTGTCAGCCGAAGAAACGGCTATGTTCCTCGACACCTTGGTGACAGCTACAGTGGTTCGGGGAAAGACTGATACCAAGCCTTATCTGGACGAGTGGTCGGCCCGGGCAATGAAGATTGCCCCTCATATCAGGACGATTGCCTTCAGCCGCGCCGCAGCATTGATCGAACTTGAACACTTTACCGAGGGCAAGTCGATAATCGAGAAATTGTCGAATTCTGGCGACCGACCGTATGACATGTGCCTGAACAAGGTCTTCCTGGCCCGCGCCGAAGCCGGTCTTGGCGATCGCGAACGCGCAAATGAGCTACTTGCCGAAGCCGAGGCGCATCTTGCGGCCGGGAAAGTTTGGGCTGCCTGGCTATCCCGGCACGGATTTATAGAGCGCGCCCGTGAAGCGCTGAACCCCGAGCATCCGGTCTGACCGGGACATTGTTTAGTAGAACTAATATTCATCTTCCAATTTTACATTAGCTCTGCTAAAATAAATTACATGAAGCTCCCCGACTGGCTCGATAAGACCTCCACCTCGCAATCGGCCCTGGCGAAGGCCATTGGCGTCTCCCAGGGCCGCGTCTCCCAGCTCATCGCGGGCGCCTCCCCCTCCCTCGATCTCGCCCTCAAGATCGCGACCTTCACCAACAACGCCGTTCGCCCCGAAGACTTTTCCGGACCCGCCATGGACACGACCCCGCAAACCGCCGCCACCACTTCCGAGCTCGACCGCGTCGAGGACGCCATTGCCGCCATCGGGCGCGGCGAGATGGTGGTCGTCGTCGATGATGACGACCGCGAGAATGAAGGCGACCTCGTCGCCGCCGCCTGCAAGATCACACCCGAGCAGATGGCCTTCATGATCCGCTATTGCTGCGGCATCGTCTGCGCGCCGATCACGCCGGAGGATGCCCGCCGCCTCAAGCTCGACCCGATGGTGGCGCATAATGACGCGCCGCTCGGCACCGCCTTCACCGTCTCCGTCGACTACCGCGAAGGCCTCACCACCGGCATCTCGGCCAAGGAGCGCGCCGCGACGGTCCATGCGCTCGCCAATGGCAATGTGCAGGCGGCCGACTTCGTGCGCCCCGGCCATATCTTTCCGCTCGTCGCCAAGTCGGGCGGCGTGCTGATGCGCTCAGGCCATACCGAGGCCTCGGTCGATCTCGTCCGCCTCGCCGGGCTCCATCCGGCGGGCGTCATCTGCGAGCTCGTCAATGACGACGGCACGGTGAAGCGCGGGCCTCAGGTGCTCGCCTTCGCCCGCGAGCATGGGCTCAAGATCATCTCGGTCGCCGACCTCATCTCTTATCGCCAGGCCCGCGAGCGCCTGGTCGACCAGCAGAGCCAGTTCGACATCGACACGCCGATCGGCAAGGCGCGCGGCTTCGCCTATTCGACGCCCTTCGACTCGGTCGAGCACCTCGCCATCGTCTTCGGCGACATCAGCGGCGGCAGGGACATCCCCGTACGCCTTCATCGCGAGGACATCGTCGCCGACATCTTCGGCGCTCCGCATGTCCTCAACAAGGTTTACGACGTCTTCAAGCGCGAAGGCCGTGGCGTCCTGGTCTATCTGCGCGAAGGCACGGCGGGCGTGCCGGCAGGACAGAAAATGGGCAGCGAGAAGACCTCGAGCGCCGCCTTGCGCGAGCAGGTCTGGCGCGATGTCGGTCTCGGCGCCCAGGTCCTGCGCGACCTCAATGTGCATTCGATCCGGCTCATCACCTCGAGCACGCGCCACTATGTCGGCCTCTCGGGCTTTGGTATAGATATTGCGGAGACGATCAAGATCGAAGGGTGAGCGTCATGGCAACCATGCGCTACATGGTCGATGATGTCGATGCGGCGGTCGCTTTCTACACCGAGGCGCTGAATTTCTCGCTCACGCAACAATTCGGCCCCAACATGGCGATCCTGACGCGCGACGACCTGACCTTGTGGGTCGCCGGTCCCAATGCCTCGGCCGGACGCCCCATGCCCGATGGCCGCAAGCCCGAACCCGGCGGCTGGAACCGCTTCGTCATCGAGGTCGCGGACTTGGCAAAGCTCGTCGCGCAGCTTCGCAGCCAAGGTACGCGCTTTCGCAATGACATCGTGGAAGGGCCCGGCGGCAAGCAGATCCTCGCCGAGGACCCCTCCGGCAACGTGATCGAATTGTTCGAGCCCGCGTCGATGGCCACGCCGGCAATCCCGCCAGTAGGATAGGCCTCTTGGGCCGGGAGGCTCCCCTCTCCCACCGCAAGTTCCACGGGACATTGGGCTTCGTCGAGGAGCATAATCGGCAGAAATACGTGAAGGCATGAGCATGACAGACCTCCCCACCCTCACCAAGCGCCGCCTGCAGGCCCAGGTCATCGGCCCGATCTATGCCGAGATGGTAGCCGAGATCGGCGAAGAGAAGGCGGCGCAAATCCTCGACCGGGCGATCCGCAAGGCGGCGATTGCCGAGGGCCGAGAATTCGCCGAGCGGGCGCCGGGCGGCCAAACCTCCATGGCCGACTTCATCAAACTCTACGACCTGTGGACCGCCGACGGCGCGCTGGAAATGAAAGTGCTGCAGGCGAGCGACACGCGTTTCGATTTCGACATCACCCGCTGCCGTTATGCCGAGACCTACAAGGATATGGGCCTGGGTAAGATCGGCCATTTGCTATCCTGCAACCGCGACGGCACGTTCTGCGAGGGCTACGACCCCAATATCACGCTCGAACGCAAGCAGACCATCATGCAGGGCGCCCCCTGCTGCACCTTCCGTTACACCTATCAGGCCAAGGCGTAGGCTTTCTCAGAACTTCCCGCCTCCCACTTTGCGGGAGAGAGGGAAAATTGGAGAGAAGACGCATCGGCTATCAGGCCCTTTCCCGGATTTCCCTTTCCCGGGCAGTGCTTTATGGTGACACCATGACGGATGACGACAGCGACCCGGATCACGGCAGAACCTTGATCGGCTGGCAGGAGACGGTGAGCCTGCCCGAACTCGGCGCCGGCCCCATCGTCGCCAAGATCGACACGGGGGCGCGTTCCGCCGCCCTGCATGCCGACGACATCCAGATCACCGGCCGCGGCAAGCGCATGAAGGTGCGCTTCACGGTGCAGCGCCGCGGCAGTTCCTCGCGGCGGATCGAATGCGAGATGCCCTTGCATGACCTCAGGCGGATCAAGAGCTCGAACGGCCATATCGAGCTGCGCGCCGTGATCTCGACTCCGGTCGAGATCGGCGGGCAGTTGCTCGAGGCCGAAATCACCCTCACCCAGCGCTCCGACATGGGTGCTGCCATGCTCATCGGCAGGAGCTCGATCAAAGGCTCGTTCCTGGTCGATCCGAGCCGCACTTTTCTCAGATCACGGCGACCGAGAAAGACCAAGCCTCGATGAAGATCGCGCTTCTGACCCGCAATCCCAAGCTCTTCTCTCATCAGCGCATCATGGAATCCGCCCATGCCCGCGGCCATGAGATCGTTCCGGTCGACTATCTGCGCTGTTACATGAACATCACCTCGCGCAAACCGGAGCTGCGCTATATGGGCGAGAAGCTCGAAGGCTTCGACGCCGTCATCCCGCGCATCGCCGCCTCCCATACGTTCTACGGTCTCGCGGTCCTGCGCCAATTCGAGATGATGGGCGTGTTCCCGCTCAACGAGTCGGTCGCCATCGGCCGTTCGCGCGACAAACTGCGCTCGCTGCAGATCCTCGCCCGCGATGGGGTCGGCCTGCCGATCACCGCTTTCGCCAACGACACGACGCGCACCGACGACGTCATCGAGATCGTCGGCGGCGCGCCGACCGTGATCAAGCTGCTGGAGGGCACACAAGGCATCGGCGTGGTCCTGAGCGAGACGCATAATTCGGCGAAGTCGGTGATCGAAGCCTTTCACGGCGCCGACATCGCCATCCTGGTGCAGGAATTCATCAAGGAAGCGGAAGGGCGCGACATCCGCGTCTTCGTCGTCGACGGCAAGCCGGTCGCCTCCATCATGCGCTCGGGCGCCAAAGGCGATTTCCGCTCCAATCTCCATCGCGGCGGCCATGCCGAGAAGATCACCATCACACGCCAGGAAAAGGCCGCGGCGA
Organism: Parvibaculaceae bacterium; assembly: GCA_050251035.1. Lineage (GTDB taxonomy): Bacteria > Pseudomonadota > Alphaproteobacteria > Rhizobiales > Aestuariivirgaceae > Taklimakanibacter. Next base: position 27,284 of record JBFWNN010000039.1, read on the forward strand.
TCAAGGCAGCCAAATCCATGGGGCTCAATGTCTGCGGCGTCGACATGCTGCAGTCCAACCGTGGTCCCCTGGTGATGGAGGTCAACTCGTCGCCAGGGCTCGAGGGTGTCGAAAAGGCTACGGGTGTCGACGTCGCGTCCACCATCATCCAGTTCCTCGAAACGGAGGCGCGACCCGGCCGCACCAAGACGAAAGGCAAGGGATGAGCGCCAAGCCGTTCCAGTTGGGGACGACGATGCTCAAGCCGGGCGAGCGCAAGACCGTCGACCTGCCGGTGAGCGCGCTCTCCAACCACACGCCGCTGACGCTCCCCGTGCATGCCATTCACGGCGAGAAGGCGGGACCGGTGCTGTTCCTCTCCGCCGTCGTGCATGGCGATGAGATCCTCGGGGCGGAGATCGTGCGCCGGGTGATCCGCCATCGCACCTTGTATGATATCTCCGGGACGCTGCTCGCCGTGCCGGTGGTCAATGCCTTCGGCCTCATCAGCCATTCACGCTACATGCCCGACCGACGCGACCTCAACCGCTCCTTCCCGGGTTCGGATCACGGCTCGCTCGCCTCGATCGTCGCCGATCTCTTCATGCGCGAGGTGGTGCTCAGGAGCGACTATGGCATCGATCTCCATACCGCCGCCCTGCATCGCACCAACCTGCCGCAGATCCGCATCGCGCCGGGCGAGCCCGATCTCCTGCACATGGCGGAGGCCTTCGGACCGCCCGTCATTCTCATCTCGAAGCTGCGCGAAGGCACGCTCAGGCAGTGCGCGCGCGATCGCGGCGTCAAGGTGCTGCTCTATGAAGGCGGCGAGGCGCTGCGCTTCGACGAAATCGCCATCCGGGCCGGCGTCATCGGCATATTGCGGGTGATGAAATGGCTCAACATGATCGCACCCTCCAATATCGCACGCAGCAAGGTGCCGCCGGCGATCTCGACCTCGAGCGCATGGCTCAGGGCCCCCGAAGGCGGGCTCTTGCGCGCCGCGCACCTCGCCGGCGACCGGGTCGAGAAGGGCGAGGCGATCGGCGAGATCTCTGATCCCTTCGGCGAGCGCGCCGTCCAAGTCATCTCGCCCGAAGACGGCATCGTCATCGGGCGCACCAACCTGCCGATCGTCAATCGCGGCGACGCGCTTTTCCATATCGCGCGGGTCAAGGACCCGGAAACGTCGCGCGCCCGTATCGGCCGCATCGGCGGCGAACTCGCGCAGGCGCCGCTGTTCGACGAGGATGAGATTATCTAAGGACTTCTTCTGCTCTCGGCGAGAAAATCGATCACGGCACGGACCGAAGGCAACTGGCTGCGACGATGCGGGGTAAGGATCGTCGTGGTGATCGTTCCGGCCGTCCAGCCAAGCATTGCGACGACGAGCGTGCCTTCAGCGATTGCCGCAGCGGCGATGCTCTCCGGCAGGCAGGCAATCCCCAGGCCCGCCATCGCCGATTTCAGCAGAACGACCGATTCGTCGGCGATGAGGCGCGGGCGCGGCGTGACTTCGACGATCTTTCCCGTCCCGCTGCGCAAGGGCCAGGACCTTGCCACGGCGGAGACAATGAGGCCGTCATGCTCCGCCAACGCCTCAGGCTCTGCCGGCATACCGCGTTCGACGACATAAGTGGGCGAGGCAACCAGAATGAGCCGGTCCGTGCCGATCTGTCTTTGCATCAGGCCCGAATCCGGCAAGGGCTCATAGTGGCTGCGCACCGCGATGTCGAAGCCCTCCTGGATGAGATCCACGAAGCGATCGGTGACATGAAGCTGCAGCTCGAGCTTGGGAAAGCGGCGTGCCAGCGCATGGAGCAGATCGGCCAGATGGAACTGGGCCGTCGGCACTGAAGCAGTGATCTTCAACACTCCACTCGGCTCCGCCAGGCGGCGGCGGACGACGGTCTCGGCCGCTTCCGCCTCGATCACCGCGGCGCGGGCATGATCGTAGAAATCGCGCCCCATCTCGGTCAGGATGAAGCTGCGCGAGGTGCGGTGGATGAGACGGGCGCCCAGAGCCCGCTCGAGCTCCGCCACGCGCTTGCTCACCGTCGATTTCGGCTGATCCAGCCGTCGCCCGGCGGCGGCGAAGCTTCCCAGATCCACGGCCTGCACGAAGAAAATCAGATCGTTGAGGTTATACATGAGTATCGTCCATGATTGTGGACTATAAGACGCTGGTAACGCCTCTACAGCATGAAAGTCCACAATTTATATCGAAGTCTCAACCAAAGGAGACTCGATATGACCACACCCATCCTGTTCTACGGCGTGCCTTCCGGCTGTTCCTTCGGCTCGACCGTGGCCCTCGAATGGCTGGGGCAGCCCTATCGGCTCGCCCGCATCGACATGCCGGACGTGGTGCAGAGCGATGCCTATCGCCGCATCAATCCGGTGGGCGAGACGCCCTCGTTTCTGACCGAGGACAGACGGATCATCAGCGAGAGCATGGCGATCCTAAACCATCTGGGCGCGGCCGGCACCGAGAAGGTCCTTTCCTTCAAGCAGGGAACGGCCGGCTTCGACCGCCTCAACCAGACGCTCGCCTTTCTCAACACCAGCTTCTTCAACAGCTTCAGCCCGCTGTGGTATACGCTCGAGCATGACATGGACCCCGAAGCCAAGCAGGCGCTCAGGGCCTATGGTGCGGCGAATGTCGTGAAGGTGCACGAGCAACTCGAGAAGATGCTGGGCAAAAGCCCCTGGCTCCTGGGTGACCAACGCACGCTGGCCGATGCCTATTTTATCGGCATTGCGCGCTGGACGAAATATCACGACGTCGTCGACCGCAAGGCCTATCCCGGAGTGCAGCGTCTGTTCGAGAGGCTCGAAGACGATCCGGCGGTGGAATTCGCCCATGCGATCGAGCATGGCGAGGACGCCAAGGGGGCCGGCGGCTTCCAAGGCCATGTCAGCCTGGACAAGGCGCTCGCCGAGATCTGACAGGAGATCGGGGAGGGACAATCTCCCTCCCCGAAACAACTCGTCACTTGAAGACCGGTCAGCGGCGCGACAGCCCGCCCAGAATGCCGCGCACCAGCGAGCGCACCACCATCGAGCCGACTTGGCGGCCGACGCTGCCGGCGACGTTCTTGACGAAGCGGTCGGTCGCCGATTCACGCTGGCGCGGCGCCGAGCGGGCCTCGCGCGCCGCCGCCTTATCAGCCGCGGCCTTTTCCTGCGCCTCGGCGCGTTCATTGGCGCGCTGGGTCAGCTTCTCATAGGCCGACTCGCGATCCTCGGCCTTGTCATATTGGCCATAGACCGGCGACGACTTGATGCTCTTCTCGCGTTCCTCGGGCGTGATGGGTCCCAAGCGGCTCTCGGGCGGGCGGATCAAGGTGCGCTCGACCATGGTCGGCACGCCCTTGAGATCGAGCACCGAGACCAGGGCCTCGCCCTTGCCAAGCTCGGTGATCGCCTTCTCGGTCTTGAACTTGGGATTGGGCCGGAACGTATCGGCCGCCGTCTTTACCGCCTTCTGTTCGCGCGGCGTGTAGGCGCGCAGCGCATGCTGGACGCGATTGCCCATTTGCGCCAGCACGCTTTCCGGGACATCGAGCGGATTCTGGGTCACGAAATAGACGCCGACGCCCTTCGAGCGGATGAGCTTCACCGTCTGTTCGATCTTCTGCAACAGACCCGGCGGCGCGTCGGCGAAGAGCAGATGCGCTTCATCGAAGAAGAAGACGAGCTTCGGCTTGTCGGGATCGCCGACCTCGGGAAGCTCCTCGAACAGCTCCGACAACAGCCACAGCAGGAAGGTGGCGTAGAGCTGCGGCGAGGACATCAGCTTGTCGGCGGTGAGGATGTTCATGTAGCCGCGGCCGTCGCGGGTCGTGCGCATCAGGTCCTTGATGTCGAGTGCCGGCTCACCGAAGAACTTGTCGCCGCCCTGCTCCTCGATCACCACCAGACGGCGCTGGATCGAACCGATGGTCATGGCGTTGAGATTGCCATAATCGGTGCGCAATTCCTTGCCGCGGGTCGCGAGATCGGAGAGCAGCGCCCTGAGGTCCTTGAGGTCGAGAAGCGCCAAGCCTTCTTCATCGGCGATCTTGAAGGCGATATTGAGCGCCCCTTCCTGGGCATCGCTGAGTCCCATCAGGCGCGACAGGAGCAGCGGACCCATCTCGGAAATGGTGGTGCGGATGGGGTGACCCTGCTCGCCGAACAGGTCCCAAAAGATCGTCGGAGTCGCCTCGAACCCATAATCCTCGAAGCCGATCTTCTTGGCGCGCTCGAGGAGAAAATCCTGCGGCGTGCCCTCTTGCGATATCCCCGAAAGGTCGCCTTTCACGTCAGCGGCGAAGACCGGCACGCCCGCCTTGCAGAAGCCTTCCGCCATGATCTGCAAAGTGACGGTCTTGCCGGTGCCGGTAGCGCCGGTCACCAACCCATGACGATTGGCCATGGGCAGGAAGAGCTCCTCGCGCTTGTCCGCCTTGCCGAGAAAGATCGTATTGTCAGCCATGGTCGAAAAGTCCCCTTTGGTGCGCCGTCATGCGCCTTGCAAGCGCGTCAATCTGCTATAAAACGCTGGCGAGTTCAAAACCAGTGTTCCGATCCTGACATTCTAGCCGGAGTTCCCATGCAGGAGCTGATTGCCCGAATTGTGACGAAGACCGGTCTCGACCCCCAGCGCGCCGAAAAAGCCCTGGGCATCATGCTCTCGCTGGTCAAGTCGCAGGGCAACCAGCAGAAGGTGGGTGAGCTGTTCGCCAAGCTGCCGGGCGCCGAGGAGCTGGCAAAGCTGCATGGCGGCGACGGCTCGCGCGGCGGCGGGCTTCTCGGCATGCTGGGCGGCGGGCTCATGGGCGGTCCGCTGGCCGCGATCACCAAGCTGCAGGCGGCCGGCCTCAATATGGACCAGATCAAGGGACTCGGCGTCGAAACCCTCGCCTATGCCAAGGAGGTCGCCGGCGAAGACCTCGTCAAGCAAGTGGCCGGATCGATACCGGGGCTCGGCAGCTATGTCTGACGCTGCGATATCGTCGACCTTGCGGCTCGCCGCGGAATTTCTCTCCGCCAGCGAGCCAGATTGGCGCAAGCGGGTCGAGGCCGTGCTCAAAGGCGTCGATTTCGAAACGAAGCTCTGTTCCCGAACGGCGGACGGCATCGCCATCGCGCCGCTCTATTCACCGGGAGCCGCCGCGGAGGCGCGCCGTCCGGAGCAGACACCCTGGGCGGTGATGCAGCGGGCCGACCATCCCGACGCCGCACGCGCCAACGCCCAGGCGCTCGAGGATCTCAATCATGGCGCGACCGGGCTCAATCTGGTGTTCGCCGATGCGCCAGGCGCCTATGGCTTCGGGCTCGCGACGCTCGATCGGAAGGGCATGGGACGCCTTCTCGGCGACATAAGGATCGATGCAATCGATCTCAGCCTCGATGCTGGCCTTAACGGCGCGCAAGCCGCGGACGCTCTCGCGCAATGGATCGCGACGCAGCCAGTCGACCCGGAAAGATTGCGCCTGAATTTCGGCCTCGATCCGATCGGCAGCGGCGCGGCGCAAGGCCGTGTCGACCAGGACTTCGCGCTCAAGCTCGAGACCTCCGTGGATGCTCTCCGCTCACAGCATTTCACCGGCCCCTTCGCCGAAGCCTCGGGCGTCGTCTGGCATGACGCCGGCGCCAGCGAAGCGCAGGAACTCGCCTTTACGATCGCGACCGGCGTCGCCTATCTGCGCGCCCTCGACCACCTCGACGACGAGCACCTGAAACGCGCCGTCTCGCTCACCCTGGCGGCAGACCAGGACATGTTCCTGACGCTGTCGAAATTCCGCGCGGCGCGCCTCCTATGGTCGCGCGTCCTTGCCGCGTCGGGATTGCCGGTGGATGCCGTCACCCTCCAGGGTGTGACGTCCTGGCGGATGATGACCGCGCTCGATGCGCATACGAATATCCTGAGAGCCACTGCTTCAGTCTTTGGCGCGGCCCTGGGCGGCGCCGACCGCATCACGGTGCTCCCCTTCTCGCTGGCGCAGGGGCTGCCTGATGGGTTCGCCCGCCGCATCGCGCGCAACACGCAAACGATCCTGCAGGAAGAATCGCAGCTCTGGCGTGTCAGCGATCCTGCCTCGGGCGCTGGCTTTATCGAGCACATGACCCGGTCGCTGTGTGATCGAGCCTGGGCGCTGTTCCAGGACATCGAGAGGCAGGGCGGCATTGCTGACTTCATTACCGGCGGCGGCGCGGCAAGGCTCGTCGCCGAAAAACGCGATGAACGGCTGGCACGCATCAAGGATAAGACCCAGACGATCATCGGCGTGACCGCCTATAAGCCGCCGCGCGAGATGCCGCCATCCATCGAAGACATGCCGCGCCAGCCCCTATCGGGCCAACGGCTTGCCGAAGCTTTTGAAGCCTCCGGAGTCTCGCCATGAGCCACATCCCGGATTTCAGCAGGATCGGTTTCGAGGCGGAGCCCTCGGCCACGGCGCCGGCGACTTGGGAGACGCCGGAAGGGCTTCCGATCAAATCGGCCTATGGGGCGGACGATGTCGCGCCACTCGATTTCCTCGAGACTTGGCCCGGCATCCCGCCCTATCTGCGCGGGCCCTATCCCACCATGTATGTCACCCAGCCCTGGACGATCCGACAATATGCCGGCTTCTCCACCGCCGAGGACTCGAATGCCTTCTACCGACGCAACCTGGCGGCTGGCCAGATGGGGCTGTCGATCGCCTTCGACCTCGCCACCCATCGCGGCTATGATTCCGACCATCCGCGCGTCGCGGGCGATGTCGGCATGGCTGGCGTCGCCATCGATTCCATCTATGATATGCGCACGCTGTTCGATCGGATTCCGCTCGACAAGATGAGCGTGTCGATGACCATGAACGGCGCGGTGCTGCCGGTCATGGCGCTCTATATCGTGGCGGGCGAGGAGCAAGGGGAGCCGCCGGAGAAGCTCTCGGGCACGATCCAGAACGACATCCTCAAGGAATTCATGGTGCGGAACACCTATATCTATCCGCCCAAGCAGTCGATGCGTATCGTTTCCGACATCTTCGCCTATACCAGCGAGAAGATGCCGAAATTCAACTCGATCTCCATTTCCGGCTATCACATGCAGGAGGCGGGAGCGACGGCCGATCTCGAGCTCGCTTATACACTTGCCGACGGGCTCGATTATGTGCGTGCCGGCATCGCCGCCGGCCTCGATATCGACCGCTTCGCGCCGCGCCTTTCGTTCTTCTGGGCGATCGGCATGAACTTCTTCATGGAAGTGGCGAAGATGCGCGCGGCGCGCATGCTGTGGGCGAAGCTCCTCAGAGAGTTCAATCCGAAAGACGAGCGCTCGCTGTCGCTGCGCACCCATTGCCAGACCTCAGGCTGGAGCCTCGCCGCCCAGGACGTGTTCAACAATGTGGTGCGCACCGGGATCGAGGCGATGGCGGCGACCCAGGGCGGCACGCAATCCCTGCACACCAATTCGCTCGACGAAGCCTTGGCGCTGCCGACCGACTTCTCCGCCCGCATCGCGCGCAACACTCAGCTCTTCCTGCAGCAGGAGGCGGGCACCTGTCGCGTCATCGATCCCTGGGGCGGCAGCTTCTTCGTCGAGAGGCTGACCCATGATCTCGCAGCCAAGGCTTGGCGTCATATCGAGGAAGTCGAGAAGATGGGTGGCATGGCGCGCGCCATCGAGGCTGGAATCCCCAAACTGCGTATCGAGGAAGCGGCAACCCGCACCCAGGCGCGCATCGACTCGGGCGAACAGACCGTCGTCGGCGTCAACAAATATGTGAGCGGCAAGGATGCCGAGATCGACATTCTGAAGGTCGACAATTCGGCCGTACGCGCCAGGCAGATCGAGAAGCTTGGGAGGCTGCGCGCCGAGCGCGACGAAGGCGCCTGCCAAGCGGCGCTGGCACGGCTCACGCATCTGGCGAAGAGCGGCGAAGGCAATCTTCTCGCGGGCGCCGTCGATGCAGCGCGGGCCAAGGCGACGGTCGGGGAAATATCCCTGGCCCTGGAAAAGGCCTGGAGCCGGCATGCCGCCGAGAGCCGCGCGGTCAAGGGCATCTATGAGGCGGCGAGCAAAGGCAACAGGCTGGAGGAGGCGCGCCGCTCGGTGCGCGCCTTCCGCGAAGCCGACGGACGCCCGCCGCGCATCCTCGTCGCCAAGATCGGCCAGGACGGCCATGACCGCGGCCAGAAGGTGATCGCGTCGGCCTTCGGCGACATGGGCTTCGACGTCAAGGTGGGCGCCCTGTTCTCTACCCCAGAGGAAGTCGCCGCTCTGGCGGTCAAGAGCGACGTCCATGTGGTGGGCGTCTCATCCCTCACCGCGGGCCATCTCACGCATGTGCCGCTCCTCAAGGCGGCGCTCGAAAAGCTGGGCCGTGCCGACATCATGATCGTGGTCGGCGGCGTCATCCCGCCGGAAGACGTGGCGACGCTGCTCGATTCCGGCGCGGCCGTGGTGTTCCCGCCCGGAACCGTCATTCCGGAAGCGGCACAAAAGCTCCTCGACCGCCTCAATGAGCGCCTGGGTTATGCCCAGAAGGCGGCGGAATAGGCGGTGTGCCAGCAGGCGTCGCCTTCTACATCCCCTGCTCTATGTGCTCGGCGAGTTCCTGATATTGCTCGCACGTCGTGCCGCAGCGCCGGGCGATCTCGGTCAACTCGACCTTCGCCAGATCGATGCGCCCGGCCGCGACATAGCCTTCGCCCAGATATTCGCGGGCAAGCACGAAATTCGGATCGATGGCGAGAGCCTTGCGATAATAGCCGATCGCCTGGTCGAGCCGCCCGGACTTGCGCAGGCTGTAACCGGTATAGTTCAGGACATGCGGATCATTCTGATTGCGGATCGCCGCCAGGACGGTGAGCGCCCAATCATAATCGCCGGCCTGCGCCAGGGCGCTGCCCTGTTTATAGAGCTCTTCATCCGGCAGGATCCCGTAAGACACCTTGACGCATTTCTTCGTCTTCTTGTCCCGGACCTCGTTCTTCTTGCACTTCTTGACGGCTTCTCCGCTTCCGCCGCCACCACTGCTGCTGCCACCACCACTACCGCCACCGCCACCGCCTTGGGCGAAAGCAGGGATGGTCCCTAGAGAAAGAATCATTGCCGCCACCACTATCATGCGATTCATCATGGCCACCTCCGTCTCTGGTCTGAGGAGGATACGCCGTCGAGCCGAAGGGCATTCCCAAAGTGGAGGCAGGTACGAAGCTTGCATGATCAGCCTGAGGACTGTGCCAAAATGGACCTTTCACGCCGTATCTTCTTGTCTGCTGCCCCGATGATGGCCGCTGGCGCTACCGCGACGGGGCCAGCTCTCGCTGCGGGTGTCAGCCCGATCATCCTAGCCACTGATCTTGGCCTCAAGCCCAATGCGAAAGGCGACCAGTCGACAGCCATGCGCAAGGCCATCGCCAAGGCTTCCGAGCGCGGCGGCGCACTCTTCTTGCCGGCAGGCACGTATCGGCTCTCGGACGTCCGTATCGACCGCCCCATCGCCATCCATGGCATTCGCGGGGGGACAAAGCTCGTGACCGCGACGGGCAGCGGCATATTCACGATCGAAGCCGCATCCGTCACCCTGGACGGCATCGGCTTCGAGGGCGAGGCCACGCCGGCGGAAAGCGAAAACGATCTGGTCTCGGCATCGAGCAGTCCCAGTCTCACGATCCGCGACTGCACCTTCGACAATTTCGCGGGCACTGGCCTCATGCTCAAGCAATGCTCGGGGCGCCTCATTCACAACAGCGTGTCGAATGTCGGGCGCACCGGCATCTTCGCGCTCGATTCGATCGGCCTCGATATCTCCGGCAACGACCTTCAGGATATCGGCAACAACGGCATCCAGGTGTGGACGAGCGAGCAGCGTCCCGACGGCACGATCGTCAGCGGCAACCGGATCGAACGCGTGCGCTTCGACAAAGGCGGCACGGGCCAGAACGGCAATGGCATCGTGGTGTTCCGCGCCGGCAATGTCATCGTGAGCCATAACCGGGTGAGCGATTGCGGCTACAGCGCCGTCCGCAACAATTCCGGCCGCAACTGCCAGATCGTCAACAATTCCGTCTCGCGCCTCGCCGAGACGGCGATCTATGTCGAATTCGCCTTCGACGGTGCGGTGATCTCCGGCAATGTCGTCGAGACGGCGGCCAGTGGCATCTCGATCACGAATTTCAACGAGGGCGGCAGGCTCGCGGTCTGCGCCAACAATGTGCTGCGCCACATCACCGGCGGGGGTTCCAATCCCGAAACACGCGGTGTCGCCATCGGCGCGGAAGCCGACACCATCGTCACCGGCAATGTGATCGAAGAGGCAGCCTATTGCGGTCTCCATCTGGGCTGGGGCCGCTATGCGCGCAACCTGCTGGCCAGCGGCAATCTCATGCGCATGTGTGGGACCGCCATTGTCGCCTCGGTGAGCCAGGGCGCCGGTCCCATGAGCATCACCGGCAACATGATCGCGCAATCCGGCAAGGCGATCGTCGGCATGGACCACTCCACCGTGATTACGGATGACCTCGCTGTCGCCCATGCGGCCATACCGGCGCATCTGACGATCAGCGGCAACATGGTGAGCTAGCAGCTAGATCACGGCATGCACGTCGCCGACATGGGTCTTGCGCCAGTTGCTGAGATCGGTCGCCGCGAAGCTCTTGAGCGCCTGACGCTCGGCATCCGTCCAAACCGGCAGAGACGCCAGCAGTGCGGCCATCGCCGCCTCCGCGGCGCGCGCGGCGCCGTCGTCGCATTTGAGCGCGATGCCGAGACCGGCGTGCGGTACAGCGCCGCAAAACACGCCTTCGGCACCCGTCTTCACGAAGGCGCGCGGCACCGCCTGCATCACCCGCGTGCAGAAGCGGTTGGTTCCCGCGACCATGAAGGGATGGGCGCGCACCGCCTCGATGATGCGCCTTGCGGCGGCCCTGCGCGTTTCGCTGAGCGTGACTCCCGAGCCGAAGCGGGCGAAGCCCAAGGCCAGGTTGCGCAACGGGATAGCCCAGGTCGGCACCGAGCAGCCATCTATGCCATGAGGTTGCGCGCCGATGTCGACATCGCACAATTCGCTCATCGTGCGGGCTATGACACGCTGAACCGGATGATCGATGCGGCTATAGCCTTCTGCCGGCGCTTCGAGCTGGCGGGCCAGCGCCAGCATCCCGGCATGCTTGCCGGAGCAGTTGTTGTGAATGGCGCGCGGCTCTTCGTCATGGCGGACCATGTAATGCTGGGCTGAAAGCTCGTACGGCCAGTGAGCGCCACATTCGTACTGGGCCTCGCTCGTCCCCGCCTTGGCCAGCATGCTGCCGGCCCCTCTGACATGCGGCGCCTCGCCGCTGTGCGAAGCGCAGGCCAAGGCCAGCTCTTCGTCGCTGAAGCCGAAACGGTCGGCTGCACCGCTTTCGATCACGGGCAGGCACTGGAAAGCCTTGACGGCCGAGCGCGGGAAGATCGCCTGGTCAACATCGCCGACGGCGGAAACGAGCTTGCCCGACGCGTCCATCACCGCATAGGCGCCGGTATGACGGCTTTCCACGACGCCGCCACGGGTCACTTCGACGAACACAGGATTAGGCATAGCGAGCTTCCTTGATATGGGATCCCCGGAGATACCAGCCGAGCGCCAGGATCTGCAGAAGGAGAAATGTACCGAAGGCCCAGCTATAGGCTTCCGGCGCATAGCCCGTGGCCGTGGGCGCGAACAGGCCGATGATCATGCCGATCATACCCTGAGCAGTGAAGGCAGCGATGAACATGGCGAAATTGATGCTGGCATTGGCGCGCCCCGCCAGCTCATTGCCGAGCTGGGCCGCGAACCAGGGAAAAGCGACGATGCCGACTTGCCCGGTTGCCGCCAGAACCAGCCAGGCCGGGAAGCTGATCTCCGTCAGACGCAGGACGATGACGCTCTGCGCGGCGAGATAGACCAGCAAATAGGCCAGCATCACCGTGAGCGGGTTGACGCCGCGCCGGCCGAGCCGGTCGATCACGAAGCCGATCGACAGGATGCCGATCATGAAAGCGACCGCCATCCACAGGAGATGACGCGCCACCTCGTCGCGACCGAGCCCCAGCACATCGCGCAGCCAAGGGCCGGCCCACAGGGTCTGAATGCCGATCTGCACGCCGGCCGTCAGGCCCAGGAACGGCGCCAGGCGCCAGTACAGCGGCAATCTGAGGATGCGCAGCAACTGGCCCAATTGCTCGGAGAAATGCGCCTCGACCCGCTCGCCGTCGCGGCGCGGCACCGCCAGAAAGATCAGGCCGGCGCCGGCCAGGATGAGGCCGGCAAAGACCAGGAAGGTGCTGCGCCACCCCATCTGGCTCACCAGATATTGGGTCGGCTCGGTCGCCACGATGATACCGAGCGCCCCCACGGCCATGATGCAGGAATTGGCGAGCGTCCGGCGCTCCGGCGCCACCCAGAGCGAGGTCGCCTTGAAACCCGCCATCAGGCCGCCGGCAAAGCCCAGCCCGATCATGGCCCGGGCGAGGAACAAGGTCAGGAAGCCGGGAGCCAAAGCGAACAGCGCGCAGCCGGCCGCTGCGAGCATCAGCAAGGCGGTTTGGACGCGGCGCGGTCCATAACGGTCGAACAATATGCCGAGCGGCAATTGGAACAGGGCGAAGGCCAGGAGATAGGCCGATGTCAGCAGCCCGAGCTCGGCCGGGCTCAGAAACAGATCGGTGACGAGATCGGGCGCCACCACCGCATTCACCGCCCGCAGCAGATAGGACAGCATATAGCCGAAGGCGAAGGGAGCGAGCGCCGCGGCTATGATGCGAAACGGAATGCCAGGCGCCATATCGCGGATGCCGATTGGAATTGATGCCACAGTTTGAGACAACGGCCGGGCTCTCGTCGGCACGGCTCGACCCGTCATAGCAGCATTTGGCCGGATTAACAGTGCCTTGGAACCCGGTCCTCCTGCCTTGAAAAGGACGAGAGAGAGCCATGAAGACGTAATATCCATTTGAACAGAAACAGTTTCGGCAAGCCCCCGGCTTGGGTTTATAGTGCCACGCGACATCACGGCGGCATCGGCATCTGGTTTGCGGAGATCACGCGGAGCCGCTCGGGTCAGAGGAGGCCTTGAATGATACGCAGTGCGTTTCTGGCGCTGGCTGCCGCCGCGATCCTTGTGTTCGCCCTGGGATGGCAGAACCTGATGTCGCCGGGATGGGGCCAGTTGCCGGCCGCCTGGACCCAATGGTCGATCGATTGGGACCAGCTTGCCGAATATTACAATAAGGAGACGGTCGGATTTCCGGGCGTGATCAGCGAGGAGAGGCAAATCACGCCGCTGCTCCCCAAGATGGTCGAGGCCGGCATCGGCCTTTCGGGTGTCCCCTATGCGCAGACCCGGACAGAGCGCGCGCGGCTCACGGTCGAGAATCGCGAATGCATCAGCCCGAAGGCCAATCTGGACAAGACCTTGCTCTTCCTGCGCACCACACTCTCCGAGCCCTTCGCCCCGACCATCGCCTTTCATGACCGCACTGCCGCGCTGTCGCCCGAGCTCAAGCTGTTCTTCCAGGATTATGCCTACGGAGCCCACACCCTCACCACCAATGCGCTCGCCGAGCGGGTGACGGTTCCTGCGGTCGAGCAGGCGCGCAAAGTGATCGTGGCCGGCGGATCCGCGGCTTTCGGCCTCCTGCTCGATGATGCCAATTCGCTCGCCTCGCGCCTGCAGAAGCGCGACAACAGCCGGCAATATGTTACGCTGGCGGTGCCCGAGGGATCGGCGGAACAGGTCATCTGCAACCTGACCAAGGCCATATCGCGCTATCGCGGCCAGGTTGACGAGCTCATCTATTTCTACTCGGAGGCTGACCTCGATTCGGGGGACGTGCTCGGAACGCCGGAAGAGGCCATCGGCGCGCTCAAGAACCTGGCTCAGAACGAAGCGATCGGCAAAGTGACGGTGTTCTATTCGCCGCTGATCTACAGCCTCGCCCCGCAATTCACCCGCTTCCGGGGTTATGCCAGCGACCTCTTACCCAACCGGCAAGAGGTCAAGGACAGGTTGCGGAAGATCGTCGCCGGCGCCGGATTCGGCTGGCTCGATATCGGGGAAGTGGCGCTCGCGGCCAGCAAGGCCCAGGGCACAGAATTCTCCGTGCTCAACGCCTTCGCCGACGACCGGAATCTGTCGCTCGAGGGCATGAACAAGCTGGTCGAGCGCCTCATGGGACCGGAACCCCCGCCTCCGACACCGGTCAGCACCGCACCTAAGGAAGAAACGGTCGCGGCCAAAATCGATCCGGAGCTGGAGAAGCGGGCGCAGAAGCAGACCGAGGCGCTGGACGACATCCGCGCGGCGTCCGGACGCGCTGCCAAGAACAACCGGCTCAGACGCGACGTCGACCAGATCCTGCAGCGGCTGAAGAAGGATCTTGCCGCGGACGACTGACGCCGCGCGCGGCGACTGGCTGGGGCGCCAGGATTCGAACCTGGGAATGGCGGAATCAAAATCCGCTGCCTTACCACTTGGCTACGCCCCATTCGCCGGGAGGACCATATACTGGCTCGCCTGCCGCGCCGCAATCACGGCCAAAGGCCCCATTGCCGTTTCTTTCTTAGGGGTTGACGGCAGGCCTTTACGGGGGCAAAGAGCCAGCGTTTCAAGGAAACGGAGTGTAGCGCAGTCTGGTAGCGCACCTGCTTCGGGAGCAGGGGGTCGGAGGTTCGAATCCTCTCACTCCGACCAATCCCTAACATATTGATTTTGTTGAGATACACTTCTGAGTGCCGGCGAATACGCGACACTGATGGCGCGAAGCTGGGCCGACCGTCAGGGCCTCTTCCGGACGTGGAGGCTCAACCGAGGAACGGTGGTCGGACACACCTCGCTTGACCATTCGGCGGCCCCCCGCGATGTCTTGTCACCGAGCAGTCGATTCGGGTGTCACCCGGTCTCCGACGTGCTCGAAAGGGCAGCGCAAGACCACAGGCGGCTCGGAGCAGGCGATCTCCTCCTCAATCTGATCTGAAGATTTCGGCGTCCGATTCACCACCAGTCTACGTTCTTTTCCCTCCTATCCCATTCCGGATGAAGACCTGTAGCTGTCTTGCAACGAAGAGGCGAAAAGTCGTAGCAGCCGTCGGTTCGCCCTGATTTCGACCGACAAGCGTGCTATGCGACCCGCGCGACCGTGATCTTCGGTTCTTAACGCGCCCTCAACCGAAGGTCACGCAGCGACGGGCCGGCTAAGCCGGCCCGTTTCATTTTCGGCAGGGCCGTCCGGCTCAACGCTCCTGCAAGGCCAGACGGAGGCCCAAGGCGCAATAAATGCCGCCCACCACCCTGCCTTGCCAACGCGCGATGAAGGCGTTGCGGCGCAGGAAATGGCTGATCGAGCCGCCGGCCAGCGCATAGGCGGTCGAGCTCACCGCGCCCAGAAGCACGAAGAGAAGTCCCAGAAGCGCAAGTTGCATAGGCACCGCGCCATTCCCGGGCTGCACGAATTGCGGCAGGAAGGCCAGGAAGAACAATGCCGATTTCGGATTCAGCAGTTCGGCGACGACGGCCTGCCGATAGGCTTGCGCCATGGTGATCCGAGGACCATGCGTGAGCACGCCGAGTTCGGACTTTTCGAAGATCGCCCGGAGCCCGAGATAGATCAAATATGTAGCGCCCGCATATTTGACGATCGTGAAGAGTAGCGCCGATGCCGCGAGGATCGCTGAAAGCCCGAAGACCGCCATGACGGTATGCGCCAGATCGCCGGTCGCGATGCCGAGACCGGTTGCGATCCCGGCGCGCGGCCCCGAGCTTGCCGAGCGCGCCAAGGTCATGAGAACAGCCGGCCCGGGCAGGAAGACAAAACCCGTCAGGACGGCGAGATAGGTCAGCAAGGTGGGCTGGTCGATCATCCGAATTTCTCCCTCTCGTCCGTTATAACAACTCCACCGGACCATGCGAGGGGCCGCCCATGATGGACACCTGTAAAACCTTCCCGGCCATGTCACGCGCTCCTCCCCTGTCTCGTCTTGTTCGCGAAGACACGTTGCAATCGCGAAAGGACAATACCCATGAAAGCCAGAATGAAGAATGCCGCGCTGATGTTCCCCGATGTGCTCCAGGCCGCATTGGCGATGGACAAGGCCACCGGCGGCATAGATTTCGTCACGCGCAAGCTTGTGCATCTGCGCGCCAGCCAGATCAACGGCTGCGGTGTGTGTGTCGACATGCATGCGCGCGAGCTGAAAAAGGCCGGCGTGACCGACGAGCGCGTTTTTGCCGTCGGCGCCTGGCGCGAGACGCCTTATTTCAGCGATGCCGAGCGCGCCGCGCTGGCGCTCGCCGAGGCGGCAACGCGACTCAGCGACCGGTCGGATCCGGTGCCCGACGATGTCTGGACCGAGGCGGAGCGCCACTATGACGAGCCGGCTCTCGGCGCGCTGGTCGTGCAGATCGCTCTGATCAATTTCTGGAATCGCCTCAACGCCACGACGCGCCAGGTCGCCGGCCAGTGGAAATGACTTGGGCGCGGCCATGTTGGGTGGCCGCGCTCCATATACCTTGCGAAGCTAGGACAGCTTGCGCACCAGTCCCGCCTCGGCCAAGTAATAGCCACGCGGCAGGAAATCGCCGAGCTTCGTTGCGAGCTCGCCCGAGATGAAACAGCCGGATTTGGCCCGCTTGTCGAAGAAGAGGTGACGTGTCCCGACGCGCTCGGCGTCGAGCGAGACCTTGTCGTCGGTCGACGTGCGCACCCAATAGGTCGAATTGTCCTGGCGCACACCCTTGCGGAAGCCGCCGAGCTTCGGAACGGTGCAGTCGGCATGTTCCAGGAACTGCATGAAGTAGTAACGATGCGACACACCGCCTTCCGGCTCGATGATCTCGAGCGGATAGAAGGCGTGGCGGCCGGCTTCGAGGGACGTGATCGCCTTCATCACCCGCTCGGACACGACATTGACGTTCATGACCTGCGAATATTCCGGCAGCATCTTCGGAGTGTCGTTCTTGAGCTTCACCTGCTTGATCACGTGCTCGGGATCGATCGCATGGTAGGGCCAGAGATGAAACACGTCATGCGGCTTGTAGTCGGTGCTATTGCGCAACTGATAGGCTTCTATCCGCTTGTCCCGCAGCCGCGCCTCTTCTTCCTTGTCCCAGACGACCTGATCGTTGAGAGGCCGCGCGCGGTGCTGATAAGTCTCGAGAATCTCGAAATAGCGCCGGTCGGTGCATTCGGTGTAGTCCGGCGCGGCAGGGGATGGACCGACAGGCGCCGATGCTTCGGTTGTCACGGCTGCCGCGGCGTTCACGAAGGGCGGAGGGGTCGGTGCCTCCTCTTTGGCGCCGAACAGGCTTCGCAGGAATTCCACCATCTACAACTCCCGAACTCACACACAGACCGGATACTCGTCGGCGATATTATCCACGCATGCTTTGACTTTAGGTTAACGAATCCCGATGGAACCATCGCCTGCGGCGACCGTTACCGAAGGATGAAACGAAACCTGAAGCCCACGGAGGCCCGTCAAGCGGTCAAAGTCCCGGCGATGAAATATGTGCTGGGCTTCGGCACCGCGGGAGCAGCGCTCGGCCTATTGGCGGCCTGGGTCCTGCTCGGCAGCTGATAACCATGCCGTCCCGCTCGGTCAGTGATGCCAGAACAAAAGCCACCCACGACGCAGCGATGGCCATCATCGCCGCCGAAAAAAAGCGGCGCGACGAGAAAACTGCGCGCCTGCGCGCCGCACGCGAGGCAGCCGAGACTCCACCTCATCAAAAGGGGACTAGAGCTGCCCGTTCCCCGAAGAAACAGGGTTGACGGGCTTCGCAATCGCCGGGCCGGTTTTGAAATAGGACATCTCCCGGGCAACGATGCTTGCCGGCGTAATGCGGATCATCAGATCCAGAGGCTGGATGATCTCGGTCCTGAACCACGTGTTCCATTCAGCCGACTCAGGCCCCAGATAGCGCTCGAGCAGTCTCAGAAGCCGCGCGCCATCCATCGCAAGGATATCGGCATGTCCTCTGATCCCGACATGGCGCAGGATTCCCCGCGCAATGTCGAAATCCACAATACCGATCGCGCAACGCGGCTCCGCGAGAAGTCGCGCCGGGAAACTGTCGTCGCTGTTGCCAACCAGCCAGACAGCACCGTCCTCCCATAGGAACCAGAGGGGCGAATCCCGGGGGCTTTCGGGGCTGCCGGTGGCGAGATGCGCCATCAGCGGCTTGATCAATATTTCCTGAGGATCGAAGTCCATCGCCATCGTGATCATGGCCGGAAAATCTATTTAAAGTTGCGTTACGAAGCAAAGCCGAGCATGCGAGTGAATGTCGCGCCGGCTTGATCGCGCGACACATATTACTCATTTGTAAGCCAACAGTTCAGCTGAGAAGGCGGAAAACTTCCATGTCGACAAAGTCCGGCGACCCTCCCGCTCCATCCGGGCGCCCACCGACCGGCAAAGCCGGACCGGCACGCCTCGGCCTGACAAAGATCATCGGCGGCACGGTCGGGCTTGCCATTCTGACCGTGCTCGGAACCTACATTTTCGGCGGCTTCACCGGCTTGACCGCCGGAGGGGTCATGGCCCTCATTCTCGGGGTCACCTTGTCTTATGCCCTGGGCGTCGGGCTGATGGTCGCCGTTTTCTACAGCAGCCGCTTCTATGATGACGACGCCCATCAGGCGGCACTTGACCATTTCACGGACCGCCAGAAGGATCTCTGACGGCGCCACGGCGGCCCAGTTCTCGCAAGATTGGAGCGAAAAGCAGAGTTGCCGCTGTTTCCTCCTGGGGCGCAGATGCGCTGATTGCTACGGTGGAGACCCCACCTGGACGCTTCCGAAATCGATGCGATCGTGAGCCGATGACCCAGAATATCTATGACGATCCCCACTTCTTCCAAGGCTACAGCCAGCTTGAGCGGTCGCAAATGGGCCTCGCCGGCATGGCGGAGTGGCCGGCTCTGAGGGCGCTGCTTCCCGATGTAAAGGCCAAGCGCGTGGTCGACCTCGGCTGCGGCTATGGCTGGTTCTGCCGCTGGGCGCGCGCAGCGGGAGCGCGAGAGGTTCTCGGCATCGATGTCTCGGAGAAGATGCTGGCACGGGCCCGTTCCGAGCCTGGGCAGGAGGGCATCACCTATGAACGCCGCGACCTCGAGACGCTGACGCTGCCGGAAACCGCCTTCGACATCGCCTACAGTTCGCTGGTGATCCACTATGTGGCCGATCTCGAACGGCTGTTCGCCGCGATTCACCGCGCGCTCCGGCCGGGCGGCAGTTTCGTGTTCTCCACCGAGCATCCCATCTACATGGCGCCGCGCCGTCCCGGTTGGCGGATCGACGAGGACGGGCACAGGATCTGGCCGCTCGATGCCTATCTGCTCGAAGGCCCGCGCAGCACCGACTGGCTGGCGCCGGGCGTCATCAAGCAACATCGCCTGATGGCGACGACGCTCAACCTCCTGATCCGCGTGGGCTTCACCCTCAAGCATGTGGAGGAGTGGCGGCCAAGCGATCGGCAGATCGCGGAACGGCCCGAATTCGCCGAAGAGCTGGAACGCCCCATGTTCCTGCTCGTCGCCGCGACGCGCTAGGCAGATGTCATCGCTCCGATCCGGGGGCGGACTTTTTGGCATTCACTATAATTAATCGACTAGTCATTTAATTATTGTTCAGCACTCGTATGATCGCAAGGTCATTGCGAGGCGGCATGAGCCGGACTAGACCACTTCCGGGGCCCCGTAGCTCAATTGGATAGAGCATCAGACTTCGAATCTGAGGGTTGCGCGTTCAAATCGTGCCGGGGTCACCACAACGGGCATCAGGCACGAGGCACCCCGAATGACGCATTCGCAGGCAGCTCCCGCACGCAAGCCCGACCCGTCAACATGGCCCGAAGGGGTGCGCGCCATAACCGCCGATGAGATCCACGCCATCGGTGTCGATCAGAAGGGCGATCTCTACTGGCACGGCAAGCATGTCCAGGTCCGGCACCCTCTGGTGCTGAATTTCTGGCATGGCCTCCTGGCTGTGGGCACCGCGTTGTCGGCGATGGCCCTCGGCCTCATCGAGATCGCCCGGTTCTATTTCGAGCTGGCTGCACGCTGACGGATGCGAGACTTCCGTTCGATACATGGCATCGAAAATCATCGCTGAGCGTGACTGGGGAGAGTCAAGCAATAGACGCCTAGACTGGTCTTGCTGTAGAATGACGACCATCCGGGCGGGGCGCGCCGAGTGCGGGAAATGCCGATTTTCAGGGCCTGAATCCACCGATTCGGACGTCAAAGTTTTGCCACAGCCGGGTGGGAATGAACGTTGGAAATATTGATGAATATTTGAAGTTTATTAGCGCGCCTCAGCGTGTTACTTTCATCTGCCCACTGACGAGACACCGCATGCCTTTGGCTGACGTCGTGAAGCCCATGAGACAGGAGAAACCTAGGTGGCTCGAGCCGCCATTCTGGGTGGTGCTGACGCTTGCGATTCTCGCGGGAGTGATCCCTGCCCGGAGTGAATGCCTGAGCCCGTCGGCAACGGCTGGAGCGACGACGACCACCGTCTATCGTTGCCCGGACGGGGATGCCTCCACAGGCCAGCATCCCGCAATCGTGGAGCCGGGCAAGACGACGACCGTCGAGCGCGGATCGGCCGACATACCCTGGTTCGAGCCCAAGCCGACCACCACCGCGGATCCGATCGTCGCGCCGAAGGCACCGGCTGCGGGGAAGAAGGAAGACGTGGTCAAGGTCGAGCCCAAGCCGGAGGCGGCTCCTGAGCCGACACCGGCCAAGAAAGACGTGGTCAAGGTCGAGCCCTTGCCCGAAGAGGCCGCCGCCCCTGAGGCGGCGAAGCCCGAAGCCGTCAAGCCGACAGCGACCAAGGCGAAGGCAAAGGCGACGAAGACAAGACTAACCAAGGCCAAGCGGACCAAGGCGAAAGTGGCCAAGCGGACCAAAGCGAAGTCGGAGGAGCGCTCCAAAGGCAAGCTCGCACGGAACAAGCGCACCAAGACCCAAGCCGCCAAGGCCGAGGCGAAACCGGAGCAGGTCAAGACCGAGCCCGCCAAGGCCGACGACAAGGTCGTCACCTGGACGAAGAAGGACATGTCGATCGGCAATCGCATCGTGAACTGGCTCGGCTTCTAGAGCACTTCCCGCGACGTGGATTCGCCTCGCCTATAAGGAACCACTTCCCTTGTCGGGCCGCCTTGGTTCCATGTCATCTTGCAGATCTGCCGGCATCGCTGTTGGAGTTGTCGTCTGGCGCACATCCCACGGGCATATGGAGCAGAGTGGCAGAGGCGGCCAAGGAAACTGAAGACCTGCATCATTTCGGGGCACGACTTCCATAAAATTTTTGCACCGGGCAGTCAAAGAGACTGGAATTACTCGGCGAAATTGTTATCGTAGCGTCTTGGGGCAAGCCAATATTGGATCGAGGCCCGATTTGGCAGAGCGGCGGCGGCTCTTGGTGGTTCCACCTCTTGAAATGATCCCGGTCGTCCGGGCGCCAGGCTTTGCTTAATGAGCGGTCTCAACGGGATTTTGACCGAGGACGGAAATTCCAGATGACGACCATGTTGTTCGACACGACGCGTGAACGCTCGACGATGTTCACACACCTTGTCATTTGCTGTCTGGCGGCGATCCTGGGGATCGGCGCCTATCTCTATTCGACGACGCTGGGCGTGAACTACACGCGCGAGCGGGACAATATCGGCAATACCTATTGCCTGTACTGGACGCCCTTCGCGACTTTCGAGACGACGCTCGAAGACGAGGGAGACGCCCTGTCGTGCCCTTATTTCGCGAAGCGCGCCCAACGCCCAGCCGCATAGCGGGTTCCGAAGCGACCCTACTCGACTGAAGGCGAGGATTGACCGCGCGCGCGAAGCCGCGCTACGGGTCACCCATGACCGCATTTGAACCTGACGGAATCGGCGAAAGCAAAGTCACCACGGACGGAAGAACCATCTCCGTCACCTTCGACACGGCCGATTCGGGCCTCATTACCCTCAACCTGCCCCTGTCTCTGAGCGGCCATCTGATTCGCATTCTGACGGCCAGGACCCAGGAAGCACATGAAAGGCTGCGGAAGGCCGGCGAAAGCACAGATTTCGCGAGCGAGATCGCCGATGTGAAGACGCTCAGCGTCGGCGGCGCCCAGAAATACGCGCATCCCATCTTGAGTCTCGAGACCAGGGACGGCGTGGTGACCGCCTATCAGGTGCCGACCAACATCATGCAACGGCTGGCGGTCGGCCTGACCAAGCTCTTCGCGGGCGACGGCAAGCGTCGCTAAATCGATCATCGGACCGGTTCGCCGACGAAGCCGGCTATTGGTGGATGCGGCGAACGCCGGCGCGCCACAGGATGTCGGCGATCTTTCCCTCGGCCGCCTCTATGGACCGCTCGTCCATCCCGGGGAAGGCCATATGCAAGGCCTCGTGGACGAGCGTCGAGAACCATTCCCGCGGATTCTGGCGCTGCTCTATCTCAATGATGCCGTCTTCCAGGAAAGCACGGCCCAAAGCGCGCTGACGCTTCAGCTTGCGCTCGACGACGGTAATCTTCTTCTTGCGGGGCATTGGTCATCTTCCGGACGCGGACTGCCGCACGCGCAGGTACCAGGCCCGGCTCCGTTTCAGCCTGGAATTGGCCGCCTTGAGCGCCACGCGGTCGCGCGCCAGGGCGTCGCGCGCATCCTGATCGGCGCGGAGCTTCTGGACCGCCACCGGCTCCATGAACGCCGGCGGCGCCGGCAGACGCGTCCCGCCGGCGTCGACCACCGGCACCGGCCTACTGCAGGCGGTCAGCGTCAGGGCCAAGAAGGCACTTGTCAGGGCGGTTTTTGAGCTCGTCCAGGTAAGCATCGATCACCTTTTTCTGCTGTTCGTTTTCCGCCGCGAGCTCGGCGCGCATCCGGTCCTCGGCCGCGTCCGCTTCGCGCTGGATCTCGAGCTCGAGCTCGAGCCGCGCGATCTTCGCCTCGAGCGCCTTGGCCCGCCAGGCGGCGTCGGCCCATGCGTAGCCGGCATGGAGCAGGTAGGCGCTCCAGAGCGCGAAGGCCGCGAGCGCCAGACCCTGGAGCCAGACGCGGAAGGAAAGGTTCGCGAGCAGCGCCTTTGCCGCCATCCATCCCTGCCAGATCACGACAGCCACCCGCCGAAGAGCCCGTTCCAGAGCCTTTCGCGCCGGTCGTGGCCCATGGCCGCCAGGGCGATCATGGCCAGGGCGCCCGCAACCACGCCGATTCCCGCCAGGACCTGCCATGTCATCACATCGGCCGCACGGTAGCCCAGCCCTTCCAGGGCCGCCTCGCCAAGGCGGGAGAGCATCCCTTCGCCGGCGGCGACGCCGCCGCCCCCGGCAATGGCCCATTTGGCGAGCGACGTGCGGCTGAGGAACAGGCGCCGCTCGGCCCGGCGCCGCCTGAGGAGGCCGGGCAGGACCCGGCCATCATCCTTGCTCCAGCGCAGGAAGGCATCCGCCGCCTGCCGGTCGTCGCCGGCATTGAAGGCCCTGACCACTGTCGATTTGGCGAAGGCGCCGCCGCCGATATTGAAGCAGAGGCTCACCATGGCGTCGAATTGGTTCTGGCCGATCTCGCGTGTCACGGCCCGCGTGACGGCCGTTTCGTATCTGACGAGATCGCGCGCCAGGACGGCTTCGGCTTCGGCCAGGGTGATCCGCATGCCGGGCGTGGGTCTCGGCGGCCCCGCTGCCGCCGTGTGGCCCCAGCCGATGGTGAGGACGCCGCCGGTGTCCCGATAGGCATCGAGCCTGAGGCCTTCATATTGCTTGATCAGGGCAAGTCCCCTGCTCCCGGTCCTCACCGCGCCGCCTCCTTGCCCTGCGTTCTCCGCGCCTTGTCGGCCTTGCAGGCATCATGGGCGGGCGCCGACCGGTCGTGGACGGAAGCGAAGCAGTTTCGGGACAGGAGGGCCTTGACGTGGCCGACGGGCACGGCGAAGCCGAGGAACGTCGCCGCACGGGACGAGGCGGCAGGAACGCCGATCAGCTCGCCGCGATCATTGTAGAGCGCGCCGCCGCTGTTGCCGCCGAACGTGCCGCCGGAATATTGGATGTAGTCGCGCTTGTCGTCGCCGCCGACCTCGAGCTGGCGATGGAGGGAGGACACCACGCCTTCGACCACGGTGGCCTCGAGCATCATGGGGTTGCCGACGATCCAGACGCGCTCGCCCCGGACGACATTGGCGGGATCCGCCATGGGCGGCGCCAAAGTGAAGGGTATCTCCCGCTGCTTGATCTGGATGACGGCGAGATCGGTCGACCTGTCATAGCCGACGATCTCGGTGTCGTAGCTCGTCGAGCCGACCTTGGCGAAGCCGGCATAGTGGTTCTGGGCCACGGGAACGTCCTCGAAGCGTTCGCGCCGGACCTTGCGGACCTCGCCGTTCTCGCTTGTCTCCTCGACCTCGCGCGACGAAATCCGGCTCGCGACGCAGTGATGATTGGTGAGGATGAGGCGATGCTCGATCGAGATCAGCGTGCCCGAGCATTTGTCGTCGACGATGAAGTTGGTCTGGTCGATGAGGCGGTTCATCGAGGCGATGTCCCAGCCCTTCGCCTCCTGCGCCCTGGCGCAGGTCGCAAGCATCAGGAGGCCGAGCGCCGACGCGCCGGCCAGAAGCCAGTGATGGGCCTTCATGGCAGTGTTTCCTTCTGTGGGGAGGCGTGAAGAGGCGGCTATGGAGAGATCAGAGCTTTCCAGTCAGGGGGCGAGCCGTGCGAGTTCCCATGTCGGCGGAGCTACGTCCAAGATCACCGGAACGATATGAGAACGAAAATTGACAGCGAGCCTTGAAGCCATCCGGGCCGGCTACTGGCTCTTGGATCCAGGCTGAGATTGATCTTGAGTGAGGTCGAACAGGCCGGCCCATACAGCGGCCGCAAATTGACGCCGCCCCGGGGGCCTTTCACACGGCTAGCGGTTTGCGGTGCGCGAAGGCGCACCGTCAATGCCCCGGTCACTCAGCCCGGTGTGGGCGGTGAGCGGAGGAGCTCTCCCGCAACGGCCGCCAAGGTCTGAATGAGAAAGGCCCCCGCCGAGCTTTCAGCGGAGGCCTTCCTGTAGGGGATCAGGGCTTGGCGAAGGAAGTGGGACCAACCCACGCCAAGCTCAACCCATTTTGCTTACGGGAAACGGAACCAGGTTCCGAAGAAGATCTGGAGGGAGTCCGTATCATCGGAGTCAATCAGTACGGCTTCGGGTGTCACGCCCGGGCCGGCTTGAGTGTCGACCACATCGAACTCAGTGAGATCGTCATAATCGACATAGGTGGCGCCGACACCCAGCGTGAGCTGGCTGACCGGATCCCAGTAGATGCCACCGCCGAAGCCGAGAGCTTCACCGGCAACATCATAGTCTTCGATACCGGCGCCGAGCTCGAGGCGGGTATCTTCGGAGATGTTGACGATCAAGCCGACCGACGCGGCCCAGAAGTCTTCATCCGTGGTGAGCGGGCCGAGGTTGTTGCCGAAGCCGCTCGTGCCTTCGCCGACCACGGCAGCCGCGGTGAGCGTGAAGGCGTCAGCGATGCCGAGATTGGCGCCGCCGCCGATCGCCCAGTCAGACGAGCCGAACTCGTCGTCCTGATACAGGCCGACGACCTGCGCCGTGAAGGCGTCGCTCGAATACATCAGGTAAGCCTGGACATTCGGGATATCGGACTTGTCGTCCGATGGGCTCGAAACCAGGACAGGGACCTGATCCAATGGATTGGTCGGGTCGATTACGCCATCTGCATCGCCATCGGCAAAGCCGATGGTTGCCGTTTCGGTCGAAATGTTATCCGGATCTTCGATCGCGATCGCGAAGGACAACGGGCCGCTGGCAT
The DNA here is from genome assembly GCA_050251035.1 of Parvibaculaceae bacterium. GTDB lineage: Bacteria > Pseudomonadota > Alphaproteobacteria > Rhizobiales > Aestuariivirgaceae > Taklimakanibacter. The sequence continues at coordinate 53,083 of JBFWNN010000039.1, forward strand.
AGGTCAGGCGCATCTGCTCATTGCTGGTCAGCTGCGAAGGACCGAAGGAATTGACGGGACCCGTCGCCGCCATCCAGTCCCAACCGACCTGGAGAGACGCGGTCATGTCGTTGACACCGGCCATCAGTTCCCAGTTCGGAGCGAACTTCCACCAGCCATAAGCCTTGTCCATGGTGGTGGTTTCGACATAATCGTCGGCAGCCGTTGAGCTGCTGTCGAGACCCGCGCCGCCCTGGGCTTCGAGACGGAAATAGCCGCCGACTTCGCCGACCGCCGTGTCCGCCTTGCCGCGGATGAAGATACGGCCACGGACGTTGAGGTCGAGCTCGTCATCGTAAGCATCGGTATCGGAGTCGACATCATTGTAGATCAACGCCGTGCGGATTTCGCCCGACACCGACACTTCGGCGACGGGAGCCGCGTCAGCCGTCGGCATGACCGAGAGCGTGAAGCCCGATTCGTCACGCACGCGATCGGCATAGCGCTCAGCCGAGAACGTATCGAAATTGCCCTGGCCGTCACGGAACGTCAGCAGGCTGTAGCCCGACGGCATCGACGCCTGCGGCTGAGCCTCGAGCTGCGACACCCGGGTTTGCAGCGCTTCGATCTGGGCCTTGAGATCGCCCAGGTCGTCAGCGCGGGCAGCCGTAGCCGTAACGGCAAGAGCCGCACCGCCCAGAAGCGCCCACTTCATCATCTTCATTTTTCTTTCTCCCACATTCTGGGTTTAGGATTGCCCCCCGATCCCCTTACAAAACTGAATAGGCGGGCTGTGCGAGTCACCTCGCTACCTGGAACATTCTAACTGACACGGCCTTGGGTCAAGTAACCTTGGCCACTCTGTGATGGAATCTTGGCAAGTGTGGCTGGAAAACCACACCTAGCGCTTGATGATGTTCCTATTTAGTTCTCAAGAGGTAAAAGGCGGAGGCTTAGAGCCAACGGCAATTCAAGAGAAATGGCGTGGATCGCCTCAAAGCTAACGGCGGAGCTGGTGGCGCCACATAGACGGCTCCTGGCGAATCTGTTCCCATCCCCCTCTAATATGTTCCTGTTATGTATCGGCTGAAGCGGCGAGCGCATCAGCTTCTGGAAGGTATTGCTCAAAGTCAATGTTAACGATCCCTGCGATCCACGGCATAGAGCTTTTGCCTAAGACACCGTTCAGACCTCAGAGAGTGCAAACCGGATCGTGGGCATGTCAGATATTTCAGCATGGGCTACAACCGAAGCCACAGGCCGGATTATCAAGGGTCATCAGAAGTACTGGCCTCCGGTCTGTGTGCTACCGGCGGAATTACCAGGGAAAAAGTTGTTGCCGCCGTTCGTATAGATGAATCCACCCGACCCAGCGATGTAGCGGACCCCTATCGCGTTGCCGGAGAACGTCATGGTCCCTGCCAACAACACCGAGCGTCCGACTACCTGCGCAAACAAAATGAAAGCAGGAGTGCCTGTGAGCGTGACGGTGATCGCCCCCGAGGATCGGATTGACGAGTTCCCAAGGGCAAAGAAATGGTTCGAGGCATCTCCGGTAATGGCATAGCTGTCCATCAAGAGGACCGAAGCGCTATCTTCGCAGGCTATGTGATTGCCATCTCCATCGCTGTAATCCATGGCGCCGAGTTCAACTCGTGTCCCATTGCCGGCTGTGTGGACAAGATTCCCAACATTCGAGGACAGCTTGAAGCCCGCGATCCTGCATCTGGTCCCCGACAATACCTCGATCGCATGCGCGCCGGTCGAGGTGATCGCGATGTTCGCAGGTGCGCCCGTGTTCCCCTGGATGACGAAGTCCGTGGCATTCTTCTGCCCCACCATCGGCGGAATGATCATGCCGGCGGTGAACGAGGCGGATGCCTGGTCGCAGCGGATCGTCAGGGTGAAGCCGTTGAGATCGAAGGTCTGCGCCAGATCGAGCGCCGCCTGCCAGGTCAGTTTCGCATGGCCGCTGTCATTGGCGGAACCGTCATTGCTGTCGTTGCCGTCGCTGCGGACATAGATCGACATGTTGCCGGTCAGCTTGAGCCGCGCCACGCTGCCGAGGCCCGCCGGAGTGACCGCCCTGGCGGTATCCGTGCCCGTCCGGGCCTCCGCCGTGGTGGCCAACTCGACGATGCCCGCCACGGCGGTGGAGGCCATCGCTACCGCGCTGGCGCTGACCATGAGCACATCCGTGCCGTCATAGACGCAATCCACGACGTGGCCGGCCCCGGCGATGTCGCCCGCGACGAGCGCCTGGCCATTGAGCTTCTTGATCGTCTTGGCGCCAAGCCCGTCGACATTGACGGTCGGATTGGTGAGCGTGTTCGCGCCGGCGGCGGTGAAGCGGAAACGCATCCTGGCGGTATAGGCCCCGAAGGCCGGCGAGAAGGTCAGGGTGACGGCATCGGCCGAGCCGCCCACGGATGCCGCGTGCGCCACGATCCCGCTCTGCACCTGGGCCAGCGTCGGACTGTCCGTCGCCGCTGTGCCGGCAGCCATCCCGGTGAGCTTGTGGCTCCCCATCGGCTGGTCGGCCTGGAACGGCGCCGTGCCCTGGA
>JBFWNN010000040.1:0-55443 GCA_050251035.1 Parvibaculaceae bacterium
GTCAACAATGCCGGCGTCCAGATCGAGAAGACCGTGACCGAGACGACGGACGAGGATTGGGACCTCGTCATGGGCATCATCGCGCGCGGCACGTTCAACATGTGTCGCGCCATCCTGCCCGGGATGGAAAAGACCGGCGGCGTCATCGTGAATATCGGCTCCATATCGGGCGTGGTTTCCGATCCTTCGATGGCGGTCTACAATGCATCGAAGGCCTTCATTCATTCCCTGACCCGGTCGATTGCGGTCGACCACGGCCCGAATGTCCGCTGCAACGCGGTCAGGCCGGGATGGATCATGACCGCCATGGCGGAAGACGCCTTCGCGCTGGCGAAGAATCCGGCCGCGGCGAAGGCGGACGCCCTGGCGCGACATGCGTCCCGCCGTTTCGGGAGCCCGGACGACGTCGCCGGCATGGTCGCCTGGCTGGCGTCCGATCAGGCCCAGTTCGTGACCGGCCAGTGCTTTACCTGCGACGGCGGCCTCACCGCCGCCTCTCCCCTGCAACCAGGATTGTCTTAGATGGCAGAATGTGAAAATACCGCGATTCTCGGCGCCGGCGTGATCGGCATGAGCTGGACCGCCTTGTTCCTGGCGTCGGGCCGCAATGTCGCGGTCTTCGACACCGCGGCGAGCGCCGAGACGGCGACGCGCGATTATGTCCAGATGGCGTGGCCCGCCCTGGGGGATCTGGGCCTGATCAAGAGCGCCGCCCCAGGGAAGCTCACCTTCCACACATCCGCGGCGGAAGCGGTGAAGGACGCCGACTTCGTCCAGGAGAACGTCCCGGAACGCATCGAGCTGAAGCGGGCGTTGTTCGCGGAGATCGAGCCGTCGCTGAAAGCGGGCGCCATCGTGGCGTCGTCCGCTTCCGGCCTGACCCTCAGCGAGATGCAGCTGGGATGGACGCGGCCGTCACGCTTCATCCTGGGGCACCCGTTCAACCCGCCGCATTTGATTCCGCTGGTCGAAGTCCTGGCGAATGACGCCACGGAGCCGGGCGTCGTCGAACAGGCGGAGCAGTTCTATCGGGATATCGGCAAGATCACCATCCGCATCAGGCGGGAAGTGCCGGGACATGTCGCCAATCGCCTTCAGGCGGCGCTGTGGAGAGAGGCGCTGCATCTGGTGAAATCGGGTGTCGCCAGCGTGAATGACGTGGATAGGGCGGTGTGGGCGGGGCCCGGCCTGCGCTGGGCCGCCATGGGCCCGACCATGCTGTTCCATCTCGGCGCCGGGGCCGGTGGCATCGACACCTTCTGCGAGCGCTACACGGCAAGCTTCAATCGATGGTGGGACGATCTGGGCGTCCTTCACATGGACGAAACCCTGGCGAAGCAATTGTCGGACGGGCTTGCCGAAGACATCGGACACGAGTCGCCGACCGAATTGTCGGCCAAGAGAGACGCGCTGATCATCGCCATGCAAAGGGCGATCGCGCAACTGCGGCCGGGATAGTCCTCGTCAGGCGGGCGGAAGCCGCAAATTCGCAGAGGGAGGCCTTCCGCAAGATCTTCTTCGACGGGCGCGGACTGTTCTCCCTACAACGGGAACTCCGACGCCTAAACTGTGCTTCATGAATCGCCGTGTACAGAACGTACGGTGGTGTGGGAGAAGGGTATTGAAAAGTACCCTCCTACCCGACTCCGGATCAGCCGAAGACACTCCACAACATGCGGAGCGCGGTGACGAGCAGAAAGGCTGCAAAAGCGAACTTGAGCCCGCGCACCGGCAGCGAATGCGCCGCCCATGCCCCAAAGGGCGCCAGGACGATCGAGGCAGGCGCGATCAGCGCCAAGCCCGGCAGGCTTACATAGCCCAGAGAGAATGGCGGCAGTCCGTTTTCACCGAGTCCGCTGAGCACGAAGCCGATCGTTCCCGGAACGCCGATGAGGAAGCCGATCGCCGACGCCGTGCCGACCGCCTTGTGGATCGGATAACCGAAGAGAGACAGGGTCGGCACCGTCAAGGTGCCGCCACCGATCCCCATCATCGCCGAAAGACCGCCGATGCCGCCAGCCAGAGCCTGCTCGATGATGCCGCCGGGCAGTTTATCGGCGATGCGCCAGGACGGTTCAGCGAAGGCCATATGCAGGGAGACGACGAGCGCCACCCCGCCGAATACCGCCATCAGGACAGGCCCCTTGACATATAAAGCGAGCGAGGTGCCAGTCACGACGCCCAGGAAGACGGCGGCGCCCCAACGCTTCAAGAGAACAACATCCACCGCGCCGCGTCGCCAATGCGCCCCGACCGACATGGCCGAGGTGAGGATGATAGTCGAGAGCGAAGTCCCCACCGTCAGATGCATCTTCAAGTCTTCGTCGATGCCGAGCAGCGTGAAGATATGGAAGAGCACCGGCACGATGACGATGCCACCACCGACGCCCAGTAGCCCGGCGACGAAGCCGCCGAGCGCCCCGGTGAAGAGCAGCGCGCCGCCATAGGTGAGAACATGAGTGAGATCGAGCGAATCCAGCATGGAAGACTTCGATGCCGCCCACTCCTCGAGTGAGCGGCACCACCCTTGAACAGGCCGTTCAGGCCATTTCCTTTTGCGCCAGGCAAGGAGTCGGATCTCTCAGATCGTCGTCATAGGCGTCGGCCACCTCCCGCATGGTCGTGAACCAGACATCCTTATGGCCGGTCACATAGCGGACGAGCTTCTCCAGCCAGGCGGCCTTCATGTCGCGGCCGCAGCATTGCGGATGGAGGATCGTGTTCCAGACACCGCCAGGGACATTGTTGTAGCAGTAGTCGAAGCTCGACTTGAAGTTCTCGAACACCTGCGTCGGCGTCCCGAAGGGTGAAGGCGAGAACCATGGATTGTCCTGGTTCATATAATAGCCGAGAAACTCGAACTGGGCGAAGTCGTTGGTGTCCCAATGGAGAGGGATTTCCAGAAGGTTCGACGGCTTTCCGAATGTCACCCCATAGGGCTCCTCGGTCTGATACTTGTCGCCGATCCGCAGGCGATAAGGAACGAAGTCGTGTCCCTGCAGGCTGCTGTCATAAGTGAAGCCAAGCTCGATCAGATACCGCGGTACATGCTCGCCCACCCAATCGCCGATCGGCGAGCGGAAGCCGACGGCGCGCTCGCCGGTGATTTTCTCCAGGGCCTCGAGCTGTTGTACCAGATAGGCCCGCTGCTGCTTCGGCGTGGCTGGCTCCTTGCCGCTCATGGCCAAGCCCACCTCGTAGGGCGCATGATACATGCTGTGGGCCGCGATCTCGTGCCCACGCGCATGAATTTCCCGGACCGCATCGGGAAAGACCTCGGCCGTATGGCCGGGCACGAAGAAGGTCGCCTTGCAGCCGCAGCGATCCAGAATATCGAGGATTCTCGGCACGCCGACGGTCGCGCCGAACTCGCCGCGCGACAGCGGATTAGCCGTCGTGAAGCGGAACAGCCCCAGCCAGAGCGAAAGGGCATCGAAGTCAAAGCAGAGAGCGCTAGCCATGCGCTTTCCGGCAGGCATTCGTACGGAACCCATGTTTCCTTCTCCTTTGTTGACACGCCTTCGAAACAGCCGCCTGCTGCCCAGCCTCGAGGCGGGGCGCAGGAAGTGACGTCGCGCGGCTCCTATCGGGGAAGCCCGTTGAGCGGAAAATCGCGACCGACGATGTTTTCGAGATCCGGCCGCGCATATCCCTTGCAGTCGGCAACGACGTCGATCAGGTTCTCGATGTCGCGCTCGTAGATCACGGCGAGAATGCTCGCCAATGTACGATAGGCATCGGGATAGTTGGAGCAGGTGAACGCCACCGTGCCCTGCTTCACCTGCCTGACCTGCGGATGCGTCAGCAGGACGATCTCGACATCGCTGAGCGTAGCGGCCGGAAGCCGCCTCGGCGAATAGTCCTGATAGCTCAGATTGTCCTGCTTGCGGGCGCCTAGCGCCGGATCGCCAACCGCATCGGGAGAAAGGTCCACCTCGATCGTCACCGGCAGATCGCATTTGATCGCCGGCATCTTCCTGGCCGCCTTCACCGCCTCACGCGCGGTATCGCGCAGCAGAGCGCGGCTCTTGTCGATCGGCAGATGAACGCCCTTGAAGAAGCCTACCGACTTCTTGACTTGCGCGTAGTGGATGTCGCCGAGAACCGGACGCGCCTGCTCGATCGCCACATCGTCGCCACTCAGCATGACCACCGGCACATCGAAGGCGCCGGCGAGATAGCCGTTGAGCGACGGCTCGGGCACCGACTGCCCATTGACGCGGACATCGCGAAATCCGGTGATCCAGGTATGCGCCAGAATGGCGTCGGTTCCCGACTTGGCATGGAAGCCCACCATGATGACGGCATCATATGACCCATCGAAGGCCTTCATCTGGCACCATTCGCGGCGAAGCTGGCCTCGCACCAGACGTATGCCCGGCATGAGGTCGTCTGGATTGATGTTGCACATGTAGCCGTGCGAATCGCTGACGATGATCTCGGTCGCCCCGCCTTCGATGGCGCCCTGGATCACCGCATTGGTGTCGCCGGCCATGATCTGTCTGAACGTATCGAAGCCCGGCAGGCCTCGGAACAGCTCTTCCAAACGCTCCAGCCCGGTCGAGCCTTCCATGTCGACGCTCATGAAGATTTTCATTTTTCTTCCTCCCTTGTGACGCCGGCATTTTTTCCGGCGTCATCCGTTTAAGTTCGATGCCTTTTCATGCAGCCTCACCAGCAGAGGGCGTAGGCTGGAAAAATCTCGCTCTTGGTTCCCCTCGGATCCGCGCCCGCTTCGAGAACGCCGGTGTCAGGATCAATTGCGGCGGCGAGCAGATATCCCTCGGACCAATCCTCAGCGATCTCCACCTCATGGCCACGCCGCGCCAGCTCCGCCAGCACCGCGTCGCCAACTCTGGGCTCGACCCGGACGCGGTTCGGAAAACTGTCATGGGGAGCGAAGAAGCCCGGGAAATGCTCGCTGCTGAGCTTGGGGGCCTCTATCGCCTGCTGAAGCGTCATGCCGAACAGGACCCGGTTGAGGAAGAACTGCAGCTGCCATTGATCCTGCTGGTCTCCCCCCATGCTGCCGAAGACCATCCACGGCTTCTTGTCGCGGAATGCCAGAGACGGGCTGATGGTCGTGCGCGGCCGCTTCCGGGGCGCCACGACATTGGGATGATGCGGCGGGTCGAGATAGAAGGTCATCATGCGATTTCCGAGGGGAAAGCCCAATGCCGGGATCACCTCCGAGGAGGCGATCCAGGCGCCGCTTGGGGTCGCCGCCACCATGTTCCCATGCCGGTCGACGATGTCGACATGGACGGTCCCATGCCCCCATCTCTTGACGCTCAGCCGTTGGCTGGGCGCAACGAGCCCGTGACCGTCGCGGGGATCGCCGGGGCGCAACTCGGGATCGGCGCGCGCCTGGTCGATCAGCGCCGCGCGCCTGTGGGCATAGTCCGCCGACAGCAGCTGGCACGCCGGGATGTCGGTGTAACGCGGATCACCGTAATATTGCTCGCGGTCGGCAAAGGCGAGCTTCATCGCTTCGATGAGCAGGTGCAGATAGTCGGCGCTGTTATGCGCCAGTGACTTGAGGTCAAAGGAGGCCATGATGGCGAGCGTCTGCAGGATCGCCGGTCCCTGGGTCCAGAACCCGCATTTGTAGAGAGTTGCGCCGCCGAACTCGACCGATGCCGGCTCTTCGACGAATGTCTCATAGACCGCGAGATCGTCACCAGTGAGCAGTCCGTCTCGCTCGGCGGAAAACCGCGCCATCTCGGCAGCAATACCGCCGCGATAGAACTCGGCGAAGGCGCCGTCCAGACCATCAGCCCGCGATCCCCGTGCCTGGCGCTCGGCTTGCGCGAGTTGCTCCAGCATGGCCGCGAGGCCGGGATTCCTGAACAGCGTCCCTTCGACGGGAAGCTTGCCACCCACCAGATAGAGCTCGGCGCTCGCCGGCCACTTCTCGAGGAACTTCTTCTGAAGATCGCGAAGGCCGAACTTCTCCTGGCCGATCACGCCGCAATGAAGCGGCCATCCAGTGCGTGCGAGCCGCAACGCAGGCCCCGCCACCTCGCCGAAGGACATGGAGCCATAGTTTTTCAGCGCAGTGATAAGTGCACCGGGGGTCCCGGGCACGCCCGCGGCGAGGATGCCCTCATCCGGAACTTGCGCAAAGCCCCGGCACAGGAAGGTTTCGGGCGTGGCGCCGGCCGGCGCCGCCATGTTGCCGTTGATCGCGATGACCTTGTTTTCGTTCGCCATGCAGATGAGCATCGGGCATTCGCCGCCGATCGAGTTCATCTGCGGATTGACGAGTCCCTCGACCAGAACGGCGGCCACCGCCGCATCCACCGCATTGCCGCCGGCCTTGAGGATATCGGCTGCGGCATCGGCGGCGAGATAGTGCTCGGCCGTCACGGCCCCGCCTGTTCCGAGCAGCCGCGGATAGAACGTCCGCGTTTCCGTGGGTGTGTTGCGAAATGACCGGGCACTCATCGGCACCTTCCCGCTTCAGAGGGTACGCGGACGATAGACCAATTTTTTAACTTGGGTCAATAATATTTCATAACGTTCAATTGGTGGGTTATATCACATTGAAATACCAAGAAAATGTATAGATCAATAATGTATACCAATTTGACAATTGGTATACAATTAGGTAGATTGCTTTCATCCGTCGGATACTCCAGAGAATTCTGAACTGCCATGTTTCATCCGGAAGCCAGCCCATGAAGTTGAAGGAGGTTGAAGGAGAGTTGCTGCGCATCATCCATGGCGGCGGATGCGAGTCCGATGGACGCCTGCCGGCAGAGCGCAAGCTGTGCGAGCAGCTTCAGGTAAGCCGCACGACGCTGCGCAAGGCGCTCGACATACTCGAGGCGAGGGGAGTCATTTGGCGACATATCGGCCGCGGCACCTATGCCGGACAGAAAGTTAAGAGCCCCCCGCCGAGCCTCCTTCAGATCAGCGAGGCCACGAGTCCCTGGGAGCTGATGGAGCTCCGCCTGATCGTCGAGCCGCAAATCGCACGCCTGGCCGCCATCCGGGCCTCGCAAGGCGAAATCACCTTCCTCCAGAGCTGCATCGAGAAGAGCGATGGCGCCAGGGATCCGGAGACTTACGAAATCTGGGATGCGACCTTGCATCGCGCCGTCGCTGAAGCGGCGCACAACAGTCTCATCCTCTCCGTCTTTGAAGCGGTCAACATGCTTCGAAACCTGACCTCCTGGGGCAGGCTGCGCTCATTGATCGTCTCGCCTGATGGAATGATGGCGCATTGGCACGCCCAGCACCGGCGGTTCGTCGAAGCGATCGCCGATCGCGACCCTGCCCGCGCCGAGGAGTTGGCCCGCTTCCACGTGGAAGACGTCTTCAGGAAAATGCGCGAAGGCGTCGGCAACATATCCGACCAGGAACTGGGAAGAGCCAGCAACCCGAGTTAAGTTGGAACCTATCCGCTTCCGCCGCTTTCCCACACGGGACGTGCCGCGTCGAAAAGCGGAGGGAAGAAGCCATGTCGCACAGCCTTGGGCTTGTCGCGGTAACGGTCGCGTTCCTTTCGGTCCCCTCTTCCCCATCCAGTCTTCTAGGCAACGCGCCGCGTCTGAGGACGCGCGCGGCACGCAAGCGCGGTACCTGAAACGCCAATCGCACCCTCGGCATTCCTGCGTACGAAATTGTATTTTATTGTGGACAGAATGCACGCAAAATCGTATACAATCTGTCCTTGCCATCCGAGAGACGCCAGTGATCATCATCAGAAACGCCGATATTCTCGTTTCCGCCCATGATGGGAGCCGCCGCGCGGAGCGCGGCGACATCGTGATCGACGGCGACAGGATCGTCAGCGTCGGGCCCTGCGCGGACAACCAGCACGCCGGCCGCGAGATCGACGCCAGCGGCATGCTGGCGATGCCAGGCCTCATCAACGGACATTTCCATTCCTCGGCCAATCTGCAGAAGGGCGCTGTGGCCAACACGCCGCTCGAGCTGTTCATGCTCTTCGAGGTGCCGCCGTTCATGGACCGCAGGGGCAGCGCGCGCTCGGCCTATGTCCGCACGATGCTCGGCGCGCTGGAGATGCTCAAGCAGGGCGTCACCGCGGTGCATGACGACGTCTTCTACGTCCCGTCCCCCAGCGAGGCTGAAATCGACGCCGTCATGGGCGCCTACCGCGACTCGGGCATGCGCGCCACGGTCACGATCGATCATCCCAATGTCGTGGAATACCACAAATATCCCTATCTCGACGAGCTCCTCACGCCGGCCTTGCGACGCGCGATGGATGAGACCCCGTTGCTGCCGGAAGTCGAGCTGCTTGCGCTCTATCGCTGGTTCCTGGACAAATGGCACATGGCGGAGGGCGGCCGCCTGCGGGTGGCGATGTCCTGCTCGGCGCCGCAGCGCGTGACGCGCACCTATCTGCAAGCGCTGAGCGATCTGAGCCGCAGCCGCGAGGTTCCGCACAACATCCACCTGCTGGAGACACGGCTACAGCGCGTTCACGGCATCGAGCGGCTCGGCCAGTCGCTCGTTCAATATGTGCGCGAGGCCGGCGTGCTCGACCGCCGGACCCTCGCCATCCACGCCATATGGATCGACGACCGCGACATCGAGACGCTCGCCGAATCCGGCTGCACCGTGGCGCACAATCCGGTCTGCAATCTCAAGCTCGGCAGCGGCATCATGCCGTTCCGGCGGCTGCGCCGCGCCGGTGTTCCGATCGCGCTCGGCACCGATGAGGCGATCGGCGACGATGGCGTCAACTTCTGGACCGTGATGAAGATCGCGGGGATGATCCACAACATCACCGATCCCGAATATCGCCATTGGCCGAAGGAAAGCGAAATCCTCGATGCCGCCACCTCCGGCGGCGCCAGGGGCATGCTGCAGGAAGACGAGATCGGGTGCCTCAAGGCCGGCGCGCAGGCGGATATCGTTCTGCTGAACAAGAACACGCTGTCGCTCACGCCGCTCAACAATCTCCAGCACCAACTGGTCTATTGCGAGAACGGCTCATCGGTAAGGACCGTCCTGGTGGCCGGAAAGGTCGTCGTCGAAAACGGAAAGGTTCTCACGATCGACGAAGAAGCGCTGAAAGCCGAAGCCCGCGGGCTGGCGGCGGAAGTGGCGAAATACCACGAGGCCAGTCACGCCGCGGCCGACCGGCTGGCGCCGTTCTATCGGGAAATGTACCTGAAATCGCTCAAACGTGACGTGGGCTTCAGCCGCTGGGCATGACCGCATGCCAAATACATCGAACGAGGTGAATTCCCGCATTCAATAAACGAGCTTCTGCTCAGCCAATCAAATCAGCACCCACGAAGAGGTGCCAACCCAAGGGAGAAAACCATGACTTTCGTTCCATCGATCAGTCGCCGCAAATTTATCGCCGTATCAGCTGCCGCCGCCGCCTTGCCGGCGCCCTTCGTCCGCCGCGCTTACGCCGCGGGCGAGGTGAAGGTCGGCATCATCCTGCCGCTCACCGGTCCGTTCGCGGAGGCCGGCCAGCTGCAGAAGGCCGCCGTCGACATGGCCATCGAGGACATAAATGCCGCGGGCGGCATCCAAAGCCTCGGCGGCGCCAAGCTCGTCGCCGCCTATGGCAGCTATCAGACCGACGTGTCGGAAGCGAATGTCGAGACCGAGCGGCTGCTGCACCAGGAGAAGGTGGTCGGCATCCTCGGTCCCTATGCGAGCGGCGTCGCCCTCGCCGGGACGGAGCTCGCGGAGCGGGCGAAGGTGCCGTATCTCGTGCCCAACGCGCTCGCCGACGCAATCACGGGCCGCGGGCTGAAATATGCCTTCAAGACCGTTCCGCACGTATCGCAATTCGCCACCGACGCCGGCACGCTGCTTACCGAACTGGGCAAGAAGAGTGGACAAGAGGCGAAGACGGTGGCGCTGGTTCGTCCGGACGATTTCTTCGGCAACGTGGTCGGCGAGCAGTTCAATGCCAAGCTGCCGGGCTTCGGATTGAAGATCGTGTCGGACAACACATACCCGAACAACGCCAGCACGATGGAGGACACCATCCTGCAGTTGCGCAGCGCCGACCCCGATGTCGTGCTGGCGAGCGGGGAGCCTGCCGCGATCACCTTGCTCTTCCAGCAGCTCGCCGAGCTTGCCTATTGGCCGAAGCTCGGCTGGATCGGAGCGGGCGGCGGCTACACCAACCCGATCACCCACAAGAACCTCGACGGGCTCTCCGACGGCGTGATCGTGATCAACGACTGGTTCCCGCAGATCAAGCGCCCCGGCGCGGCGGAGCTGAACCAGCGCTTCATCGCCCGGACCGGCGTCGACATGCTCGGCAACGCCAATACCACCTATGCCGGGGTGTGGATCTTCGCCGAAGCGATCAAGAAAGCCGCGTCACCCGATCCCCAGGCGATCCGCGACGCGCTGGCGGGCCTGACGCTGACCGACGGCGTGCCGATGTTCATGTACGAAAAGGTCGAATTCGACGCGACCGGCTTCATGAAACATGCGAAAAACGTGGCCGCGCAGATCAAGGGCGGGCAGGCGCAGGTGATCTGGCCGGAGTCCCTGGCGATGACCGAGGCGCAGTGGCCGGTTCCGGCCTGGGACAAGCGCTGACGATCGCGCGGGGCGCGCGAGGTTCGCATCATTTCGCGGGCCGGCGCCGGCCGGTCCCGCTTCGGGCGTCGGGTGAGGCCCGCTGGGAGGTGACATGACCTTCGATATCGTCGTGCAAGCGGTGGCGCTCGGCCTTCTGCAAGGGGGCGTCTATGCGCTCATCGCCGCCGGGCTGACCCTGATCTACGGGGTCATCAAGATCGTCAATTTCGCTCATGCCGAGTTTGTCACCCTGGGCATGTATCTTGCCGCCTTCTCCTTCAACCAGCTGGGGCTCCTGCCCTACACGGCGCTGATCCCCATCGTCCTCGCCGTCTTCCTGCTGGGCGCGCTCATCGAGAGAGTCTGCATCCGCCCGGCGATGCGCCAGCCGCCGATCAACCAGATGCTGATCACCATCGGCATCTCGACCGCGATGCTCGGCCTGATGCAACTCCTCTGGGGCGCCGATGCGCAGGTGGTCCGGGTGCCCTTCGCGCGCAGCGCCGTGACCATCCTGGATATCCGCCTCACCGTCGTTCGCCTGGTGGCGTTCGCGGCGGCGATGATCCTGGCATTCGCCTTCTGGTTCTTCCTCAAGAAGCACCGGATCGGCATGGCGATAAGGGCCGCCTCGCAGAACCCCGACGCGGCGCAGCTGATGGGCATCGACACGCGGTTCATCAATTCGATCGTGTTCGGCATGGGACTTGCGCTCGCCGCACTCGCCGGCGTCCTGATCTCGCCGTCGCTCTCGATCTATCCCAATGTGGGCATCGACATCTACCTGCTGCCGGCCTTCGTGATCGTGGTCCTCGGCACGATGGGCAATTTCCTCGGGGCATTGATCGGCGGATTGATCATCGGCGTGGCGGAAGGCCTGGGCGGTTATTTCCTCGGATCGTCGCTCAAACAGCTCGTCTCGCTTTCCATCTTCGTCGGCATATTGCTGTTCATGCCGCGCGGCCTGTTCGGAGGACGACAGGGATGAGCGTCGGCGACCCTACACCGGACCAGGCACGGCCATCGAAAGGAGCAGAGAGCCTCATGAACCGCATCGTGGCGAACTGGCTCAATTTCCAGCTTCTCCTGGCATTGCTCCTCGTGGCGCTTACCGGCATCTTCGGCGCCAGCGCCTCGCCCTATGAGCTGCAGATCATCGTGCTCACGATCATCTTCGCCATCATGGGCGTGGGCTGGACGATTGCCGGCGGCCTGGGCGGGCAGATGCTGGTGGGATATATCACCTTCTTCGGCATCGGCGCATACACAAACGGCATCCTGTTCACCCAGTTCGGCGTCAGCCCGTGGCTCAACCTCGTGATCGGCGGAGTCCTCGGTGCCGCCGCGGCGGTCCTGATGGCGCGGCTCTGCCTGCGCTACGGCCTGAAGGACGACTATTTCGGTCTGTTCACCGTCGCCATGACGCAGGTCTTCATGGTGATCTTCTACAACTGGAGCCTGGCCGGCAAAGCGGTGGGCATCAGCATTTCCATCACGCAGCAGAATTTCTGGGCGATGAGCTTTCCCGACAAGACGGAATACCTGTTCATCGCGCTCGCCCTCCTGCTGCTGGCGGTGCTCCTGTCCTATGTGATCCAGCGCACGCGGTTCGGCTACTATCTCGCGGCGATCCGCGAGGGCCCCGATGCCGCCGAGGCGGTCGGCGTCGACGTGACCAGGACGAAGGTCATGGCGGTCGGCATCAGCAGCGGCGTGGCTGGAACCTGCGGCGCGTTCTTCTCGCAATTCACCACCTTCATCGATCCCGGCAAGGTGTTCGGTCTCGGCCTCAACTTCGAGCTGCTGCTTCCGGCGGTGCTGGGCGGCCGCCTCAGCCTCATCGGACCTCTGCTCGGCTCGATCGTTCTGAGGCCGACGAAGGACGTGCTGCGCGGCATGCTCGGGGGCCAGGCGGACGCCCTCTACCTGATCGTCTACGGCCTCCTCCTGGTCGTGGCGATACTGGTGCTGCCGAAAGGGATAGCCGGCATCATGGAGGTGGCGCATGCGCGTTACTTCGGCGGGCGGAGGGACAAATGACCGGCCATCCGTCCACGTCTTGCATCCTGCGGCTCGACGGCGTCGTCAAACGCTTCGGCGGCCTCATCGCCGTCAATGACGTCTCCATGGAGATCAAGGCGGGTGAGATCGTCGGCATCCTCGGCCCGAACGGGTCCGGCAAGACAACCCTGTTCGCGACGGTCTCGGGGTTCCTGAAGCCGAATGCGGGCACGATCGAGTTCGACGGCAACCCGATCCACGGCATGCAGCCGCACCGGATATGCCGGCTCGGCCTGGCCCGCACGTTCCAGATCGTGCAGCCATTCGCCGGGCTGTGTGTGTTCGACAATGTCGTCGTTGGTTGCCTCGCCTCCGGCGCGTCGCTGCAGGCCGCCCGCGCGCGGGCGGCCGAAATCGTCGAGTTCGTCGGCATGGGGGCGCGCCGCGATCACATGGCCGCGGAACTGTCGCTGCCCGACCGCAAGCGCCTGGAACTGGCCAAGGCGCTTTCGACCGGACCGAAGCTGATCCTGCTCGACGAGATCATGGCCGGCCTGCGCCCCGCCGAGGTGAGCGTCGCGGTCGACCTCATCAAGCGGATCGCCGCGCTCGGAATCACCATCCTCATCGTCGAACACCTGATGCAGGCGATCATGGCCCTGTGCGAACGCATCTATGTCATCCACCATGGCAGCTTGATCGCCTCCGGCGATCCCGCGGCGGTCATGCAGGACAACGCGGTCATCGATGCTTATTTCGGCGAGGCACACAGTGCTTGAAGCCAAGAACCTGAATGTCGCCTATGGCCAGGTGACGGCGGTCTGGGATGTCACCTTCACCGTGGGCGCGGACGAGATCGTCGCCATTGTCGGCCCCAACGGCGCCGGCAAGACGACGCTGATCAATTCCGTGTCCGGGATCGTGCCGCTACGGCGCGGCACGATCAGCTTTCGGGGCAAACAGATGAACCAGGTGCCGGCGCATCGCCGCGTGGCGGAAGGTTTGTCCCAGTGTCCTGAGGGGCGCAAGCTCTTCCCCGAGATGACGATCGACGAGAACCTTCGCCTCGGCGCGTTCCTGTGCAGCGACCGACATGAGGTCAAGGAGAGGCTCGAGCGGGTTTTCGCGATCTTCCCGAAGCTGGAGCAGCGTCGGGGGCAGCTTGCCCGGACCTTGTCCGGAGGCGAGCAGCAGATGGTCGCGATTGGCAGGGCGCTGATGCAGAAGCCCAAGATGCTGCTGCTCGACGAGCCGTCGCTCGGCCTTGCGCCGCGCATCGTCGGCGACGTCTTCAAGTCCATCGCCACGATCCATCGCGAAGGCGTGCCGGTCCTCATCGTCGAGCAGAATGTCCGGCAGACATTGGAGATCGCCCACCGCGCCTATGTCATCGAGAACGGCCGTGTCGCGCTCGAAGGAGAGGGGCGGGCGCTCTTGGAGAACGAGCACATGAAGCGCGCCTATCTGGGGCTTCATTGAGCGGCGGTGCGGACGGCAGGCGGCAAGATCACCTGCTGAATCTTTCCGCGAAGTTCGCTATCTATATGGGGCCAGTCGCAAGAAGAATCGCCAGCTCATGTCACGCCTAAGCAAGGCCGCCCTCAAGCTCCCCAACGTCCGGACACGAAAGTCGTCGCCGGGAAAAATCCCGATCGTCGACCTGATGTACCAGGCGCTTCTCGGCGCCATCACCGAGCACAGGGTTCTGCCGGGCACCAAGCTGCGGGAGGACGAACTGGCGGAGGCCTTTGCGGTCAGCCGCACACCGGTCCGCGAGGTCCTTCAGAGGCTTCACCAGGTAGGCGTGGTCGACCTCCATCCGAATCGCGGCGCTTTCGTCGCCAAGCCTTCCGTCCGTCGCGCCCGCGAGACGTTCGACGCCAGGATCATCCTGGAATCCGGCATTTTCAGACGTGTCGCCGGGTGCGTTCAAGCCAAAGACCTGAAACTCCTGCGCGAGGTCATCGAGCTCGAGGAGCGGGCTCTCGACAGCGGCGACCGCAATGCGTTGATCCGCTATACGGGCGAGTTTCACATCACGTTATGCAACGTGCTGGGAAACGAAGAGCTCAACCGGATGCTGCGCGAGCTGGTCTCGCGGACATCCGTCGCCTTGGCGGTGTTTCCGCCGTCGGGCTTCGTTTCCGCTGACAGCAAGCATCACCGCAAGATCGTGGCTTGCCTGGAGAAGCGCGACGGAGAGGGCGCCGTCGAAACGCTGGTCACGACCCTGAAAGAGGTTCAACGGAGCCTGGACTTCGAATTCGCCACGAAGAAGAAGGACGAACTGCGGGAGATCGTGTCCCAGATGATGGAAAGAAATCAGTAGGGAGGCGTCATCCGCGCTCCCCCGGATCCATGGGATTGATCTGGCATTCCGCTCCGGAAGGCGGCGCGCCCGAGGCCGCCACCGCCACCATCGGATACAATTGCGCAAGCCATTGGCAAGACAGGCTGAATCGGACCGGAGGGGACAACCGGAGGCGGGGCGATCCGATCGGCTGTTGACATTGATTGTGCGACTGCACACTTATCGTTGTTCCAAATTTCCTCCATGCCTCGCCTCGAGCCAGCTGGGACATAGCGTCATGCGCAAGAGCTTCATGTCATTCGCGCGGTCAGCCGCCGCAGTGCTTTTCCTGTCCTTGCCGGTCGAGGCTTTCGCCCAGGCGGCGAACGGGCCGGTACCGGTCACGGTGGCGAAGCCCGTGGTGCGCGAGATCGTCGAGGACGACGAGTTCATCGGCCGGTTCGAGGCGGTCGACCAGGTAACGGTGCGCTCGCGCGTCGGCGGCTATCTCGACAAGGTGCATTTCAGGGACGGCTCGGTCGTCAATGCGGGCGATCTCCTCTTCACCATCGACCAGCGGCCGTTCCAGGCGGCGCTCGAGCAGGCGAAGGCGAGCCTCAACGTGGCCAAGACGCTGGTCGACTTCACCAAGGTCCAGTTCGACCGCGCCGAAAAACTGTCGCAGAGCGGCAATATCCCGGTCGCCACGCTCGATGACCGGCGGCGCGAATATCTCTCCGCCGTGGCCCAGGTCGATGGCGCCCAGGCGGCCGTGGTGCGCGCCGAACTCGATCTCGAATATACCGACATCAAGGCGCCGCTGTCGGGGCGCATCGACCGCCGCCTCGTCTCGGTCGGCAATCTGGTCCAGGCCGACCAGACAGCGCTCACCACCATCAACTCGCTCGATCCGATCAATTTCTATTTCGACGTCGACGAGCGGCAGTTCCTCGCTTATGCCCGCGACGCGCGCTCGCGCAAGGAGAGCCTGCAGGAAGGCGCCGGCGGCCTCGACGTCACCGTGCGGCTGGCCGACGACATGGAATCGCCGGTCACGGGCAAGCTCGATTTCGCCGAGAACCGGATCGACCAGGCGACCGGCACGATGCGCATCCGCGCCCAGATCCCCAACAAGGACCTGATCCTGCAACCGGGCCTGTTCGGACGCGTCAACATGCCGGGCTCACTGCCTTATCAGGGCATCCTCCTTCCCGACGACGCGATCGGCGCCGACCAGGACCGCCGCATCGTCTATGTGGTGGACGACGCCGGCAAGGTGTCGGCCAAGCCGATCCGGCTCGGGCCCAAGCTCCATGGCTACCGCGTGGTGCGCTCCGGCCTCACCGGCAACGAGACGATCGTCATCAACGGCCTGATGCGCATCAGGCCCGGCGTCACGGTCAAGCCCGAGCTCGTGACCTTGCCGCCGGAGGCCGCCAGCGGGGCCTCGCAATGAGATTTTCGCATTTCTTCGTCGACCGCCCGATCTTCGCGACGGTGCTGTCGGTGGTGCTGCTGATCATCGGCGGCATCGCCTATACGCAGCTCCCGATCGCGCAATATCCCGACATCGCCCCGCCCACCATCGTGGTCCGGGCGAACTATCCGGGCGCCGATGCCGACACCGTCGCCAAGACGGTGGCGACGCCGATCGAGCAGGAGGTGAACGGCGTCGAAGGCATGCTCTATATGTCGTCCTATTCGACCGCCACCGGCTCGATGCAGCTCACCATCACCTTCAAGCTCGGCACCGACCTCGACCAGGCGCAGGTCCTGGTGCAGAACCGGGTGGCGATCGCCGAAGCGCGGCTGCCCGAGGAGGTGCGCCGCCTCGGCGTCGTCACCGCCAAGAGCTCGCCCGACCTGATGATGGTCGTGCACATGCTGTCGCCGGACGAAAGCTACGACCAGCTCTATGTCTCCAACTATGCGCGCTCGCGGGTGCGCGACATCCTCTTGCGCCTCGACGGCGTCGGCGATCTCATCATCTTCGGCGAACGCGAATATTCGCTGCGCATCTGGCTCGATCCCGACAAGCTCACCGCCTATGGCATGACGGCGAGCGACGTCGTGCAGGCGCTGCGCGAGCAGAACGTGCAGGTGTCGGGCGGCTCGATCGGCGCGCCGCCGATCCCGGGCGACAATGCCTTCGAATATACGGTGACGACGCAAGGGCGCTTCGAGGACGCCCGCCAGTTCCGCTATGTCATCGTCAAGTCGACCGAGGACGGCCGGCTCATCGAATTGCAGGACGTGGCGCGGATCGAGCTCGGCGCCCGCGAATATGTCACCAACAGCTATCTCACCGGCAAGCCCGCGGTGGCGCTCGGCATCTTCCAAAGGCCCGGCACCAACGCGCTCGCCACGGCGGACGAGATCATCGCGACGATGGAGCGGCTCAAGGCCGATTTCCCGCCCGGTCTCGCCTATCAGATCGTCTACAACCCGACCGAGTTCATCTCGGAATCGATCTCGGAGGTCTACAAGACGATCATCGAGGCGGCCATCCTGGTGGTCATCGTCGTCCTCATCTTCCTGCAGTCCTGGCGCACCGCCATCGTGCCGATCGTCGCCATACCGGTGTCGCTCATCGGCACCTTCGCCTTCCTCTACGCCTTCGGCTTCTCGCTCAACATGCTCACTTTGTTCGGCCTGGTGCTGGCCATCGGCATCGTGGTCGACGACGCCATCGTGGTGGTGGAGAATGTCGAGCGCAATATCCAGCTCGGCTTCGACCCGGCGACGGCGGCGCACCGCACCATGAACGAAGTGGGCGCCGCGGTGATCGCCATCTCGTTGGTGCTGATCGCGGTGTTCGTGCCCACCGCCTTCATCCCCGGCATTTCCGGCCAGTTCTACCTGCAGTTCGCCGTCACCATCGCGGTGGCGACGGTGATTTCGGCCATCAACTCGCTGACCCTGTCGCCGGCGCTGGCGGCGCTGTTGTTCCGGCCGCACAGCCACACGCCGCCGCGCTTCTTCCTCACCCGCTGGCTCAAGGCGGGCGGCGACGGCTTCAACCGCGGCTTCGACGCCGTGTCGGAATTCTACGGCAGGATGGTGCGCTTCCTGGTCAAGAGCTGGCTGTCGCTCATCGCCATGCTGGCGGTCTTCGGCCTGCTCATCGCCGCCACCGTCTATACGCTGCAGTCGACGCCCAGGGGCTTCATCCCGACCATGGACCAGGGCTATGCCATCGTGGTGATCCAGCTGCCGGAGGGCGCGTCCCTGGCACGCACCGACGCCGTGGTACAGCGCGCCTCCAAGATCATCGCCGCCACGCCGGGCGTCACCGATTCCGTCGCCTTCGCCGGCTTCTCGGGCGCCACCTTCACCAACGCGTCCAATGCCGGCGTCGTCTTCGCGCGCTTCGACAGCTTCGAGAACCGGCTGGAAGAGGGCCACAGCGCCAACCAGATCATCGGCCAGCTCTATGGCAGCCTGCAGCAGATCCAGGAGGCCTTCATCATCGCCATTCCGCCGCCGCCCATCCGCGGCATCGGCAATTCCGGCGGCTTCAAGATCCAACTGCAGGAGCGCGACACGGCCGACGTGCGCCGCGTCCTCGGCCTGGCCTATGGCATGATGCAGGAGGCCAACCAGACGCAGGGCCTCACCGGCGTGTTCACCACCTTCTCGGCTTCGAGCCCGCAGCTCTTCCTCGAGATCGACCGCGACAAGGCGCGCATGCTGAACGTGCCGATCCCCAATATCTTCGACACGCTGTCGATCAATCTCGGCACCTCCTATGTGAACGACTTCAACGCCTTCGGCCGCGTCTACCAGGTCAGGGCGCAGGCCGACCAGCTGCACCGGCTGGAGCGCGAGGACATCACCCGGCTCAAGGTCAGGTCGGCTTCGGGCGCGCTCGTGCCGCTCGGCACGCTGGTCAATATCCGCGACGTGACCGGACCGGCGCTCATCCAGCGCTACAACATGTATGTGTCGGTGCCGCTGCAGGGCAATGCGGCGCCCGGCGTGTCGACGACCACGGCGCTCGACCTGATGGAGGGCCTCGCCCACAAGACCCTGCCGCAGGGCACGTCCTTCGAATGGACCGAGCTCGCCTTCCAGGAGCGCTCGACCGGCAACACCGCCATCATCATCTTCGGCCTGTCGGTGCTGTTCGTGTTCCTGGCGCTGGCGGCGCAGTACGAGAGCTGGGTGCTGCCCTTCGCCATCATCCTGATCGTGCCGTTGAGCATCCTCGCCGCCTTGATCGGCGTGAACTTGCGCGGCCTCGACAACAACATATTGACGCAGATCGGCCTCATCGTGCTCATCGGCCTCGCCGCCAAGAACGCCATCCTGATCGTCGAATTCGCCAAGCAGGCGGAGGAGCGTGGGCTCGCGGCGGTCGATGCGGTGGTGGAGGCCTGCCGCCTGCGCTTGCGGCCGATCCTGATGACCGCCTTCGCCTTCATCCTGGGCGTGCTGCCCCTGATGCTGGCGACGGGGCCCGGCGCCGAGATGCGCGAATCGCTCGGCACGGCGGTGTTCTCCGGCATGCTCGGCGTCACCTTCTTCGGCCTGTTCCTGACCCCGGTGTTCTTCGTCGCCCTGCGCAAGGTCTTCCCCTATCGCATCGCCTCGCGGCCGACCTATTCGGAAGCCGTCGCCGCCGACAACAAGATCTGAGGCGAGATGCCGCTGCGAAGACTCATCTCGCTCACCCTCCTCATGCTGAGGTGGCCGCGAAGCGGCCCTCTAAGCATCCATCAGGATAAGGCGCATTTGTTGCGACACACCCTTCGAGTCGCCGCGCTCGCACCTCAGGGTGAGGTAGCGGGCTGATGTATGACGGGCCGATCATCGACGCGCATCATCATCTGTGGGACTACGGCATGGGCAAGCATCGCTGGCTCATGCCGGTCGCGGGCGCGGTCGAGGCGCTGGGCAGCCTGGCGCCGCTCAGGCGCGATTATCTGGTCGCCGATTATCTGAAGGACGCGGCCGGCCACAGCGTCGTCGGCACCGTCCATATCGAGGCGCTGTGGCAAGAGGACGACGCGCTCGGCGAGACGCAGTGGCTCGACGGCCTCGACAAGGCGCAGGGCGTCGCCCTGCGCTATGTGGCGCGGGCCCCCTTGGGGAGCCCGGAGGCGCGCGACGTCATCGCCCGGCAGGCGGCGGTCGCGCGCGTCGTCGGCATCAGGAACACGCTGAGCCATCATCCGACCAAGCCCGAGAAGAGCTTCATCGCCCGTCCCGATCTCGCCTATGACGCGGCCTGGCGGCGCGACGTCGGGCTCGTCGGCGAGGCGGGCCTCCATCTCGAGCTCATGATGTATCCCTATCAGGGACAGGCCGTCTTCGACCTGGCCAAGGCCTTCCCGAAACTCCAGATCATCGTCAATCATTGCGGCAGCCCGATCGACCGCGATGAAGAGGGCATGCAGAGATGGCGCGCGGCGCTGACACTCGTCGCGTCCAGGCCCAATGTGGCGCTCAAGATCTCCAATCCCGGCGCCTATGACCCTGACTGGACGCAAGGCAGCGTCAGGGCGGTGGTGCGGGACTGTCTCACCGCCTTCGGCGTCGAACGCGCGATGTTCGGCACCGATTATCCGGTGGCGGCGCTGCAGATGACCTACGCGCAGATCTACCAAAATTTCAAGGCGGCGGTGGCGGACCTGCCGGCCAGCGGCCAGCGGGCCTTGTTCCATGACAATGCGCGGCGCTTCTACCGGTTCTAGGTCCGTCATTTATAGGAATATTCTGCATATCCCTGCGGGGTGATTGACTGCCAAGTCCAGTAGTGAATACTGGCGCTCGCTTTAACCAACAGAAGAGAGCGGCGCCATGTCTGCGCCCTCCAGGGAGGTTGCCAAATGAAACTGAGATTGTTCTCTGCCGCCTGCTTTGCCGCGCTGTTCTCGCTGCCGTCAATGGCGGCGGACAGCGTCACCGTCGTCTCGTGGGGCGGCGCCTATCAGGACAGCGTCCGCAAGGCGTTCTTCGAGCCCTATATGAAGGAGACCGGAGAAAAGATCGTCGAAGAGGAATTCGGCGGCGAGATCGCCAAGATCCGCGCCATGGTCGAATCCGGAAACGTCACCTGGGACGTGGTCGAGAACGACGCGATGACCACCATGGCGGCCTGCGCCGAAGGCATCGTCGAGAAGATCGACTGGGACAAGCTCGGCCTGAAGCGCGACGACTTCATCAGCGCCGACGCCAGCGAATGCGTGGTCCCGAGCATCCTCTATTCGACGGTGCTCGCCTATGACACCACCAAGGTGAAGGAGCTGCCGACCTCGGTCGCCGCCTTCTTCGACCTCGAGAAATATCCCGGCAAGCGCGGCCTGCAGAAGAGCCCGTTCATCAATCTCGAATGGGCGCTCATCGCCGACGGCGTGCCGGTGAAGGAAGTCTATGACGTGCTGTCGACGCCGGAAGGCGTCGACCGCGCCTTCGCCAAGCTCGACACGATCAAGAAGGACGTCGTGTGGTGGGAAGCGGGCGCCCAGGCGCCGCAGCTCCTCGCCGACGGCCAGGTCATCCTGACCTCGGCCTGGAACGGGCGCATCTACTCGGCCGCCCATGTCGACAAGAAGCCCTTCAAGGTGATGTGGGAGCACCAGGCCCTCGACTGGCAGGGCTGGAACGTGGTCAAGGGATCGAAGGCACGCGACGCCGCCTACAAGTTCATCGCCTATGCCGGCCGCGCCGACCGCCAGGCCGACCAGACCAACTATATCTCCTACGGTCCGGGCAACAAGGAGGCGATCGCCAACACCAATCCCGACATCAAGCCCGACCTGCCGACGACGCCCGAGAACCTGGAGAAGGGCTTCATCGTCAATACCAAGTTCTGGAGCGACAATCTCGACGCGCTGCGCGAGCGCTTCAACGTCTGGGTCGCGCAATAACACCGTGACGATGGCGGGGGTGACTGCTCCCGCCATTTTCCGGATATTCCCGACCCGATGACCGACGCCACCCTCACAGCCGCACCGAGACTGCCGTGGCAGTTCGCCGCCGCCGAGAGGAAGGGGCACTTGCGCGCGGCGCTCCTCGTCCTGCCGCTGCTGCTCTTCGTGATCGTCACCTTCGCGACGCCGGTCGTGCTGCTGCTGACGCGCGCCGCCTATGATCCGAGCATCGCCGAGACGCTGCCCGCAACCGTCGCGGCCTTGCAGGACTGGGACGGCACGGATCTGCCGGGCGAGCCCGTCTATGCCGCGCTGGCGCAGGACTTCAAGCAGGTCGCCGCCGACAACACCGCGGCCTTCGTCGGCAAGCGCATGAATTACGAGATCTCCGGCATCCGCAGCAAGATCATCGGTTCGGTGAACAAGTCGCAGGAGATCGCCGGCCCGCCCTACAAGGAGCAGTTCATCGCGCTCGACAAGATATGGGGCGACCGGCTGGTCTGGGCCAAGATCAAGCAGGCCGGACGCGCGCTCACCGATTTCTACCTGCTGCGCTCGCTCGATCTCGAGCGCAATGCCGACAACGACATCGTGTCGGTACCCAAGTCGCAGGCCGTCTATGTCAACGTGCTGGTGCGGACTTTCTATATCAGCGTGCTGGTGACGCTCCTCACGCTGGCGCTCGCCTATCCCGTCGCCTTCATGCTGGCGCATGCCCCGGACCGTCTCGCCAACGTCCTCCTGATCTTCATCCTGGTGCCGTTCTGGACGTCGCTCCTGGTGCGCACCACCGCCTGGTTCGTGCTGCTCCAGGACAATGGCCCGATCAACGGCTTCATCCAGTACCTGAACCTCTCCGACGGGCCGCTCAAGCTGATCTTCAGCCGCTTCGGCACCGTGACCGCGATGGTCCATATCCAATTGCCGTTCACGCTGCTCCCGATCTATGGCGTGATGAAGGGCATATCGCCCTCCTATATGCGCGCGGCGCGCTCGCTCGGCGGCGGTCCGTTCTATTCGTTCTTCCGGGTCTATCTGCCGCTCACCCTGCCGGGGATCGGCGCCGGCTGCCTGCTCACCTTCATTCTCTGCCTCGGCTATTACATCACGCCGGCGCTGGTCGGAGGCGCCGCCGATCAGATGGTCAGCGGCGTCATCGCCTCGGCGATGAACCAGGAGAACAATTGGGGCAAGGCCAGCGCGCTCAGCGCCGTCCTCCTCTTCGCCACCCTGGTGCTGTTCTTCGTCTATAACCGCATCGTCGGCATCGACAAGGTGAAGCTCGGATGATGCTGAAGCCCGCCCCCTATGCCATGCCGGCCGAGAAGGCGCTGTTCTACGGCGGCTGGATCTTCACCGGGCTGGTGCTGCTGTTCCTGATCGCCCCCATCCTCGCCATCGTGCCCCTGTCGTTCAACGCCGAGCCCTATTTCAGCTATCCGATGCCGGGCCTGTCGCTGCGCTGGTACGAGGATTTCTTCGGCAACGAGCGCTGGACCGGCGCCCTCCTGCTCAGCGTCAAGCTCGCGGTCACGGTCACCATCGCGGCGACGGCGCTCGGCACCATGGCGGCGCTCGGCCTGGCGCGGACGCATCTGCCGGGCCGCAGCGTGATCCTCGCGATATTGCTGCTGCCCTTGATCGTGCCGGTGATCGTCGTCGCGGTGGCGGTGTTCATGGCCTTCGGCTATTTCGGCCTCATCGGCACCTTCACCGGTTTGGCCTTGGCCCATACGGCGCTCGCCACACCCTTCGTGGTGATCGCGGTGACCTCGACCCTCGCCAATTTCGACTGGTCGCTGCAGCGCGCCGCGCAAGGGCTGGGTGCTGCGCCCTTCACCGTGTTCCGCAAGATCATCCTGCCGCTCATCCTGCCGGGCGTGGTCACCGGCGCGCTGTTCGCCTTCGTGACCTCCTTCGACGAGGTCGTGGTGGCGCTGTTCCTGTCGAGCGCCGAGCAGCGAACCTTGCCCAAGCAGATGTTCAGCGGCATCCGCGAGATGATCAGCCCGACGATCACCGCCGCGGCGACGGTCCAGGTGGCGCTCTCGGTCTGTCTGCTGATCGGCGTCGAGCTGCTGCGCCGCCGCTCGCAAAGGCTGCGCGGCATGACGCCGAGCTGACGGCCGGTATCAGATGTCGTCGAGGGCGCGGCAGTCCTCCGGCGCCCAGCCGATCTTCACCTTCATCCCTTCCTTGAGCGCCGGGCGCTCGGTGTTGTTGGGAATCTTGACGATGAAATCCGATTGGCCGGCCACGGTGAGCCTGGTGCGGACATGGTCGCCCAGATAGATGAGCTCCTCGATGGCGCCGTCGATGATGTTGCCCGGGCCATGGCCCGCGGGGTCGATCTTCACCCGCTCGGGGCGCAAGGAGAGCAAGGTGCGGTCGCCCGTCTTCGCCACCTTCACTGCCGAGGCATTGACCAGCTCGCCCGAATCCAGCCTGACCGTGCAGGAGCCATTGCCGCCGATGTCCTGGACGGTGCCGGGCAGCCGGTTGTTCTCGCCGATGAACTGCGCGACGAAGGAGTTCTGCGGCCGCTCATAGAGCTCGGCTGGGGTCGAGAGCTGCTGCACGATGCCGTCATTGAAGACGGCGATGCGGTCCGACATGGTCAGCGCCTCGCCCTGGTCATGCGTCACATAGACGACGGTTATGCCCAAGCGCTCGTGTAGATGGCGGATCTCGTACTGCATCTGCTCGCGCAACTGCTTGTCGAGCGCGCCCAAAGGCTCGTCCATGAGCACGAGATCGGGATCGAAGACGAGCGCGCGGGCGACGGCGACGCGCTGCTGCTGGCCGCCGGAGAGCTGGCTCGGACGGCGGTTGCCGAAGCCCGGCAGCTCCACCATCTCGAGCGCGCGCTTCACACGGGCTTCGATATCGGCCTTGCCCAGGCGGCGGACCTCGAGCGGAAAGGCCAGGTTCTCGTTCACCGTCATATGCGGGAACAGCGCATAGTTCTGGAACACCATGCCGATGCCGCGCTTGTGCGGCGGCAGGCGGTTGATGGGCTGGCCGTTGAGAAAAATCTCGCCGTCGGTGGCGGGCTCGAAGCCCGCCAGCATCAGGAGCGTCGTGGTCTTGCCCGAGCCCGAGGGGCCCAGCATGGTGATGAACTCGCCCTTGGCGATGTCGAGATTGAGGCTCTTAACGACCAGGGTCTTGCCGTCGTAACTCTTCTGCACGTTCACGAAGCGGACCATGGGGTCGCCGCCGGACACGGAAGCCGTTGTCGTCAAGTTCCCTCCCTCGGAGTCTTATGGTTTTTGCTTCCTAAAGATAGGCCGACCCCGGCCAAAATGGAAGCCGCCCGGAGCTTCGGCCGTCGGACGCCCCGACTCACTCGAGAGCACGCAGCAGGACGAGCTCTGCCGGAAATGCGATTCTCCGTGCGGGGATTTTGCAGTGCACAGAATGTTCCTATTGACACATCCTAGTCGTTCGGGAAGGATAACCGAGACGCAGCAGCGCGTCATCGTTCGGCGAACTCAGGATCGAGATCGGCGAAAGCGGCCGTAGCCGCTTGTTCTCAGCTTCATAGATTTGCCTGTACGCCCGCGCCATGCGCGGCGCAGTGCCGTGGCGATCTCTGATCGAAGCTGCCAATCCAGAAAAATATTGGGAGGAAGCGAAGATGATCGCGCATAACCGGATTTCCCGTCGGCGACTTCTGCAATATGGCGCCACGACACTGGCAACGGCATCCTTTATCGGCTCGACCCACAAGCGAGCGCGTGCCGATCAGCTGGTCGTCGGCGCGCTCTATGTCGGAGCAAAGGACGATTACGGCTGGAATCAATCGCACGCCCTTGGCGTCGCATCCCTGAAGAACCTGGCGGACGTGGTCATCCGCGAGGAGGAGCGCGTGCCGGAGACCATCGAAGTCCAGAAGAGCATGGAAAGCATGATCAATCTCGACGGGGCGAAGCTGATCTTCGCAACGTCTTTCGGCTATTGGGACCATATGCTGAAGGTGGCTGCGTCATATCCCGACGTCCAGTTCCTGCATGCGGCGCCCACCGTCTGGAAAGAGGGCATGCCGACGAATGCCGGCAGCTACAATGGATTCATAGACGAGGCCCAGTATGTTTCGGGCGTGATCGCCGGACATATGAGCAAGAGCGGCAAGATCGGCTTCGTCGGCGCCAAGCCTTATCCGGCCTCGCTGCGTAACATCAATGCGTTCACTCTCGGGGCCCGCTCGGTCAATCCCAACATCACCACGCATGTCGTCTTCACCGGCGATTGGGTGCTGCCGGTGAAGGAGGCGGAAGCGGTCAATACTCTCGCCGACCAGGGCATCGATGTCGTCACCTGCCACGTCGACAGCCCGAAAGTGGTGGTGGAAACGGCGGAACGGCGCGGCATCTACAGCTGCGGCTACCACTGCAACCAGTCCGTCCTGGCACCGAACGGCTACCTGACCGGAGCGGAGTGGAACTGGGAAAAGGTCTATGCCGACTATGTCGGCTGGATCAGGGAGGGCAAGGCCTGGCCGCACATCAATCGCGGCGGACTGCAGCACGGCATGGTGCGCAACTCGCCTTATGGCAAGGCCGTGACCGACGCGGCGCGCGCCAATGCCGATGACGCGACCAAGAAATTGGCCGACGGATCGTTCAAGATATTCAGGGGGCCGATCAAGACCAACGACGGCAAGGTGGTGATCGAAGCCTCCAAGGAATACGCGTCCAGCGACCTGTGGCTCGACTCCATGGACTGGCTCGCCGAGGGCGTGGTCGGATCGGTCGCCGGTTGACGAACAGGCCATCGGTGGACGCATGGAACGCAATCTGAAACCCGGGCTCGATCCGTCCTTGGGAGGGCGGGTCGGCGCATGGGCACGGTTCGATGATCTGTTCCGGTCGTGGGTACGTCCGGGATCGGTCAGCAGCATCGAGAGTCTCCTGATCTCTCTCGGTGCGATCCTCGCCTCCCTGGTGGCGTTCGGCATCTTCATGCTGCTGACCGGGCGCAACCCGTTCGATGTCCTCTACACCATCTACAAGGGCGGCTTCGGCAACTGGTTCGCCTGGCAGAACACCCTGCTGCGGGCGGCGCCCCTGCTGTTGACGGCGCTGTGCACGGCCATCCCGGCACGGCTGGGGCTGATGATCATCGGCGGCGAGGGCGCGCTGATCCTCGGCGCGCTGGCGACGGTCGTGGCCGCCGTCAGCCTCGCCGGCGCGCCGCCCATGCTGGCCATCCCCCTCATGGCGCTTGCCGCGGCATGCGTCGGCGGCGCCTGGGTTGCGCTGGCCGGCTGGCTGCGCGAAGCCCGCGGCGTGAACGAGACCATCAGCAGCCTGCTCTTGAACTACATCGCCATTGCGCTGATGAACCATCTCATCAGCGGCGTCATGCGCGATCCCGCCGTCGTCCACCGGCCCTCGAGCTGGTCTGTCGGCGACGCCTTCATGGTCGGCCAAATTCCCGGGATCACGGTGCATTGGGGGCTCGCGGCGGGCGTCATCCTCTGTCTGTGCCTGTATGTGCTGATGACGCGCACGTCGTTCGGCTTCGCGGCGCAGATGATCGGCGGCAATGTCCGGGCGGCGCGGCTGGCCGGCCTCTCGGTCACCAAATATGTGTTGATCGCCTGTTGCATCGGCGGCGCCGGCGCCGGCCTTGCCGGCATGTTCGAAGTGGCGGCGGGCGAAGGCCGGGTCAGCTCATCCATCGTCGTCGGATACGGCTATACGGGCATCCTCGTCGCCTTCATCGCGCGGCAGAACCCCTTGGCGATCATCCCGGTTGCGATCCTGCTGGGCGGCATTCGCGCCAGCGGCGGCCTGCTTCAGCGCTGGCACGACCTGCCCGACGCATCCGTCCTCGTGCTGCAGGGGCTCATGTTCGTGATGATCCTGTCCGGCGAGTCGCTGCATGGCCGGCTTTCGAAGCTGTTTGCGAGGCGCGCGTCATGACCGAGGGTTTCGAGCTCGGCTGGTGGGGCGTCCCGCTGGCGGTGCTGGCCGGTGCGATCCGCGCGTCGACGCCATTCCTGTTCGTCAGCCTCGGCGAATGCCTGACGGAGAAGAGCGGACGCATCAACCTGGGGCTTGAGGGCACCCTGGTGATGGGCGCCATGACCGGCTATGGCATCTCGTACCTGACGGGCAATCCATGGCTCGGCGTAGTGATGGCAGGCGTATCCGGCATGATGCTGGGAGCGATCCATGGCGTCATTTGCGGCTTGCGGCGGGTCAACGACATCGCGGTCGGCATCGCGCTGATGGTCTTCGGCACCGGCCTCGCCTTCTATCTGGGCAAGCCCTTCATCCAGCCGAAGGCGCCGATCCTGCCCAATATCTCCATGGGCTGGTGGAGCGACTATCCGCAAGTCCGCGCCGCGCTCGAGATCAACGTGCTGTTCGTCGTCGGCATCGCCCTGGTGCTGGTGCTGAGCTGGCTGCTCAACGCGACGCGCTGGGGCCTCGTCATAAGGTGCGTGGGCGACAGCGTGGAGACTGCGCGGGCCCTGGGACTCAACGTCAATCTGGTGCGCCTCCTCTGCACCATGGCCGGCGGCTTCCTCGCCGGCATCGGCGGATCGTTCCTGTCGCTGTCCTATCCGGGAAGCTGGAGCGAAGGGCTGTCGAGCGGGCAGGGCCTGATGGCGGTCGCGCTGGTCATCTTCGCGCAATGGAATCCGGTCCGCTGCTTCTACGCGTCCTTGCTGTTTGGCGGCGCCGGCGCGCTCGGATCGGCGCTGCAGTCGGTCGGCATCACCAATGCCTATTACCTGTTCAACGCCGCGCCCTATGTCCTGACACTGCTCATCATGATCGTGACCTGCTCGCCGCGGACCAGCCTCACCGGCGTGCCGCAGGAGCTTTCCGTAAACAAATAGGAGAAGCGAAATCATGTCTGGCCTCGGTGGACTCAACAAATCGCCGGATGGTGTTGTGATCGGATTGGTCCAGTCGCAGCTGCCGGTGGTCGCGACGAAGGATCATCTCGCCCAACAGACCGAGAAGATCGTCGCCATGGTCGACAAGGCCAGGCGCAATCTCTCGACCATGGACCTGGTGGTGTTTCCGGAATACTCGTTGCACGGCCTTTCCATGGACACCAACCCCGAGATCATGTGCAGCCTGGATGGGCCGGAGGTGGCGGCGTTCAAGGAGGCCTGCAGGCGCAACAAGATATGGGGCTGCTTTTCCATCATGGAGTTCAATCCCAAAGGTTATCCCTACAACAGCGGCATTATCATCGACGACAAGGGCGAGCTGGCGCTCTACTACCGCAAAATGCATCCGTGGGTGCCGGTGGAGCCGTGGGAGCCCGGCAATCGCGGCATCCCGGTCTGCGACGGGCCGAACGGCAGCAAGATCGCGCTCATCATATGCCACGACGGGATGTTCCCCGAGATGGCGCGCGAATGCGCCTATAAGGGCGCCAACATCATGCTGCGCACAGCCGGTTACACCGCACCGATCCGCCATGCGTGGCAGATCACCAATCAGAGCAACTCGTTCTGCAACCTGATGTATACTGCCAATGTGTGCATGGCGGGCACGGACGGATCGTTCAATTCGATGGGCGAGGGAATGATCGTCAATTTCGACGGCACGCCGATCGTCACCGGCAACGGCACACCGGACGAGATCATCACCGCGGAAGTCCGGCCGAAGCTGGCAGACGAGGCGCGGCGCCTGTGGGGGGTCGAGAACAACATTTATCAGTTCGCGCACCGGGGCTATGTCGCGGTGAAAGGCGGAGCGCAGGACTGCCCCTACACCTACATGCAGGATCTCGTTAAGGGGCGCTATCGCCTGAAGTGGGAGGACGACGTCAAGGTCGTCGACGGCACCGGATGCGGCTTCCCGCCGCCCAATCGGACCTACACGGATTGAGGCATCGCCATGGCGTCGATCATCCCGAATTCTTCCGCTCCCCCACGCATCGAGTTGCTGGGGATGACCAAGACTTTTGGAGACTTCATCGCCCTCGACGATGTTTCGCTGACGCTGGAGCCCGGCAGCTTTCATGCGCTGCTGGGCGAGAACGGCGCCGGAAAAAGCACCTTGGTGAAGTGTCTGATGGGCTATTACCGCGCCGATCACGGCCATATCCTGGTGAACGGCCACGAGCACGCCATCGCTTCGCCGCGGGATGCGCATGGCGCCGGCATCGGCATGGTCTACCAGCACTTCACGCTGGTGCCGAGCATGACGGTTGCGGAAAACCTGGTGCTGGCGCGGCCCAACCTGCCGACCAAGATCGACTGGGCCGAGGAGGTGCAGAAGATCGAGGCGTTCATGGGGCGGGTGCCGTTCAAGGTCGATGTCCACGCCCGGGTTCAAAGCCTGGCGGCCGGACAGAAGCAGAAGGTGGAGATCATCAAGCAGCTCTATCTCGGCTCGCGCGTGCTGCTGCTGGACGAGCCCACCTCGGTGCTGACGCCGCAGGAGGCGGACGAGGTCCTGGGCCTGCTGCGCCGTTCCGCCGACGCCGGCGAGATATCGGTGCTGATGATCACCCACAAGCTCAGGGAGATATTCTCCTACGCCAAGACGGCGACGGTCCTGCGCCGCGGCAAGGTCACGGGCGGCGGAATGGTCAGCGATCTGAGCGCGGCGCACCTGACGGAACTGATGGTCGGCCGCTCCACGCTTGCCGGATCGGTGCAGCGCGCGCCCGCAGCGCCGGGACATGTGCGCCTGGAGCTGGTCAACCTGCAGGCGACCGACGAGCGCGGCGTCGCCGCGATCAACGGCGTGACGCTTGCCATCCGCTCGGGCGAGATCGTCGGCATTGCCGGTGTTTCCGGCAATGGCCAGCGCGAACTGGTCGAGGTCCTGGCCGGGCAGCGCCGCAAGGAAAGCGGTGAGATACGTATCCGCGGCAAGGCATATCACGCCAGCCGGGCCGAGCTGCTGCGCGAGCATGTCGCCTGCGTGCCGGAGGAGCCGTTGCGCAATGCCTGCGTCGGGGCGATGTCGGTCGCCGACAACCTGGCTTTTCGCTACTTCGACAACCCCAATTGCCAGCGGGCCGGAGTCTTCACCGACCGCGGCAAGCTGACAGAGCGGGCGGTCGAATTGATCGGTCGTTTCAATATCAAGACGTCATCGCCCCAGGCGCCGGTACAGTCGCTGTCGGGCGGCAATGTGCAGCGTCTGGTATTGGCGCGCGAGCTGTCCGACGATGTCGATGTGCTGATCATCTCCAATCCGTGCTTCGGGCTGGACGTGGCGGCGACGTCCGATATCCACGAGAAGATCCTGCTCACGCGCAACCAGGGTGCCGCGGTTCTCCTGGTGAGCGAGGACCTGGATGAGATCCTGGAACTGGCGGATGTCGTGGTTGTCCTGTTCGGCGGCAACATCGTGCTGGAGGCGCCGGTGATGCAAGTCGATCGCAATGTCATCGGCCGGTCCATGGCTGGTCACGTGACCTGAAGCCAAGATGCGCCCACGCTATATTTCCACTTCGCGGGGCGCCTGGGAAATCGGCATGATCTTTTCCCAGACCGGCCGGCTGGCGAATGTCGGCACGTCGCAGCTTGCCGGGGCGATCCTCGCCATCGACGAGATCAACGCCGCCGGCGGCATCAACGGCCTGCCGCTGAGCCCGGTCATCCGCGATGACGAGTCCGACCTGCAGCGCTTTTTCCATCT
Source organism: Parvibaculaceae bacterium (assembly GCA_050251035.1). GTDB lineage: Bacteria > Pseudomonadota > Alphaproteobacteria > Rhizobiales > Aestuariivirgaceae > Taklimakanibacter. Next base: position 31,329 of record JBFWNN010000040.1, read on the forward strand.
CAGCGACCTCATGCTCAGGGAAGAGGTGATCAACATCGTGTTCGGCGGATCGTCGCCGGAAGCGCGCCGTATCGTCGCTCCCCTGTTCGAACGCCGCAATGGGCTACTGTTCTATTCCGGACTTGGTGACGGCTTCGACTTCTCGCCCAACGTCTTCTGCTTCGGACTGCTGCCGAACCAGGTCTGCGGGCGGATGCTGCGCGAGGCCTGCCGCGCCGAGGTGAAGGAAGCCTTCGTTCTCTATCGTGACGATCTGCTGTCGCGCGGCCTGGGTGATTGCCTGATGCGGGAGATCGAGCGCATGGGAGGCAGGATACTCGGTGAGGCGACGATCTCCGACCAGCCCGCCGACATGGCAACGGCGTTGGCCAGGATCGAGGTCAGCAATGCCGCCGTGGTGTTCCTGGTGATGGGAGGATCGGATGCGGGCCCCGTCCTGTCGAGCCTCCGGTCCGGCGCCGGTCGGCCGAAGGTCGTGACGTTCGCGACCAGCGAGAAGGACCTGGCGCCACTCGCCGATGCCGCGGAAGGGCTGTTGACGGTATCGACCTACTGCTCGGAGGTGACATCTCCGGTCGCCGACGCGTTCAACGCCCGGTTCACGCGGCGCTATGGACGGGCTGCAAGTCCGGATATCTTTTGCGAAGCGAGCTATTGCTCGGTATGGCTTTTTGCGCTGTCGCTCGGGCAGGCGGGGTCGGCGGAGTCCGACGTCATCGGCGATACGGTGCCCGGCCTGTCCTTGCCGGGGCCACAAGGACAAGTCATGATCGACCCGGAGAGCAATGCCGCAACGCTGTGGCCGCGTGTTCTGCGGTGGCGGCCGGATGGAAGGTTCGAGATCGTCGCGGAGTCCGATCGCGCGACGCTGCCCGACCCCTTCCTGATCGGCCGTCCCGAGGGGGGAGCGCACTGATGCCCACTCAAGCCGATGCCGTTCTGAAATCGCTGCGCAAGATGAGCTGTCTGGTGCTGATGCCGGCGAACAAGCGGCGCGATGCGCTGTGCGAGACGCTGCGCCACAGTGTCGCTTCCGTCGAGCCGAGCTGGCCCGGCCCGGAGTCCATCACGCCGGAATCCGGCATCATCATCGCGGCGGTTGCCGACCTCGCGTCCGACAGCGTATTGTACCGGCTGGAGCGCAAGCATCATTGTCTGATCGGACTGGTGGATGAGGACGACCCGACGGCGCTCAAGGGCATCATCGACCTTGGCGTCCATGCGATCATCAACCGGCCAACACATCCTTTGTCGGTGGTTACCGCTCTCGTGCTCGGACTGTCGATCTCGGCCTATGAAAACCGGCTGTGCGCCAAGGTCGGGAAGCTGGAGAACAATCTGCGCGCCGCCCATACGGTGGAAAGGGCGGCACGCATTCTCGCGCGGACACTCGACATCCCGGAAGACCAGGCCTACCAGCATCTGCGCACCAAGGCGATGAACCGGCGCGAGCCGATGCATGAATTGGCGATGCAGGTGATCAAAGCGCATGCCGTCCTCGACGATTTTACGTCGCGTCCGGCCCAGGAGGCGAGCACGCCGGCAAGTCTTCGGCTGGTGCAGCTCCCAGGCCGGGCAAAGGGCGGCCGACAATCTCCCGAAGGCTCGTCCACCTGACACGGCGCGGCCGGAAACCCGGCAGCCGGAGGCTCCCCCGAGCGAAAGTCGCCCCTTCGTCATCGCCTTGTGACACGAGTCGGAGAGGCTCGGCCTTCCCCATCCAGAAGACAGGAGGCCGTCCCATGCGCATGACCGTCAACCGCCGTAAATTTCTCGTTTCGTCAGCCGCAGGCGCGCTTGGTCTTTCGGGCGGCCTCGCCATGCCTTCCATCGTGCGCGCCGCGGCGCGCCCGCAAGTGAGCCACGGACTGCAGTCGGGCGATGTCGACGCGACGTCGGGGATGATCTGGGCACGGAGCGACCGGCCGGCGCGGCTCCATGTCGAGGTCGCGACCACCGAAAGCTTCACCGAGGCGCGGCGGCTGCCGCCCGTCATCGCCTTGCCGGAATCGGACCTGGCGGTGAAGCAGCTCGTGACCGACCTGCCGTCCGACCAGACCATCTTCTATCGCGTGCGCTTCGCCGACCTCGCCGACATCAATGCGGTCAGCGAGCCGGTCACGGGCCAGTTCCGCACCGCGCCCATGAGCCGCCGCGCCATCCGATTCGTGTGGTCGGGCGACACCGCCGGCCAGGGCTGGGGCATCAATCCCGACGACGGCGGCATGAAGACCTACGCCACCATGGACAAGCACAATCCGGATTTCTTCATTCATTCCGGCGACACGGTCTATTGCGACGGGCCGATCAAGGCGGAGGCCGAGATCGCCGGCGGCGTGTGGAAGAACCTCGTCGCGGAAGGCGTGGGCAAGGTGGCCGAGACGCTCGATGAATATCGCGGCCGGTGGAAATACAATCTGCACGACGCGAACCTGAAGGCGTTCAACGCCAAAGTCCCGACCTTCTTCCAGTGGGACGATCACGAGGTGACCAACAACTGGTCGGCGGCGAAGGACCTGAGCCAGGACGAACGCTACATGGAAAAGTCGATCGGCATACTGTCGGCGCGCGCCGGCCGCGCCTTCCATGAGATGACGCCGATCCGCTATGTGCCGGAAGAGCCGGGCCGGGTCTATCGCAAGGTGTCCTACGGCCCGCTGCTCGACATCTTCTTCCTCGATCTCCGGAGCTATCGCGGCCCGAACGGCCCGGCGCTCGAGACCGAGATGACGCCGCAGTCGCGCATCCTGGGCGAGGCCCAGGCGCGCTGGCTCAAGCGCGAGCTCAGCACCTCGCGGGCGACCTGGAAGGTCATCGCTTCCGACATGCCGATCGGCATCATCGTGTGGGACAACGCGAAGGAGAAGAAGGGCGCCGAGGCCATCGCCAATGGCGAGCCGGGGAAGGCGTTGGGTCGCGAGCTCGAGATCGCCGATCTCCTGCGCTTCATCAAGGTCTCGAACATCCAGAACGTCGTGTGGCTGACGGCGGACGTGCATTATACCGCCGCGCATTACTACACGCCGGACAAGGCGCAGTTCCAGGATTTCACGCCGTTCTGGGAGTTCGTCTCGGGGCCGATCCATGCCGGCACCTTCGGGCCCGGCGACCTCGACATGACCTTCGGGCCCGACCTCAAATTCGTGAAGGCACCGACGAAGGAGCAGGGCCAGAACCTGCCGCCCTCGGCCGGTCTGCAGTTCTTCGGCATCGTCGACATCGACGACAAGACCGAGCAGATGACGGTCAGGCTCATGGACCGCGACGACACGGAGCTCTACAAGGCGACGCTCGATCCCGAGCGCATGGGGTAGGTGCCCTTACCCTCGCCCTTGCGGGGAGGGTCGATGCGCAGCGTCGGGGGCGGCCGGTGGTCTCGCCGACCTTGTCCGTTGCCCACAGTTGTGGCCAATAGCTGTCCGACGCCCATCCCTAACCCTCCCCGCAAGGGGGGAAGAGGAGAGTTGCGTTGGCGCTCCGGGCAGAGCGTGTTACATCGGCTCTTTGTCCCCGCAAAATCTCCCGCCCGTGACCACACTCTCCGTCACCGTCTTCGTCCTCGTCTATGTCGGCATGGCCCTCGGCCGGGTGCCGGGGCTCGCGGTCGACCGCACCGGCGTGGCGCTGCTCGGCCTCATCGTGCTCCTGGCTTCGGGGGATCTGAGCCTCGACGAGGCTGGCCGCGCCGTCGATATGCCGACGATCGCCTTGCTTTTCGCCTTGATGATCCTCTCCGCCCAGTTCGAGCAATCGGGCTTCTATGGCTATGTCGCCGCGAGGGTGACGCGCGCCGCCCGCAATCCCAGAACCTTGCTCGCCCTCCTCATCACGGTCACCGGGCTCCTCTCGGCCATCCTCACCAATGATGTGATCGCCTTCGCCTTCACGCCGCTCGTCTGCGCCGGCCTCCTGCGGCAGAAGCTCGATCCCCGGCCTTATCTCGTGGCGCTGGCGGGTGCGGCCAATGCCGGATCGGCGCTCACCCTCATCGGCAATCCGCAGAACATCCTGATCGGCCAGGCGGGCGGCCTCGATTTCTGGCGCTATATCGCCGTCGCGGCCCCGCCCGTGATCGTCTCCCTCGCTTGCGTCTATGTCGCGGTCGCCATGACCTGGAAATCCGCGCTCGCGGCACCCGTCGCAGCTCCGTCACTCGAGCCCGTGACGCTCGACCGCTTCCAGACCGCGAAGGGGCTCGCGGCCATCGTGGCGCTGATCGTGCTGTTCCTCACGCCCTTGCCGCGCGAACTGGGCGCGCTCGCGGTGGCGGGCGTGCTCCTGTTGTCGCGCCGCCTGTCGTCGCGCGAGATGATCGGCGCCGTCGACTGGCATCTGCTCCTGCTCTTCACCTGCCTGTTCGGCGTCACCGCCGCCTTCGCCAAGACCGGGATCGCGCAGGACGGCGTGCACTGGCTCGCCGCCGCCGGCTTCTCGCCGGAGAACCTCTCGGTGATGCTGCCGGTGACGCTCGCCTCGTCCAACACCATCGGCAATGTGCCGGCCGTCATCCTCATCCTGAGCCTCCTGCCCAACCTTCCCGACGGCGTCCTGTCGGGCCTGGCGCTGCTCTCGACCTTCGCCGGCAATCTGCTGCTCACCGGCTCCTTGTGCAACATCATCGTCGCCGAGCGGGCGCAAGCCTCAGGCGCCAGGCTCGCCTTCGCCGATTTCGCCCGTTCCGGCATACCCATGACGCTGGCGAGCCTCGCCGCCGCCGCCCTCTGGCTCTGGGCCATAGGCTATATGCCCTTGTAATTACAGGTAAAATACAGGGCTCGCCACGGCGCAAGACCTGTGCTAAGGCCCCGCCCGAATCCAGAGCGGGAATGGGGGCGGAAAACCGTCACACCTTTGTCCCGCTCTTATTGTTGGACTCATTGTCCAGGCGCCCGGATGGTCCGGGGCCGGCCCTTTGATCCAAAACCCGCTACTCGAGAAAGACCGGCGCGCCCATGAACCTGCGCAACATCGCCATCATCGCCCATGTCGACCATGGCAAGACCACCATGATCGACCGGCTCCTCGCCCAATCGGGCGCCTTCCGCGACAACCAGAAGGTCGCCGAACGCGCCATGGACTCGAACGACCTCGAGCGCGAGCGCGGCATCACCATCCTCGCCAAGGTGACCTCGCTCGTCTGGAAGGACACCCGCATCAACATCGTCGACACGCCGGGCCATGCCGATTTCGGCGGCGAGGTCGAGCGTATCCTCAACATGGTGGACGGCGCGGTGCTGCTCGTCGATGCCGCGGAAGGGCCGATGCCGCAGACAAAATTCGTGCTGCAGAAGGCGCTCAAGATCGGCCTCAAGCCGATCGTCGCCATCAACAAGATCGACCGGCCCGACCAGCGCCATGTCGAAGTGGTCAATGAAGTGTTCGATCTGTTCGCGGCGCTCGACGCGTCGGACGAGCAGCTCGATTTCCCGATCCTCTACGGGTCCACCAAGCAGGGCTGGATGGCCGACAAGCCGGAAGGCCCGCAGGATTCCATGGCGCCGTTGTTCGATCTGGTGGTGCGCCATGTGACGCCACCCAAGGTCGAGGACGGCCCGTTCCGCATGCTGGTGACGACCATCGAAGCCAATCCGTTCCTCGGCCGCGTGCTCACCGGCCGGGTGCGCTCGGGTTCCGTCAAGGCGAACCAGCCGGTCAAGGCGCTGGCGCGCGACGGCCGGGTCATCGAGCAGGGCCGCGTCTCCAAGGTGCTGGCCTTCCGCGGCCTCGAACGCCAGCCAGTGGACGAGGTCCAGGCCGGCGACATCGTCGCCATTGCGGGCCTGACCCAGGCGACCGTCGCCGATACGATCCTCGATCCCTCGTCAAGCGAGCCGATCGCGGCGCAGCCGATCGATCCGCCCACCCTCACCATGACCTTCCGCATCAATGACGGGCCGCTGGCCGGCAAGGAAGGCGACAAGGTGCAGAGCCGCGTCATCCGCGACCGCCTGTTCCGCGAGGCGGAAGGCAATGTCGCGCTGCGCGTCACGGCGTCGATTGCCGAGACCGATGCTTTCGAAGTGGCGGGCCGCGGCGAATTGCAGCTCGGCATCCTCATCGAGACGATGCGCCGCGAAGGCTTCGAGCTCACCGTCGGGCGCCCGCGCGTGGTGTTCCGCACCGACGAGGCGACGGGCCAGCGGCTCGAGCCGATCGAGGAAGTGATCATCGACGTCGATGAGAACTTCACCGGCATCGTCGTGCAGAAGCTGTCGGAACGCCGGGCCGAGATGAAGGACATGCGGCCCTCGGGCGCCGGGCGCCAGCGCATCGTCTTCCACGCGCCGACCCGCGGCCTCATCGGCTATCAGTCGGAGCTCCTGTCGGATACGCGCGGCACCGCCATCATGAACCGCATCTTCCATGACTATGCGCCGCATGTGGGCGAAATCCCCGGGCGCCATACGGGCGCGCTCATCTCCAATGGCGACGGCGAGGCGGTCGCTTATGCGATCTTCAATCTGCAGGATCGCGGCCCGATGTTCATCGATCCGGGTGCGAAGGTCTATGCCGGCATGATCATCGGCGAGCATACGCGCGGCAACGACCTCGAGCTCAACGTGCTCAAGGGCAAGAAGCTCACCAATGTGCGCGCCGCCGGCAAGGACGATGCGCTCCTCCTCATCCCGCCGATCCGCATGACGCTGGAGAAGGCGCTCGCCTATGTCGGCGAGGACGAGCTCGTCGAGGTGACGCCGCAATCGATCCGCCTGCGCAAGACCTTGCTCGACCCGCATGAGAGGAAGCGCGCCAGCCGCGCCAAGGAAGCCGAAAGCGCCGCGTAGGACCTTTTTTATGGGAGCGTGCTTCCTTATCGCCAAGTCGAGCAACTTTGGGCGTAAGCGCCCTGCAATTCTTGTCGGTCCGCCGGAACATGGGTTAGACTTCCGGCATGACCGACCCTTATGAAACTCTTGGCGTCGCCAAGACCGCCTCGGCGGACGACATCCAGAAGGCCTATCGCCAGCTCGCCAAGAAGCATCACCCTGATCTCAATCCTGGCGACAAGAGCGCCGAGGAGAAGTTCAAGGACGTCTCGGCCGCGTATGATCTCCTGGGCGATGCCGAGAAACGCGGCCGCTTCGACCGCGGCGAGATCGACGCCCAAGGCGTCGAGAAGCCGCAGCGCCGCTATTACCGAGATTTCGCCGATCGCGGCGAGGCGGGTCCGTTCACGTCCGACCAGGGTTATGCCGATCTCAACGACGCCGACATCCTCTCCGAGATCTTCGGCCGGCGCGGCGCGAACATGAAGATGCGCGGCGGCGACGTGCGCTATCACCTGGCGGTGGATTTCCTCTCGGCGGTCAACGGCGCCAAGCCGCAGCTGTCATTGCCCGACGGCTCGGAGATCACCGTCACCATCCCGCCCGGCACGCGCGACGGCCAGGTCCTGCGGCTCAAGGGCAAAGGCCGTCCCGGCTACAATGGCGGCGAGCCCGGCGACGCCCTGATCGAGATCGAGGTGCGTCCGCATCCGCTCTTCACCCGCAAGGACGACGACATCCATCTGGAGCTGCCGATCTCGCTGGCGGAAGCGGTGCTCGGCGGCAAGGTCAAGGCGCCGACGCCCTCAGGCGCCGTGATGCTCACCGTGCCCAAGGGCGCCAACAGCGGAACCGTGCTCAGGCTCAAGGGCAAGGGTGTCGCGAAAGCGAATGGCGGACACGGCGATCAATATGTGACGCTGAAGGTGATGCTGCCCGACAAGCCCGATCCCGAGCTCGAGGAGTTCGTCACGCGCTGGAGCCAGGCGCAAGCCCATGATCCGCGCCGGACGATGGAGGTGTGACATGGCCAAGAAGAGCGCCGTCTTCTACGCCGCCCGTTATGATGAGGAGATGCTGCGCACCTGGGTGGCGGCCGGGTGGATTTCGATCGAGGAGAGCGACATCGGCCAGCCGCTTTCGGAAGCCGACGAGGCGCGCTGCCATCTCATCTGCGACCTCAAGCAGGACATGGGCGTCAATGACGACGGGATCGACGTGATTCTCAATCTGCTCGACCAGATCCATGGGCTGCGGCGGGCGCTGCGCGAGACGATTCATCACACGAAGAAGGGGTGATCCTCTATCCGTCGCCGGGGCCTATTAAATCGATGAAACGCGGGCGGCGGCACCCGCTTGTACTTATTCAATGGGTCCCGGCTTTCGCCGGGATGACGAAATTTGGTGAAGTCGCGTCATTCTTCCCGGTAGGGCCCGCCGGGGCAGGGCATGCCGCTGGCATAGTCGGTGGCCACGCCGCCGCGCGATGAGAAGATCTCCGGCATGTCCCTGGCGCAGTCGAAGCCCGCCGCTTTCTCGTCGGCGCGCTGGCGCGCCACCTCATTGGCGTCGGCGTATTTCGTGTCGATATAGGCGATGTGGCAGGCATCCTTCTCGCCAAGCCTGGTGACGACGAGCCAGTTCTGCTTCACCGGATCGCCGCCATCGATGCTCTGTTCGGTGAACCAGCGCAAGATGGTGGCGAAAGGCTTGCCGTCCTGCATGCGCCATTCGACCCGGGGACCCAGCCGGTTGAAGGCGCCAAAGGTCTGCGCCGACGCGCATTGCGCCGGCGCCATCTTGCCGAAGCCGACGAAGCTCCTGAGATCGCCTTCCCAGATGCGCACGTCGTAGCCTTCAATGCCTGGACAGGACCATTCGCCGCCTTCGCCCTCGTCCTCGAACAGCGCCAGCTGCCGGCAGGATTTCAGGTCGAGGTCGCTGTAGAGGCTCGAGATCTCGCCGGCCGCGACGGCAAGCGGCGCAAGGCCCAAGGCTATTGGAAAGACAAGCCATTTCATGTCATGTAGGCTCATTGGTCCTTTTACGGAGTATTCCGCGCATGCGTATTGATGCCATATCGATCGGCAAGAATCCACCCAAGGAAGTCAATGTCATCGTGGAAGTGCCGGTCGGCGGCGAGCCGATCAAATATGAGATGGACAAGGCGGCGGGTACGCTGGTGGTCGACCGCTTCCTCTATACGTCGATGCGCTATCCCGGCAATTACGGCTTCATCCCGCACACGCTCTCGCTCGACGGCGATCCGTGCGACGTGGTGATCGCCAATCAGCGCGGCGTCGTGCCGGGCGCGGTCATGGCGGTGCGGCCCGTCGGCGTGCTGTTCATGCAGGACGAAGCCGGAGGTGACGAGAAGATCGTGGCGGTGCCGGTGCCGAAGCTCACGCGCCGCTATGAGCATGTCCACGACTATACCGACCTGCCGGAGATCACCATCCAGCAGATCCAGCATTTCTTCGAGCACTACAAGGATCTCGAGACCGGCAAATGGGTCAAGGTGAAGGGCTGGGGCGATGCGGCCGCCGCCGAGAAGATGATCGTCGAGGCGATCGAGCGGGCGAAGACGGGGAAGTGACGCCGTCCACCCTCACAGCCGTGTGACGGAGGACCTTCCGCCTCGCGAGCGGTCATGACGGAGTGGAGACGCTGCGGCGTCGTGCGCTGAGCTGCGTGCGCTAAAGCCTTTGCTTACATCTCAGGAACAGGCACCGATTTCTGCGCGCAGGCGGCGCGCACCGTGTTGTGCAGGAGGCAGGCGATGGTCATCGGGCCGACGCCGCCCGGCACCGGGGTGATCGCGCCCGCCACTTGGGCGCAAGAGGCATAGTCGCAGTCGCCGACGAGCTTGCCCTTGCCGTCGCGCTCGATGCGGTTGATGCCGACATCGATGACGCAGGCGCCCGGCTTGATCCAGTCGCCCTTCACCATCTCGGGGCGCCCGACGGCGGCGATGACGAGATCGGCGCGGCGCACCACGGCGGGCAGGTCCTTGGTCCTAGAATGGGCGATGGTGACCGTGCAGTTCTCGGCGAGGAGGAGCTGCGCGACCGGCTTGCCGACGATATTGGAGCGGCCGATGACCACGGCCTCGAGACCGTCGAGCTTCTTGCCCAGAGCATCCTTGGCGAGCATGACGGAGCCTACCGGCGTGCAGGCGACGAGCGCGTCCTGGCCGGTCGACAGCTTGCCGACATTCACCACATGGAAGCCGTCGACATCCTTGGCGGGATCGATGGCGCTCAGGACCTTGGTCGAATCGATCTGCTTGGGCAGCGGCAACTGCACCAATATGCCGTGGACCGCCGGGTCCTTGTTGAGCTTGTCGACCAGGGCGAGAAGCTCCTTCTCCGAGGTCGAGGCGTCGAGCCGGTGCTCCCAGGAGTTCATCCCGACCTCGACCGTCTGCTTCGCCTTGTTGGCGACATAGACCTTGCTCGCCGGATCCTCGCCGACCAGCACCACCGCGAGGCCGGGCTTCAGCCTATGCTTGGCCTCGAGCTCCTTCACCGCCTTGGCGATGCGGGCCCTGAGGCCCTCGGCATAGGCTTTTCCATCGATGATCTTTGCGGTCATGAGCGTCTAGTCCTGAATGAGGTCGTTGAGTTTCTGGCTGAGGATTAAGGGGTTTCCGGCGATCCTGACCGTCTTCAGACGGTCGCTCGCGCCGGAGGTGATGGTGAAGGCTCGTTTAGCCAAGCCCAGAGCGTCGGCCAAGAGCGCAATTGCCGCGTCATTGGCCTTGCCCTTTTCCGGCTGTGCCCTGACCTTGAGCTGGAGCGACAATTTGCCGTCGGCGGCAGTGTGGAGCCCGGCGATTTCGGAGCGGGAGGATTTCGGCGTGACGCGAATGAAGAGAAGGCCACCTCCGTCATCGGGCTTGAACGGAAGCCCCGTCACACGAAGAGCCGCGGCCCATATTCCCACAAGAGGCTGCGGATGAACCAGATGGCGATGAGGGCGATGATGGGCGAGATGTCGATGCCGCCGAGATCGGGAAGGAGGCGGCGGATCGGCCCCAGCACCGGCTCGGTGATCCGCATGAGCGCATAGCGGATCTGGCGGACGATGTCGTTGTGGCCGTTGATGATGTTGAAGGCGACGAGCCAGCTCACGATCACCACGGCGATGATGATCCAGGTATAGATGTTGAGAACGAGGTCGATCAGGTTGAGAATGGATAACATGCGCGCCTCTGATGGGGATTGGCCTTGAGATTTAGAGGCCCGGCGGGCCCGGCGCAAGGCGGCCGAAGCTTGACAGGGCCGCCTTCGAACCCTACACAGCCCCGTCTCGACGGAAGGGGCAGTAGCTCAGTTGGGAGAGCGCGGCGTTCGCAATGCCGAGGTCAGGGGTTCGATCCCCCTCTGCTCCACCAGTCTCCCGCAAATCCCGCCACAACCCATAGAAATCAAGCAATATCAGTGATTTGGGATTCTCGTCAGGCTCCGCGTCGTCCAAAGGATAACCCCGACGTCTGACGTTGCGTCAGTACCGAGGCCCGTCAGGGCTTCTTCAGTCCGATCGGGTCGAGCAGCGCGTCCTCATAGTCGTTCGGATTGCCGGGCTGGGGCGCCCGCCCCAGATCCAGCTTCCCGGCAGAGGGATCATATTTGACCTTGCCGGACTCATAGACGTCTCCCCACAGCAGGATCCCGGACATATGGGCCGCCGACAGGGACGTTCCCGAGCAGATGGCGAGACCAGGCCCGGGCCACAGCGAAAGTACATCCATGCCCGGCTCGGAATAATTGGGGAGACTCATGCGCTCCTTGTGCTGGTTCTGATCAAAATAGTCGTAGTAATTGCCAAAGGCCGAAGCGGGCCAGAACTCGCCGTTCTTGTCGAAGGCCGAAACGGTGACGATCAGTCCGCCCTTCGCGGTCGGCCCATAGCCGCCGGCGCGCGCCGGCGAGATCGCCTGCGCATAGGCCAGTCCGCCGAGCGTGTCCGAGTTGCCGGCGGCGATCGAGATCTTGAAGCCCATGTCCGCCAGTTTACGGAGGAAGTCCTCGACGTCTCTCTGGGTCTTGCTCGCCGGCGACCACGCTGCGCCCAGGCTCAGATTGATGACGTCTCCGGGGCTTGGCGTTTTGGCATTCCCGTCGTCGCTGCCAGTGGCGTTGTACAGGAGCCAGCCCAGGGCGCGCACGACGCTCGACAGGTTCAACTGTCCGGTGCTCTCGTCGACCACCCTGAGAGAGTTGATGTTCGCTCCCGGGGCCACGCCGACGATGCCCTTCTTATTGCCCTGCCTGGCCCCGATGATGCCCGCGATCATGGTGCCGTGGCCGATCCGGTCCGTCGCCTGGCCGTCATCGGGACAGCCGCTTTGGGTGCAGTCCAATCTGCTGGGGACCCTCAGCTCGCCGTGGAAGCCCGTGCCGATGCCGCTGTCGATGACCCAGGCGACACGCCCTGTGGAATAATCGTCCGGAGCCTTGTTCTGCCAAACCCAATCGACGCCCCAGTCGCGGCGCTCCTGCGAGTCGTATCGCCACTGGGGATCGGCGCATTCGGCAAAACTGTATAAAATCGGATTCGAATCGACGGCGACATTGTCGAAGCCGGCCGCGCCGCCGAAGATGTTCTGCTTCTCGTCATCGCTGATGGTCTTGGCGATCTGCTGAAACCTGACGCGCGTCGCCGTCGGATTCCCTTCGACCAGGAGGCCGACCGATCCTTCAAAATTGAAAATGACGGTGGCGGTCACCTCGCCCTTGTTCAGGAAGGCGGTCAGTGCCGCAGCCCGCTTGCCCAAGTCTGCTTGTGAGCTTTCGAGCCAGACGATGGATGTCGAACGGGCGCGCTCCTGCGCGCTTCTTCCTTCGCCCGGTTCTTTCCCGTTCCCCGGTTCGGCAGCCGAAGCCGCCACGGCCAGCTGGAGAGACATCGTCAGAGCAACTGCAGGGACTAGGGAATGGAATCTCGGCATGATTCGTTCACCAGGGTTGCGCTTTGCAGGCTGGAGTGATGATATATTCAAATCATTTGGACAGCTAGTGTCCAAATCGGGAAATGGGGATCAGGCATGGCGCGTGGAAAAATCAAGGAAGGTCGGGTTTCCGCGGAATTGTCGGATGTTATCATCGCCGAATGGTTCAGGGTTCTCCCCGAGGTCGAGGGGCAGGGAATTCTGGACATGGACAAGCATGCGCTGACCGCGGCCTTCAATTCGATCCTGGGCGAGGACAGCGCCTGCCAGGTCGTGCTGGACGTCGAGAACGAGCCGATCCACATCGTGGTGCCGTTCCCCCCGGCGAAGACACGCAAGGACCTGAAGGACTATCTCGAAAAGAACGGAGATTTTCGACAGGGCATGGGCGCCGCCGTTCTCTTCGGCTGCGGCCGCTGAAGCGCAATGGATTTGAGTTGAATCTTCACCTTTTGTCTGCGTACTGACCTCTCGGGAAAGCGGTGACGCCTCAGGCGTGGTTCCGCTCAAGGGCCTCGCGCGCCGACACGGTGATATACTCCCGGCATAAAGGGCAGCGCACGGTCTGCTCGGCATCCGCGGCGACGAGCCCGCGCCGGACGGCATCCTCGAGGGTCCGGCTGACCTCGTTGGCAAAGGAGCAATTGTCCCGGCGGATCGGCGGCGGCTTTGCCGCCACGCTGCTGCCCGGACGGACCGCGAAGAACGCGGCCAGAGCCGCAAGCAGGCCGCTTCCCATCAGACGGCGCCTGTCGATCATGATCGCCCTCATCTCGTGTCCCGAATCCGAAGTTCGCATCCCTCTTGAAATGTCCACCGAGCGAACTTCGGATTCGGAAGGACACTAGCAAATTCAAGTTTCTAGTGTGGCCTTGTTCAGAAACTCCCTCTCATCCCGACCGCAATACTGGAGGGAATTTCTGAACCGCCACACTAGTCAGACTCGACTCTTATCGTATCTTCCTTCTCGAGGTTTCCATAAGAACCCGAGTCTTCCTTCTTTGTCCCGTCAGCGGCCACGTGCTGCCAGCGAAAGAGCTTTTTCGGCGTGCCGTCCACGGTAAGAGGTTCACGCTGGCCGCTGGTCATCTCCTTTTCGGGCAAGATGGGATCGTTCTTGCCTTCGACCCAAACGGTCACCTTACCGTCGGCGCCGTTGTTCAATATGATCACGATGAATTTGTCGTCGGCCCTGGCCGAGCCGGCTGAGGCAAGCAGCGTACCCAAAACAAGGATTCGGCGATTGAGCATTGGAGCAATCCTCGATAATCGCATTTGGGACCTGTCGATTGTACATCCTTCCACAAGACGGGCAAGTCATGCCGTGCGAGGACCGGCGGTCCCCTTAACCTTTTTCGCCTAATACAGGATAGGCACCGGATTGAGCTCCGCCTCGCGCAGCGGGGACTGGCGCCAGCCGAGCGCCACCGGCACGTCATAGAGCCGGCCCGGCGCGAAGCGCGGCCAGATCGGCCGCAGCCCCGGCGCCACGACGCGGACGACCGACAAGGGGACGTCCTTGCGGCTGAGCTCCAGCACGACCGGCTCCATTCCCTTTCGCCGCAGCCGGTCGATCAGCCCCCTCATGTCCGGCGTCATGTCGGCAGGGGGTTCGATCGCGGCGGCAGCGGCAGGCCGCAGGAAAGAGTGATCGCCGACACACGCCTGGCCGCACCAGGCCAGCAGGTTGTTTGCGTTTGGCGATGTCCTTCCGCGGGAAAGCCGCTTCGTCGCCTCGAACTGAACGAGCTCGCCCAGAGCGCCCCGGCCCGCATCCTCCCTGGTCCAGCCCGCCGCGAATCCCAGAGAGAGATCGCATCCGTCCTCGCCGCAGGACAAGGCGGCGGCGACGCTCACATCGAGGTCGGTGCCGATGTCGAGCAGCCACAGCCTTCGACCCTGGCGCGCCAGCCAGGCTTCGACGCCGGCCAGCACGGGCAGTTTCGACCGGTCGAGGCCAAGAGCCGGTCGCGGCACGCGCCCGTACCACCAGATCGCCACCGCATCCCGTTCGATCAATTCGAACAGCGCCCGTTGAACGGCCGACGCGGCATCGTCTCCCGCCGCGAGGCCACTGCTGTCGGGCAGCGCGAAACCATGGTCCAGCGCCAGCGGATAGCCAAGGAAACACTGCGCTGCCGGCACCATGACGGGCGCGTTGTCGACGAGGGAGCGGGCTTCGACCCAGAAGAGCGGCTGCCCGGCATCCCGCCGTCTCGGCAGGCGATGGTCGGGCTCGACCGCGCGGTTCCACTGCCCGGCTGTCTCATATTGGCAATCGGAGACCAGCAGCAGCGAATCCGGAGAAGCCGCCCGCGCCGCAATCTCGCGCTCGAGCGCCCATCGTCCGGGCCGCGTTTCGTCGAAAACCGCGCACCAGCGTTCGGCCGCTTCCGCGAGGCAGGTGCGAAGCGCATCTTCGCGCGCAACGCCTCTTCCGCTCACGGTACGCCTCCTGCCCCAGGGATCGGGCGCGAGGACGGCGGCGGCAATCATGAAAGGACATTCGTCCCCGAGGTCCAGTTCGTGAATTTGCTCAACAAAATCAAATTTGTGGCTGATAACCATGTTGCCCGCGCTTTCCCGCTTCCGGGTTCAGAACGATTATTGATATTTCCGTTCCGGGTTCAATGTGCGGTAGACTGGGGCGCAGGTGAGAATTGAATGGCCCCGATCGAGTCACATGGGCATAGCGGCATCGCAGCCGCAGGAGATTGGGGCGCCGTCCATGAAGGGATCCGTGAGACCCGCGTGGTGCTCGCCGCCGATCTCGTGGGGTATACGGAGCTCGTCTTTCGCGATCCGCATGCCGGCGTGAAGGTGCTGCGCGAGACGCGCAGCATTCTCGTCGGCGCGATCGAAAGCCGCGGCGGATCCATCCTGGACACGCCCGGCGATTTCGTCCTGGCGACATTCCCCGATGTCACGGGCGCGGTCGGGGCTGCGGCGGCCCTGCAGCAAAGGCTGTTTGAACGGCACTCGGGATCGAACAAGGGCAAGCCCGGCCATTGGAAGATCGGCATCGAGGTCGGCGACGTCTTCATATTGGATCGCGACCATTACGGCACCGCGATCAACGTCGCCGCACGGCTCCAGGCGCTGGCCGGTCCCGGCGAGTTCTACCTCACCGACAATGTGCGCCGGCTGATGCGAATTGCACCGGACTTCCAGGTGCAGGACATCGGACCGCGGCACCTGAAGAACATCGACCGGCCGGTCCACATCTACCGGGCGTTTCTCCCCGCCTATGAGGCGCTGCTCAAGACCCAGTCGGCCGGTCACCTGACGCCGCCGAAGCTCCTGCGCCAGTTGCGCAAGCCGGTGGTGCGGCTGGAGCCGTTCCAGGTGATCAACAAGTCGCAGAAAAGCGCCCTGCTGGCGAAGGCATTGGCCGAGGAAGTCCATCTCATCCTGTCGCGGATCTCGAACTCCATCTCGGTCACGGCGGTCAAGCCGAAGCTTGCCGGCGCGCATGACTATGTCCTGTCCGGCACCGTTCAAAGCGGCGGGCCGCATCTGCGGGTCATGACCCAGCTCGTGTCGCATGCGGACGGCATCACCATGTGGGGCGAGCGTTTCGAGTGCGACCTCAGGCGGCCGTTCGATGTCCAGGAACAGATCGCCCGCGAGATCGTCGCGGCCCTTCAACTGGCGCTGACGGAGGGGGAACAGGCGCAGCTGTGGCGGCGCGGCACGCAATCGGGGCAAGCCTGGGAGAACTTCCAGCGCGGGCATGATTTCGAGCGGCGCTACACAAGGCGGGATCACCAGACGGCCATCGCGTTCTATCGCAAATCGCTGGAGATCGATCCCGGCTATCTGAGCGCCATGGTGGCGCTCGCGTTCTGCAAGCTGGACGAAGTCAGGCTGGGCTGGACCGCCGATCCGTCAGCTTCGATCGTCGAGGCGGAGCAGCTCTGCCAGAAAGCCCTAGGTCTGCAAGTTCAGCATGCCGATGTGCAGGCCTTGCTCGCGTTCGTGCGCTATTTCCAGGGCCGCTCCGACGATGCGACAGAAGCGATGGCGAGGGCCGTCGAGCTCGGGAGCCACAGCCCGGAAATCATCGGGTATCAAGGCGCCGTTTACGACCTGCTGGGCGATTACCGCGCGGCCATACAGGCCTACACTCGGGCCATTTCCCTCACCCATCACTGCCCGGCCTGGATCCCCTCCAATCTCGGCCTGTCCTATCTGGCCGTGAACGAGAACGGCGAGGCCGAACGCATCTATCGGGAAGTCATACAGCACTATCCCGACTATGTTCGGGCGTGGATCGGCCTGGCCGCGAGCTTGAACCGGCAGGGCAAATCCAAGGAGGCGCAGCAGGCCGCGCAGTCCGTCCTCAGGCTCGATCCCCATTTCACCGTCCAGGAATGGGCGCAAGCGCGACCGTTCAACGATCCCGTGTTGCTCGAGCACTTCATCGCCGATCTGAAGGCGACCGGACTGGTATAGGCACGAATCGCCATCATGTGGATTGTCCCAGCAAACGACGGATCTGCTGAACGATGAGTGTCGTTTCCGCCGGAAAGCGCCCGGGTGCTCCGGCACAGTGCCCATAGGGGGAGGATAAAGGCAGGAGCTCGACGTCAGGCATGCAGGCCGCTTCGATGGCGTTCTCCTCGACCGTGAAATAGGCATCCCTGTCGCAGGGCATCAGAACGGCGCGCGCCTTGGTTCGCGCCAAAGCGCGGCGGAAGTCTCCACTGCAGCCGGGAACGTCCCCCACATCGGCGTCGAGCCATGTCCGGAGCATCGCGAGGAGGTCGTTGGCATCCCATGCCTCGTGCTCGGCTTCCCAAGCCTCGAGGAAAGCCTCGAGGCTCTTTGCGCCGAGCTGGCGGTAGAGCTCATCGCGAAAAAAGGCGGCGGAATAGGCCCAGCCCGCATAGACGCGGCCGAAGGCGCGAAGGCCGGTGACCGGGGGGTCGCGATAGAGCCCGTCCGCGAACACCGGATCCGCCTGCAATGCCGCCCTCACGCCCGCGAGGAAGATCTTGTTCAATGGCCAGCAGCGGGCGGCGCCGCAGAGCGCCAGCAGCGAACCGACCATGTCGGGAAACGCCGCCGCCCAGTAGTGGCTCTGCACGGCGCCGAGCGACCAGCCGGCGGCGAGGGCGATGCGCCGCACGCCCAGCACTTCGGTCAGCAGTCGGTGCTGGCAGACGACGTTGTCATGCACGGACACGTCCGGAAACGCGGCGCCAAGTCCGTGGCTGGGCGATGTCGACAGGCCGTTCCCGAACAGGTTCGGAATGACGATGAAGAAGCGATCCGGATCGATGGCCTTTCCGGGGCCGATCCACGGCCGATAGGAGTCGTGCGTGCCGGTATAATAGGTCGGCAGCAGGACGCAATTGTCCGCCGACCTATTGAGGCGGCCGTAAGTGGCATAGACCAGCTCGGCATCGGGCAACGCCGCTCCGGAGCGCAGGCGCACGTCGCCGAGCCGAAACGACGATATGGTCGACAAAATGCCGTCCGCGCTCATCAATAGAACTTCAGATAGCGGGAGCGCTCCCAATCGGAGACGTGGTTGAGGTAGCCCAGCCATTCGTCACGCTTGAACGAAACCCAAGCTTCCTTCATCTTCCTGCCGAACACTTTCTCGGACAGCGGATCGGCGTCAAACGCCTCCACGGCCTCCTCGAGCGTCTTGGGCAGGCGCTTGATCCCCAGGCTGTCGAGCTCGGCATCCGTCTTCAGATACATGTTGTCGAGATGCGGATCGCCCGGGTCGATGTCCTGCTCGATCCCTTCGAGGCCCGCCGCCAGGACGAGCGCCGCGCCGAGATAGGGGTTGCAGGCGCTGTCGGCGGCTCTCAGCTCGACACGGCCGCCGCCGCGCGGGATGCGGACCGTATTGGTGCGGTTGTTGTTGCCGTAGCAGGCCCAGACCGGCGCCCAGGTGAAGCCCGACATGCTACCCTTGATGATGAGTCGCTTGTAGCTGTTGACGGTCGGCGCGACCACGGCGCAGATCGCCGGCAAATGGCGGAGGATCCCGCCGATGAACTGATAGCCGAGCTTCGACAATCCCTGGCCGCGCGGGTCGGTCTCGGAGGCAAAGAGATTCTTGCCGGTCTTGGCGTCGGCGAGCGACATGTTGAAATGGGCGCCGCTTCCCGCGCGATCGCCATAAGGCTTCGGCATGAAGGTGGCAAAGCCGCCATGCTTGCGGGCGATCTCATGCGCCATCAGACGGAAGAAGACATAGCGATCCGCCATCGTGCGCGCGTCGAAATAGCGGAAATCCACCTCGAACTGGCCAATGCCGTCTTCGTGATCGAAGGAATAGACGTCCCATTTCAGCTCGTTCATCGCGGAAACGAGCTCGTCCATCCAGGTCATGTTGTCGAGCATCCGCGGCACGTCGTAAGCCGGCTTGTCGAGGCTTTTGCGGTCGGACATCGGCGAGAATGTTTCCGCACCGCTGTCCTTGAGCACGAAAAACTCGGCCTCCATGCCGAGATTGAACGTGCAGCCCATGCTCGACGCCTTGGCCAGCGTGCGATTGAGGATGTTGCGGCTGCAGGGCTCGAACGGCTTGCCTTCGCACCACAGATCGCTGGCGAACCATGCGACGTCGCGTTTCCACGGCAGGATCGTGCAGGATGCCGGATCCGGATGCGCCGCGACTTCCTCGTCGCTGACGTCCTGCGGGACGCCGTCGAGCGCGGCGCCCGTGCACAGCTCCGAGCCGGCGAGCATGCGATCGAAATGGTCGATGGGCACGACCTTGCTCTTCGATGCGCCATGCATGTCGACATAGCTGGCGAACATGTATTTGACGCCCTTGTTCACCAGTTCCTGGTGAAGCGGCGATTTCGCGTGTGCGGCAGCGTTATCCATACGATATTCTCCTCAAGACTTATTAGTTCCAACTGGCTCCGTCACGCGGAGACGAGATAGCCGGCCAGGACACAGGCTATGCCGCCGGCGAGCACGACATAGGGGAGGAGGCCGGCCCGCGTCTGCACGCGCGCTTCGTCGGCGCTGTCCGGCCGCATGTCCTCGGCGAGCTGTTCCGGGAATACGCCTTTGTCCTGGACATAGTGGCGGTACAGGAAGACCGGGATGATCATAAGCGCGACGACGATTCCCGCCGTGAGCGTTCCCTGGCCCCAGATGTTCGCTCCCATGCCCATGACGAACAGGTTCACGAAGCCGAGGAGCGCGCCGACCGCAAGAAGGATATTGGGCGCCCGGTAGGGCCTGGGGCTCGCCGGCCGGTCGATACGATGCAGCCAGCCGGACTGCAGGTTCATGAAGATGAAGATCATGTAGTTCACATTTGCGATGGCGAGCAGGAACACGTAGTTGGACATCATCAACAGCAGCATGTTGAAGCAGAGGTCCGTCCACATCGCGGCCGTCGGCGCGCCGTTCTCGTTGACATGCGAGAGGTAGCGGGGAAGCCAGCCGTCCACCGAACCCTGGTAGAGGGTGCGCGCGGACCCCGCCATGGCCATCGAGACGGTGAGCAGAAGCGAGATGATCAACAGTATCACCAGCGCCATCTCGACCCAGGCGCCGCCGCCGACGATGCCCGCCATCGCTTTCGCCACGCCCATGCCGCTGTAGATGCCGGGATCGAGCATGCCGGTGAGGCCGAGCGCGCCCTGGAAGGCAAACGGCACCAGGGTGAACACGGCGACACAGAGGAGGCCGGCGGCGAAGATAGCGCGGAACGTATCGCGCGCCGGCTCCTTGAATTCGCGCGTGTAGCAGATCGCGGTCTCGAACGCATAGGTAGACCAGCCGGCGATGAAGAGGCCGCCGGCGAAAACCGTAAGCCCCGCGATATCCCAGGCGCCGGGGATGGGCCTGCTCTCGGCGTCATAGGCGAGCGGCACGAACGGCGTGTAGTGTTCCAATGGAATCTCGCCGCGCAGGATCGGCAGGATGCCGATGATCAGCAGCGGAAGAAGCGCGATCACCGCCATGATCATCTGGGCGCGCGCCGCCTTCAGAACGCCCCCATGCTGGATGGCGAAGACGGCCAGCACCAGTACCCAGCCCAGCAGGAATGTCGCATTGATGCGCAATGTCAGACCGTCGCTGATCCAGGCGAGCGACAGGACCGTTACTTCCCAGGTATGAACGGGCGACTCGGGCGCGAAGAACAAGGTCAGGATGTAACCGGCGCCCAGTCCGGTGCCGATCGCGAGCACCGGCGACCATGAGAACCAGTTCGACCACACCGAGATGGGACCGAGCAGCTTGCCATAACGGACCCACGCGATGGCCCCGTACACGGAAGCGCCCCCCGATTTGTGTGGGTACATGCTGGCGATCTCGGCGTAGGTGAAGGATTGCAGGAAGCCGAAGAGGATCGAGACGAACCAGATCAGGGGCGATACGTTTCCGACGGTCGCCGCGATTGCCCCGATCGAAAACAGGACGAGCGCCGGCGTGCCCGCCGCGAACCAAAATGCGTGTGTCCAGCTGATGCTGCGCTGGAGAGTCTGCGGAACCGGAATTGCGGTTCCGCCGGTAGCATCGACCATGGCTCCTCCTCGTCCGGCACTCGGCCGGACTCCCGTGGGTGGTGACGTTCCTCTTTCCCGGACAGCTCTGGCGGCCGGCTTTGCTTCCGGCCGAAGCCGAAAGGGGATTTTCATGTGCGCAATCAGAATGGGCGCTTTCAATTAATCAGTCAATTAAATTTAATCGCTCGATTAAACTTGCGCCGGTGTTTTGGTCATGCGCTATAACGGCGGGAAAGATGGAGTGACCAATGAGATCTGGGATCGCGCCGAGCGGACGCTTCCGGCCCGACCGCGCCGAAGAGCTGATGGAAGCGGCCCTTCACCAGTTCGCAAGCCACGATTTCAATTCGGTCACCATCAAGGACATCGCCGCGGCGATTCCAGTCAACAGCGCGCTGATCTACTATTACTTCAAGAACAAGGAAGAGCTGTTTCAGGCGTCGCTCGAACATGCCGCCAAGCTCGCCATCGCGAAATATCACGAGATGAGCGCCGGCAAGACCGACCCCGCGGAACTGATCAGCCTGTGGTTCGACAATCATATCGAATCGGTGGTGTTGATCCGCTACATGGTCAAGGTGATGCTCGACTTCGCCGTTTCGCACCCCCAGCGCGACATGATCGAGAACGGCGTTCAAGGATTCTATGGCGCTGAGCGGGAAATCCTGTCGAAGAGCATCCGCAAGGGCATAAAAGCCGGTCTTTTCCGGAAGCTCGATGCCGATAAAGCGGCGCAGGTCGCCTCGACGATCCTGGACGGCGTCATCGTGCGTTCGCAAATCCAGGAGAACTTCGATCTGCGGACTGCCGTCGAAGAATTGAAGAACGTCTTCTGGGCCTATCTGGACTATGGAGCGCGCAAATAGCGGCGCACGCGACGACCAGTCCACGGAGTGACCGAGGCCATGCTCAATTTCGATGCCGACCGTTTCCTGAAGATCGAGACCGCGGCGGCCGCGCTCGCGGTGGAAATCGACGCCGCCGCCGAGCGCTATGTGGCGGAAGGCATCGACAGCGTGTTCTTCCTGGGGACCGGCGGCGCGGCCATCCTCATGTATCCGGCCGCAGCGCTGCTGACGCGGCATTCGCGTCTCGCCGTCCTCACCGAGAAATCGGCCGAGCTCGTGCTCATGGATCACCGCTCGCTGGGGACCCGGTCGCTGGTCGTCATCCCCTCGCTCTCCGGCACCACCAGGGAAAGCATCGCGGCCCTCGACTTCTGCCGGGCCAAGGGCGCCAGGATCGTGACCCTGGTCGGCCATGCCGACACGCCGCTCGGCCGGTCGGCCGACCGCGCCTTCGTCAATTTCGCCGAGGACGACACCTCATCGGAGTCCTTCTATATCCAGGGCCTGCTGATCGCCGCGGCGCTCCTCAAGCATCGCGGCGAGGCAAATCTCCATGAGGCGATCACGCCCGGTCTGGCGCATCTGCCCAAGGCCCTGCTCGCGGCGAAAGCCACGTTCGAGCCGAAGGCCGCAGCACTTGCCGAGAAACTCCGCGCCGAGCCCTATCACATCATCACCGGCGCGGGCTCGGCGTGGCCGGAAGCCTTCTATTACGGCATGTGCGTCCTCGAGGAGATGCAATGGATCCGCACCCGGCCGGTGCATGCGTCCGACTTCTTCCACGGCACGCTGGAGCTGGTCGAGAAAGGGGTCAGCGTCATCCTGCTCAAAAGCGAGGACGAATTCCGCCCGCTCGGCGAGCGGGTCGAAGGCTTCGCCCGCCAGTATACGGACAAGCTCACCGTCATCGACCCAGCCGAGGCCGAGCTGCCGAACATATCGCAGGCGTTCCGCGCGCTGCTCTCGCCGGTCATCCTCGCGACACAGCTCGAGCGCCTCTCGGCCCATCTCGAGCATCTGCGCAACCATCCTCTGACGACACGGCGCTACTACAAGCGCGTCGCCTATTAAATGCGCGCCAGGATCGCTGCGGTCGGCGACAACTGCATCGACCATTATCTGCCGCCGGTGGACCGCCGGCTGGTCGGCGGCAACGCCGTCAATGTCGCGGTGAACCTGGTGCGGCTAGGCTATGAAGCCGCCTATTTCGGCGCGGTGGGCGATGACGCGGAGGGGGTCCGGACGCGGAACGTGCTCGACCGCATCGGCGTCGATCTCGCCGGGCTCAGGATCATCCGGCCCGGCCGCACCTCGCACACCGTCATCGCGACCGATGCGGACGGCGACCGGCATTTCGTCGCGGAGGATTTCGGCGTCTGCCGCGGCTATCGGCCGGACGACCGGGACCTTGCGCGGCTCGCGACCATGCGGCATGTCCATATCGGCTGGCTCGACGATGAGGGCGTCACCAAGCGCACGCTCGCCGCTGCCGGCGTGAGCGTCTCGCAGGACCTCTCCGTCAATGCCGAGTCCCGCAACATCGCGCCCGACGGCCTCGTCATAGCCTTCGTCTCCTGCGATGGCGATGATGTCGAGGCGCGCTCCGTGCTGGACCGGACGCTGGCGCTGGGCGCACGTCTCGCCGTCATCATGCGAGGCCATCGCGGTTCGCTCGCCGGCGCCTCGGGCGATGTGTTCACGGGTGCTGCGCTCGCGACCCGCGTGCGCGACACGACGGGGGCGGGCGACAGCTTCATCGCCGGCTTCCTGGCGGCGCGTATGGAGGGAAAGCCCGTGGCCGAGTGCCTGGCCTGCGGCCATGCGGCCGCGGCGCAGGCCTGCCGGATCTTCGGCGGCTTCGAGCAGGAGTGAAATCAGCTTGCAATCGTTGCGAATGTCAGGCTCGATATGTCATACAAAACGAAAGGCGGGGTGTGACGAATGGCGACTTCCGACTATTACGAGGTCTTCGACAAGCGCTTCGCGCGATTGTTCAACAGCAACGCGCATGTCGACAGGCTTCATACCGGCTGCCGCTGGGCCGAAGGCCCGGCC